>NZ_VDCQ01000103.1 GCF_006265175.1 Paenibacillus hemerocallicola | reverse complement strand
GCGACGACAGGTACGCCGATAGCCGAGGGAAGGCAAACGAACGCAACAAGGGGGACACAGACAGCAGACGGGCCGCATCCGAACGCAATATCGGAGGCGCCGGCAACCGCAGCGGCAATGGATGCCCAAACCGCCGCCGCTCCGGCGAAGCCGCTCGTCTTGCTTGTCGACGACGACGTGACGCTTCTGCAAATGTTCAAGGAACGGTTGGAGGCGGAGGGATGTCTAGTATTGGCCACTCCTTTTCCGGAAAAAGCGATCCGATGGTTCTACGAGCTTAAACCGGATTGCATTGTGCTGGATGTCATATTGCCGGGTCATAGCGGCTATGATCTGCTGACGGTATTGCAGCGGTCGCCGCAGCTGTTCGTGCCGGTGATCCTGATGAGCGCGCTCTATGAGAAGAGCGACCGCATGAAAGCGTACGTCCTCGGGGCGGACGACTTTCTGGCCAAACCGATCGATCCGGACGAATTTGCCGTACGCGTCCTGAACAAAATCCGCAGAAAGCAATCGATCGCCAAGCTTATGCCGTCGAACGGGTCGAAGCATGCAGGGACGGGAACGGCGCTTTCCGCTGAAGGCGATGCCGATCAAGGAGCGGAGCACTGGCGCATCGCGATACTCGATGACGACCCGATTATCCGCAATTTGCTCCAACGCAGATTGAAGGATTGGCGGCTGGACGGCAAAGCACCCGAGGTACGGACGTTCGCCGACGGCTCCGCTTTTTTCGAGGACGATTGGCATCGCCGGAAAGGGAACTATTTGCTCATTCTGGACCGCATGATGCCGAAAATCAACGGCATCGAAGTGCTTACGCGATTAAGGGCGGATTATCCGGCGGACCGTTATCGGATCATCATGCTGACAGGCGTCGGGGAACAAGAGGAGATCGCGCAGGCGATGCGGCTCGGTACGGACGATTACGTCATCAAGCCGTTCCGGCTGCCGGAGCTGGAAGCGAGAATGCTGCGTTTTCTCCAGGGGAACAAAGGATGAGCGCCGTCTACTCGATCACGTTCGTCAGTTGGTTTTGTGCCGTCATGGCCGTCATGCTGCTGGTGCTGTATGTGATTCTCGCGATCCGCAAATGGAAGTCCAATCGGACGAGGGGGCGCATACGGAGATGGACGGCCCGCATGGAAAAGCTGGACTCTCCGATCGAACAGTATTTGCGGGACGGAACGCGTTCCCGTCAAATCGTACCGCGCCGCAGCTGGCAGCTCGCCGCGCTGGAAAACTATTTGTTCCACCGGGTGAACGTCAGCGGCACTCCCGCGGAAATCGAGAGCATATCCCGCATGGCTGCCGAATTGTATTCGGAGGCGTACCGGAAGTCGCTACGAAACCGGAAATGGAACGTCAGGATGAATGCGCTTGTCCTGATCGGGCTTTTTCGAATGAAAGGAATTGAAGAAAACGTACGCAGCGTCGTCGCAGCCGGCAAAACCGGAGATTTGGAAAAATGGACCGCTCTGCGCGTTCTGGCCTTGCTCCGGTATCCGGACATCGTAAACATGCTGCTGATCGAGGATGCCCAGCATGAGACGGATTCTATTTCGGAGCACATGTACCGGAGCGTCCTGATGGTGATGCCGGTACAATTGCTCGAGGAGCTGATCGGTCGAAGCGAAGAAGCCCGGATTCGGCTGCGGCTTAATTTGATCGATGTGCTGCGTATCCGCAATATTCGCACGGAGCGGGTCCTGGCGTGGCTGGAGCGCCTGCTTGCCGATCCGTCGGAGGAGTGCCGCATCCGGGCGATGAAAGCTTTGGCCAATTTCGGCTATATGACCGAGCAGGCGGAGATCGCCTTTCTCGAAGCGAGCAAGGAATGGGCGACGTACTCGTGGCCGCTGCGCCTCATGACGGCCAGGCTGATGGCCGAAGTGCGCAGTTCCGATTTTGTCCCGATTCTTCAGCAGATGATGGGGGACTCGGCGTATTTGGTCAGGATCGAAGCGGGCCGCGCCTTGATGAACTATGCGAACGGAGATGCGATGCTGCGGCAAATCGCTTCCTTTCACCCCGACCGCTACGCCCGGGAAGCGGCCGAGGAAATGCTGGAGAGAGAGGAGGCGGGACAATCCGATGCGGGATAACTGGTTGTCCGTGACCGCGGAAATCGGCGGCTGGATCGTGGTCGTTTACGTTTTCGCGGTCATGGCTTTTTACATGGTTCTGTTCCTGGTCGCGTTCCGCAAGCTTCGCCGCGAATCCGGCATTCATACCGTCCATTACGAGGAGCTGCTTCATTCCGCCTTCAGTCCGCCCTTATCCGTCCTGGTCCCGGCCTATAACGAAGAACGCAATATCGTGGACAGCGTGCGCTCCCTGCTCGGCATGAACTATCCGGGCTACGAGGTCATCGTCATTAACGACGGCTCGAAGGACGGTACGAAGGACAGGCTGATCGAGGAGTTCGACATGTTCGCGATCAAGCATCAGGTGCTGTGGAAGTCGCGTAAGGAAACGAAGCCGGTCCTCGGGGTATACCGCTCCCGCAAGCATCCGTCCCTTGTGATGCTCGATAAGGAGAACGGAGGCAAGGCGGATGCGTTGAACGCGGGCATCCATTATTCGCAATATCCTTATTTTGTCTCGCTGGACGGCGATACGGTGCTCGATGCCGACGCTTTTCTGAAAATAATGAAGCCGATCGTCGAAGCGAGGCCCGGTGAAGAAATTATCGCCAGCGGAGGCAGCGTCGGCATTGCCAACGGCAGCTTGATCGACCGCGGGCATCTGGCCGGCGAAGAAGTCCGATTATCGGGACGCCCTATCGTGATCATGCAGGTCATCGAGTATATGCGCGGGTTTCTGATCGGGCGTATCGGGCTTAGCCGGTTCAATATGCTGCTGATCGTGTCCGGCGCGTTCGGCGTATTTCGCAGAGACTGGGTGTTGGAAGCGGGGGGCTACGAGGTCGGCACGATAGGGGAAGACATGGAGCTGGTCGTCCGCCTGCACCGGCTGATCCGGGAGAAGAAAAGCAAGGCGAAAATCGCTTATATTCCCGATCCGGTCTGCTGGACGGAAGCTCCGGAAACGATGAAGGTGCTGAAGCGTCAACGCGTCCGCTGGCAGCGGGGGCTGTTCGAAAGCTTATGGAAGCACCGGAGGATGGTGCTGAACCCCCGTTACGGCAGAATCGGTTTCGTGGCGATGCCGTATTTTCTATTTGTCGAGCTGCTTGGTCCGGTTGTGGAAGGAATCGGCTATTTGATCGCCATAGGGGGATTGTTCATGGGCGAGACTCAAGTTTTTTTCAGCTTGCTGCTGATCCTGTCCATGCTCCTGTACGGCTCGTTTCTATCGATGGGGGCGGTGCTGCTCGAGGAGTGGACGCTCGGCAAATATAACCGCATCTCCGACGTTACGAGGCTTTTCGTATGGGCGCTGTCGGAGACGTTCTGGTACCGGCCGATTCAAACGGTATGGCGGCTGAACGGGCTGATCAAATCGCTCTCGGGCAAACGGCACGAATGGGGCGAGATGACGCGCAAAGGCATATCGGTACAATCGCAGCGGAAGCATACGGGGGGATAGGCTCATGCGCAGAAAAAGACTGAGCAAACGTAGGCGGCGCTGGCCCGTCTGGCTGCTCGGCGGCATCGTGCTGGCCGGTATGGCCATAGGCGCGGCATACGCATTCGATCGGCCAAATCACGCAAATCCATACGAATGGGAGACGGTAAAAGTAGACGGAATCTCGATGCCGGCCAGAACGGGAGAGCGCTATTTGCAGGCATACCGCGACGGGGCATGGCAGGACATGTTGATCAAAGGCGTCAATATGGGCGTCGCGAACCCGGGGCATTTCCCCGGAGAGACCGCGATTACGAAACAAGAATACGCCCGTTGGTTCAAGCAAATCGGCGAAATGCACGCGAATGCGATTCGCGTCTACACGCTGCATCCGCCGGCCTTCTATGAGGCGTTGAAGGAATATAACGACAAGGCGGACGAGCCCGTCATGGTCCTGCACGGCGTATGGGTCGACGAGGAGAAGCTGGTCGAGACGGGAGACGCCTACTCGGAGGAAGTGAACGGGGAGCTGCAGCGGGAGCTTCGCGATATGGTGAACGTCATTCACGGGAAAGCGGAATTGCCCGCAAGACCCGGACACGCTTCCGGAAAGTACGGGGCGGACGTCTCGAAATATGTGCTCGGATGGGTGCTCGGCATCGAATGGGACCCGATCATGGTCGTCTCGACGAACGAGAAGCGCAAAGGGAGGGCTCAGCTGGACGGAACGTACTTCAAGACCGAGCATGCATCGCCCTTTGAAATATGGGTGGCGCAGCTGATGGAGGACGTTGCCGTATACGAGATGGACACCTACAAATGGCAACGGCCGTTCAGCTTTACGAACTGGGTGACGACCGATCCGATGCGCCATCCCTCGGAGCCGACTCATAAGGAGGACCTCGTGTCGGTGGACCCGAACGCGATCCTGGCCAAGCCCGCGCTGAGGAGCGGCTATTTCGCCTCGTACCACGTCTATCCGTACTACCCCGAATTTATGAATTACGAGAAAAAGTATGCGGCCTACAAAGATTTTCGCGGCGAATTCAACGGTTATGCCGGTTACTTGAACGATTTGAAGCAGGCTCACCGGATGCCGGTGCTGGTCGCCGAATTCGGGGTGCCCGCCTCGCGCGGCATGACGCATCGGAACGTGAAAGGCTGGAATCAGGGCTTTTTGTCGGAGGCGGAGCAGGGTGCGATCAATGCCCGCTTGTTCGAGGACATATACCGGGAAGGGATGGCCGGAGGACTCGTGTTCAGCTGGCAGGACGAATGGTTCAAGCGGACGTGGAACAATATGGACCTCGACAATCCCGATCGTCGCCCGTTCTGGTCCAACGCCCAGACGAGCGAGCAGCAATTCGGCTTGCTCAGCTTCGATCCGAACGAAGCGGGGGCCGGGTTGTACGTGGATGGAGATACGAAGGATTGGGAGAAAGCGGGCATTCCGCTTCTGGATATCGGCAAGACGCCGCTTGTGCAAGCTGTCGATGAATGGGATGCGCACCGCCGCATAGAGCGGGTCGCTGCGTCCGCCGACGAAAGATACGTCTATTTTCGGCTGGATTTCGGAAAGGACGGACGCCCGTTCGACTGGAAGCGGACGAGGGCCGCGATTTTGCTCGATACGATTCCCGGTCAAGGGCAGCGGCATTTGCCGGGGAGCGACGGGCTTGAGACCGATGACGGCATCGATTTCGTGATAGACATAGCGGTTCCCGGCTCCTCCCGGATATGGGTGGACAGCTACTACGACGCGTTTTATTACCAGTACGCCCATATGCTGAAAATGATTCCGATCCGGGAAGAGGCGGCCATTCCGAATAACGGTAGCTTTTATCCGATCCGCCTGGCGTTGAACAAGGAGCTGACGATCCCGGACAGTGGCCTGAAGCTCCCGTTCGATGCTTACGAGACCGGGCTGCTCCGTTTCGGCAACGGCAATCCGGCAAGCGCCGACTACGATTCGCTGGCTGACGTCTTCTTTAATGAGAAAGAACATGTGCTGGAAGCGAGAATCGCTTGGCAGCTGCTTAATGTGAAGGACCCGAGCACCCGCGAGGTGACGGGCGAGTTGTGGAAGGACGGACTGGCCGCCAAGCAAAACGTCCCCGACTTCAAATTCGCCGTCGCCACGTACAAACCCGCGGATACCGTTCAGGGTGATTCGTCCGAGCCCGTCTTCGCTCCCGGCACACTGACGTTCTTATACCCTGCTGCCAGGGAAGGCAAGCTGCTCGTGGCAGATATGATTCCGCTCGAATGGCAAACATGGGAGCGGCCGCGGTTCCACGAACGGTTGAAGCAGTCGTACTATGTAATGAAGGACTTGTTCGGCCAAATCCGGCTGCCGTAATCGAAATAATGAGACCGTTCCTGCTTGCGGCCAAGCGGGGGCGGTCTTATTGCGTTTTATTTTTGCGCCGATGCGGGAAGGGGGGAGGGGCGTACTCCCGTGACGAATACACGACATATTTCCGAGGAAATGTTTCGGAGCAGGATAGTATACGAGGGGTTCAAAAACGGCCTGAATCCGGGCGAATGCGGATGGCGTTCATCCTTCACCGGGGCTAGAAATGGTATGATGGTCTCGAACGAATGAATCTATCCCTATGATCGGATGGTGCATCGGATGGAACAAAAGCAAGCCGGGGCCGTTACGGCGGTCAGCCGCAGCGCGGCCCATACGTTTAGCAAGCCGAATGAGGGCCGTATCCGGTTGTTGGCCGGATTGGGCGTAGAGGGCGACGCCCACATGGGCGAGACGGTGAAGCATCGCTCGCGTGTGGCGGCGGATCCGTCCCAGCCGAACTTGCGGCAAGTTCACTTGATTCATGCCGAGCTGCACGACGAATTGCGGGATGCGGGGTTCGACGTATCGGCCGGGCAGATGGGCGAAAATGTCACTACGCGCGGTCTCGACCTGCTCGCACTCCCTGTCGGAACGAGGCTCCATTTGGGCGCATCGGCCGTTGTCGAGGTGACCGGGCTGCGCAATCCGTGCGCTCAGCTGGATCGATTCCGGGAAGGATTGATGGCCGCGGTTCCGGATCGCGACGAGGACGGCAATCTGATCCGCAAAGCCGGTATCATGGGGATCGTGCTCGTTGGCGGCGAAGTGAGCCCCGGAGCCGCGATCCGGGTGGAGCTCCCGCCGGAGCCGTACCGGCCGTTGGAGAGGGTATAGACAGGCGGATTGTACATCGAACTGATCCGCGATTCACCGAAATAACCATTCGGCAAGCTGTTAGCGAAGTGAAGGTTTGACAAAATGATCCTATCTGTCCCTCGAACGAGCCGTTCCATGATGGGAAGCAGCTTCCGGATATTATGGAGTGCGTATAGTCACAGCTTGCCGGATTTCGGTCGAAGTTGGGGCAATAAAGGAACACGGGGGCGTTATTGGCTTTGGAAAATAGGGCCGCGACCATTATAGCGGAAATGTGATCCGTTATCGCTCAGCTTTGTGCCGTTTTTCCGCGAAATCGACGCATTAGCGGAAGCATGCTCCGTTATGTTGTGGAAAACGGGAGGAAGATCGCGAATAACGGAAGCAGATTCCGTTGTTTTATAGGGTGTGTTTAATGAAGCCGAACGATGAAGGGGCGAGCCGGGCAGGAAGGCGGACAGCCCATTATTAAGCGCAGTCGGATGTTGTGCGGGCGGCAATCCGGCGAACTCCTCCGACACCGAACAAGAGGCGGGCATCGGCGCGGGTCGGGACGGTTATGCGGCTTGGATGCCCGGAACCGGGACGGCCGGCGCGGGGAATGGCGCCGCGTCCTTCATTTCCCGGCTTCCGAGGGACGCCGCGATGCCGATGAGAGTTGCGCAAGCCGTATTGTTCACGGCATACTGCCGATCTTCGGCTCGGCGCTGAGGACGGTATCGCGGCGTCCGCTGACGAACGGGTTGGTGCTGCGCGCAGCCGGGACGACTATCGTTCTTGTCGTGTCGCTCATGAATGTGCCCGCGGAGGCGTTTCGGAGCTTGCCGCCGTTCATCCGTCCGATGCTCGGCAACAGGTTATTGATATTGGGGGACTGCTCGCGATCGTCGCGGAAATGGTTTTTTCGCGACAGCGATGAGTGGGGGTCAGCCGCCGACCGTCCGCTTCCGCCGCTCGGGCATGTCGGGGAGCTCGTTGACGGAGACGACTTCGTCCGTCTTCTTCTTCGGCGGTTCCCAGAACTGTTCGTTGCCGGGCAAATCGTCGAACCAGGAGGCGTCCTTCGGGCAGTCCAAGATCATGAATTTGCCGTACTGCTCCTCGCGCGATTGATGGTACTTCAAGTACGCCTTGCCGTTCTCGATCGCCAAAATTTCGATCTTCCCGGACGTATGGCTCATCGACAGCCGGATACGCTTGCCGAGTCCCGACGTCCGCGATTTTGCCTCCTCCACGATCCGATACGCTTCCTCCAGCGACAGCACGAAGTCCCGATTGCCGGCCACCGGACGGTTGATAAAGAAATAATAGGGAGTTACGCCGGCCCACGACAGCTGATCGAGCAGCTCGCCCAATACGGCTGGATCGTCGTTGATGCCGCGCAGGATCGGGGTCTGGTTGACGACGATAGCTCCGGCCGAATGAAGAGCCTCGAATCCGCGTTTCGCCTCGGGCGTAATTTCGCGGGGATGATTAATATGGGCCATCACATAGATGCGCCGATCGGCATTGGAAAACTCGCGTATCGTCTCCAACAGCACTTCATCCTCGTAAATCCGCATCGGGTTAAACACCGGAAGCTTCGAGCCGAGACGTATGATTTTGACATGCTCCATCGCCCGCAGCCGCTCGAAGATCGAACGCAGCTTGGGGGTGGCCAAAATGAGGCTGTCGCCGCCGGTCAGCAGCACGTTGTTAATTTCCGGATGGTTGGAGATATAGTCGAGGCCGGGATCGACGTCGGACATCGCTTCCTTCACATCGTTGCGGAACAGTCGCTTGCGGAAGCAATACCGGCAGTAAGCGCCGCATACTTCGGATACGATCAGCAGGGCGGTCGTCCGGTATTTGTGCTGACAGCCGGGCACGACATAGTTCGTATCTTCGTCCGATGCGTCCCAGCGGCCGTATTCCTGCAGCTCGCCTTCATTCGGGATGACGAGCTTGCGGATCGGGTCCTCGGGATCGTCCCAATCGATCAAGTTCAAGTAATAGTCGTTGACGCGGAATACGAATTTATCCGTAATCTGTTTGAGCCGTTTCCTTTCCGTCTCCGGTATTGTCGCGATTTTTCCAATGTCCGTAATGTACTTCGGCTGTGCCATGCGCATTCCTCCCATTTCCTAAAGTTGATCTATGTGATCCCCTGAATCGCCGTCGCTGCGGAAGCCGCGAATGAAACAAGGGGTTAAGCGCTCATTCCTCCCGGATAACGATTTGTAAATATTGTGTAAACAAGAAATTTAAGGAATATGAAGCGACGAAAAATAGCCCGTAAGCGACAGAGGGTACTTCTCTCCACTCTGGTGCCAGGGCCATAAAAAAGCACAAAAAGACCCTGTTACGGGTCATGATAGCGAATAAACATGCATTGACCCATCTGCTGCTGACGAGGTTAGCTGTCGGACTCGGGAAAGATGGTTCCCTACGGCGATCCGAGGATCGTGCGATTCGCCCCTGAAGATTGGTTCCCCCGCTTTCCGATAAGCACTATCGGAAATTAAGCGTACTGAAATTGTATGTGATAAGGCCGGCAAAGTCAAGCAAAGATTTTCCTTTTCAGCTTGTCATGTGCCGCCGATTCACCCGAGAGGACCCGAAGAGGAATATTGCATCACGGGGGGAAAAGTGAAGCATCGCCGCATAGAGGGATAAATAACGCATCGCGGCCCGTTTTGAACATTGGAACGGCAGGACGTCCGCCCTATACTTGATATTGTCGGCGAGGGTACGCTTCCGCGACCTACGCCCGTCTGAAATCGTTTTGTTGTCCGGGCGGCCGTCGGCGCTGTGCGACCCGTTTATGCTTGAATGATTCGTCAAGGGGGTGATGACCGGCTCATAGAAAGGATAGCTGCGTCAAGGGATTCGAACAAAGGGAAACGCCGGCGCCTGTAGAAGGTAATAGAACAGACGGGGAATATGATCCGGTCTTGATCTATGTACACGACGGAGGTGGGCCGATACGATGTCATGCCGTTCGAGAAAACGTTTCACGCTATCGCTTTGCATCGCTCTGGGCATGCTCGCGGCTGGAGGCTGCTTATCGAAAGGTGCCGGGTCCGATGACGAACCGAGCCGGTCCGACGGGGGGCGCCATAGGCAAGAGACGACGCTCAAGCTCGTACGCTACGAGCATCCCGGACAGGCGGTCCGGACGGACACGCCGGTATTGCGGGAAATCTACAACCGTACGGGAATCAGGCTGCAGGTAGAGGGGGTTCCCCAGAGCAACTACAAGGAAAAGAAACAGGTGCTGCTCGGCACGAACCATGTTCCGGACGTTATTCTCGTCGAACAGGGGGACATTCGGCAGTTCGCCAAAACCGGGATTTTTCTGAACATCTCGGATTATATGGAATACGCGCCCCATTTCCGAAGCATGCTCGACCGATACCCGGAAATCAAGAAGCTGCAAATCGACGGCAAACTGTACGGCTTTCCGATTATCGAGCAGCATGCGATGACGGTGTCGAAAGCCCCGATGATCCGCACCGATCTTCTCGCCAAGCTGAATATGCCGATTCCCGCAACGTTCGACGACTTGTACGCGGTTCTGAAAAAGCTGAAAGAGGCCTACCCGGACTCGACCCCATGGACCTCGAGAGGCATGGGATTTCTGGATGCGTTCGCATTCGGAATGGGGGCGGGGTACGGCATATATTTCGATCCGGATATCGGCGGGGGGACTTACGTCTACGGCAACAATAAGCCGGAGTTCAAGGAGGTGCTCGCATACTTGAACAGGCTGTACGAGGAGGAGCTGATCGATCCGGATTTTTCCGTCAATACGCTGCAGAAGTGGACGGAAAAATTGAGCTCGGGAAAATCGTTCTTCTACTATGACAACAATTTGTTCGCCGCCAATTTCAACCTCGTGCTGCAAAAAAATCAGCCCGGTGCCAAGCTGGATCTTGTCCCGTTTATGCAGAACCGCAAAGGGAAGACGCGAGGGTACGTATTCGCGGAAGGCTGGCTGACGGAAAGCTATGCGATCAGCTCCAAGGTGAAGGACCCGATAGCCGCAGTCCGCTTCTACGATTGGCTGTACAGTCCGGAAGGGACCGAGGTGTCCAATTTCGGGATAGCCGGAGAGACGTACGAGCTTGCGGGCGGAGAGCCGAGGATGCTGGACAGCGTCATCCG
Source organism: Paenibacillus hemerocallicola (assembly GCF_006265175.1). Classification (GTDB taxonomy): domain Bacteria; phylum Bacillota; class Bacilli; order Paenibacillales; family NBRC-103111; genus Paenibacillus_AB; species Paenibacillus_AB hemerocallicola. Next base: position 14,631 of record NZ_VDCQ01000103.1, on the reverse strand, counting down.
GAACTACAAGACGGCGGCAGATCCGGCCCGCGCGATGCAAGCCGAGACGGGAACGGGATACTTGGCCTTGTCGCCCAACGTGGACTCCAGGCCGTTCATGCAAGTATCCGATTCGGCGATCGTAGAATGGGGCGAAAGACTGGAGAACGACCCGGGCTTTTATCGAATTCCGGGCGTAAATCCGTCCTTCACGGACGAGGAGAACGAGAAAATCAAACAAATCATGTCCAAATTGAGCCCGATCAACGGAGACGTGGTGAAGTTTATTATGGGAGTCAGACCGCTCGAAGAATTCCATATGTTTGCGGATGCGCTGAGCCGGGCCGGCGCTTCCGAGCTGGAGTACCTATACAACGCCGCGCTTGCCCGTGCAGGCCGGTAGACCGCGGCCAGGAAAGGCATGGTATAATGGATCGAAGCAAAAGTACGGAAATTACGAATGTATACGACTCTGCGGCCGTGAGACCGGTCATTCCCGCAGACAGCGCCAGTCTGTTCAGTCCCCGATCGGAAAGCGACTGGACGTATTCGCACCATCCGCATATCGCGTTCTACAAGGAACGGCTTTATGCCATATGGTCCAACGGTCGCGTCAATGAGGACGATGCCGGCCAGCGGGTCCTGATCTCTTCCTCGGACGATTTCTTCCATTGGTCGGAGCCGAAGCCGCTGGTCGATACGACGATGGGCAAGCACTCGGAGCTGGTGCTGACTGCCGCCGGCTTCCATCGGCACGGGGAAGCGCTTACCGCGTATGTCGGCCAGTATGAATACAAGCCGGAGCATCTGGTGGGCGGCGCCCGCATAGGCGGCGACCACGGCCATACGGACACCTCCTTGTATGCGCTTACTACAACAAACGGGAACGATTGGAGCGAGCCGATCCCGATGGGGGTCCCGATCATCCCGAACCACGGGCCCCAACAGACGCGATCCGGCCGGCTCATTATTAGCGGCAACATCATGTATCCGTATACCGACGATCCCGCGGGATTATCCGGATGGGTGAAGACGGGAATCTACCCGCCGGATAGGACGGAGGGGCTGTGCGACGATTCGGAATCGTTCTGGACGGTCAAGGAAGCGCGCGGCTGGCCGGTCGGATTGTGCGAAGGGTCGTTCTGCGAGACGGACGACGGCGTCATCCGCATGCTGTTGCGGAGCAATTCCGACAAACTGTGGGTAACGGAGAGCAAGGATGACGGGGAAGTCTGGTCGGAGCCGCGCCCGACGGAGTTTACCGACAACAATACGAAATTTCACCTCGGCCGCTTGCCGGACGGGCGCTTCTATTATGTCGGCTCGCCCGACCCGACGCCGCGGGGAAAGCGCAATCCGCTCGTCTTGTCGTTGTCGCGCGACGGGGCCGTATTCGACCGCCATTATATATTGCGCGACGAGCATTGCCGCAAAACGTTCGCCGGACTGTACAAGGGCGGGGAGTACGGGTATCCTCATTCGATCGTCCAGAGCGATTATCTGTACGTCATATACTCGATTTGCAAGGAGCGCATAGCGGCCGTGCGCGTGCGGCTCGATACGATTTTGTAACGGAAGAAGGAGGGGAAGGAAAGTGAAAAGTCACCTGAAGACGAACCGGCTATTTTTCAACATACTTGCCTCCTTCCTGTCCCTCCTGATCCCGATTATCGTTATCGGCTTCTTAACGTACGGCAACTTCGTCGCCAAATTGAAAGCCGACTTTGCCGATAAAATGTCGCGCAGCCTGCAATCGTCCGCAGCTTCGGTAGATTTGTATTTGAAAACGGTTCAGGAGGTGGGCATCAGCTTTTTTGGCGATACCGCCGTACAGGAGCTGCTAAAGCCGTATTCGAGCTATACGTTGAAGGAAAGGTCCGATCTGATCCATATCATGAAGAGCTTGAAGCGCACCGGCACGATCGTAGCCGAGCTGGCGGAGGATCTGTTCGTATACATCGATCGAGAAAAAGTATATTCCGCCTCCGGCGTAGACGATTTCGACATGTATTTCGAGCATATATACAAGTTCGAACGGTACGGGGTAAGCTTCTGGAAAGAAAGCCTGGCGTCCATCCGCGGCGTCGAGATATTGCCGCCCTCGGTTACGCACTCCCCGTCCGGGGATAAACGGGTAATTCCCGTCGTGACGACCGGCGTCGTGCGCGGAAATCATGCTCTGCTGGTGGCGAATGTATCCGTCGGGCTGCTGAGCAAGACGCTGCAGAGCAACGCGGTGTTCGCTTCGTCCAAATTCGTGGTGCTGTATAGCAATCGGCATATACTGTTCTCCTCCGGGGAGGATACGGCGGCCGAAGACAATATCGGACATCTCAAGCAAGCGTTTGTTGACGACGGTCCGGGCAGTTTGGAGCTGAAGCTTGGGGATACTCCGTATATCGCTTCCCATATGAAATCGGACATATACGGCTGGGAATTTTACTCGCTCACTCCGACCGGCGAATTCAACAAGCAGGCCGAAGGCATATTGGATATGATCGTCACGATTTGCGCGGTGCTGGTCGTGGTAGGGCTCGTCTTCTCTTTCATATTCGCTTTCCGGCTGTATAATCCGATCCGCAAAATCCGGGATATTATCGTCGATCAGGAGGAGTCCTTCGAACCGCCGGGAAGAGATGCTTCCGGCATGAACGAACTGGAGACGATCGGCATGGGTGTCCGCCAATTGATCCGGCATAACCGGAAATATCAGGTCGAGCTGGACGTCGTGTCGATGGAATATATGGATAACGCACTGCTGCATCTGCTGCAGGACCGCGAGATGCCGGTCGAGGACGACTTCGTGAAGCTGCTGCGGGAGAAGCTGCGCTTTACGAAGCCGGATTTCATCTGCTGCAGCATTTGGTTTCATTTCAAGGAGCCGTTTTACCGGGATATTCAGGACGTGGATCGATTTGTCATTCTGAACAAACTGAAGAAGCTTGTAGGGGGACTGCTTAACGAATATGTTCATGCCTATGTATTGGAGGGCAAGCGGCACCACTATGTATGCATCGTCAATACGGGGGATGGCGTGACGGGCGAAGCTTCGGTCAGGGGAGCGCTCGAACGGTTCATGGAGACGTTCCGGTACGATTCCTTGTATTGCGTCATTCATGCCGGAATCGGAAGGACGTATCCGGGAGTGGACGGGTTAGCGAAATCCTACTCGGATTCTGTAACGGCGTTGCAGCATGCGAATTCTGGCGACGACTTTCAGATCGTCGGCTTCGACGAGTCCGCACAGGAGAGAAGCATTCATTACACGTTCGCCGACGAAGACAGGCTGGTCGCTTGCCTGAAGGTCGGGGACGCGACCGCGCTGGCCGCGAAGATCGAAGAAATCATTCGGACTCATGCGGAACGAAGCGCCTCCATTCATTCGACCGGCAGGCTGCTGACGGATATGTACAATACGGGACTGCGCTACTTGGCGGAGGAAGGGCTGCGCCGCATCCGGTTCGTTTCGGACGATATGCATGCATTGTTAAGCGATTCCCGCAAGCTGTCGATGGATTACGGGCCGAAGCAGCGCGCTCTGCTCGAGTTCTTCAAGCAGCTGGCGACGACGGTAGCCGATCGTCAGCAGGCTTTCAAATCGAGCTCGCTCGTATCGACCGTCATGGCCCATATCGAGACCGATTACGGGAACGACCTGTATTTGGAAAATATCTCGGCCCGAATGGATGTGTCGTCCAAATATTTGTCCCGAATATTCAAAGAGAAGACCGGGATGAACATCACGGATTACATTAACCTGATCCGCATCGCGAAGGCGAAGGAGCTGCTGGCCGACAGCAGTCTCACCATTCCCGAAATCGCCGGGCGGGTCGGCATTTACAGCAGATCGACGTTCCTCCGCATTTTCAAGAAAATGGAGGGAATTTCTCCCCAGGACTTCCGAAAATCGGGGATTTCGGGCTCGGCAGGTTATACGGGAACGGATTGAATTGAATGACCTTTAAAAAGACGGCGGGAAACGGAGCGGATGCCCGGACGGGCGCGTCTCTGTACGCTTTGTTTGAAGAACGTTGTTCCAAAAAATAGAACGGAGTGAATTTCATGCTTACTGCTAAAGTACGAAAGTTTGGAAGTCTCGTCTTGCTATTGCCGGTGCTCGCAGGATGCGGCGCGGACGCCGGTGGGAAAGTGGCGAAGGAGCCCGAGGTAAAGGCGGCTGCGGAAGACACGACGCCGGTTACCTTGCGCGTATTTATCGGCGTAGGCATCGAGGACAAGGACATCCAGCTGCTCTTCGTCGATCCGCTCAAAAAAAAATATCCGCATATTACGATCGAACCGGTCAGATCGGGAAAAGGAACTACGATCCAGGAGCTGGTGGCGGCGGGACAGGCGCCGGATTTGATCTACACGTGGAACGGCGGTCTGCCGACGTACCAAGAATTCGACCTGCTCTATGATATGACTCCGCTCGTCACGAAGAACAAAACGGATCTCGGCCGATTCGACAAGCCGGTCATGGAAACGCTGAAGGCGATTTCCGACAAGGGCGAATTGTACGCGCTCCCGTTTACGATCCAGTTGAATGCGCTCTATTACAATAAAGACATTTTCGACCGGCGGGGAGTGGCCTATCCGAAGGACGGCATGACTTGGGAAGACGCCATGGAATTGGCCAAGAAATTGTCGCATAAGGAAGGAACGGTGCAATACAGAGGGCTTGGTCCGGAAACGATTGTCAGGTTATCCGCACCTTACAACCTGACTTACATCGATTCCAAGACGGGGAAGGCTTCGATCAACAGCGACGGATGGAGACGCGTGTTCGAAATGGCAAAAAGCATCTACGCCATACCGAACAATACGACGCCGAACCTGCTCGCCTATAACGAGAAGCCGGCTTTTCTCAAAGATCAGAATTTGGCGATGCTCGGTACGATCAATTTGCTGCCCCAACTGGAGGATGCCGGGAACAAGGGCTTGAATTGGGACGTCGCCCAATATCCGAGCTACAAGGACAGGCCGAATATCAGCGGCATTGTCGACGTTCACGTGATGGGGATCACGAAGACGAGCAAGTACAAGGAACAGGGGATGAAGGTGATCGAGGTCATTACTTCGGAAGAGGTGCAGACCCTTAGCGCGCGGGCAACCGCCAGAATTAGCTCCTTGAACAATAAAGAGATCCAGAAGCAGCTCGGCGCAGACATGGCATTTTTGCGCGGAAAGCATCTGGAAGCTTTCTTCCAAAGCGCCGCCGTCCCGGCCGCCGTTCGTTCGCAATTCGAAGATATCAATACGGAGCCGTACAAAGCGGTCATGCAAAGCTTCAAGGATTTCTTCGAAGGCAAGGATATCAACACCGCACTGCGCGAAGCGGAAGAGAAAATCAATCTGTTTATGGATGGCCGGAAAAAATAAGCGGCGTTCATCGATCATTATATTGGCGGGAGGAGACTCATCCATGGATCATTTGCCCGAAAAACGCAAGACAGCTTTATCCAGACGAAAGTTTATCGCCGGTATCAGCGCGGCTGGAATCGGATTGTTATCGGCCGGAGCCATTTCGGCCAAAGGAGAATCGCTCGCGGGAGGAGAGCCGTCTCTGCCGCGACGCAGCGGCTTAACGGGAGACCTCGATGATTTTAAAGCGGATTTGGCCGATTCGGATGATGCCGTCAAAGGCGCGGCTCTCGTCGGATATGCCGGCGGCACTGTAGCGGGGAGACTGAATCGATTGATCCATGCCGGCGATCCGCGCTTCGCAGGCGGCGCGAAGGGAGACGGCGCGACTGACGATACGGCGGCGTTCGCCGCTCTCGAAGCGCTGTACCAGGGTCAGTACGTCGATTTGCTCGGGAAAACGTACAATGTCGACTCCATCCCCGGGACCAATACGTATTACAACGGCAAGTTCATCGCCGTATCCAAGAGCAGCGGGCTGGACGGGACGTTCGAGGCCGGAGGTCTGGCCTCGGTCCTGTCGGCCGAGGCGGATACGGGGGCTTACGACGCGATGTATACGGGCGGCTACACGGTCACCAATTTCAGCGGGAGGACGACCAAACATCTGGTCGCCCTGCTCGCTTCGCAAAATTGCCGCTCGACGTTCCCGCGATCCGCCAACGTGGCCTCCATATACAGCGAGGCGAACGGAAATGTAAGCGGAAATTACAGCGCCAGAGGCTCGCGCGCGAACGCTCCGCAATCCGTCAATATCGCGTCCGAAGAATGTATCGTGGACGGCTTCCGCGGAATCAATGCCGCTTCCATCCTGTGCAGAAGCGAGTATACGAGCGGCGCCAATATCGCTTCGCGGCGTTCTTCCGTATCCGCCCAGCACGGAAGCAATATTTCGTCCGTGGATGCGACTGTCGGCACAGGCTCGGGCGCTGTCGCCGCCGTAACCGTGACCGGCATCACGCTCGTGTCGGGGGGCAGCGGCTACACGGCCACGCCTGCGATCGTCTTCTTCGACCGAAGCGGCGGAGGTTCGGGGGCGGCTGCGACCGCCACCGTTTCGGGTGGCGCAGTGACGGGCATCGTCGTCACGAGCGGGGGTTCCGGCTATTCGACCCGGGTCGAGGCGGCTTTCCAAACTTCCGGCGACTATAGCGCCAACATCGCAACGACGAACGGCTGCAAGGCGCAGGCGGAAGCGACCGCCAACATCGCGGCGAACGACAGCACCGTATCGGCCGTTCGTTCCGCGAATATCGCCGCGAACAAAAGTAAAGCAAGCGCCAGCAATACCGCCAACATCGCCGCCGACGGCTGCACCTCCTCCGGCGTGCTGTCGGCCTGCATCGCCTCCAACGTCGCAGAGGCGCAGACAACCCGCGCCGTGCTGCTCGCGTCTCGACGGACGATCAATAATCAGGCGTCGAGCATCGCGGGAGGCGATGCCGGGTCCGGGGTTGCGAGCGCCGCCAACCGCAAATGGCACATCTACTCCGCTACCGGAGACGTGCAAATTGCGGGAACGCTGACGACAAGCCACGTGTTCTCCGATTATGCGGAATATTTCGAGAATGCGCAGAGGGGGGCGATCCCGCTCGGAACGATCGTCACGCTGGACGGCGACAAGGTCCGCCCGGCACTGGCGGGCGAATATATACTCGGCATCGTATCGGGCACCGCCGGTGTCGTGTTGGGCGATTCTCCTTTCCACTGGGCCGGACGATACGAAACGGGCGAGTTCGGAGAGCCTGTCTACACGACAACGGTTGACCCGGCGACCGGTCAAACCGTCAAGACGAGAAAGGAAAACCCGGAGTGGAACGGCGAGCTCGCCCAAGTCCCGCGCAGCGAGCGCCCGGAGGAATGGTCATGCGTCGGCCTTGTCGGACAGGTGCATACGCGTGTCGACGGGAATATCGCGCCCGGAGATTATATCGGGGCCGACGGCCGGCGGTCTGAGGCGGAAACGAGATTGCGCTGCATGAAAATCAAACAGAATTTCAATCCGGGGAAAGGGTACGCCGTAGCGTTATGCTTGGTGCGTTGATCAATGTCCGATGAGACCCGTATGCAGATCAGATCGCGGAAATCAATCGACGGTCATTTCAGACAGCTCATTTCTGCTTGTCTCGAACCAGGATTCGGATTCCGTCGCCATACTATAGGCCGATGATTAACTCCAAGCATAGCGACCGAATGACGTCAACGGAAGCAAGTCCCCTCTTGCTTAACTGTAAATAATGCAGTTATATTCAGGAAATACGCAATATTCGCCGAAATAACTGGAAAATACGCAGGTAAATCGCTATCAGGCCGTAAAATGGGTGTAACAAGCGAGAGTAACTGTATGTTCTCCAGTTCACTACGGCAGCGAGGCAAGTTTTCACCGAAATACCTGCATGTTTTCTGGTTGTTGAAAAAGTCAAAAAGAGAGATTTGCCATACAAAAGAGATGGGGGAAATGTGCGGAAAGCGAAGCGATTGACTTTACAATCGTGTTGTAACCGCTAAAATCTAAAAAAGCAACACGATTTTAACGGATGTGGAGCGCATTCCCCCACCTCTTGTCTCCGGCGCTTCCTCTCTTTGCAGACTTTTTCAACTGCTTCATGTTTTACAGTTCGTCTGAGTAATTCTTCGGCCTTCCAAAGCTGGACGAAGACGGCATTACTCGGCCGACGGGAATAAGCTGTCCGGTGAGCAAGCCCGCATGTCCGAACATTTCGAACGGGATGTCGGGCCGAATCGGCCACTTCCGTCAAGAAAAGAGCAAGGCAGCTCCGGCCATCGACCGCAGCCTCAAACGTTGCGTCGTCGGAGCCAATCCGCGGAAGGCGCAACGTCGGCCGTTTGTCGCATCTCGATGACCCAGCTCCCGGCATAGCCGGCTTCCTTCAATAGGCCGACGGTCTCGTCCAACGGGACCGTTCCGGCCCCGAGCTTGAGATGATCGTCATGTTTCCCGCCATTGTCGCTCAGATGAATGCTGACAATATCCGGCAGTATGCTGCGGAGTGACGCGGCGCATCGTCCCGGCCCGGTCAAGTGCGCGTGACCGACATCGAATACGATGCCGAGACCGGAAGTGTCCGCAAGCCGGAGAACCCTTCCGAGAAAGGCCGTATCGGCTCCGAGCAGCCCGGGGTAGGGAGGGACGTTTTCCAGCGCGATCGCGACGTCCGGTTCTCCTGCGGCAAGCTGCACTTCGCGCAAAAAGGCTGCGACGCGCAGAGCGGCTCCTTCGTCTACACCGGCATGTACGTAGCATGTCGCCGCATCGTCGAGCGCCGCAGACTCTGCTTCGTCCGATTCTCCGGGGTGCACGACGATATGCGCGCAATCCAGCTGTTCGGCGACGCGAAGCGTCCGGACGAGCAGCTCAACGGAAGCGCGGAGCGGTTCGCTGTATCGGGTGGCCGGATTGCAGCCCGTTATCGGAGCGTGCAGCGTCCAGGCGATTCCGTGCTTGGTCCCGAAACGCTTTAGCTCGGCCAGACGCTCGGCAGACCAATCGAGCAGCTCGCCGTGCGGTCCTTCGCACATAATCTCGATCGCCTTCCAGCCCTCTCCGGCAATTCGCCGAACAGCCTCGTCCAATGGAACGTCCGAATAAGCGTAAGTCGAAACCGCATACGAGCCATATGCTGCCATGACCGTTTCCTCCCTAGCGATTATTTGATCCCCGAATGGATGAAGCTGTTCATGAACTGCTTCTGGAATAGTATGAATGCTACCATTAGCGGAGTAATGACCAGCAGCGTCGCCGCGCTCACCTCGGTCCATTGGGCGCCGATTTCGAACGACTGCGCAAAAATGGCGAGTCCGACCGTCAGCGGCCGATTCTCCACGGAATTGGTGACGATGAGCGGCCACAGGAAATTGTTCCAATGATAGCTCACGGATACGAGTCCGAAAGCGATATAGGACGGACGGGCAAGCGGGAAATAGATCTTCCATAAAATGTTCCATTTCGAATATCCCTCCACTGTAGCCGCCTCGTCGAGCTCGGCCGGAATCGTCTTGAACATTTGCCGCAGCAGGAAGATGCCGAATGCCGACGCGAAATAAGGCATCATGATGCCGAGCTTCGTGTCCAGTAGAGACAGTTCCTTGAGTACGCTATAGTTCGGGAAGATGAGCACGTCCGGGGGGACCATGATTTGTACGAGAAACAGCAGGAACACGAGCTGCTTCCCGCGGAACTCCACCCGGGCGAAGGCGAACGCCGCCATCGTGGCGGTTGCCATCTGGACCGCGTACACGCCTGCGACGATCAGCAGCGTATTGGCGTAATATTGAGCGAACGGCGCGGCCGCCCAGACGGTCGCGAAGTTGTCGAGCGTAAAATCGAGCGAGAACGAAGGGGACAGCGCAATCTGCCTCGGCCGGAAAGCCGTGACCGCCACCCATAACAGCGGGACGAGCCAGAGCGCGGCAAGCGCGAGCAGCAGCCACCTTCCGATGTTCAACCTTTTCAGCCGCATGTAAAACGCCTTTCTTCCCGTTCGGGAGTGTAGTGGTGCCTATAGGCCAAGGCGTCAGTTGTAATGAATCTTCTTGTCGAGCCCGAAGAAATTGAGCGCCGCGAACAGCAGCAGCACCGCGATCATCACTACGGTAAGCGTGGACGCGATTCCTTGATCCCAGAAGCTGAAGGCCGTCTCGTAAATGTAATACAAGAGCAAGTTGCTCGCATTGTTCGGTCCGCCCTTCGTCATGACGAGCAGGTGGTCGACCAGCTTGAACGAATTCGTCAAGGCGACGATCGACACGAACAGCGTTGTCGGCATGAGCAGCGGAAACGTAATTTTGCGGAACACCGTCCAACGGCCGACTCCGTCCACCTGCGCCGATTCATACAGATCGGGAGATATGTTCTGAAGCCCGGCCAAATAAAAAATCATGAAATAGCCGGCTTCCTTCCAGATCATCATGATGATCATCGCCCACATGACATAGTCGGGGGAGCCGAGCCAGTGGATTTCGCCCATGCCGAGCGCGTTCATCGCCCTGCTCAGCAAGCCGTATTCGGGTGTATAAATGAACAGCCATATGTTGGCTACCGCTATCATCGGAATCATCGTCGGGTAAAAAAACGCGGTCCGCATGAATCCCGTCCCCCGCAGCGCTTTATTGGCGAATACGGCCATCAGCAAGGCGAGCGCGATCGACGTCGGAACGGTACCGAGCGAAAAGAGAGCGTTATTGATCATGACTTTGGCAAAAACTTCGTCCGCGAACAGGCCGGCGTAATTGCCAAGCCCGACGAAAAAGGGTTCCGGAGAAGCCAAATCCGCTTGGTAGAAGCTGAGCCGGATCGTCTTGGCGATCGGATAAAAGGTAAACAGGAACAGGAACAGCAGGGAAGGCAGCAGCAGCATCCAGGCAAAAGCGCCCGTTTTCCAGCGCGTAACCGATTTGACGCCCAAAAGGAGACCTCCTAAGACAGCATGAAGTGGAATGGAAGAGGGAGAACTGCAGCGGCATTCTGCCGTACCTTCGCCGCAGCAGTCTCCCCCGGTAATGTTCGTTTACTTGTTGAACGGCGCGAGCGCCTTATCCGCTTCCTCCTGTGCCTTCTTGAGCGCTTCGGCCGGCTGCAGGCTGCCCGTCAGAACGGCCTGCACCTGATCGCTGATCGCTTTCGTCACCTTGCCGTTGTTATGGGTGGACAATTCGGCGGCGGCGTATTGGAGCTGATCGCGGGCGACGAGCGCCTGCGGGAATTCGGCGGCGTATTTTTTCATCCGCTCGGTTTCATAGGCCGATTTTTTGACCGCCACGTAGCCGGTGTCGATGCTCCATTGCGCGGCGCGTTCGGTTTCGGTCATGAATTTGATGAATTCCCACGCCGCTTCCTGCTTTTTCTTGTCAATATCTTTGAATATATAGAAGTTGCCGCCGCCGGTCGGGCTGCCGAAGCTTTTGTTCTTGGGCAGGTAGCCGACGCCGAAATCGAATTTGGCGTTTTTCTTGACGTTGGACAGGTTGCCGGTCGTATGGTACATCATCGCCGTCTTGCCTTCCAGGAAGTCGGAGGGCACGGTGCCCCATTCGGTAACCCCTTGCGGCATCACTTTGTCCTTCATCGCCAGATCGGACCAATATTGGAGCCCATCGATATTTTCCGGCGTGTTGAACATCACTTTTTTGCCATCCTCGGTCATCAGGTTTTTGCCGTTTTGCAGGGCGAACGTTTGCAGCATCCAATAGGCGAAGCCCGAGACGGGAATTTCCAGTCCCCAAGTACCGTCCTTGGTCAGCTTCTTCGCGGCATCGCGTATTTCTTCCCACGTTTGCGGCGCTTTCTCCGGATCGAGCCCGGCTTTTTTGAACAGCTCCTTGTTATAGTAAAGCACGATCGTGCTGCGCTGGAACGGAATGCTGTACGTTTTGCCGCCGGTTTGGGAGTTGGCCTTGAATGCCGGGTAAAAATCGGACAAGTACTTGTCGCCGCCTTCTTTGGCGATAAAGTCGTCTAGCGGGATGATCGCGTTCATGTCCAGCAGGCTGAACAGCTCCGTGGAGAGCAGCACGGCGACATCCGGAGGCGTTTTGCTTTGTACGCCCGCTTGGGCTTTGACCGTCGTGTCCGCGTAGCTGCCGGTATATACGGGCTTGACCGTAATATTCGGATGGAGCTTCGTGAACTCGCGGGCCATGCCTTCGATCGTTTCGGTCAACGGTCCGCCTACGGCGATCGGGTAATAGAACGTAAGCTCGACCTTCTCCCCGGGTTTGGCGGCCGACTCGTTCTGTGAACCTGTCCCGGTCGCGGCCGGCTTGGCGCAGGCCGCCATCATCATGAGGCAAAGCGAGGTGCAAATCATTTTCGTCGCGAAGGAACGCATGCAATTCTCTCCCTTGAAATTTGGATTTGGATGGTGCGGTCATTGGCTCCCGTCGCCTACTCTTTTAGGGTAGCGGATTCGTGTAAAGCCGCGATTACGGGAATGTGTTGCGTGAGTTAATTTTGTCCGAGTACCCTATCGGCCGGGCCAGTTCGACGAATTGTTCCAGCGTCCGCCACAAGTAATCCGGACGGATCGGCGATCGCTCGGCCTCGCGATCGGTCGTAACTCCTGTCAGGACGAGTGCCGTGTGCAGCCCGTTGACCGAACCGAATAAAATATCGGTTTCCAGCCTGTCGCCGATCATCAGGCAGCGTTCGCCGCGCAGCCCGGCCCATTCCAGCACCTTCGAAGCGTAATATGCGGACGGTTTGCCGACGACCGCGGCCGGTTCGACGCAGCTGGCCGCTTCGATCGCTTTGACCATCGACCACGTATCCGGTATGACATCCCCGACGATCGGGCAATTCGGGTCCGGATTGGCCGCGATCAGCTGCGCTCCGCCCCGTACGGCTTTCATGGCCGTATGCAGCTTGGCGTAATCGAATTGCATGTCCATGCCTACAAGCACATGAGTCGCTTCCTCGGGCCGACTCGTCATGCCCACTCCGCACTCCTTAAGCTCGGTCGCGAGCGCGGGTTCGCCGATGACAAGAACGGTCGGCTCCGGGCTCCGTTCCCGCATATAGACTGCCGCGACATAGGCGGCCGTGACAATTTCGTCGAGCCGGGCCTCCAAGCCGAGATCGTGCAGACGGGCTTGGCATTGCCGCCGCGTCCGAATCGTCGTGTTGCTTAAAAATTGCACTTTTTTCCTTTTCTCCCGCAATAGCGCGAGCGTTTCCTTGACGCCGGGAAGCAGCCGGTCCCCGAGAAACACGGTTCCGTCCAAGTCGAAAAAATAACCTTCATAGTCGGCCACATCCGGCAAGTTGCGAGCAGCTCCTTTCTGTTGATGCAAAACGAAAAAACCCTTTATCCACCGGGGGGGAGCGGCCAGCTCGAAATAAACGAAAGGCTGCTTCCATCCGGTGCATAAAAGGGTTTTCTCCTCGTCTCGACCCTTTGTATTCGATTGATCTACATGCTCTAGCTTACATTCCGATTGTTAGGACAATATCAACGCGGGATGAAGATATTGTTAAGGTCTTCCGTGCGATCAGTCGATAAAATCCGCCTTGACGAGAAGTCGCTTCAGCATCGCCGCCGATTGCGCGCGCGTGGCGAGGCCTTGCGCTTCGAGCGTATTCCCGGTCATTCCGTCGATCAAGCCCGCGTTGATCGCGGCGGCCAAATCTTTGCGAGCCCACGAGAGGCTTGCCGTATCGCGGAAGCGTCCGAGTATTTCGGCTTGCTTCGATTCGCTTACGCCGATGTCGAAGCCGGCGTAGGAGAGGGCGCGGACCAGCATCGCGGCCTGCTCCTCGCGCTTGACGGACTGATCGGGACGGAACGATCCGTCTTCGAATCCTCCGATCAAGCCCGCCGAGGCGGCGGTCGCCACGTCCAGGGCGTACCAAGCGCCGGAAGCCACATCGCTGAATCGTGCGGAGGCCGCGACCGGACTGAGACCGAGCGACCGTACGAGCAGCGACGCGAATTCCGCCCGGGTAATGCCGCGGTCCGGGTCGAAGCGGGTTTCGCTTACGCCGTCGATAACGAGCTTGTTGGCGAGCAGCGTCACGTCCGCCTGCGCCCAATGGCCTGCCATGTCGGCGAAGCTTTTGTCATTTTGTACGATGGTGTAGATGCTGTTGCCATTCCGTTTCAAAGAAGCCGTCGTCACGCCGTTTTCCGTCCGGAAGACGGTAGGGACGAAGCGGATTTGCCGCGAATCCGGTAAAACCTGTACGCCGGTCGCCTTGCTCGGATCGACGGACCGGTTCGTGGAAATTTCCCGCGCAGCGTAAACGGAGCCGAACGATACCGGTACCGATTTGCCGTCTGCCCTTACCGCTTCCACTTCGAAATGCACGGCATCGGAAAGCTGTTTGCCGCCTGCCGCTTGCACCGTGGAACCAGCCTGCTCCGCTTCGCTGCCGTCAAGCTTCGCCATCGTAAAGCGAAGCGTTATTTCGCTTGCTTCGGTTCCAAGCTCAGCTGCCCATTGTTCAGGCTTCCAGACCGGAGCGGGGAAACGATAGGCCCCGTGCTCGCCTGATACGACCAGGGCTCCGCCGTTTGCGCGCGCTGTGTCGGGCCAGGCTGCCGCAGAAACTTCGAGCGTATTGCCGGGAAAGCGAACTTCGACTGTCGAGGAAGCTTCGAATGCTTTTCTCAGCTCGGCAATATCGGCTTTGCCGCCGACCGCCTCAATTGGCTTGCCAACAATGCCTGAATTGCCGCCGCCGTTGTTGCCGCCGCCGTTGTTGCCACCGCC
>NZ_VDCQ01000102.1:283-26386 GCF_006265175.1 Paenibacillus hemerocallicola | reverse complement strand
TCAAACCGTCACTATTCTGCGCCAGTTGGCTCCTCGGGGCCGCCATGTCATGTATACACCGGCCCCGGCGCCTGGCCGCCCCGCCCGATTTACAAACAAATGAGCCTCTGTGACACAATATCCGAGAACAGCTCCATACCGTCGGTTTTGGCAATATGAATGACATCGGACAGCTGCTCGCTGTGCGGGAACAGCAACAAGTTCGGCCGTTCCAGCACACGGGCGGGCTGAAACTTCACGTCGTCCCGCCCGTCGAAAATAGCCGCGTAAAAAATCCCCGACTCCACGAGATCCTGAAAAAAATGGCTGCCGTATGACAGCTCCGGCATAAATCCCGCTTCGACCGACGACACCTCGCATATGACGGACATGTTGCTCAGCTCCGAGAAGCGTATGGGGACCCCCAGCGAAGGCGTAGTCGTCCCCCAGCGGCCCGGGCCGATCAGCATCGCCGACTTCCCTTTCATTGCCGCATTGATCAAGCCGATCTGTCGGGCTACCGCATATTTCCCTTGCTCGGCGCACGCCAAATAGGACTCGGGTCGGACATAGACGACATAGTCGATAGGAAGCCGCACATTGCCTCCCATAAAATTCCCTTTAATCTCGAAAAAGAGGTTCCGCACCCGATCCGCCGTCGGCATCTCGACCGAATTGCCCAAGCCTCGCGTCTGCAGCGGACGGCATTGAAGCAAATTGACCTTGAACAAACCTTCCTTCGTAAAATTCGCCGTAAACTCGATATCGACCGGATAATCATACACGCCGGCCAGCAAGGCGAGCATATCCCGCATCAAGCCCGGGAATTCCGTAGCTCCGAGCAGTTTTTGAAAATCGAGCATGTGCGGAGCGCTTCGATCCGAATAACCGAGCTCGCGCAGACGCTGCATCGTCTCATAGTCCTGCGTTGCGAACAGCTCTTTGTCCGTCTTCAGGTCAACGTCCAGGACGTCCTCCAGCCGCATGCTCGTCAACGTATTTTCTTTCAGGGACAGGACGTCGACGTCGTGCTGCGAATATTTCCGGTAATCCTCCGCGTGCATGAGCGGGCTGCGCAGCGGCTTGTCCAAGCCTACGATTTTGACGTAATCCCCGACCGTACGATCCACCGCCCTGGTGCCGAGACCGAACACGAGGCGAAGCATGCCCGCGTCCATATCTATACTTTTGTCCCATACGTATAAATTCGAGGAGTTTCCCACGCCGGCTAGATGGGGAAAAAAATGATCGTCATAATGGTCTCCGGACACGCGCTGCACCAAAATGGCCATCTGCTCGTCACGCTCGAACAGCCCCCGGTTCATCCGGTAATGCAGCGCATCCTCGTTCATCGTGCTGGCATACACGACGCGGATCGCCTGCTCCAACGCCTCGTAGCGTTCGTCCGGAGTGCCTTGGTTGGCGCAAAATACGCTTTCGTATTTGCCCGCGAAGGCATTGCCGAAATTATCCTCAAGCAAAGAGCTGGAGCGCACGATAATCGGGGATTGGCCGAAATATTCGAGCATTTGCATCAATTTCTCCCGGATTTTCTCCGGAAACTTGCCGCGAAGCAGATTCTCCTTCAACTCCGGCGCGTGGCGGAAATAGCCTTCCGACGTCCTTTGCTTCGTCCGGAGCTTCCACCAGCCGTTCTGCACGATATACGTATAGTAAACGTCCGTCCCCAGATAGTAGGAATCATGAGGCTCCATATAAGGGGAAAACCTTTCTTGGCCATCCCGCTCCAGCACTTTTCTGGCGACGAGCATCCCGACGCTTTTGCCCCCGATAAAGCCCGTCCCGATCTCACGAGAGGCGATCGCCAAAATATCCTCCAGCGTAAAATAACGGTCGCACAGCTCCGACATTCTCGATTCGGGACCGATCATCATCGACATGAGCAGCCGTTTCGTCGCTTCCCTCTTCTCGGGCGCCTGCGCCAGCGCTTCCCTGGCCTTCTGGAACAGGATATCCCAATAGTCGAGCCGTTCCCCGCCGCGTTGAATGCTGGAAAAAAGCTCGGCCGACTCCGTGCTGGCCGTAATGCAGACCGCCTCCTCGCCGCGAATCAAATGCGGGAAAAACATCGTCGGCGAGTAACGGTTCCATACTTTGAGCGGATGAATGTAGTAGCTGCCCTCGACCCGGTACAGCTCCAGCAGCAGCTGCGTCGTTTCGCGGATGCTCGCGATCGTGCCGTACGTATGCGCGTTGCGGATGATCGCAAAATAGGCGACGGTGTCCAGCTCGTACAGAAACGGGCACGCTACTTTGAAAAAATTGCCGATCATCAGATCGGAATGCCAGTGCTGCAGCAAATCCGTCAAGCTGTCGAACACATAGAACGCTTTCCTGCCCTCCTGCTCGATCAGCGTATGCACCGCCGTGGCGAAGCTTTCAAACCCTTTCTGTGCCTCGATCCGGTACGTCGTCGCCGCGGCGCCATCCTCCAGGAGCGGCTCATGATCGCCGAACCTTACATAGATCAGCCTCCTGTTGTCGCGCTTCGACTGCTCGACGAACCGGTCCACCATCCGTTTATAATCCGTTACGGAGTCGACCTGCCATACGACATTGTCGCCCAGCCTCAGCTTATCGATCGCCAGATCGATGCCGGACATTCCCGTGCTTGCCTTGTCCCGAATATCCACCCGCGTCCGCTCCTTCGTGTAAGATACATCTATCATAAAACAAATCCGCCTCCTTTCTCCAGTCCGTTATGGCGGATCGGTCGCGCTCCTGTATTTGGTTCGGATAAACGTCCGGGCATCCGCTCCCGCCACCACACGGTCGTAACGGTATCGCTAGCCTGCAAAAGCGCATCCTGTTTGTTCCATTTCGGCGAAAGTAGTCCATCTGCCTGCAAAAAAATGCTGCAACCGGCCGCAAAAGAAAAACGGTCCACTTTATCAGAAAGTGGACCGTTTTCAAATTGGCGCCTAGTCGCCGAGATGCCATGCTTTACCGAAGCATCGTCGTTCGCACGGGCAGTCGTTTCATCTACCTTTGCGCCGGTAGCTACAACGACTTAACCGCCCAGTACGCCTGCCACAATCACAGGCTTGCCGTTCTGTCGGCTCCCGTCTTGGCCGAGGAAGTATTCAATTTCTCCGCCCAAATGCAGTACCCCATCCCCACATACGCCAATCCCCAGAAGAAGGCAAACCATTTATTATCCTCGAGGGGAAGAAAAAGCCCCACGATCATTAGCAGCAGCAAGCCCGCTACCCAACGCGGAAATACTTTCGCGCGGAAGGTAAGAATGGCGAACACCACCGTCCCCCCCATAAGACCGATCATCGTAATCATCCGGGAAACGGTAACGAGGACGCCTTCCGGAATCGAGTGCGGATCCCCCGAGGCGAACCCGGACCATAACATCGCCGTCGTGACGATATTGCCGATAATAATCGCCAGCGTCGTCGCGAAGCCGGTCCATCCCGTTTCCCGCGACTGCACCATATAAGTGACGATCGTGCCGACCGACATGAGTACGCACGCGATAAAGCCGAACGTCAGCTCCTGCACGCTATCCGTCCCCCAAATGATCGAGCTCGGCGTCATGCCGATGCGCGCGATGCCCGCCAGCAAACAAATCATGCCCAAAGCTTTCACCAACTGATTTCCACTCATTTTCCTCATCCTCCAATTATTCGTCGATTGAACCGCTGCGACTATCGTAACCGGAGGGAATTTCCCGGCGGAAGAGAACGGCATCCCGATTGATCGGGAACTTTCGGCGTGCCGATCCGGGAAAGCCGGGAATCGGACCGGGAATATGATCCCGCCCTATGTTCAACGCGCGGGGGAGACAGCTATAATAAGGGAAATCGGCCAGCGGATCGGAAGGATGGAACAATGGAAGGAATGAGAGAAATAGAAGCAATGGGGGAACCTGCCCTAACGCCGGAAACAGAACGGCTTCGCGGCCGACCCGGCTCTCCCGATGACCGGCGGTCCGTTTGGAAGCTGATCGCTTTGCAGTCGTTTGTCGCCGTCTTCGCCTTGGTGACGATGTCGATGTATTTCGGCAGCATCCCGAACTATTACTCGAAGCTCGTGTCCGTCTGCATTACGAACGGCTGCGGCAACTCGGTCCCGGCGATGCCCTTGCCGATTGACGGCTTGTCGCTAACGACGTATGCCGTATTATTCGTCCTGATCGATGTCGGCTTTACGCTCGCGTTCTACTTCTGTTCCGCCGTTATGTTATGGAAAGGATTCCGGGAACCTGTCGGGCTGCTCGCCGCTCTGGCCATGGTCGCTTTCGGCACCTCGTTTCCATCGCTTGCCATCGTCGCCTCCGGCGATTCCGGTTTCGCCCATCATTGGTTTCTGATCGTGGCGATGCTGGGATGGATTTCGATCTCGCTCTTTTTCTTTGTTTTTCCAAACGGACGGTTCGTGCCCGGGTGGTCCCGTCTTTTTTTTGCCGCCATCGCGCTCGTTGCCGTCACGAATGTATTCTACGGCGGTTCCATGTGGCAATCGCTGCATGTCCACGTGCTCATTCAACTGCTATGGTACGTTTCATCCACCGCCGTTCTTATTTATTCGCAAATTTACCGGTTCCGCCATGTATCCTCGCCTGCGGAGCGGCAGCAAACGAAATGGGGCGTCTACGGCGTTTCGATCGGATTTATCGGGTTTAGCGGGATGAGCCTGCTGTTCGATCCGCGATTTCATGACGGTACGGCGCTCACCTACGTATATTTGAACGCCTTGCTCAATTTGGCACTGACGGCAATACCCGTAACGCTTGCGATGGCCGTTATGCGCAGACGGCTCTGGGACATCGATCCATTGGTCAAACGAACCCTCGTCTACGCGGCGTTAACCGTCTCCGTCGTGCTGCTGTATACGTGCGCCGTGCTGTATTTGGGACCCTTGTTTCAGAGCGGGAACGGCTTCTTCGTCTCGCTGCTGGCCACCGCCGTCGTTTCCGTGGCGTTCGCTCCGCTGAAGGAATGGCTGCAGCGCCATATTAACCGGCTCATGAAAGGCAGGCACGACGAGCCTTACGAGGTATTGCTGGAGCTCGGCAACCAGCTGATTCGGCCGCTGCCGCCGGATGCCATGCTGGACGCCGTCGTCCGGACGGTGAAGTCGGCGCTTCGCCTGCCCTACACGGGAATTGCCATAGGCGTGGGCGGCCATGAAACGGTTGTCGCCTCTGACGGAGAACCGGTTGACGATCCGCTTGCATTTCCGATCATCCATCGGGGCGAAGAGGTCGGAACGCTCTATGCGGCAAGCCGCTCGCCCGGGGAAGCCTTCTCCTCCGAGGACGGCAAATTGCTGGACGTACTGCTGCGGCAAGCCGGTCCTATCGTGGAAAACGTAAAAATGACGCTCGGCATGAAGCTGCTCGTCCAAGATCTGCAGGAATCCCGGGAGAAGCTCGTACTGGCCCGGGAAGAGGAACGCCGGCAAATCCGCAACAATTTGCACGACGATCTCGCCCCCAGACTGGCGGCACTCGCTTTAAACGCGGCCACGGCGCAAAAATACGTCGCCAAAGAGCCTGCGGCGGCGATCGAGATGCTGGCCGACCTGAGACAGGTCATCCGCTCGACCGTCGAAGAGATCCGCATGCTTGTTCATGACTTGCGTCCCCCTACCTTGGATGAGCTGGGGCTTGTGGGCGCGATTCAGATCAGGATTGACGAGCTGAACAAGCCAGCTCTGACGGTTGCCGGCGAACGACGCGCCGATTCTCTCCTCATCCGGCTCGATGCTCCATCTTCTCTTCCTGCAATGCCCGCAGCGGTGGAGGTGGCCGTATACCGGATCGTTACCGAGTCGCTGGCCAATGTTGTCAAGCATGCCCAGGCTACGTCCTGCACGGTACGGTTGGACATTTCTCCCGCCAAGGAGAAGGAGCTTTTGATCGAGATTACGGATAACGGCAGCGGCATCCCCACCCTGTCGCCAGCATCAGGCAGCACGGGAGGCATCGGTCTCGGATCTATTCGGGAACGGGCGGCGGAGTTGGGCGGACAATGCGCGATCGAGCGAACGGAGCAAGGCGGAACGCGAGTTTCGGCCATTCTTCCTTTATAGAAAGGAGCGGTGCCAATTGAAAATGATTATAGCGGACGACCATCCCTTGTTCCGGAAAGGGGTGCGGAATTTGCTCGGCACGACAGAGGATCTGGAAGTAGTGGGGGAGGCTTCATCCGGCGATGAAGCGCTGGAATTGGCGGGGACGCTTCAGCCGGATTTGGTGCTCATGGATATCCGCATGCCCGGACTGAACGGAATCGAAGTTACGCGGCTGATCAAACAAGCTTACCCTCATATCGAGGTGCTGATCCTGACCATGTTCCGGGACGACCAGTCCGTCTTTACCGCGATGCGGGCAGGTGCCAAAGGCTATGTGCTCAAAGACGCGGACGAGGACGAGCTGCTCCAGTCCATCCGTATGGTCGGCAGCGGCCGCGCCGTATTCAGCTCCGATATCGCGGGGCGGATGATCCATTTTTTCTCATCGCCGACGGCTGCCGAGCCGGCCAATCATCCCGAACTATCCGAGCTCACGAAGCGGGAGCTGGAAATATTGCAGCTCATCGCCGTGGGCGACACCAACGCACAAATAAGCGCACAGCTGAATATCAGCGTCAAAACGGTCGCCAATAACGTATCCAATCTGTTGAACAAGCTGCAGGTCGCGGACCGCAACGAGGCCGGAAAGCTGCTTCAAAGGTCCAGGGAGGAGTAGCCGCGCCTTACGATCGCGCCCTGCAGCATGGTCTGGCTTGCAGAGGCGTTTGATGGTAAGATGACTCATCGAACGGAACAATTTGTTCCTCTATGTTCAAAAATACGGTCATAAATATGGCTTAGAGGAACGATTTTTTCCGTTAACGAGCTCACGCAAGCGGTTTTTGGCGGCATTTAGCCAAATAACGGAACTATTTGTTCCGTTTTGCCCTTATGCAGCGCTCCTTTCTTCTCATAGAGGAACTTTTTGTTCCTCTTCGGTTCGGCAGAGGATAGGAGAAGCCAAATTTTAACGAAATTAATGAGAAGCGTGGGGCGATGTCGTGGCTGTCCATTCCAATTGTAACAAGATGCTGGAACATAACCTTGGGAATGATTGGGTATCAATCGATTTATCCTTCTTCGGCAGCGCAAACAGACTGCCGTTATTCGGCAGCCTGTGGACAAACCTATATTCTCGTAACTGTCACCATCATCGTGGAGCCGTTTAGGCATCCCTCTCTATCATCCTGCCCGCCTGCCAATCTACACCGGCCATTGTTCCTTCTTGTAAGCCATATCCCAGAACAAATATTCATAGCGGCTGCTGATCAGAAACGAGCGTTGCATCCGCTCCCGGTCCGCTTCGGTTACCGTATCGGCAATCGCGTCCAGCCGGTCGATCTGCTCCTGCACGAGCTCCTTGAACCATTCTCCGCCGTAAGCCGCGATCCATTCCCGGTAAATCGGCTCGTCCGGCTTTGCGCCTTGCAGCCTTTCGCCGATTTCATAATACAGCCAATAACACGGCAGTATGGCGGCGATAATATCGCCCAAATGTCCCGTGTAGGCGGCACGGAACATGTGCGAGGTATAAGCGTAAGCGGTCGGAGCGGGCTGGAACGAGCTCCGTTCTTCGTCGGTAATGCCGAGCATGCCGGAAAACTTCTCGTGCAGCGACAGTTCGGCGCCGTAAGTGCCTTGCACGTGCGCAGCCATCCGGTTGGACGTGTGCAGATCCGTCGCCTTGGCAGCGCCCAATGCTTGTACTTGGGCAAAGCAGGACAAATAATAGGCGTCGTTCAGCACATAATGCTTGAACCGGTCGAGCGGCAGCGTGCCGTCGGCGATCCCCGTTACGAACGGATGGCTGAAGCTGGCCTCCCAGCTTGCATCCGCCGCTTCTCTTAACCGTTTGGAAAACAACATCGTTCTCTCTCCTCTCTCATTCCGGCTGCTCAGCGTACGTCCGTTACCGGAAAATACGGCAGCAGCACGCCTGCCATGTAAGCCGCTGCGCACAGCGCCATAGTTCCCGCGACGAACGCCGCATCAGCCGGTGAAAAACCGATTTCGTAATAATAGGTACGCCGGCTGTCGCCCACAAACCGTTTAGCCTCCATCGCCACCGCGATGCGCTGGGCACGGCGTATGCTCTGGGCGAGCATGGGGACGGCGTAGGCTTTCATTTTCCGGTATAGGCCGGCAAGTCCCTTCTCCCGGCCAACTCCCCGTACCGCCAGCGCGTGGCGCAGCGTCTGGAATTCCTCGATCATGATCGGCAGCAGCCGCATCGCCGCCATAAAGCTGTAAGCATACTTGGGCTTCACCCTGCACTGCTGCATAAGCGAATAAAACAAATAAACGGGACGCGTCGTGAGCGCGAACAACAGACCGACGAAAGCGAAGCTGAGCGATTTCATGCCGACCTGCATACCCCGGTAAAAGCTTTCCTCCGTCACATGGACAATCCCCCACTTCAGCCAGGTCGTCTCCCCTTTGCCGTAAAAGATCATCGATGTAGAAGACGACACGAACAGCAGCAGCGCCGGCAGCGCGTACAGGGCTAGACGTTTGCCCGGGTGGCCGCTGCCGGAGAACAGCACGAGTACGGCCGCGGCGGCGACGTTCAGCATGACGCTCGGATTGTGAGTAAACAGGACGAAGAAGAACAGCGCCAAGCATACGAACAGCTTCAAGGAAGGATTGACCCGGTGCAGCCACGTCTCCCGGTATGAAAACTCTATGTGCACGGCGTAGGCTCCTTCCGTCGTTCATGCGGCGTGTCGCGTTCATTCACGGAATCTGCCCGGGATGATGCGGACTTTGCCGTCGATCCGGCCCACTCCCCGGGAAGCAGATCGGCATGCAGCTCGCCTGCGCGGATGTCCCACACCCTCGTCGCAAAGCGCTGCACGATGTCCGGATCGTGCGTCACCATCACGATCGCGGTGCCTTTCCGCCGCCACGCTTCCAGCCTTTCCAGCAGGGCGAACGTGTTTTTCGCGTCTTGGCCGAACGTCGGCTCGTCGAGCAGCAGGATGCGCTGCTCCTTTACGATCGCCGATGCTACGCTCAGTCTTCGCTTCTGTCCGAGCGACAGCTGGAACGGATGGTTTTCCTTGCGGTCGGCGAGATCGAAATCGGCCAGCAGCTCCGACACCTTCGCCTCTACTTCGGACTCCGGCCGTTTCTCCCGCCGCAGCGAGAATGCGACCTCGTCATATACGGAGTTCGTCACGAACTGAAACTCCGGATTTTGAAATACGAAGGCGATTTCGCCGGACAGCTCGCGATAATGCTCGGCCGGCGTCCCGTTCAGGTCATAGCCCCCAACCGTCTTGAGCAGCCTCATCAAGCCGAGCAGCAGCGTGCTTTTCCCCGCTCCGTTGGGCCCGACTACGGCGATCCACTCGCCGGCCGAGATCCGGCCATTGCCGATGGCGAGCTTTCGGGCTTTTCCCCGGAATACTTCGAATTCGTCCAAGCGGATCAAAGTGTCGTCGCCAGCCTGTGCCGGTAAAGGTCGGGAGAAACGTCCGCTTTTCACATAATCTTCCCATACGCCGGGGTACCAGATGCCGTCCTCGACAAGACGATGCCCGTATTCGGCGAATACGTCCTTCACCGGACCGTCCGCCGTAATTTCCCCTGCTTTGTTGAACAGGACTACGCGGTCGATATAGTCGATAATGTGTTCGATTTTATGCTCGACGATGACGACCGTCCGTCCTTCGCCCGCGGTGCGGATCGTCTCCCAAACCTGCTCCGTGCCCTCCGGGTCGAGCAGCGCCGTCGGCTCGTCGACGAACAGGACGTCCGGCTCGAGAGCCAGTGCGCCGGCGATGGCCAACCGCTGCTTCATGCCTTGCGAAAGCGCCGCAATCGGCGTATGAACGTTGTCGAGCTTCAGACCGACTCGCTCGAGCAGCGAGTCTATCCGTTCTCTCATGCGTTCGCGGGGAACGAGCAAATTTTCCAGCACGAAAGCCAGCTCCTCGTCCACGTAAGGCATGCAAAATTGCGTGTCCGGATCCTGAAATACATACCCCCATCGTTCCGGCACGACGATCGCGTCCGCCGACATGGGCACGTCGACCGCATGCGGGATTAACCCGGTCAGCACCTGCAGCAGCGTAGATTTCCCGCAGCCGCTAGGGCCGAGCAGCAGCACGCGCTCCCCCCGTTTAGCCGCAAACGACAAATCCCGGAAAGTCAGCGCCGGCGCGCCGGGAAACTTAAGTCTTAACCGTTCGACTCCCGCCGCAGCGTCCATGATGCTTCACCTCAGATCGCGATTAGTCTTTCAGCGCATTCCGGTCCGCTTCCGATACCGGTCGCACGATCCGGGTCACCCCCGTCGCTTCCAGCGCTTTGACCAAATAATAGGCGAATCCGCCCGTAATGACGATGCAGCCGATAAACCGGAACACGAAGTACAGCGTCAAGTTCCAGCCTTGCAGTTCAAGCAAATACCCTTTGTACCAATCCATGCCGAGCGAGCCCAAACCGGCCCCGATCCCGGCCAAACATGCGACGGCGAGCGAATAAGAGCGATAGGCAAACAAGGCGAAAACCACTTCCGCGCCGATTCCTTGCAAAATCCCGTAGGTCAGCGCTTCGACTCCGTACTGCGAGCCCGTAATCAATTCCCCGGAGGCGGCGGCTACTTCGGCGAGCAGCGCCACACCCGGCTTGCGGATAATCAGAAAAGCTACGGTCGAGGCAATGAACCACATCCCGTATGTAAGCTGTTCGGCTTGCAGCCCGAATACTTTGACCAGATCGTACACCGGACCCCATATCCGGTAAATGAGCCCGAATACGACGGCAATGACCACGGTGACCAAAATATCGGTCAATTTCAGTCCTTTTGACGCTTTGTAAGCCGTTGACAATGATATCCTCTCCTATAATCGATTTTCGTCCCCGGGGTTCTCCGATATCGGACAACAAAAAAGTCCACCCTTCATAGAGGATGGACGCGCATTCGAAAAGTTCGGCTTCGAACGTATGGTGTCCCACTTCCCTACGCTGGCATCATCCAGATCAGGTTCGAAGGGTCTAGGATGCGCGAACATCCAATCTCAGCCCCGCTGGGCTCCCCTAGTGACAAACCTAATCTTAACACGATTCGCTCTTTTGTCAATAAGCGGAGGCGGCTTCGGCGGGAATCGTTTTGAGCCTTAAGGGCAGGCTTCTGCTCCGGCGGGGGTTCCGCCAGATGTTCGTTGGCAGCGTATCGTCGAGCGCCTCTGTCTATTTGATCGTATGATTTTGAATTCAAGCTTTTACCAAATAGTGACAAACGATTAGAAATTATGCTATTATACGGATGAGAATCATTCTTGGACAGCTCTCTAGCAGTCACACGACGAACGGAAACGAATATCAAAGGAGCCGCAGCCCAATGGAAGAAATCGTTCGGTTGAAGCAAACGATGCTCGACGTTACGCACGAGTTGATTTCCGGATGCCGCTTTTGTGTGCATATTGCCTCCGACTCCGATGATCGAACACCGGTGCACTGCGTGAAATATTCCGGCTGCGCCATTCCGGTGCAGATCAACACGGCGACGTGCCTGTCCTGTCAAGAGTATAAACGTATCGGAACAAGGCCGAATTGGCCGTACACCGCTTCCGGCAGCTGAATGGGCTGCCTTTTTTTCTTGCGTTCGCGCACGGGAATGCTTGTTGCGTTGCCGCCTTTTCTGTGTCAAGATAGGTATATATGCCTTGGTCTCGGACCGTGCTTCCGGATTGCGCTTCGGAGGCTTGCTTCGCTTTTGGAGCGAATTCAGGGGGGCTTCCCAAAAAGACTCGGACTATGCTTCGAAGCTTGACTTCACTTTCGGGGATACAATTAGAATGGGTGGACGAAGATGAAACCGTTATTTCGACTATTGACCGAGCTTTCTTCGCGGAAATGGATTTCGCGTATAACCGGAGCTTTCGCCAAATCGGAAATAAGCCGGCTGCTTATTCCCCAATTCGCCAAATCGTACGGAATTCGTATCGATGACGCGGAGAAGGCGATTGCGGAATACCGGACATTGAACGAATTTTTCACCCGGCGCCTGAAGCCGGGTCTGCGACCGTTCGACGCCGATCCGGGTTCGCTGCTGAGTCCCGTCGATTCGCTCATAACCGGCATGGGACCGATCAAGGCCGGTACGATGCTCGGGATCAAAGGGCAAGATTACACGGTGGAAGAATTGCTGAACCGCTCCCCGAGAACGGTAAACTACCGGAACGGGTTTTATTTCGTCCTGTACTTAAGCCCTACCGACTACCATCGCATCCATTCCCCGGCATCCGGCACGATCGTGGAGAAGGAGCACGTCAAGGGGAAAGTGTATCCCGTCAACGATTTCGGCTTGCGCCAGATGAAACGGGTGCTGAGCCGGAACGAGCGGCTCATTACTTATATCGACCACGAGCATGGGGAAATCGCCGTCGTCAAGGTCGGCGCCATGAACGTCAGCAGCATCAAATACGTCGAGCCGCTGCCGGATCGCATCGGCCGCGGAGACGACCTTGCCTACTTCGAATTCGGCTCGACCGTCGTGCTCTTGACCGAAAACGGCATTTTCGAGCCACGCGGCGATCTCTCCGTCGGCTCCAAAGTCAAGATGGGCGAGGCGCTCGGCAAGCTGCTCGGCAAGTAAGCGGACAGCAAGCTCGGCCGATCATACGTATCCTCTCGGCCTTTGCCGGCTCCGGTACAGAAAAAGCAAACCTCCGTCGCTCCCGGAAGGTTTGCTTTTTCTATTGTCGGACCTGCTGCCCGCATGATTTCGTAGACAGCGGCCGGCAGACGATTTTATACTGAGAGCAAAGCCATTCCCAGATCGGAGGGGGCCCGATATGACCACCGCGCACTTGCAAAGCGACTTCGATTTCAACGTGACGATCGAGCACATCAACGATCGGCAGCCGAATCCGCACTGGAAGATCGAGCGGACCATTAACGATACGATGTATGTTATCGGTTACTGCCGGGATGGCGAAGCTCTCTACACCTATAACGGCAAGCAAGTCGAAGTCCGCAGAGGAGACGTGCTGCTGTTTCCGAAAGGGTTCGTCCGCTCCGCCGCGGCCAATCCGGACAATCCTTGGTCGTTTATCTCGGTCACGTTCGACGTTCTGTTTCAGAACGAACAGTCCCGCGAGCAGTTCGACCGGCTGGACATTCGTATCCGCAGTCCGCATCTGTACAAGCTCTCCCATCTGTTCCACGAATTGAACCAAGTGTGGACCGGCAAGCGCAACGGATTCAGCGTCAAGTGCCGGAGCATTTTGATGGATATTTTGTACCGCGTCATCCGGGAGCAGGACCGGACCGAGTACGGCAGCTCCCGGTACAACGCGATCGAGACAACGGCGAACCATATTTTGCAGCATTACGCGGACAGCTTCTCCATCGAGGAGCTGGCCCGGCTGTCGGGACTGAGCCCCTCCCATTTCCGGCTGTTGTTCAAGAAAATCATGGGCATGACGACCGTCCAATACCAGAACCATATCCGCGTTGGCAAGGCCAGAGATTTGCTGCTCGGCGGCCATTGCAACGTTACGGAAGCGGCGCTGGCGGTCGGTTTCCAGGACATTTATTATTTCAGCAGACTGTTCAAAAAGCTGACGGGAGAGAATCCGTCGGACTGCATCTCGGTATAAAGAGTCTGCCGCACCCGCTCGCGCACTCCTATTTGGCTTGCGCTGCGTCCTTGATCGTCTTGGCAGCCGCTTCCTCCGCAGCCCGGAACGCCGTGTTGATGTCCGACGTTCAATGTTGCACAAATCGCTGATTGAACGAGTCTCCTGCATCATCTTGACGAACCGCGTTGCGAAAAATCGTTTTCCAGCGTGGATCGGCGATGATGGTCGGCGTCTCCGTCTGTTTATCGACCCGCGCCAGCGAGACCTATAAAATTGCGGCTTAAGCCAAGCCGTAAGCTTGCTCGTAAAATTTCCCCTTCACCCGCAAGATCAGACTTGCGGAGCCGTTCGCTTCGTTCGGTAAATTGGCGGTCAAGTTCGTCGCCGGACCCGTTCCGTTCCTCAGCTCGATTCTGAGTGCCGCGGAATAATTGCTCAGCCGGTATGGGACCGCCTGCGCCGAATAGGAGCCCGGTCTCGCCCATA
This sequence comes from Paenibacillus hemerocallicola, assembly GCF_006265175.1. Lineage (GTDB taxonomy): Bacteria > Bacillota > Bacilli > Paenibacillales > NBRC-103111 > Paenibacillus_AB > Paenibacillus_AB hemerocallicola. Next base: position 12,281 of record NZ_VDCQ01000102.1, on the reverse strand, counting down.
GACCGGCGTCGGCTGCCCTCGATTCGGCAACCGTCACCTCGATTTCCTGATAATCGGCGGCATTATCGATTGCAGCGCTCGTATACAAATTGTATTTGGCCGTAAACGACTTCTCGCCCAAAAAGAGTCCCTTCGCGAAATCGTCCGTAGAGCCGGGCACGGGTGTCGGCGTCCACTGCTGATAATTCCAGCCCGCTTCGAGAATCGCATAACGGAACAGAGCTTCGACCGCTCTCGATTTGGCGCCGGCCTGAAGGGCGTAAGGTTTGGTCAGACGATGCTCGATTACACCTCCGTTGTTGCGCAGCTCGAGCTGGAACTCGTAATCCATCAGCAAAGTATGCCCGAGGCGCCGAAACGGCGGTTCGATATAGGCGCCTTGGCAAAACTCGATCTCATGGTAAATCGTATTGGTCCGGTTGTACGGGAATTCGCAGGCGATCAGCCGGGGCTGGATCGTATGCTTGGTGGCGCGGATCGGACCGCTCTCTGCCCGGCAGCTGACGAAGGTGGGCCGGATAACCCGGTCCAGCACGATCGAGGCGCTCTCCCGCGTCTGGATCGAGCAGTTGACGAAGCGCGGGTTGTTGATCCGGTACGGTACGCCGCTGCCGATGAAGCCGTCGATCTTGATCGGCGTGCTGTCCGGCCCGATCCGGCTTTGCCAGTCGGAGACGAAGCCGTTGGAATGATGATCGGTGCCGGAGAAAAAGCAGTCGGACACGAACAGGTGAGACAGACCGAACTGCCCTTCCGTCAGAGCGTCCCCCGCAGGCGGCGTATAGCCCGTCTCATCCGGAGGATTGCCCTCGTCGCCGCCCAGTACCGCCATGCCGATTTTGCCTTGGAAATAACAATCCTTGATCGTGGCGTACTCGATGGCGCCGTATTCGCCCGTCGCGGCCAGCCGGCCCGAGGCATCGAGGTACAGACCGGCCTTCTGCCAATACCCGACGACCGACACGCGGTCCAGCTTTACATGATCGGCATTGTCGATCCACAGCCCCACATCGAACAAAGCGTGCTCGTCGGTCAGGTGAGTCGTGATGGCTCCCGCTTCGTCGCGAATGCGGAAATGGGACAATATTTTCAAATCGGACAGCTGCGTGCCGTCGGCGTCGCTCTCCAGCCTGACGGCGCACGTGAAATTTTGGAAATCCGCACGATTGCTTGAAAACGTTTGCAGCGAATTGCCGAAAAAAGCGAGCACCGTCCCGCATTCCATGTCGAGAATGCTGTTCGGCAATACGTTGCGCCGCTGGCCGAAAGCGTACCACGACGAATTGCCGGAGCCCCGAACGAACGTATTCCGGGGAACCGTAATCGTATCGGTCAGCTTGAATACGCCAGGCGCAAAAAACAGTGTCTTCCCCCGCGCCTCCGCAAGAGCCGCCCTGACCGCCGCCGTATCGTCGGCGATGCCGTCGCCCTTTGCCCCGAACCATTTGACGTGCAAGCTGCCGTCGTACCGTCTTTTGAAGCGCGCCCCGGAGCCGGAGACGACCGTCGTCCCCGTATTTTCCGTGGTCACGGTATCGGCCGCATCATACATGAACGGGCCCTCCTGTCCCGGATCGGTTACGTAATACAATCGGTCGGCCTCGGGGCTTTGTTCCGCCCTCAGCTCGTCGATCGTGACGGCCCGCACGCAATCTCCCGTCAACGGATGATCCGGGTCCCCGTACACCGAACCGTATACGCTCGATTTAACGCCTTTCGCCGCTACCCCCGTCTGTCCCGCCAATACGCTCATCGTCGTCAGAGCCGCGCCCGCCGCTCCAATGGCCGCGAGCAGTCTGCGCCGGCTAACCGGCTTGCCACTCCAGCCCTCCTCCGCGTTCATCAGGAGTTCCGCTTCTTTCCGCTCCCCCATTTCGCTGCCGTTCCGGTAATTCGAATCCATCGCTTCTTCCCCCCAATAATTAGTAGTTACTCCGCCTTCACATTAGCGGAGCACATGATCCGGAAGCGCCCGCAAGGACACTTCCGGATCAGTCCCTTATTTGTTCTGCTCGTCTTGAACCATTTTCTCGATCTTCTCGTCAACATCCCGGATCGACGTATTCAGGTCGGCTTTACCCGTAAAAAAGTTTTGCATGCCCGCTTGGACGACATTGGACGCCTTCGCATCCCACTTAGTCCGTACATAAGGATCGGCGACGCGAGGAGTATAGATCGCGCTCAAATCGATTCCCGCAGCGAGCGGATTTCCTTCAAACAGCTTATTGCGTACTTCCGGACTGACTAGCGGTGTGACGAAGCCCATCTTTCCGAGCTCCTTCTGCACTTCGTCGGACGTGTAATACAGGACGATTTTGAAAGCCAAGTCCCGATTTTTCGATGTCTTGGATATTGCCAGCCCTCCGCCGAACAATCCCGTGCTTACTCCCGGCTTATCCTTGAACGAGGGATAGGTGGTGATTCCGAATTTTAGCCCGCTTTGCGCCGCTTGGACGAAATCCGGATCGGTCAGCATGATGATGTGCGGATACATCGCCAATGTTCTGCTGTCGAGAAACGCTTTTCGGCCGTCTCCATGCTTGGCGCCCTCGGGGAAGTTGCCGGGAACGCCGTAAATATCGGCGTAGGTCTGATAAAGCGTTTTCCATTCCGGCGTCGAGCCTACGAGCGATTTGCCGGTTTTGGCGTCGATGAACGGGAGGGACAGCTGCTTCTGCATCCGGCCGATATTCAGGCCGGCGTCCAACCCCCGGTAAGCGATGCCTTGTTCGGTGCGGGAGAGCTTCTTGGCCAGCTCGATCAAGTCCGGCCACGTACTGTTCGCCTTCGGATACGTCACCCCGAATTTGTCGAATAGATCTTTATTGTAATGCAGAACGAACGGCTGAACGACGAACGGCATCATGACCAGCTCGTTTTTGCCGACAGAATAAGAACGGATATCCTGAATGATATGAGGATCGAATCGGCTCATATCGATCTTGTGCTGCCCGACCAGAGGATCGAGATTAAGCGGCAGGTCCACCTCTATAATTTCTTCCAAATTCGTGATGCCTTGGTCGATAATGTCCGGAGGAGACGATGCCAGCAAATCCTGCAGCTTGATGTTGTAGCCGACCTTCGTAAAGGTGACGTTAGGAAATTTATTTTTCAAAAGCCCGCGAATTTGTTTGTCGAAAGCCTCGTCCGTCATTCCCGTCCGGATAATGATTTCCGCTTTTTCGTCGGAGCCCGTCATCAGCGATGCCAGTTCGGAAGCGGACTTCTGTTGCTCCGGCTTTGCCTCGCCCGTTAACGTCTCGTTCTTGGTCGAGCAGCCGGCCAGCAGTGCCGCTATTGCAACTGCCGCCCATACGGTTTTAATCGGTTTACGGACCATTCGCGCGCCCCCTTGTTTATTCCATAATAGAGAACAACGTTCTCATTGTAGATAAAAGCTTGCCCTCTCCGTATAAACAACGGTAGTCGTTCGCTCAATATACGAGTTCCCGGAATCGGCTTATGCGGTGAAACGTGATCAGATTGCCGTTATGCGCGGTTGCCGCCCGTTCATCGCCGGATCGGCTCATAACAAGCAGGTCCTCGCCGCTTATAATCATGCTGGCATAGTGCCGCGACTGTTTGGGCGATGCTCCGGCGCATACCAGACCGGCAAAGCACCAGTCTATGCAGTTTTTGGAGAAATGCAATTGCAGCCGGTGCCGCTCGTTGTTAGGAAGATCGAACCGTTCCTTCGGGAGCCGTTCCGCCCTCGTCATACTGTCCGTAGATTGAGAGGAAAGCAGCCAGTACAGCTTCGTCATGTCGTCATATACGATATGGAACTTCATTTGCCCGCCGGGACAAGGTACGAAAACGATCTGCTTGCCGGACGGAACCGTCTCGGGCATCGTCGTCATGACTCCGTTCTCATCCTCGACAACTTTGGCAATGGCGGCATAACCCGTGCCTCCCGTGTGGGCTCTCATCCATAGATGAAACGTGCGGCCGTTCGGGTCGTGCCAGTAATGATCGGGATCGACGAATTGCACGACGTTCGTCTCCAGCCAGCCGACCGGAGCGCAATTGATCTGGCCCCGCTTGTGCGTACAGCCTTCCGTGAAGAAAGGAACCCCGAAATAGTCGAGCTTCTCCGACGGAATAACGTCGCGCGCCGCAAGCGGGGTCGAATATGACCAGCTTTCCGGCTTTAGCAGATCGGTATCCGTTCCGGCACGCATCAGGACCGGCTCCATCCAGCCGACCGGCCAATAATGGCTCTGATCGCCATCCCGTATATTCTCCATAACCAAATAAACGTTGCCGTTGGCGTAGTGCACATTGCAGGGCGCCTGATGCCAGTCCCCGCTTGACGTTAGCTTGACCGGCTCCGTCCATGTCTCCCCGTCGTCCGAGCGCATGATCATAATATCCACGCAATGTCCCAGAATATAAATCGAGCCGCCTGCCAGGAACGGCCGCGCATGCATATACGGGAAGTCCGCCGTGTGCCGCCATGTTTGTCCGCCATCATCCGACAAAAACGCTTTCCCTTGCGTCACGTATCCATGCCGCGAGCCTTTGGGGCCATCCAGCTGCGACATTCCTTTGCCGCCCAAATCGATCGTGGCGATAAGACGGCCGCCCGGCAATTCCAAAATTCCCGGACTATAGCAAAATACGCTCTCCGGATAAGGCGACTCGTATAACGTTACAAACGTGTCGGCAAGCGGCTCAACCTTGTACCGATTGCTTGAATTCGCCCGCATAATCGTGTCAGTCATGGCTCTCACCTGATTCTCCTATATTGATCGTACGCATCTTGCCGGATCTTCATCAGCTCTTCCAGCCCCATCCGGTTCAGTTCCGTCAGGTGAGCGTCCCATTCCGCGTCGACGCCTCCCTGAACGATCCATTTCGCTTCCATTTGCCGGACGTACTTGTTGATGTCCGCTCCGAGCATGCTTACTCTTTTGTTCTGCTCGGGAGTCAAGTACAAGCTCGGATACGTCTCCTCTTCTTTGGCGATGAACGGTTTATACACTTGGTAAAATCGATCCCGCAGCTGGTCCGTTTCATGCGGAATCACTTTGTCCAGCCATGGCTTGGATATCATCAGGGGCAAAGCCGTAGACGGCGTGACGCTGCCGATCCAATAGCCGAGATCGTTCCCTGCCGGAGGATACAGCACTTCGATTTTACCGTCCTCCCGCTCCTTCAGATGAGTACCGAACGGACCTTGCTGAAACTGCAGCACCGATTTCGGATCGTTCATCACGTCCACCAGACGCATTGTCGCTTCCGGGTGCTTGTTGGCCGAAGTAATCGAGAAATAGTTCGGAATAATCCGGTTGTCCTGCCTTCTCCATATCCTATCGCCTTCGGGGCCTGCCAAAGGCGGCATGGGCACGTACTGCTTCAGCCGTTCCAAATCCAGCTCCAGCGTTCCGTTGAAGGAGGCCAGCACACCGACGATCGGCACGTCGTTCTTCGTTTTGGACAAAAGCTGCTTCGAATCCTGCGTGAATGTCTGCTGGTCGATCAGCCCTTCGCCGTACAGCCGGTGCAAATAACCGATCGCTTCCTTATATCGCGGCTCGACAGCCTCGAAACCTACTTTGCCGTTCTTGATGTACAAATTGTTGACCGCATCGACGACCCCGAAAGCGCCGAACAGCTCGTAGTAGCCGTTCGTCGTCACGTTATACCGGAACGTGGCGGGAATTTCGTCGGCCAAGCCGTTTCCGTTCGGATCGTTTGTCTTAAACGCTTTCAATACCCGGTAAAACTGTTCCGTCGTTTCCGGCATCTTCAACCCCAAAGCGTCCAGCCACGTTTGGTTGATCAGAAACGTATTGCGGTATTCGAAAAACTCCTGATCCTTGAACCAGGGCAAAGAATAAATATGGCCGTCCGGCGCCGTAGCCGCCCTTCTGACTTGCGGATACTCGGCCAATAGGCGTCTTATGTTGGGGGCATACTGTTCGATCAGCCCTTCCAACGGGACAAGCACGCCAAGAGATCCGTACTTGACGACGTCCTGCGAGCCAAGCCCGTAAAAAAACGCGTCGGGCAGCTCCCCGCCCGCCAGCATCAGGTTGAGCCTGTCCTTGAACCCCTCTACCGGTATTTGCTTCCAATCGATATGAATGTTCGTCTTCCGCTCCAGCTCCCGGAGGGTGACCATCTCGTTCAGGTCATTGAAGTAAGGCTGCTTGACCATCGGTATGCGCAAAGTAATCGGCTTGTCGACCACGGGCAGACCGGTCGGCCGAAACGTTTCCCGCTCCTTGTCCCCATCCTCGTTCCCGACGGCTTCATTCTGACAGCCGGCAATCGACGACAGCGTCGCGGACGCAACGATGAGCATAAGAGCGAAGGCCAAAATCCCGAACCGTTTATTCATGATGCCGTCACTCACCCTTTCCGAAAAGCTTCGGCGGCGCAGCCGCCTTTCGGACGAACCGTTCATCGCCGACCGCTGCCCTGCGGCACGGACGAACGGAATACAGTGTCCCCCCTCTCAGGCAACACCATATACCATTACGCCGAGCCCGTATATGACCGATTTCTGATATCCGCTCACTGAATCTTACATCCCGGCATTAACCGTTTTTGACCCGATTAACGGTTTCTTACATCGGACTCGCGTGCAGCCGTTTCCGCATGCATGGAACGGTATTCCCCCGGCGTTACGCCCTCCGTTTCCTTGAACTTGCGGATAAAGCCCGGTACGCTGCCGAACCCGATCCGGCCTGCGAGCAGCTGCATGCTGTCCGTCCCTTCCAGAAGCAGCCGCTTCGCTTTTTCCATGCGCACGGAATTCACATAATGCATGATCGTTTGGCCGGTTTGATCTTTGAAATACCGGCTCAAATAGGAGGCGGACATTTGCAAATCGTCTGCCATTGCTTGTACGGAAAAATGATAGGACGAATAGTGCTGCCCGATGTAGTCTACGATCCGGTCCCGGAGCCGGAAGTTCGCGCTCTCCTTCTGTTCGCGGAGAATGCCGCATATGTCGGCGCTGATCGTCTTGACGAGCTCGATCAGCTCTTCCACCGTTTCGAATTCGGTCAAGGACAACACGTCGGGATATTGCCTCTGTCGGTCGTTCGGACTGAGCTTCATCTCGGACATGATGGTGAAGATGACGTTGATCAGGTCGAAGCAAATGCATTTGGCCAAAAACAGCGGGATCCCGTCTCCTTTGATCATGGCGATGATCGCGTCCAGCTGGATCTCGATCTGCCCTGTATCACCTTGTACGATATACAGCTTCAGGCGGCTCCAATCGTTGATCGAATAATCGTTTGATCCGACCGGCGTGCGCGATACGATTTCGCCAAAGAAAATCACCTTGCCGTGACCTTTGATCAGCCGGTAATCAACCGCTCCCGTCGCTTCGATGTACGATTTGCCGATCTCTCCGGCATCGGCATAAGGATTGCCTATGCCGATCGTAGCATGCAGCCCCCGCTTCTGCATCAAATGGCGCTGGACGGATGCCAGCTTCTCGTTTAACGACGCATCGTCATTTGCCCGGGTGCCGACGATGAAGATGAGCTTGTTCCCATCCAGACTGTCAAGACCGAAGCCTTCGAGCTCGCCGCCTGCGGGCAAGCCTCCTTGGCTCTCCATGCCATCGTCTCTATCGGAGAGCAGCGTCTCTACCTCCTGGATGATCGAGCCGCCAGGCGCGCGCCGAATATCGTCCTTTCTGGAGAAAGCGAATAGGACGACACGGAATAAGGGCATCGCAAACCGAAGGTCGGCCGCTTCCGCTCTCGCATTGAATTGACGGATCTCGTGAAATTCGCCTTTCAGCAGAGCCGACAAGAGGAACGTTTTGAGCGCCGGCTTGCTGCTGTCGAGCTTGCGGTGCAGCTCATCGTTATGATCCGATATATAGCGGAAGGCCGAACGGATCGACTCCAGCTCGTTCGTATTGCGGAACGCCCGGTCTATCCGGGTGTCCACAAATTGCTTCAGCCTGCGGATCGGCGCATAGTTGAGCGACATGACATAATAAATGGCGATGCTCCCGAGCAGCAGCACTAGCAGCAGGCTGTACAGCGTCCTCGCCTTCACGAGCTGCACCGTTTTCATTACCGTGCTCTGATCCACGAGAGAGACATAGGTCCACCCGGAAGCGTCGGACTTCGTATAGCCTGCGAAATAATCGCTTCCTTCCAATCGGATCGTTCCCGAGCCGCCCCCGTCGCGTCGCCGAACCGTATCGGCCAAATCGCCGAGCGCCGAGGAGGATACGGGCGCAAGCGAAGTAATAAGCTCGTCCCGCTCATTCAGAATGATCGCATTGCCTCCGTAATCCCCGAATGTCGTCACGATCATGTCGTTCACGGTTTTCGCTTTGATCTGGAACACTACGGTTCCATAGGGAGACGTCTCCCGGTAAGGAATCGGCACGATAAAAGTGATGAACTTCTCCGGATTGGGTACCGATACGTTCTCGGCCGGTCGGAGCAGCGGCGCTTCCAGCATATTGATGTCGCGGTAAAAGCTATCCGCGCTCCAGTTCTCGTAGCGGAATATTTTATCGGTGTACGACTGCGCGGCAAATACGCTGTATGGGGAATACAGCTTGCTTCCTCCGCGAAAATAGAGCAGCATGTCATGGATGAAATAGTTCGCGCTGGCATAATTGCGCAGCTCCGATATCGCATTCATCTCATTGAAGGCGTTTTTCGTCGCCGTATACGGGGAAAGATGCGGATTGGCGGCAATATGCACCGCGATGTTTTGGAGCTCGTTCATCTTCAGATCGATCGTATCCTTCACTTGGGAAAGCACGGTCAGATTGCTGCGGATCACTTCCTCCCTCATAAGCTGGATGAAGTAGTTGTACGCCACGAAACCGATCACGAGCACCGGCAATATCAATACGACAATGTATGAAGCGATGTATTGGTAGAAGAGCCGCGAATTCAGCTTGAATTTGCCCATCGGTAAATCCACCTCAATTCGTAGTCTAGCTGCAAGCGTTTACGAGAGAAAGATACTACAGCGCCGGGCAAGTGTCAATCGCGGGAACAAAGCTGTTCTATCGCGCATTCGGCAGCCGCCTCGACGATCTCGATATTTTCCAATACAAATAATGTAAATATTGTCGTATAATGATCGTACAAGGAAAGGAGGCAACGACATGTCGCCCTTAGGCGCGAAATTCATCGGAATATGCGTAATAGCGGTCCTGTTCATCGTCATGAGGCTCATATTCAAAAACACGCTAAAAGGTGAGGCCGGCGCCTCGAACCTTTTGTTTATCGCATTCGTTCCCCTCTACGGCATTGCTCTCCCCTTCGTTCTCATCTTCCTGTTTAAAGTCATCTACTATATGCTCGCATGAGCCTAACGAGCGCGATTGATAATGGCCATGTCGCTAAAATCACTCATACCGCTTCCCGCCGTGATATGATCATGTTATGAATTCCATCCATGGGGGGAAGCCCATTGCAAACGGACTCTTTTTTGCGCTTTCATCACGCCGGCGATGTGACGGTGAAGCCCGGACGTCGGCTCGGACCTCGCCGGATTCATGATTACGAGCTGGTCTATTTCCCCAAGAGCACCCGCACCTTATATACATCCGCCGGCGTTACGTACGCTTTGGACAGCCCGTTCGCTCTCATTACGAGACCCGGGGAAACGCATGACTACAATTTCGATCCTGCGATCCCGACGCGCCACCTGTTCGTCCACTTCGACTTCGTGACGGACGGCATCCGTCAGCGGTATCCGAAGCTGCTGCTCGAAGGGGCGGCTCCGGCAACCGTTGCGGACGGCTCGCTCGTTCCCCAGCTGATGAAGCAGCTGCTGTACTCCTTTCATCACCGGCCTGCCAGATGGCAATCGATGGCTGAAATGCTCCTGCTGACGGTGATGGAGGAAATGGAGGGCTCGCTGGAGCCGGACTCCGGCCACCTCGACCCGAGAGCGATACCGCCCCAAATCGCGAATGCGCTCCAATATATCGATACGCACGCGAACGAAACGATCGAGGTCGAGCAGCTGGCGAAGATGGCCGGCTGGTCGCACGAGCATTTTACCCGCACGTTTCAGCGCCATGTCGGACATTCTCCAAAGGAGTGGATGACAAAACGAAGAATCGGTCTCGCCGCCCAGCTGCTGCTGCAGCGCTCGGACAGCGTCAAGCAAATCGCGCGCGCCGCCGGCTTTGCCGACGAATATTACTTTCATCGGCTGTTTCGGCGAATGATGGGCATGACGGCAACCGAATACCGACGCAAATACGGCGATCCCCGATTGAGGGAAATGGCGCCTCCGGACGATTGGGGGCGTTTTTACCCGTTGAACCATATTTTCATCCTGCGATCGGCAGATAAGGAGTAGCAGATCAAGTTTATCCATCAATCGTTCGTCTCCGTATATTGTGAGCGCTCCACTTCTCCTGCACAATAAGAAAAACGACTATCGTCGTATTTCGATGAAGAGCGACCGCGGTTAAGCGGAAGTTTTCTTGGTAAAGAATGTCGTATTTCGCTTTAGCGAACTTAATCATTCTTTATCGATAAAGATAACTTAACGGATAGGAGAGGACGCTCATGCAAAGGGAAATAACGGAGAAATCCGGGCGGTACACGACGACGATCGACGAATATGTGAGCTACCGGCGGGACGGATTCCTTACCGTCAGGGGCCTTTTGTCTCGGGATGATACGCAAAGACTTCAACAATGGACCGCCGATGTATACGAGGGAGAGATCAATTTGGACCATCTTTCCCGCGCACATGCCTGGATGGGGGGCGAGCAGAAGACGGAACGGCTGGCTTCGGCCCGGCTGCATATGCCTCATCTGGAAAATGCGACCGCCGAGTGGGGGCTGCTCCATCCCCGCGTGCTGGACGTGCTCGAATCGCTGATCGGGCCGGACGTGCTGGCGCTGCAATCGATGATGTTTTTCAATCCTCCGGGCAAAGGCGGCCAAGGCTGGCACCAGGATGCATTCTATATCCAGACCCAGCCCGACTCTTTAATCGGCGCTTGGATCGCGCTGGACCGGGCCGATGAGCGGAACGGCTGCTTGTGGGTGTCTCCTGGCTCCCATCACGAGCCGATCTATCCGCCGGAAAACAAGCAGCATTTCGTGCACGCGAACGACCGGCATATCGAAGGGCTGTTCACGGCCAAAAACCCGAGCCATATGGACGATTCGATCAATAGCCTTTCGAAAGTCGCGGCCAAATACGGCGATGCCGTTCCGGTTATTTTGGAGCCCGGGGACGTCTTGTTCTTCCACTCGCATTTGCTCCATCGCTCGTATCGCAACGAGACGACCGACCGGTTCCGCCGTGCGTACGTAACCCATTTTTGCAATGCGCGCTCCTGGGTGCCGTGGGGCGGCTCCAATGAAAAGCATATATTGGCGCGCGGTCGGACGCATTTGCCGTATGCAAGTCCGTTGTTCGGCACTCCCGTGGACCTGACTCCAGCCGCCGAGGGCGGCAGCGATAACGGCACGATGATGGTGGCTATGCCGGACGGCGGCATGGGCCCTATGGAAATGTGAGACGAAGAGTGCCTGCCTGCCGGAAAGGCCTTGTATGGGGAATTGCGCTGCTGGCCGGCTTCTTGCCCCGGGCTCCTAGGGAGGAATCGATAACGGCACGATGATGGTCTCTAGGCCGGTTGGATGTGAGGCGGAGAGTGCCTGACCGGCGGGAAGCCTGTATGGGGCATTGGGCTGCCGACCGGATTTCTGCAAGATTCCGACTATTTCGTCATGCGACAGCTGAACCGAATACGGCGAGCTGCCGTCTGTTCCCGGTAATCCCAACAGGAAGGGGCATCTCCCCTTCCTGTTCTTTGTCTTTCTTTGTTTTTCCTTACCTCCTTTGCCTTCTTTGCCTTCTTTGCCTTCTTTGCCTCCCTTGCCTTCTTGCCTCCTTGCCTCCTTGCCTTCTTTGCCTTCTTTGCCTCTTTGCCTTCTTTGCCTCTTTGCCTTCTTTGCCTCCCTTGCATCCCTTGCTTCCCTTGCTTCCCTTGCTCCCCTTGCTCCCCTTGCTCCCCTTGCTC
>NZ_VDCQ01000102.1:0-273 GCF_006265175.1 Paenibacillus hemerocallicola | reverse complement strand
CCCTTGCTCCCCTTGCTCCCCTTGCTCCCCTTGCTCCCCTTGCTCCCCTTGCTCCCCTTGCTCCCCTTGTCTTTTCTTTAGTAGCTTTCTCAACAACTGGAAAACATACAGCTATTTTCGATCCTATCGCTAAAAATCGCCGTACGAAATGGAAAACATACAGCTATTTGGACTCTAGTCGGTTATATCGACCGAATTGGCGAAAATAACTGGAGGTTTTCCAGTTACTTCGGACGGTAACTGCTGCTTCGCGAAAATAACTGGAGGTTTTCC
>NZ_VDCQ01000101.1 GCF_006265175.1 Paenibacillus hemerocallicola | reverse complement strand
GGGTCCCCGAAAAGTAATCGGAATAAGCTACGAAGCAATACTTCACTTTTTGGGGTATCTTTGGGGGGTGGAACGGTGAGCGACCGCGATTTTTATGAAGTGCTTGGCGTGGACAAGGAAGCATCGGAGGACGACATCAAGAAGGCTTACCGTAAGTTGGCCCGCCAATATCATCCGGACGTGAACAAGGCGGCCGACGCGGAAGAGAAGTTCAAAGAAGCGAAAGAAGCATACGAGGTATTAAGCGACAGCCAGAAGCGGGCCAATTATGACCGTTTTGGCACGGCGGACCCAAGCCAAGGCATGGGGGGAGGCGGCCAGGATTTCAGCGGCTTCGGCGATATTTTCGATATGTTTTTCGGGGGAGGCGGTCAGCGCCGCAACCCGAATGCGCCGCAGCGTGGGGCCGATCTGCAGTATACGATGACGATCGAGTTCAAGGAAGCGGTCTTCGGCAAAGAAATGGATATCCAAATTCCCCGTACCGAATCTTGCGACAACTGTCACGGATCGGGAGCCAAGCCGGGGACGCGGCCGGAGACATGCCATACATGCCGTGGTACCGGGCAGCAGGAAGTCGTGCAAAACACGGCGTTCGGCCGGATGGTCAATCGCCGCGTATGCTCCACCTGTAACGGGCAAGGCTCGATCATTAAAGAAAAATGCTCCACTTGTCACGGCGCGGGGAAAGTGAAGAAGCAGCGGAAAATTCACGTGAAAATTCCCGCAGGCGTCGACGACGGAGCGCAGCTGCGCGTCTCCGGCGAAGGGGAAGGCGGAACGAAGGGCGGACCCTCGGGTGACCTGTATATCGTAATCCGCGTAAAATCGCACGATTTCTTCGAGCGCGAAGGCGACGATATTTTTTGCGAGGTACCTCTTACGTTTACACAGGCGGCGCTCGGTGACGAAATCGAAATTCCGACGCTAACCGAGAAGGTCAAGCTGAAAATTCCGGCCGGCACGCAAACGGGCACCTATTTCCGTCTGAAAGGCAAAGGCGTACCGCGCCTGCGCGGCTACGGCCAAGGTGATCAGCAAGTAAAGGTAGTCGTCGTCACCCCGACGAGCTTGGACGAACAGCAAAAAGAACTGCTCCGCGACTTCGCCAAGCAAAGCGGCGAGCATACGCATGAGCAAAACAAATCGATTTTCGAACGAATGAAAAAAGCGTTTTTGGGAGACTGAGCTTTCAAGCGCACGATCTGAACATAGACCGATTTCCGGCGATTCACCGGTATCGGTCTTTTTGTTTTTTGTACAAAGGAGAAGGCGATGCTTCGTAGCCGTACGCGAAATGCTCCATGAGCGATTTATCCAAATTTTCCGAGACGACCATCAATGGTTTCCGGCAACGTATTGATTTATACTTCAAACCAAGCATGGAAAGCGGTTGCAGTTGTGTAAGGGGTGGAACCAATCGAGTATTTCATCTCGAAAAGGAAGAGCGTTTCCTATTGGCTGACCTGATGAAGGAAGGAGTAAAGGCGTTTGTCCCATCCAGGAACAAGCCTCTTGGCCCCGGAGTCGGATACCGGCAAGCTTACTCCCTATGGTTGCGAGCACTTGATTGGAACGTACTGGAAGCGCTTTTGATCAAACTGCTGCGTCGCGTGCATTCGATTGCGCCAGCGGGGCCCGAGAAGACGGAATGTGTCAATCCGATGCATCGAAGAGACGAGCTATTGGCGAAGATCAGCGATTACATGAGAAGCAATCTTTCCAGAAACTTGACGTTTGACGAAATAAGCGAAACGTTTTATATGACTTGGGAGGAAACGTTCGAATTGGCGGGAAGAATGACCCGTTCGGACGGCCAAAAACGGTATTACGGGTTCGGCAGCAGCGGCACGGGGGCGTTGATCGGCTGGAATCCCTTTTCCATACCTCTTGTGGACGGAAGCAAGAGAAGGCCGACCATACAAACCGACGAGCGATGGAAAACGCTGATTCAAACCGTATTTCTGAATCCGGTCATCAGTCAGACGTACAAGGAGGCGTGGAAAATACCGGATTGGGCTTCGTTCAGCAAAGACCGGAATGTCGCCATGATCTTGTATACGGCTGCCGCCCCGCTGGCACTGACCAAAGATTTCTCGACTCTGGACTGGGACATGGTTTCATTGCCCCTTCATCCCGAATTGCCGACAGTCGGCTCGCAAGTATCTCCCAATTATTTCGGCGTAATTTCGATGTCGGAAAAGAAGGATGCCGCCATGGAGGCGGTCAAATTCTGCAGGCCGCAGCCCCCGAAACGCATGGTCATCAAGCAGATGGCCGTCGTTCGGGGGTTGTTCGGTTTTCCGATCCTTTGTGCATAAAATTTCCTCTCCTTGGAAAACTAGACGGGTACGAGACTATACGCCCATCATCGAGGAGGAAGCAGCATGAGTTTCGAGCAAGAGGAAGAGCTCGGAAACGAACAGTTTCCGGCAGGGAAAAACGAAGACGTGGAATTTTCCGAGGCTCTGGCTGACGCGGACGACCTCGAAGCGGTCGAACGCGCCGAAGCCGCGGACAACCGGCAGCAAAACGATTAAGCAAAGCTGCCGGTTCGAATAGGAGGTGAGAGACGATGTCGGAAAAAAATATATTGGCCTACTTCCATACGGTCGAGGAAGCGAAAGAGGCTGCGGCCAAGCTGAAGGCGCTGCGGATTACGGAAATGCGGGTCGACGAGGTCGGTCGTTTTCCGGGAGCCGGCAGCGATCATTTGGAAAATCCGCTCAACTCGGATTTCAGCGGACTCGGGTACTTGACGCTCGGCGGCGATTTCGAGGACCGCAATGCGGCGATCCTGGCGGCGGCCGATGTCAGCGCGAGCGGGATGAGCACCGGCGGCGAGGACGATACGATGGGCCGCAACTATTTATTGACCGCCGTCATGGACGAGGGCGTGCATCATCAAGCAATGCGGGTCGTCAAAGATTGCGGCGGCCTCATCTAGCGAGAAGGAACGGGGAAGCGGACGCAGCGCGGCTTCCCCGTTTTTGCCGTTCATCCCGAATTTCATCTACTCTTCCATTGCCGCATCCCTTATAATAGACTGGGAATGCATCCTTACTGGGAGGGAATGGAATTGAAGCTGCAGCCTAAGAGCAGGTTGGTGATGATCGGGGATTCGATTACCGATACCGGTCGCGCCAGACCGATCGGAGAAGGAAGAGGGGAAGCGCTCGGCAAAGGATACGTATCGCTCGTCGACAGTCTTCTCGGAACGTTTTATCCGTCTTGCGATATCCGCGTTACGAACGTCGGGACGAGCGGCAATACGGTACGCAACCTGAAGGAACGTTGGCAGACGGATGTTGTCGATTTGAAGCCCGATTGGTTGTCGATCATGATCGGCATTAACGACGTATGGCGTCAATTCGATCAGCCTACCTATACCGAGAAGCACGTGTACATCGCCGAGTACGAGCAGACGCTTCGCGAGCTGGTTGCGGAAGTGCAGCCGACGCTGAAAGGACTCGTTCTGATGACGCCTTTCTATATCGAACCTAACCGGGACGATCCGATGCGGGCGGCCATGGACCGGTACGGACGGGTCGTCGAGCAAATCGCGTCGGACACCGGAGCCGTCTTCGTCGATACGCAGAAGGCGTTCGATCGCGTGCTCGAGCATTTTTATCCGGCTACGCTGGCGTGGGACCGTGTACATCCGGGCATGACCGGGCATATGGTGCTGGCCAGAGCGTTCTTGGACGGCATCGGCTTCGATTGGAGCAACTAATATATTCCGGGAGCGGGCCGCTCCGCGACTTTCGGGGTTGTGGGGGCGGACCGGCTTCCTGGTCGGCAGTTGGACGGGGACTTCAGTTTTATTAGAAATCGATTACTCTCTTGTTGGTATGTATTGACACCGGCACCGTTATTCCCTATAATCATGACGCTTACAATCTGACTTGGGGAGAGACGGGATATGGGCAAATCGGCACGCAAGCTGAAATTCCGGGAGGACGGCACTTTTACGATCGCTCAATTTACGGATATTCATTGGATCGACGGAAGCGATGCGGATATGCGCTCGCGAGCTTTAATGGATAAGGTCATTTTGGAGGAGCGGCCCGATCTGGTCGTCTATACGGGGGACGTTATCTACACCGGCAAGGTCGGAGAAGGTAAGCGCCCATGTCTCGATCCGGCCGGGGCTTTCCGCGATGCGGTCTCCTCGGCGGAGCGCAACGGGATTCCATGGGCTGTCGTCTTCGGCAACCACGATACGGAGCAGTATATTACCCGCGAGCAGCTGGCGTCCGAGGTTGAACGATTCGAATACGCGGTCTCTTCCCGCGGCCCGGAAAACGTTGCAGGCTACAGCAATTTCGTGCTCGAGCTGGAGGGGAAGGACGGCAGCGCCGCCGCGCTATACGGCTTCGACACCGGCGCCTATTCCGTCCTGCCTCACGTTAAAGGCTACGACTGGATTCGCCGTAATCAGATCGAATGGTATTTGAACGAGTCCCGTCTGTTGAGTGAACGCAATGGGGGAAATCCGCTGCCGGCATTGGCTTTTTTCCATATTCCGCTCCCCGAATACCGGCAAGCTTGGGAAAACGCAACGTGCTACGGCAATAAGTACGAGGAAGTTTGCTCGCCGCAATTGAACAGCGGTTTATTCTCGGCCATGGTGGAAGCAGGAGACATTGTCGGGACCTTCTGCGGACACGACCACGTGAACGATTATTGGGGTGAGCTGAACGGAATACGGTTATGCTATGGCAGGGCTACAGGCTACAATACATACGGCCGCGACGGCTTTTCGCGCGGCGCTCGGCTCATAAGGCTGCGCGAGGGCGAACGGAATTTCGAAACTTGGCTAAGGCTGGACGACGAAACCGTCGAGAAGGAACAGCTGGAGCATATTCCGAGCCTGCGATAAGCAAAAAATGTTGAAACATTCCTTGATTCAGCAAAAAATGAACAGAAACAAGATAGAAATTGCGCTAAGATGAGGCTAAGCGTGCGAAAATGCGGGGATACCCTGCCATTCGCACCAGAAGCCGGTCATCCGGCGACGTCATAGGAGGTTCATAGATGCAGACGATATATTCCGTTATCGAAACATTGAAAAACGGCGGTGCCGAATTGAAAGTGTACGAGCGTTCTTTCACCGAGCACGAGGGCGTCCGTCTTGTCATGATCAAGCAAAACGGCATCAAAGCGCTGCTGGCCGAAGGGACAGGAGCACTATCCGAAGCGCTGGACGGAGAAGCCGTTCAAGGCGGCACCGTACCTGCCAAGCTGTGCCCGCTCACCCATGCCAACCGGCTGACGCTCAACCGCTTTCTCCCTTACACCGCTCCGCGCGCATTCGGCACGCAAATCTCGACGATCGGTCTAGGCGACCGGCTGGGAATCGCCTCGCCAGGGCATATCCAGACGGTAAGCGGCAAGGACATCCGTCCGATTCTGGCCCAGCAAAGCATCCGCGAGCTGAATTTGACCGGCCGCAATTACAAGGAAGTGCTGGATGCGGCTTGCTACGCCGCTTTCCAAGAAGGCTACAAGGACGGCTTCGGCGCGGACGGCGACCATTTGAAGGTGGAAGCGGATATCGAGATGGCGCTCGGCCTCGGCTTCACGATGCTGACGCTGGATTGCTCGGAGCATATCGACAATACCGTAGAAGGTCTTTCCGAAGCGGAAATTTTGGCGAAGTACGAGCTGGTATCCGCCGATGTCCGCTCCCGATACGAGAGCAAATATTTGAACCGCACGTTCGAGGCGGCCGGAACCGGGTTCGCATTCAACGCGTTGACGCTGGCGAAAAACGTACTGATCTATGCGAAGGCGATCGACTACATGGAGCACGTGTTCAACAAATATATTCAAACAGCCGGAAGAGAAATCGACTTCGAGGTGTCGATCGACGAAACGTTGACGCCTACCGATCCGGCATCCCATTTCCTGATTGCCGAAGAGCTGTACGGCCGGGGCGTTACGTTATTTTCCATGGCGCCGCGCTTCTGCGGTGAGTTCCAAAAAGGGATCGATTACATCGGCGACGTCGCCCGATTCGAAGAAGAGCTGAAAATCCATGCCGCTATCGCGGACCATTTCGGCTATAAGCTGAGTATTCACTCCGGCAGCGACAAGTTTACCGTGTTCCCGATGATCGGGGTCCATACGAAAGGGCGGTTCCATCTGAAGACGGCCGGCACGAATTGGCTGGAAGCGATGCGTGTCGTAGCGAAAACGAACCCGGATCTGTATCGCCGCATGCACGCATACGCGCTCGAGCATTTCGGCGAGGCGACCGCGTACTATCACGTGAAAGCCGATTTGAATGCGATCAAACCGCTGGACAGCGTATCCGACAGCGAGCTTCCGGACTATTTGAACGAAGACGACGCCCGGCAAATGCTGCATATTACGTACGGCATTTTGCTGCAAGCGAAGGATGGGAATGGCGCTTCCTTGTTTAAGGACGAATTTTTCCGTTCGATGGACGACAATGAGCAGGCGTTTACCGACGCGTTGATCGCTCATATCGGAAAACACGTACAGCTTCTTGGCAAATAAGGCGGGGACGTGTACAATAGAAGCATAAAGATTGTGCACACGTTAACAATCTACTCCGTCTTTGCGGGGAAAGGAATGTTGAGATGGCTTTTCAAAACAAAGCTGAGCTTCGCCAATACGTAACGGAAACCGTTCGCACTGCCCCGATTTCCGATATTCACACGCACCTGTTTACCGAGGATTTCGGCAATATGCTGTTATGGGGAATCGACGAGCTGCTGACGTATCATTATTTGGTTGCGGAGACGTTCCGCTTCTATCCGGAGCTGGAGTACGAAGCGTTCTGGGCAATGTCCAAACGGGAGCAGGCCGATCTGGTGTGGAAGACGCTGTTCATCGATCATTCGCCGTACAGCGAAGCTTGCCGCGGCGTTCTGACCGTTCTTAGCCGGCTTGGACTGGACGTGGCTTCGCGGGATTTGGAGTCGTACCGGGCATTTTTCGCTTCCAAGACGACGGGCGAATATATCGATCTCGTATTCAAGCTCTCCAATGTCGCCAACGTATGCATGACGAACGATCCGTTCGTGGACACGGAACGGGAAGGCTGGGAGACGCTGGAGAAGGTGGATCCGCGCTTCAATACCGCCTTGCGGATCGATCCGCTGCTTATGCAGTGGGGGGAGCATACGTGGAAGCGTCTGAAGGAATGGGGCTATGACGTCGAGAAAGCCGTTACGGACAAGACGGTCGAAGGCATCCGCGAGTTTTTGCGTCATTGGATCCGCAAAATGAACCCGCTGTATATGGCCGTCTCGCTGCCTCCGAGCTTCCGATATCCGGAGAAGACCGCGCGTGGCGACATTATCGAGAAATGCATCATTCCGGTCGCCCGCGAATTCGACATTCCGTTCGCGATGATGATCGGCGTCAACAAACGGGTGAATCCGGCGCTCGGCGATGCGGGAGACAGCGTCGGGCTGAGCGATGTGCGTGCGGTCGAGCAAATGTGCTCGCTGCATCCGGACAACAAATTTCTTTGCACGATGCTGGCGCGCGAGAACCAGCACGGCTTGGCCGTAGCCGCCCGCAAATTCCGCAATCTGCACGTATTCGGCTGCTGGTGGTTCCTGAACAACCCGAGCCTGATCGAGGAAATGACCCGCATGCGCTTCGAGCTGCTCGGTACGAGCGTTACGCCACAGCATTCCGATTGCCGGGTACTGGATCAGCTGCTGTACAAATGGGACCATTCCCGGGAAATTATCGCAAACGTATTAAGCGACAAATATGGCGACTTGTATGACACCGGCTGGAAAATCAAGAAGAAAGAAATTCGCCGCGACGTAGCCGACTTGTTCGGCGGAGCGTTCTGGCGCTTCCTCGGCAAACCGAACCCGATAGAGGGAGCCGGCAGCTGATTCGAAACGATTGGAATAAAAACCCACCCCCGAACCTAGCGGTTGCAGCTTCGGGGGTTTTTGTCATGTCGACATTCCGGTGTTATTTGGATGGAAAGTTTACTTGAATGGTAATCTGTTTGTTAATGAATATCGAGATTGTTCATATTAATAACCTTGTATTTTTAAGGGTTTTTGTAGGGTTCGGAGGATGGTGTCGTCAATGCTAAATAAATTCGTTTATGAATATATATTGAAATTGTTAATTTTATATCATATAATTTTAAATGAAATGTTATCTCTAGTTTAACAAAACTATGCGACTTGTGGATGGGTGGTGACGGTATTGCAATTTTGAAAATCGGTTAATCGGTTATAAGATGTTTAGTGAACGGTTTATCAAATGGTGAAGGGGATACTTACAACTGGAGGCTGGGCTATGAAATGGACTAAGAAAGCGCTTTTGCTTCCGCTGCTCCTTGTTGCGGCGGCGGGGTGCGGCAAGGCGGATAAGCCGGCGAACCCGTCCGGCGAAGCCAAAGGCGCGGACACCGCGCCGGGTATGACGACCGAACCCGTGACATTGACTTTTTTTACGGAAGGCAACTCGGCTATTTTGGCCGAAACGATCGAGCGTCTAGTCAAAGAAAAATATCCGAACGTAACGCTGAAGACGATCAAATCGGCCAAAGGCTCGACAATCGAGGACGTGATGGGGGCGGGAACGACGATCGATCTGCTCTCCTATTCGCTCGGGGGATTGGGCAAAGTGAAGGACTATAAGCTCGTGTCCGATCTGTCGCCGCTTATCGGCAAATACGGCTTCGACTTAAATCGGTATACGAACGGGGTTGTGGACACGCTCAAGTCATACTCCGACGACGGAAGCATAACGGTGCTGCCGTTCGAGCTGAACAACAACGTCATCTTTTACAATAAGGGCATCTTCGACAAGTTCGGCGTTTCTTACCCGAAGGACGGGATGACTTGGGAGCAAGTATACGAATTGGCCCAAAAAGTGACCCGGACCGATGGAGGCGTGCAGTACAAAGGCTTCCAACTGGAAGGAATCAATTTGGTATACCGGAACCAGATGGGACTGGCCTTCGTCGATCCGAAGACGCAACGCGCCGACGTGAATACCGAGCCGTGGAAAAAATGGGTGGAGGCGATGGCTCAATTTTATAAAATTCCGGGGAACGAGCCGACGAACAATTTCAAAATCAATTTCCTGAACAATCAGACGCTAGCCATGAGCACGGGACCCAACTTCTTGACGGAAATACCCGATGCGGCCGCAAAAGGACTGGATTGGGACGTCGCATCGCTTCCGCGATTTGCCGGCATGGAGAGCAAGGGCGCCCAGATGAACGCTCCCTATTATGCAATCCCGCCCGCGAGCAAAAACAAAGATGCCTCTTTCCTCGTCATCCAATATTTGCTGTCGGACGAAGTGCAGGCGATCATGGCGAGACAAGGCAGGCTGCCGATCGTGAAAAACGAAGAGGTACGCAAGGAATACGCGAAAGATTTAAAAGGGATGGAAGGGAAAAACTTGGCCGCCTTTTTCAAAGATTCATTAGGGGAGCCCGTACCGACTACGAAATACGATTCGATTGCCAAAACGGCGGTCAATTCGGCGTTCAACCAGGTGGGGACGAACGTGCTGGACGTCAATACGGCTCTGCGTCAAGCGGAGGAAGCGATCAACAAACAGATAGAGGCGGAGAAAGCGAAGTAAACCGGCAAACGCAAGGGTGGGTAAACGGTTACCCCTAACGGATGCGATATAGGTAAACAAAGAAGAAGTCCGGCTCTCCTTCGGGAGAGCGGGCTTCTTCTCGTGTTTTCGTCTCAAAATATCCAACGCAGCAATGCCGCAGAGAGAATGCCCGCCAGCACGGTTATTAGCAGGCTTCTGGTCTTCAGCGCGGTCACCAGCGTCGGAACCAGAATGGCCAAGTTCAGCCAGTCTATCGATGGAACGGCATCCGCCGGACGGATGACCGATTGAATGATTAGGGCGGTAAGCAGGCAGACCGGAATATAGGACAACCATTTCAGGAATGCCGGCGGCAATTTCAAATTCCGGACGATCGCGAAAGGCGCAATGCGGGGAATCAAAGTGACCAGCGCGCAGCCCAGTATGAGGAGCAGTGTCGAAACATCCGTTTTCATTTGTCCGTCACCGTCCCGATGGCGGCCACGATTACCGTCGACAAGAGGACGGCCATATAGGTCGAGAAAAACGAGGACAGCACGAGCATGGCGATGATCATATACCCGATAAGCGTCGCATAATGCCCAAGCTTGCCGGAGGGCAGCGCGTACAGCTGCAGGACGAGCAGCGCGACGAACATCGCGGTCAAGGCATAATCGAGTCCCGCCGCCTCCGGGTCGGCTATCCAGCTTCCGAGCCATCCGCCCGCCAAGCATGACAGGATCCAAACGAGATAAGCGGCAACGTTTAGCCCGTTCATCCAACGGTCGCTCAGGGGCAGTCCTTTGGCAATCCGATGGGCGGCGACTCCGAACGACTCGTCCGTAAGCAGAGCTCCGATCCCGATATTTTTAAGCAGCGAATAGGTTGAAAAATGCGGAGCCAATGCCGCGCTCATCAAGAAATGGCGCAGGTTGACGAGAAACGTCGTCGCGATGATCGCAGAGGGCGGACTCATTGTCATCAGCATGGCGCAAATAATAAATTGGGACGCTCCCGCATAAACGAGAGCCGACAGCAGGCCGATTTCCAGCATGCTCAGATTGGCGGAATTCCCCACGATTCCGGCGGCGAATCCTATGCTCACATACCCCATAACGGTTGGGATGCAATCTTGGACGCCCTGCATGAAGGCGGGCGACTTTTCCCGGCTCGTTTCCAACTTCCGTTCTCCTCCTTGCCTGTCTCTCCATTATACAGCAGCCTGACCGGATGCGCATAGAAGGGATGCCGCCGTCCGAATACCGATAGGAACAATTGGAAAGTATAAGGAACAAATATTCGTTACAAGAGGAATCCTATCCATGAATCGAGACGAGAAGGAGTACGGCGACGGGTTTTCATCGGATTTGAGCGAAAATCGGAATCGGTTGGAGGAGCTGTTCCGCTCGTGCGGCGATATCGTTTATTTGAAATGCTCTTTGGGAGGGACGGTACCGGGGCTATTCGTCTATTTCGACGGTCTCACGGATGAGGGGCGTCTGAACGAGATTCGGCAATCCGTGGCTCGTATTCCGGACGGCCCCGGCCTTCACGCCGATCTCGATGAAATGATCGGCAGCGAAACCGCCCGGCTGCGTTCCAACAAAATCCGCACGTTCGAGGAACTGGTCGATCAAACCACGATCGGCAATGCGGTTCTGCTTGTCGAAGGACTCGATATCGGCCATGCTTTTTCATTGTCGGATTGGCGCAAACGCTCGATCGAGGATCCGGTAGCCGAATCGGTCATCAGAGGTCCCCGGGAAGGATTTACCGAGGCGCTGAGCGACAATATGGCGATGATGAGAAGAAGAATCCGCTCTTCCGACCTGAAAATGATAGGCGTGGAAATCGGAAGCTACACCAAATCCAGGGTAACGGTTGCTTATATCGAAGGGTTGGCGGCTCCGGACCTTATAGCGGAGGTGAGAAAACGGCTGGCTTCGATCGAGGTGGACGGGATTTTGGAAAGCGGGAACATCGAGGAATGGATCGAGGACGAGCCCCGCTCGCCATTTCCCCAATTGATGGCAACGGAACGCCCCGACACGGCTGCGGCAAGCTTGCTGGAAGGGCGCGTCGTCATCCTGACGGACGGCACTCCGTTCTCTCTTATTGCCCCAATCAGCTTGTTCTCGCTGATGCAATCTCCCGAGGACTATTATCAGCGGTATATGATTTCCTCGGCTATCCGCTGGCTCAGATACTTGTTTTTTACGATAGCGCTGCTTGCCCCCTCGGCCTATATCGCGATTCTAACGTACCATCAGGAAATGATTCCGTCCTCTCTACTGCTCAGTATCGCCAAGTCGAGGGAAGAGATTCCATTTCCTGCCCTCGTGGAGGCCATCATTATGGAAACGATGTTCGAGGCGCTGAGGGAAGCGGGAGTCCGTCTGCCCAAACAAGTGGGGGCGGCCGTCAGCATCGTCGGAGCGCTCGTGATCGGACAGGCCGCTACCTCCGCCGGTCTTGTCTCCTCTCCCATGGTTATGGTCGTCGCGATAACCGGGATCGCCTCGTTTATGATCCCGCATTATACGGTAGGCATTTCCATACGTCTGCTGCGATTCCCGATCATGCTGCTGGCCGGTTTTATGGGCCTGCTCGGCCTGCTCATGGGATTAATCGCGCTTGTCATCCATCTGTGCTCGCTCCGCTCCTTCGGTTTGCCTTACTTGTCTCCGATTGCTCCCATGATGGTAGGGGAATGGAAGGACGTGCTGGCTCGTCCTCCCGCTTGGACTCCGCTGAGGCGTCCACGGCTTACAGGCAGCGGGGGCGGGAGACGCAGGGGGAGCGGCGGCAAGCCGATGAAGCCTGTAAAGGAAAAGAGTGATCGCCGATGAGACAAGCGGCACGATGGGTCATGATGCTCTTTATAGGAGCGGGCGCTCTATTCGTAACCGGCTGCTGGGATCGGTCCGAGGTCAATGATTTGGCCATCATATTATCGGCCGGTATCGATCAGGACAATCGGAACGGCGTCAAGCTGTCCGTAGAGGTATACATCCCCAAGAGCGGCGAGTCAGGCACTACCCGAGACGGGATGAGCCCAAGCGGCGGGGGCGGCCGTCCGACGCTCGTCTCCAGCGCTACCGGCGTCTCTTTGTCCGACGCGATGTCGCATTTGCAGGAGCGGCTTTCAAGAAAGCTGTACTGGGGTCACAATCATGTTTTCGTCATCGGCAAAAAACGGGCGGAAGCCGGGCTGGACGATGATTTGGACTTCGTCCTCCGGTATCCCGAAATGCGCGAGCGGGCCAATTTCTATATTACGGAAGGGACCGCGATTGAGGTCATGAGGGTTATGCCCCAACTGGAGCGAAGCACAATGGAAGCGCTCCGCGAGCTGTCCAAGACGGAGGTCGGCTCGAGAGTCGATTTGAAGCAGCTATTGGAGCTGATGTCCAGAAGCCCGGATCAGGCGTTTTATTTGCCGTATGTGCTTCGAGGATCGGAAATGACCGACAGCCAATATGCGCGCAACCCCGACGTTCCGTATTTCAAAGGTATGGCCGTGCTCAAAAAAGGCAAGCTGGTCGGCACGGTGGATAATGAAACTTCTTTGGGCGTGCTCTGGCTCACCGATCGAATCAGAGCGTCGACGCTGGTCGTCTATCCGATTTCGAGCGGCTCGATTTCGGTCAGCTTATCGCGCAGCGTAACGGATGCAAAGCCTTATATCGGCCCGGACGGAAAGTGGAGACTGGATTTGACGGTCCATTACGAGGGCGATGTCGTTCAAAATACGTCCGGGCTCGATCTGATGAAGCCGGACCAATTTACACGAATCGTGGAAGGGGCGAACGAAACGATTCGCGGCAGGATGGAAGCGGCGCTGAAGGAAGTCCGAACGGGAATGAAAGCCGACGTGCTGGATTTCGGAGAAGCTTTCCGCCGCAAGTATCCGAAGCAATGGCGCACAGCGAAGGGGGAGTGGGAGGAGCGTTTCAAGGAAATCGAAATCTCGCTCGACGTTAAGGCGGACATTATTCGGCCGGGAAGTATAACGGGCAACATTCCGGAGCTGATCAGGAAGGACGGGGGACGGGAATGAGCATCGCTGCTCTCGGCATCGTATGGCTGCTTGGAGGAGGCGTCATTTGGTTGGATCGGCATTCTCTGTTAGGCGGCAAGCGCGACAGGATCGCATATTCGGTACTGCTGGCCGTCTGCTGCCTCCTTTCCGCAAGCTTGTTGTTTTTCTCGAAGTTGCCTGGCCCGACGGAGTGGGTCGATATGCTTCTGAAGCCGATCGGCAGCTTTTTGAAGCCGTAAGCTTTAGACCGAGGAGGAGGAGGATCGGATGAATCAAGGAAACATTTCCGCTCTGCAAATGGCGCTTCTTTTGTTTCAGTCGGTTTTGGGTTCGTCGGTTTTGCTGATGCCCTCCATTACGACCCAATTGTCGGGTCGGGATATGTGGCTCACGCCTATTTTATCGGTCGGCGTAGGCTACTTGGTCGTCTGGCTCGCATTGCGGCTGTATCGGCTGTCGCCTGACGGTACGTTCGGAGCGTTATTGGAAGCCGTGTTCGGCAAAGCGGCGGGGAAATCGCTCGGACTGCTGTTCATTTTGTTCCAGCTGCATATTTTGTCGTTTGTCGCCCGCGATTACAGCGAGTTTATCGTCCTGAATTTTTATTTCAAAACGCCGGTCGTCATCGTGCTTGCGTCCATGATTTTGCTATGCGTCTGGGTAGTCAGGAAAGGGATCGAGGTGCTGGCCAGATGCGGACAACTATTCGTGCCCGTCATCACGGTGATCACCTTGCTCGTGTTCGGCCTGCTCATTCCCGATTTGGACCCGGGGCTCATTTTTCCGTTATTCGAGAAAGGGGTGTCTCCCGCGCTTAAAGGCTCGATCGTCGTGGACGGCTGGTTTTGCCAACTGTTCCTCATCCTTTATTTGCTTCCCCGGGTCAAGGACAAGAAGGCTGCCAAACGATGGGGGTACTGGAGCGTAACCGCGATCGGCTTCGTTATGCTCTCGGCCAATTTGACTATCCTGATGCTGCTTGGCGACAGTACGTCGCACTACATTTATCCGGTGCTGACGGCTGCGCGGTATATAGCTTTGGCGGATTTTTTCGAGCATGTGGAAGCGACGGTCATGATGGTATGGGTGCTGGGCGAATTTATCAAGATCAGCCTGAATTTTTTCGTAGTCGCGGTGGGGCTGTCCCAATTGCTGCAATTAAAAAAATCCGACGCACTCGTGGTGCCGCTCGGATTCGTTTTGCTGCTTATGTGCTTCCGGTCCGTCAGAGATTACCAGACGCTGGCCGCCTTCATTTCGACTACGGGTACGATCTACATTTTGATCGGCTACGTCTTGTTCCCGCTTCTCGTATATATGTCCGCCATCGTGAAGAGAACGGTCAAAGGAACGATCAAAGTCCGGTAGTCGCCTCCGCTTCGTCTGCGAATTGGGGCGCCCGTTCTTTGCCGATCCATAAAATGATAGTGATCAGGCTGAAGGCGATAAGAGCCAGAAAAGGGATCGTAATAAACCCGAGCCAGTTGATGTAATCCGTATTGCACGGAACTCCGGAGGTGCAGGGCATCAAGCCGGCCATGCCGGGAATTTTTTGTTCCATGTAGTGATACAGCGAAATCGCTCCGCCGATCATGCTTAGCGGCAATACGTAGCCGATCTGCCGGCGGTCGTCGCTATAGCACGCCTTTCCCAAAATAATGACTAACGGATACATGAAAATGCGCTGCAGCCAGCACAGCTTGCATGGGACGTACCCGGCAATTTCGCTGAAGTACAGGCTTCCGCCGACGGCTATGAGGGAAACGATCCATGCCAAGTATAACGAATATTTTCGTATGCGCGAAAGGAATCCGGATTCGTTCATATTACTGTTCGCCCTTCAACGCCTGATCGATCGCCGCCTTGATCGCGTCGTAATCCATGGAGTTGCCGAGCTTGACCCCGTTAATAAACAATGAAGGCGTGCCCGTTACCCCGGATTTGCGCGCTTTGGCGTTATGCTCGTCCACTTCGTCGGCGTACGTTTTATTTTTGATGTCATTCATCACTTTGTCGGCATCGACCGCGATCCCTTGGCTGCGGATCAGGTTGGTCAGGAAGTCCGGCGTCGCCCACTGGATGTTCTCGTTTCCTTGGTTTTTATACAAAGCGTCATAAAATTTCCAGTACGCTTCATTGCTTTGATGATATACCGATTGGGCGGCTAGAGCGGCCGTAGTGGAATCCGGACCGAGAAAAGTGAAATTCATAAAGTGCAGGGATGCAAGTCCTTTATCGATATAATCCTTTTCGAGCTGCGGAGCGATTTCTTGGCTGAAATATTGGCAGGACGGACACTTGTAATCCCCGAACTCCACGATTTTGACCGGAGCGTCTGTGGAGCCCATTACCGGGAGCTTATCGTACGCAAAATCGACCGGACCCGGCTTCGGCTTGAATATGATGACAAGCGCGATAATGGCTACGACGGTAACCGCGGTAATCCACATAAGCCGCTTGTTTGTTTTTTGCTGCTTCTCCAATTCCTGCTTGCGCTGTTCTTTGTAGCTCGCTTTCGCGGATTTCTTCTTCAATGCTCGCACATCCTTATCTTGTTATAGTAGGCCGATGAGTGCTCGTACGGGAATACCCTATAAGGTAACGCGCCTATTCGGGAAACGGTTCGCCTGTTATGCTTCCTTCTTTTTACTGCCCTTTTCGCGTGAAAGGTGCGATTCCGCCGTCGATCCGTTTTCCGTGCCTGTTCTGATGTCATAATTTCGGTCCGGTTGGGAAAGTGTATCTACGAGGATTATTTTTTGTGAACAAAGATGGGGGTAACCATAAATTGAAATCCGCCTGGATGATCGCCATGATGCTGCTGCTGCAACAGCCGAACGTTTCCGACCCCTTGTCGCTCGATTATGAAGGCAAAACGTTGATTTCCGCCACCCGGACGGATTATTCGCTGCCCGGCCAATCCATGGTCGACACGGCCAAGCTAGAACGTCTGATCGAGAAAATTGACCGGATGACGTATCAGCCGCCTGTTAATGCCAAGATCGGGGATAATGGGAAGATCATCCCGGAGCAGCTGGGCTATAGACTGAATCGTGAAGCGTTCACGGAGCAATTTTATGCTTACTTTTACGGCGGCGGCCCCGTCCGAACCGGTTTGGCCCGCATTGCGGTATATCCGAGAGTGGATAGCGAGCTGTTGGCGAATATAAGGCAAAAACCGATTGGGCAATATGTGACGTATTACAACAGCCGCAACAAAAATCGCTCCCATAATCTCGTGCTTGCGGCGAAAATGATCAACAATCATGTCGTTTTCCCCGGTGAAGTTTTTTCGTTCAATCAGGTTGTCGGCAGACGCACGGAAGATCGAGGCTATTTGCGGGCGCCGGTCATCGTGAGAGGAGAGCTGTCCGAAGGGATCGGCGGGGGCATATGCCAAGTGTCTTCGACGTTGTTCAATGCGACGGACCGTGCCGGCCTGCAAATCGTTCAGCGCTATTCCCACAGCCGGGACGTGCCGTACGTGCTGCCTGGTCGCGATGCGACGGTAAGCTGGGGAGGGCCGGATTTTTCGTTTCAGAACCAGTACAACCAGCCGGTTCTCATTCGATCTTTTGCCGGCGGAGGCACGATGTTTGTCTCTATCCACTCTTCCGATTCGATCGAATACAAGCCGAGGGTAGTGCCGGGCACGTCGAAGCGTCTGCCGGAAGAAGTATCGAGCGAAACGGAATCCAGAAATTAGAGCAGTCGGCGTCTGTCGACTGCCTGCTTCTCCGGTCATGAGGGTTTATTGCCTTCATAAGCTTTTCTTGTACCAGGGGTTAAGGTGGATCAGCACTTCGTCGACTTCCCGGTGGCGTTCCATTATCGCTTTCTTGATCGAGCGGGAAATATCGTGGCCCTGCTGGATGCTGAGCTCCCCGGGAATGCTTACCCTCACGTCTACCAAAATATAATGGCCGTGCTCCCGTGCCCGGATCCGGTCGATCCGTTTTACTTGGGGAATGCTCGTGACGAGAGACCTGTACTCGCTCAGCTTTTCTTCGCTTACCGTCTTCTCCATCAATATATCGATCGCTTCCTGGGCCATATGCCATGCCAATTTCATTACGAGTATGGAAACGATAATGCCTGCCGCCGGATCGCCGTAGGCCAAAAGATGAATGCCGTAATAATCTCCGATGAGGGCGAGTCCTATTCCGATAACCGCCGCGATAGAGGCATATACGTCGGCCAAATGGTCATAAGCGGTCGCGATCAAGCCTTTGCTGTTCTCTTTCCTGCCGATTCTTATCGTATATACATACAACGCCTGTTTCCAGAAGACGGACACGAGCGCTGCCCCAAGGGCGAGCACACTCGCTTGGCCCGGCTCGTGAAAGAAGGCGAGCACGGCATGGTAGCCGATATACAGCGCGGCCAGCACGAGAATAATGGCGACGATTCCGGAGCCCAGCACCTCCGCTTTGCCGTGACCGTAAGGATGGTCGTCGTCGGCAGGACGCTTGGATATGCGCATGGCGCTTAACGCCGCCGCCGTCGCGATAACATCTCCGGCGTTATGGACGCCGTCGGCGATTAATACTTGGCTCCCGGCCAATACGCCAACGACCAATTTGAGTACGGTCAGTGCCACATTGCTTAGCAAACTGATCCAAACCGCGATCATGGATGCATTGTTCCCTCCGGTCACAAATGATTACCCCCTACAGCTTTTTTTTCCCAAGGAAACAAAAATCCTTGACCGGTTTCGGTCAAGGATTTCGACATTTTATGGAGTATGCGCACACGAGACGATTTCAATTCTACCACCACTTTAATCAATATATCCTGTAATTATAGCACAGACGTTCCGTATGCTTCAATATGCTTATTGGCGGAGGGGCGGGGCGTATGTAAAAGGCTTTGCGGTAGCTGGCTATAACGGCAGACGTTCGTTTGTATCGAAGTTAGCTTCTTAGTAAGCCATGTATACTTATGATCGCACTGCATTGTAAAATCGAAACATCGGTGCGTCACGAAGAACGACTGTCCCACGCTGACAGACATTGCTTCATTCGAAATTTTTTGTCAAAAAGGCCAACCGTTTTAACTCGGCGGCTACTATACAGGAGAGACGTCTCAAAGGAGCATTGTCTTAACGATCGGGCTGTCGTACCTCCATTCACTATGATAGTAGTGATGGAGGTTTATTCTGCATCTAGAATTTGGAGTCGGCATCTGGAAATCCGCTGCATAAGATCTGATGCGGCGCTTGATGCTTAAGGTTACTTCCTATTGCAGCAGCGCGGAACAGTTACTTCCGTTATTTTAAAGTGAAGGAACTAAGAGTTCCTCTATTACCGATGGAAGGGTGGAAGCACGGCACGAACGGAACAAATGGTTCCTCTATTCGAGCAAAACGTCCTTCAAACAGACATGTTACTGCCAATAAAGGAACAAATCCTTCCTCTACGCCCCCTTTTAGCGGCTCTCCCAAGGAATAGCGGAACTTTTTGTTCCGCTTGCTTGGTTAGACAGTCGTATGCAGCGCCTCGTAACGGACCACCCCGAGTTCTCTCTTATTCATGCCGTTGTTCAACGGATAGTCGAACGTTTACGAGATGCTAATGTGCGCCAATGCGTACTAGTCCGATCTAGGAATCATTTGTATATGGCTTGATACGGAACGAGTGTACATGACGAAGATACGTGATCTCGTCTGTGTCTTATAACTGATGCGGATGGGGCGTTTCTTGAAGCAACATCCGGATATTTTGAACCATTAGTAACGCTTCAGTCCGCAGGCAAGACGATTGTGTATGGATTATAGCAAATAAGACCTTCTCGGTTCGTTGCAAATCAATCGCTTTATCACGATACCAAGTTACCAAAGTGATGTTTTAATTAATTAACGCTTTACCGATTTAATTAGATTAAGTAAAATGAAATTTGTCATTAGCCAAGATCGGGAGGTTGAAACATGATCGGAATTATCTATTACGGTGCCGGCAATTTGCACAGCGTCGAGAAAGCAGTACGGAAGCTGGGATTTCGAGCGAAAATCGTAACCAACGCGAATGAAGCGGCCGGCGTACGCAAAATCATTTTTCCCGGGGTAGGCAATGCGGGAAACACGATGCAAACGATCCGAGACAATGGGCTTGACGTACCGATCAAACGATTTATCGAGGAAGGCATGCCCTTTCTCGGCATTTGTCTCGGGATGCAACTGCTGCTGGAGTTCAGTCACGAGAACGACGCGGAATGCCTCGCTGTGCTGGAAGGGGAGGTGAAGCCGTTCGAACGTCCGGTCAAGGTGCCGCATATGAGCTGGAATCAAGTCGTGCAATCGATAGCCCATCCGATATACTCCGGCATTCCGGTCGAACGGATTTTTAATTCGTCCATTCGTATTACGTCTGTCTCCGGGATCCGTCCTATGTGGCCGGAGTAACGCGTTACGGTCACGATTTCTGCTCGGTTGTCGCGTGCGGGGACTTGGTCGGCGTGCAGTTCCACCCGGAGAAAGCGGTGAAGCGGGCCTTGCGCTGCTGCAAAATTTTTGCTCTCTCTAGCAAGCGAAGATTCCGCACAACTACTAGGAGGATCGGATATGCTTAAAAAAAGAATAATCCCGGCAATTGATGTCGCCGGCAATAAGGCGGTCAAATACGTTCAGTTCAGGAATCCAGCCGTAATCGGCGACCCGGCGGAGCTAGGGAAACGATACGCGGAACAGGGTGCCGACGAACTGCTTTATTTGGACACCACGGCATCTTTGTATGGGCAGGACGTAAAATACGAATGGATTCGCGGCGTGGCGGAGCAGCTGTATATTCCGGTTTCCGTCGTCGGAGGAATCCGGACGATGGAAGATATGAAGCTGGCCTTGCGGGCAGGAGCGGACAAGGTCGGCTGGAACACCGCGGCGGTGGACGAGCCGACTCTGCTGGAGGAAGCGGCGAACTTGTTCGGCAGGCAGTGCGTTGTGCTGGCGCTGGATGCAAAGACGATCAAGAACGGCAGCGGGGAGACGGTCGAATGGGAGGTTTACACCCATTCCGCTCACCGGAGCGCCGGTCTTGATGCGATCGAATGGGCTCGGCGCGCCGAACGACTCGGTGCGGGCGAAATCGTCTGTACGAGCATCGACCGCGACAGAATGAGAAACGGTTACGATCTCGATCTGATGAAGGCTCTGGCAGAGGCGGTAAATATCCCGATCGTTGCGTCCGGAGGCGCAGGCTCCTTATCCGACATCGGAGATGTATTCGAATATGGCGGAGCCGACGCGGCTCTGGTAGCGTCTTTGCTGCACTATGGGGAGCTTGGCGTCGCGGATATCAAACGGTATTTGCAGGACAGGAATATCTCGGTCCGGCTGGGAGAGCCAGCTCACTAAGTAATCATCTTAATGATGGGTGATACGACACATCCGCGAAGCGCACTAACAGCCCCGATGACGGGGCTGTTAGTCTTTGTAAGGAAAGGAAGAAAGCCGTTAGGGGTATAGATTGACAAATTCCGGAGATATTACCATTAGGCCGACTACAGAACAATTGGAGCAACAGGCAAGAAGATTTCGAGATTGGAGGACGCCATGGGCACTTTACGGAGAACGATGACGATTACAGCATGTTTGGTCGCGATAGCGATCAGTCCCGCCCACTCGGAGCCTTCGAAAAAAGGGCGCGAATATTACGAAGCGCGCGGGGAGATCGTTTGGGAGGTTCCGACCGAGGAGAAGGTTATCGCCCTCACCTTCGATGACGGTCCCGACCCCGTCGATACGCCGGCCATTTTGGAGTTATTGCGGCAGTATGAGGCCAAAGCGACCTTTTTCGTCGTAGGCCAGCGGGTCGAGAAGTATCCCGCGCTGGCGCAAAGGGAAGCGGCCGAGGGGCATGAAATCGCCAATCATACTTACAGCCACAAATATATGAACAAAAGGAAGCTGTCCGCGGAACAGATCGAGGACGAAATCGTCAAAACCGAACGCAGCATCATGCAGGCGACCGGCCAGAAGCCGTATTTGTTCCGCCCGCCGGGCGGGTATTACAACGAGCAAGTCGTCAGCGCCTCGAAAAAATCCGGTTACAAAGTTGTCATGTGGTCCTGGCACCAGGATACGGAAGATTGGAACACGCCTGGAATAGGCAAAATCGTCAATAAAGTATTGAAAAACGCCCGTAACGGAGATATCGTCTTGTTCCATGATTATGTGGAGGGCAAATCTCAAACGGTCGAAGCATTGAAGCAAATATTGCCGGAATTGAAACAACGAGGCTTCCGGTTCATTACCGTCTCCGAGCTGTTGACCCACCGAAAAGCGGCAGCCGTAGAAAAATAGTCGCCAAAATGGGTCTTGCAACTTTCGCATTCGCCGGGAATAAAGCCGGAACTTTCGAATAAACTGGGTTTTGTGTTCGAAAATAAGATGTGGAGTGGGAAAATGATGCAACCAGCAGTAAATGAGAAACAAATCCGGGAAGCGGAGACGAAGCAACGAATGATTCAATTCGTGAAGCAAAATTACAAAGGTCTGTATTCCATGAGCCAATGGGTGGAGAACAGGAAGAAAGGGCTGATCGGCAAGCCGGTAGCCGCTGCGAAATAAGCCTGCATGACACACGTGAATGAGAGTATAGCTGGCGACCCAAATGGAGCAGTCGGGAAAGATTATCCGGCTGCTTTTTCGCAGCGAAGGCTGAGAGCGTATAAGGCACTATCTGCTGTGGGGAATCGAATTGCTTCGGCAGTTGAGCATTGACAGCGGGGGAAATGGATGATATGATCTATAACACAGTAATCATGTAGGATTAATTAAATATATCTTCCGGTAAACCGGTGACCGACCTTCGCGTTGTGTCTCCGGTTTTTTTGCATTCCGATTTCGTAGTGCGAGGGGCTGATTATAGCCGAATACGTTGACTGTACGGTTACGGAACGAGGATGGAAGGACGCAGCGGATAAAACGGGCTCCCGCGTCCCGCGAGCAGCTTCAGCCAAATGACGACGATGAGCCGGATAAGGTATGACTGAAGCGTATTATACAGGAACGTACAATAACGCGATCGGAGAGAGAGAGTTATGGGACAAAACGAACGCAAGCTTCATTTAAACGCTTTTTTGGCCGCTTCCGGCCATCACGAGGCCGCATGGCGGCATGCGGATACGAATCCGGAGAAGTCGGTCGACATCCGGCATTACGCCCGGCTGGCGCAAATCGCCGAACGCGGCTTGCTGGACTCGCTATTTCTCGCGGACGGCTATGCCGGGGCCGGAGGGAAGCTGGAGCCGTTTACGCAGCTGGCTGCGCTGGCTACTTTGACGGAGAAAATCGGCTTGATCGCGACCGTCGGCACTACATACAACGAGCCGTATCATGTAGCGAGGAAGTTCGCTTCGCTGGACCATATCAGCGGCGGGAGGGCCGGCTGGAACATCGTGACCGGCGCGGGCTCGGCCGCGTTCAACTTCGGCAGGGAGGAGCATCCGGAGCATAGCGAGCGCTATGAGGCGGCCGAGGAGTTCGTGGAAGTCGTCAAGCAGCTGTGGGACAGCTGGGACGACGACGCGGGCGTGTACGACAAGCAATCCGGCGTGCAGGTCGACAAAAATAAAGTGCGCGAGATCAACTTTAAGGGACATACGTATTCCGTAAAAGGTCCGCTGAATATTCCGCGTCCTCCGCAAGGCTATCCGGTGCTGGTGCAGGCCGGTTCCTCCGAGAGCGGCAGGGAGCTTGCGGCCAAGACGGCGGAGGTCATCTTTACCGCGCAGCAGTCTCTGGAGGAAGCCCGGGAATTTTATTCCGACGTCAAGTCGAGACTGGCGAAATACGGACGCAGTCCCGATCAGTTGAGCATTTTGCCGGGGCTTAGCCCGATCGTGGCGGACACCGAAGCCGAAGCTCGGGATATCGAGCACGAGTTGAATTCCTACATCAACGTGAATTCCGCGGTGAGACGTCTCTCCGACCGGCTCAATCTCGATTTGACCGGACATCCTCTGGATGGACCTCTTCCCTACGATTTGCTTCCGGGAGTCGATACGATTAACGGGCATAAAGGCCGGTATTTGCTGATCGTGGATGTCGCCCGCCGTGAGAATCTGACCATTCGGCAGTTGACTCAGAGGCTGGCGGGAGCTCGCGGGCACCTTACCTTTGCCGGCACCCCGATTCAGCTGGCCGATCTGATCGAGGAATGGTTCGAGACCGGCGGCTCGGACGGCTTCAACGTCATGCCGCAGCTGTACCCGAGCGGATTGGAGACTTTCGTCGACAAAGTCGTGCCCGAGCTGCAAAATCGCGGACTGTTCCGTACCGCCTATGAAGGCTCGACCTTGCGGGAGCATCTCGGCCTTGCCCGGCCGGCCAATCTCCGGAGCGCTTTTGCCGCGTCATCGTAAGTGCTTTTACTAAACCGAGAAGGGGATTTATCGCTTATGAACGCAGTCATCGAACAGTTGAAGCGGCATCGTTCCATCCGCAAATACAAGCCTGACCCTTTAAACGAAGAACAGCTCCTCGCCATCGTCCAATCGGCGCAGGCGGCGTCCACCTCAAGCAACGTGCAGGCTTACAGCGTCATAGCCGTGACCGATCCGGATAAGAAGCGCCAGCTTGCCGCGCTCGCGGCCAATCAGGCCTATATTGAGGAATGTCCGGTTTTTCTCGTATGGTGCGCCGATCTGAACCGGCTGCAATATGCCGCTTCGCTCGAGGAGGAGACGCGCGTTCCGGATTCGACGGAAATTTTCATCATCGCGACGGTCGATACCGCTCTGGCCGCGCAAAATGCGGTCATAGCCGCCGAGTCGCTCGGTCTCGGTATCGTCTATATCGGCGGAATTCGCGATAACCCCGCGGACGTATCCCGGCTGCTCGAGCTTCCGAAGTACGTATATCCGGTATTCGGCATGTGCGTCGGATACCCCGATCAAGAGCCGACCAGCCGGCCGAGGCTGCCTGTGGAAACCGTGCTGCACCGGGATCGCTATTCCGCCGGTTCGTTTGCCGACGGAATCGAGCGGTATAACGGGGAGCTGCGGCAATTTGCGCTCACTCGTGCGGGCGGCAAACGCGATACGACGTATTCGAAGGAAATGGCGAATCGTCTCGGCGTGCGCAAAAGGGATCATATGCGCGCTTTTTTGCGGGAGAAGGGCTTTGACTTGGAATAAAACCGGGGGAACCGCCATGCTGGATTTAATCATAATCGGTGCCGGCCCGTACGGCATATCGTTGGCCGCTCATGCGAAAGCCAAAGGCTTGACCTGCAAGCTGCTCGGGAAGCCGATGCATTTCTGGAAGCGTCAGATGCCGCAGTCGATGTTTATCCGCACCCATCCGGATTCGATCCAGTTGTCCGACGAGCGGGTGGAGTATACGCTGCCGCGATTTTGCGAGGAGACCGGGGCCGAGCTGGCGATCCCGCTGCCGCGCCCGGTTTTCGTCGACTATGCGTTCTGGTTTGCCGCCAAAACGGGTGTCGAGTTTACGCCGGAAACGGTTGTGCGTCTGGATTCGGAAGCCGGGGGATATGACGCGGTAACCGAGACGGGGCAGAGGTATCGTGCGAAGAATGCGATCGTTGCTACCGGCTTGCAGCATTACGCCCACATACCGGATGTATTGGCCGGGATTTCGTCGAGCCTAGTGTCCCATACGTTCGGCTATACCGATTTTCAGCCGTTCGCCGGGAAGAAGGTCGCCGTGCTCGGCAGCGGGCAGAGCGCATGGGAAGCGGCTGCTCTGCTGCATAGAGCGGGCTCCGATACGGAGCTGATTTACAGACGCGAAACGCCGAACTACCGGGAGGCGGTAACGACGGGGAAAGAGCTCATCGACTTGGCGTCCGCGTTCTATGATTTGCCGCCGGATAAGAAGCGGGAGAGGCGGTCGCAGCCGCCCGGCAGCGTCGCGCACTTTCTGCGTCCGTACGTGGAAGGAAACGTTCGCGAAACCGGCAACGTCTCGATCGAATCGGCCGAGGTCGATGCGGCCGGAAAGCTGCTTCTCCGCCTCTCGAACGGCGAGCGCCGTGTCGTGGATCATCTGATCGCGGCTACCGGCTATCGGATCGATCTGGACCGCGTTCCTTTTATTTCTCGGGAGCTGTCGAGTCGAATTCCGCGAGAGGACGAGAGCGGGGGCGGCTTTCCGAAGCTGGGCGCCCATTTCGAGAGCGGCTTGCCAGGCCTTTATTTCGCAGGCCCGCTGGCGTCCTATAGCCACGGACCGGCTTTCCGGTTTATCGCGGGGCTGCACAAAACGTGCAATACGATAATGGAGCATATTTGCTTGCATCCCGTTTGAAAGCCCGGTGATTATTTGTGCGGAGGGGTCTGAAGGATGCCTGGAAGCGACGGCGAATTGAAATACGGGGGAAGAGAGCCTGGTCGCATCTTCCGGCTCGGGAGCGGACTTATTTACCGGACTTTTGAAGCGGGGAAGAACACAGTCGGAGGAAGTTGCCGGCTGTTTTTTCTTTGTTTCCTTTGCAGGCTTGACTTTGCGGACGGATTGAAATCCTCTTATGTGACCCGGCATAATATGGTACAATGGGCACCAGGATAATAACTGGAGGATGACAACCGTTGAACCAACCATTGAATGAGCAGGAACTGGTGCAATACATAGCTGACAAAACGAAAGCGGACGCCAAAAGTATCCGAATCGTCCTGAAGCACGAGCAAGCGTACATGGACAAGCTTCACAAAAACGCGAAGACGGACATAGAGATCGACAGCGACGAGGTTGTCGATTACGTGCTGCGGCAATCCGACGTGAAGCTGGACGAGCTGAAGGTAGAGGCGATTTTGGATGCGGAAATGAAATATTTGATCGATAACGGCTTGGCCGACTACGACGACTGACGGAGTCGCGTGGACATATGCGAGCTTATCCGCTGGGTCACGTCGGCAACCCGACGTTTCGAACCGGTCGTCGGGCGGCCACTGAAGCGATACGAGAACACCTCCTGCAGTCGGGAGGTGTTTTTATTTTGGGGCGCTGACATGCGCAAGTGTCGGAGGGCAGCCTTTTGCGGGAACAATGAATCTGTATAAGTTGAACTAAATGTTTTAACGTTCATTCCATTCCAG
>NZ_VDCQ01000100.1 GCF_006265175.1 Paenibacillus hemerocallicola | reverse complement strand
AGCTTGGAGAAATCCAGCTGCTGGGATTTGAACGTACCCCACGACTTCAGCAGCTCGGGCTTGTCCGCCGTCTCGTTGACCGGGAACTCGAAGCTTCCTTGCGTCAGCATCGTTTGCCCTTCTTTGCCCGTCATGAACTCGACCAGCTTGATCGCGTTTTCTTTGTTTTTGGAATGCTTCGTCAAGCCGACGCCGCTTATGTTCAGATGGGTGCCCGTCGTGCCCTGATTGGGGAAAAACACGCCGATGTTTTGCGCTACTTTGACTTCTTCCGCATCTTTGGAATTCAGCATTTGTCCGACATAGTAAGTGTTCATGATGGCCACGTCGCCGACTTTTGCCGCTATCGCCTTGGCTTGATCGCGGTCTCCGCCTTCGGGCTTGCGGCCCAAATTGGCGACGATGCCTTTCGCCCATTCTTCGGCCTTTTGCTCGCCGTTCAGCTCGACGAAGGAAGCGAGAAGCGATTGGTTGTACAAGCTCGACGAGGAGCGGACCAATACTTTGCCTTTCCATTTCTCCGTCGCCAAATCCTCGTACGTGGACAATTGCTCCGGCTTTACGCGGTCTTTCGCATAGACGATGACGCGTGCGCGGGTAGCGATCCCGACCCAGCTGTTATCTTTGTCGCGCCATTGCTTGGGAACGTTTTTGTCGATCGCGGCCGATTGAAGGGGCTGAAGCACGGCGTTTTGCTTCGCATAGTTCAGCACGCCGCCGTCAACGGTAATGAACAAGTCCGCCTCCGAGCTGGCGCCTTCCCGCTTCAAGCGCTCGACGAGCTCTTCGGCCGTTCCTTTTACTTCGTTCACTTTAATGCCCGTCTGCTTCGTAAAGGCGTCGAATAATACGCTGTCTACGTCATAATGTCTTGCCGTAAAAACGTTAACGACTTGCTCCTTGCCCTTGTTGTTCGATTCGGCCGGCTTACCCGAGTTGACATCCGCATTCGGTGCCGCCGCATTTTTCGCGCCGCTTCCGGCGTTGTTGGAGCCGCAGCCGACCATTACAATTACGGTCAACAACAGCAGCATGACATTCGCTATGTACTTCCTTCTCATTTGGTTCTCCCTCTCGATTTTATTGATGATAATATTCATTCTCACTCGTATCTCAAAAAAAAGAGCTCCCCCTCAAACGGCCATGCCTTAAGCTGATAATGAAAATCATTAGCAGCAAACACGAGCTACTTTACCATTGTAGCCGACAAAAATGAGAAAACGATGTGAGAAATAAAAAAACATGTACAATGTTCGAGGGACATTTTACATGTCGGATGGCAATGCCGGAAAGTTAACCGACACTGACGTGCCTTCATTCTCTTTGCTTTGAATCGATATCGTTCCGTTATATCGCTCCACGAGACGTTTCGCAATCGACAAACCTAGACCGTGCCCGCCCTGCTCGCGGCTTCTCGCCTTATCCACGCGGTAAAAACGATCCAATACGTAAGGCAAGTCCGATTCGGGTATGCCAATACCGCAATCGGATATTTCGATACACACCATACCGCCCGATACGGTTCCTCGTAAAAGCACGCGCTTCCGATCCGTCGAATACTTTACCGCATTATCCAAAATAATGAGCAGGATCTGCTCCAAATGCTGTACCGATATCGCGATGCTCATACCGGCTAACGGCTCCAGCTCGGTATCGAACCGAAATGAATCGTATACGACTTCTATATGTTTCACAACGTGACGTATCACCTCATCCGGGTTCGCCGCTTGGACACCATCGATCGGAATGATTTCTTCCGCTCGAGTGAGCGCCAGCAGCTCTTGGACGAGTCCTTTCAGACGGGCGAGCTCTTGAATGGAGACATGAAGCGACTCCTCCAATATGGCGGGGTCGTTTTTCCCCCATCGCCGCAATAAGGATAGGTGACCTTCCATAATCGCAATCGGCGTTCTCAGCTCGTGGGAGGCGTCTTCGACGAACTGCCGCTGCTGCTGAAACGATCGTTCGACCTGGTCCATCATTTCATTGAACATTTTCATCAAAGTAGCAATCTCGTCCTGGTTATGGTTTACCCGGACCCGTTCGTGCAACCCTTTTTGTTTAATTTTCCTTATCGCGTCCGCCATCGACTGAAGCGGTTTGAGCAGTTGTCGGGCCAATAGTCCGCCTCCCAAGCCGCTTATGACAATCGCTCCCAAGCCGCAAATCAGCATGATTCGGGAGAATGCGGTTATGAGCTTGACGAAGTCCTCCGTATTTTTGACGACTTCGACCGTTCCGTTAAAATCGAATATCGTGAACGGACTTCTCATGATCAACAACCGGTCCTTGTAATACGTCAAACCGGTTTTCTCCGGTGTATGAGCCGGGATCGAATCGATCCATTCGTCCGGCATGTTGTTGGAAACGACGACAATCGGTCGGCCTCTGCTGTCCAGCACGCGAATCGATTGATCCCGATCGTTCACTTTCTCGAGAAAACCGCGAATTTGCGCGATATTCGGCTCGTCGAACGCTACTTCATTTTCGAGAAAGTAGTTCAATATTTCTCTCATGTTTTGCCGGGTGTCGACCTTTTCCTGCTGGAGCATCCACTTCTCGATAAATAGGTATTGGACGGCATTGTACGCAGCGAATAAAAGAAAGAGCAGCAGCGAAGACCATAGGGTCAATTTCCACTTGATCGGAAGACTGCCCATTGCGAATGACGGCTTTCTCATCTTCTCATCACGTATCCGATACCCCGCTGAGTCTGAATATAGCTGGATTCGCCCGGGCTGTCGATTTTATTCCGCAAATATCGCACATATACATCGACGACGTTCGTATCGACGACCGCCTCGAACCCCCACACTTTATCCAGCAGCGTTTCGCGGGTCATCACCCGGTTCGGATTGTTCATGAAAGCGACGAGCAGGTCATATTCCCGCTTCGTCAGCTCGATGCTTTCGCTTCCTTTGCTTACGATTCTGCTGTCCAAATTGACGCTCAGATCTTGGAACGCGATCAGCGAACCGCTCTGTTCGCCGACACTATCTTCCCGTCTCCGAAACACGACTCGAATGCGGGCAAGCAGCTCCTCGATCGCGAACGGCTTCGGGATATAGTCATCGGCCCCGCTGTCCAGTCCGGATACTTTGTCCGTTACGCTGTCCCTGGCGGTCAGCATCAGGATCGGCGTCTTTTTCACCATACGGATTCGCCGGCAAACTTCCAGACCGTCTATGCCCGGAAGCATCAAATCGAGCAGGATGGCGCCCCAATCTTCCTTCAAGGCGAGCTCCAGTCCCGTCTTCCCGTCGTGCGCGACCGTTACGGCAAACGACTCGTTGCGAAGCTCCAGCTCGATAAACCTCGATAAATGTTTCTCGTCCTCGATAAGTAAAATCGTGTTCATGCCAAGATCCGCCTTCCTCCTTGATACAGCAAGATACCGTCTACATGGTATCATCTTCCCGATCGTAACTCTCCCACGATACGCTCGACAATACCGGATAATGGTCGGAAGGATACCCATCCTCGATCCGGTCTCTTCTTATCGCAGTGGAAACAAATCGAATGCCCGCACAGCCGAGTATGTAATCGATAGGGCTGCCTTCCGAGCCTCCATTATAGTCATGGAACGTTCGGCTATGCAGCTTCTCCTCTTCCGTAAAAAGATCGTAACAGCTCGCTACGGATTCGTAATCCTTCAAAACATCGAATAATCCGCTATCGGGCTTGGCATTGAAATCGCCGGCGACCAGAGAAGGAAGCGGACCGCCGCTTTGATTGACATC
Source organism: Paenibacillus hemerocallicola (assembly GCF_006265175.1). GTDB lineage: Bacteria > Bacillota > Bacilli > Paenibacillales > NBRC-103111 > Paenibacillus_AB > Paenibacillus_AB hemerocallicola. Next base: position 23,972 of record NZ_VDCQ01000100.1, on the reverse strand, counting down.
CCGTATTTTGTCCAACACTAGCTTAAGCCCTTCTTGTCTCGCTACCGTTCCCTTATGATCCAGATGCGTATTAAATAGCCGAAGCATAGGCTTGCCATCCTCTTTGCCCGCCAGCTCGACCCACGAGCAAATTCGTTCGCATGCGGAGTCCCAGCTTTTGCTGCCGATTACTTCGGGCGTTTCCGAGAGCATGAACGATTGCTTCCTGATCACGGAGAACTTCGCCTTCTTCACGAACACGGCGCAAAATTCGCCGACTTCCAGCGAGTTGTTCCGGTTTTCCCCGTATATGTCATACTCTCCTTCATAACGTTCCTTCAACCAGCCCAGCATCGGAATCGTCGCTTCCTGCGTTCCGATCAAATCCGGCTTGCAGTCGTCTATAACGGCAGCGATCCAATACTTTCTTTGCTCCCAGTCGAATGGATCCTTGGCTGCGATTACCCGCAAATTGAAGGTCATGACCGTAATTCCGTGCTTCATTCCAGCTCCTCCTCGTCAGCGCAAATAACGTTTATGGTCACAATAATACGTCTAACATCAGCGATTGACAACCGGGAAAAAGCCGATAAACCGAAATAGAGCCGGAGATCCGAATGCGGAATACCGGCCCGTACTAGTATTTCGTATAGTCCTTCTTCACTATGCTTGCACAACATCAGCTATTCCCATTTTTTAGCTTGCTCATGGACCGATTCGATATGAAGCTTGCCCTTTTGCAAGATGGGCGTAGGCACAGTTGCGTTATATCGCGCAATCTTCTTGTTGATCGCATCCAATTCGGCTTTGGCGGTCGGAGGCAGGTCCGGGTCATACTTTTTCAGCAAAGCTCGAATGTCATCGCGTATTTCATGCTGCAGCTCGAGCCATGAAGGAAGGTAGCTCGCGTTTTTCAAAATCGAATTCAATGCATCCCCGACAGGGATGTCCACCGGCTTCCCTCTTCCTTCCAGATGCTCGAACCCTCCGCTTTTCTCGCAATCGCTGTAAGCTTCATCCAGCCAACTGTTCATTCTTCGTGCATGCAGAATGGTCGAGACGGAATCTTCGGACACGACACGGGGAGCCGGAGTGAATCCAGATGATGCGGGAAGCGGCGTTCCTTCAACCTTGGCGGACTTGTTTCGGCGGAACCAATTGTTCATGAGCACCATCCCTACCGTTTTCTTTCCTTGCAATTACAGTATAATCCTATTTAATTCCAATTGCCCGCGTGAAAAGCGAGAATAGTGTGACAATTCGGAACGGTTGCGCCATCGCGTTGCAACGGTAAACAAAAAATCCTCCTCGGGAAGCAGGAGGATTGTGATACAATGGAACGGATTGGCTATTGGAAAACAGCTCCATTAACCATACTGGCCCAACAATTGTTTCAGAAGACCAAGCTCGCTCGCGAACTCGCTCATTTCATGATGCTCGGCAGCATCGTCGTACCCTTCGCCTGTCGATCGGTCTTCCTCGACCGTATGGACTCGTTCCAAAATTTGTTTGCAAACGAGGTCGATATCGTCGTATTGAATCGTCAATGCCACGCCCTTGAGCGCATGCACATGCCGGTGAATAAGATCCACCGTTTCATCAAATGACAATTCATGCTCCGTCCATTGCCGCAGGCCGGCTTCCACCTCGGACATCCTGCTCGCCGCATCTTGAAGAAACAGTGTCTGCGCTTGGCGAATAATGCGTTTCAGCTTCTCGTTGTACTCGTCGTCGGAATGTGCCATGTTGCCTCCAAATCCCCGTTTAAGGAGAATGATAATGACCAAAAAAATCGCGCTGATCGACGATAGCGGTCCGTTTAGACTAATGGTCCAGCAGCTGCTGGAGCTTCGCCAATACGAGGTTACGCCGTTCGAATCGGCCGAACAGTTTTTCGGCGCCCATCAAAGGGTGAATTTGACCCGCTTCGATCTGATCATCGTAGACATCAATTTGCCGGGCATGGACGGGTTATCCGTGTTGGAGAATCTGAAAACGGATCCGGTATCCAGCCCCATCCCGGTGCTCATGGTAACCGGAGATCCGAAAAAAACGAAAATCCGGCATGCCGTCCAATTCGGAGTGAGCGATTTTATCGGCAAACCGATCGATCCCTCGCAATTTTGCGAAAGGGTCGAGCGGCTGCTTGAGACACCCTTGTCCGAGTAACAAGTCTCTATTCCATACTTTCATTCGCTTCTTATCGAGCCTTCTCCTCTTTTTGTTCAAGAGCATGCAGCAGCCGCTTGAAGACGGGACCGTTAACCGACAACTCGCCATAAGTCCCCTGCTCGACGATGGCTCCGTGATCCAATACATATAGGATATCGGCGTTCTCTACAGTAGATAGCCGATGCGCGACAACAATCGTAGTGCGTCCCCGGCGCATCCCGTCTATATGCTGCTGCACTTCGCGTTCCGTCTCCGCATCGAGAGCCGACGTCGCCTCGTCGAGCAGTAGAATGTCGGGATTGGCAAGAAGCGATCTCGCGATGGCGATTCTTTGTCTTTGCCCGCCCGATAAGATGATTCCTCTTTCGCCTACATCCGTATCATAGCCTTTCGGAAAAGACATGATTACGTCGTGTATCAGCAGCTTGCGACACATATCGGCGATTGCTTCATCCGTTACGTTTCGTCCGAATGCAATATTGCTTCTGATCGTATCCGGGAATAAGTACGGCTCTTGGAGCACTATGCCCGTTCGGTTCGCCCACTGCTCCCTATCGATCTGATCGAGTGGAGCCCCATTGACCTGCAGACGACCACCGGTCGGTTCGTAAAATCTGACCAGCAGCTGGGCGATTGTCGATTTGCCGCTTCCGCTCGCTCCGACAAAGGCGATTTTTTTACCGATGGGGAGCGACACGGTTAGATCCCGCAGCACGGGAGGCGTCTCGTCGCCATAACGGAATTCGACCGATTCCAGCTCCACACTGCGTATCGCTTCCTTCAGCTTACGTCTCCCCGGATCGATCGCTTCGATGTCGGCCGCCTCGCGGTACCTCTCGACAGTTGCGAAGGAGCCGGAGAGCCCGACAATAAAGCCGTATGCCCCGTTTATCGAATCGATCAGCTGGGATGCGAACTGGTACACGATAACGAAGGTGCCGAGCGAAATGGTTCCGCGAAACACTCCGTGTCCCAGAAAAGCCAGTACAATCAGGTTAGCCCCCCATTTGAGCGGCCCCGTCCATACTGCCTGCTTATTGGTCAAACCGCTTTCCTCGATCGCTTTCTCGTAAATATGCCGAAACATCCGATGGTAACGTTTCGTTTCCTCTATTTGCCCATTGAAGGCGGCGATCTCTCTCGCGGCGGAAACGCCTTCCTCCATGCGTCCGAGCAGCATGGAACGAAGCTCGCTTTTCTCCTTGGCCACCCGCTTCAGTCTGGGGCCGAAATGGTTGCCGAGGCCAATGTATACCGGGCTTAAGAATGCTACGATCAGCAGCACGTAGGGACTGGCCAGCCCGATCGCGATTAGCAGCAAGAGCGTTTTGACGATTGTCTGTACGCCTTCGGGAAGCCGCTGCCCCAACAGGCCGGAGATGCTTTCGACTTCCTTCGTTAAAACTTGCAGGTTGTTCGCGTTTTTGGCGTTCCGATATTGCTTGATCGGGATTCGATAGAAACGTTCCATCCATTCGGCAATAAGCTGATAGCGGATTCTCGATTTATTACGAAACATCGTCGTTCTAATAAAAGTGAAAAGAACGGAGTCCAGTATTACGACGGCGGCGAACAATCCCAAAACAATCGGCAATTGGCCGTACATTCCCCGAACGAAAACGTGATCGATCACAATCTTTTGAACGCCGATGGCGGATAGATGAATCGCGGCTTCCACGGCCAGCGATGTAATAATGAACACATAGTACCATTTGACCTTCAATATCCGCTGCCAGACCCATCTCCCGTTACTCAAGCTCCTCCGACCTCCCGTTCACCAGCCGGTAAAAAAGTCGCTTGCGGGACATCAGCTCGTCGTAGCTCCCGGATTCGGCGACTTGTCCGTCGGCGATCAATACGATGCGTTCGAATTGCCGTATCGTCGACACGCGGTGCGCAACGGCCACGATCGTCCGTCCTTGGAAAAGCCTCTCCAGCGCCAAACCGACCTCCGTCTCGCTTGCGCCGTCCAGTGCGGATGTCGCTTCGTCCAATAAAATAACGGCCGGATTTTTAATGATCATCCTGGCGATCGCGATTCTCTGTTTTTGCCCCCCGGACATGCTGCTTCCCCGTTCACCGACCATCGTATCGTAGCGTTCCGGCATTTGCATGATGAAATCATGGGCATAAGCAGCCGCGGCCGCGGCCTCCACTTCTTCATCCGTCGCTCCCGGTCGGCCGAAGCGGATATTTTCTTTGACCGACTCGTTGAACAAATACGTCTCCTGGAACACGAATCCGATCGCGCCTCTGAGCTCTGAAAGGGACAGCTTCCGTATAGGGACGCCGTCCAGCGCGATTTCGCCTTCGGTCGGATCATAGAACCGGCCGATCAGCTTCAGCGCCGTCGTTTTGCCGATGCCGCTTTGTCCTACTATCGCCACTTTTTCGCCCGGACGGATATGCAAATCGAAATGCTTTAGAATCCCGGGGCGTTCCGGATAGTCGAATCGGACATTGCTGAAACGAAGCTCGCCTTGTACCGAAGGCAGCGAAACGGGATGCTCGGGCTCGTACACCTCCGGAGTGCGCCGCATGAAATGGTAGACAGCTTCGGCCTGGAACAAGATCGATTTCTGGGTAGCCAAGGACATAATAATAAACGAGAACATCCCGATCGTCATGAAATAGTAGAAAAGGAAGGCGATGAATTCGCCAACCGTAAGCGCCCCGGCTTGGACTAGCTGCGAACCGTACAGAAACAGAACGACCGCTCCGAGAGATATCGATAAGCTTCGCAACGAACCTCGGACAAGCGCAAAATAGTTAGATTTTACATCGCTTTGGTTATATGCCGATACGGTCCCGAGCAATCGGTTCAAGTCCCATTTCTCGCCGCCGTTCGCGCGGACTTCCGGGAGCGCCATTAAGCTGTCGTACATTCGCTTATTCATGAGCTTGCCATTCTCGGTGCGCTGGCGCCCGAACGCGGTCGTTTTCCTCGTCAAATAAGGGGCGAATAAATAAAACAGCAGAAAACACGGGATTACGGCCAACGACAGCTTCCACTGCGTCATAAACATGACGGTCGTCATAACGGAAACGAACAACACTTGCTGGATCAGCTTCGGCAAATACGATTGGTAAATTTGCTGTACGGCCGTTACATCGGTGTTCAGCAGAGATAAGGTTTCGCCTACGGGATGCCGCTCGTAGTGCGCGTAACCGAGCTGATGCAGCTTCCTGTATACGTCGAACTGCAAATCCCGGCCGGCCAGCTCCTGAACGTCGCGCTGCAAATTGTTCCTGGCTGCGGCAAGAACAAACATGAAAGCGACAATAAGGGCAGTCGCACCAAGAAGTGAATAATAAAGCTTCTCGTTATGACTCGGCAATAGTACGTCGATAAAATACTGAATCAGCTTCGGAATCGACATCTCGATCAACGAGATGAACAGATTGCAAACGATGAGCCCTATAAACACCCTTTTGTGCGGCCAGACATAGGACAACACCCACAAGTAAAGCTTCGTCAAGCCGACGTTGGAAGGCTGGGGACGTATCGGCTGCCGGTTGACCGAAACTTCCAATCGCATCATTCCTTTCGAAGAAGTTCCCCGCTTGCTTGATAACTCGGCCGCATTCGCCGGTCGGATTATGCAAGCGGTTTCATTTTATTTCATAGCGATTCCCTCGATTATACCGGATCGCCCAATGTTTTCCAATAGAAAAAGTAAAAGCCGGGGACCCTGCATTCTCCCGGCCTGCCAGACGCACATCAGATTATGCCGCCATTTATACGCCTACTTACGACCATAATCGGCTTTTATTTCGCCCCATACCCGTGTCTGCCACTTCAGTATTTTATTCTCATAGCTGTTCGTCCGCAGCCATTGCTCGGCCCGATCGACGAGCTCCCAAATTTCCTTGGTAGAAGCATCTCTAACCAATGTAGAGGAAACGGCTTTCTGATTGACCCATTTCAGGGCGTTCATCGAATCGGTGTAAACGGTTTTGCCGCTGCCGATTTCTTTTAAATACGACAGGGCGTGTACGATGGCGAGAAACTCTCCCAGATTGTTCGTTCCTTTTCGGATCGGACCGCATGAGAAAACGATTTCCCCCGTTCGCGTATCGACGCCTTTATACTCCACCGGACCCGGATTGCCATTCGTCCCTACATCTACCGAAATGCTGTCATAGTCGATATCGTCGAATGACGCCGTCTTGGCAGGTGCCGACCGTTTCGGGCTTGCCTTGGCTGCTGAGGCTTGTCCCCATAATCCTTGCCAGCCTCCGGCGAATGCTTTGTCGGCCTCCGCTTTCGATTCGAACGACTTGAACTTGGCATCCTTGAATTTGATAACCTGCTTCTGGCATTCGGGCCAGCTCGTATAAATCCCCGGCTTTCTGCCTACCCATACGACGTAATATTTGGTATTCGCCACCTTACAGCTCCTTCGCCAGAAATTGGTCCTTCCCGCCGGAAGTTTCGTACGCTTGCAATACGGAGGACAGCAGACCCGGAAACCGGGCTTCCAAATCATCCGCTCGAATGGACAGAAATCGCTGGGTGCCTTGCACGCGTACCCGAACGACTCCGGCTTCACGCAGCGTTCTGGAATGGTGCGACAGCGTCGATTTCACTACGGGAACTTCCATGTCGCCGCATGTCCGCTCCCCCGCTTTGTGCAGCTCTGCAACCAAGTATAAACGAACGGGATCGCTCAAGGCGTACAGGACGGAGGACAAATGGATATCGGCTTTGTCTGGATGGTGCAATATTTTCATGCGACAGCCCCCTTTAATCCTTGAACCATATGATTGCATTTTACCATACTGCATGATATATTTCTAATATTCGATTATTATCGAACTTTAGAACAACGAATCGAGGGATATCCATGTCAAGTCCAATTGTTGCAGAAACCGTTCGCGTACCCGGACAGACGCCCATTCGCGAAGGACTGGTGACCGTGCTGCTCGGCATCGCGATCGTGCTGGTCATCATGAATACGATGATGTTTAATTTGGCGCTGCCGGACGTGTCGCGCGCGTTCGGGATATCGGCTTCCTCCACCTCCTGGATCGTGACCGGCTACTCGATCGTATTTGCGATCTCGTCGATTACTTACAGCCGGTTATCCGATTTTGTGCCGATTCGCAGACTGATCATCATCGGACTCGTCTCTTTGAGCGCTGCCGCCATTGCCGGTCTGTTCAGCAACAGCTTCGCGGTGCTGCTGGCCGTCCGTATCGTACAGGCATCAGGTGCCGGCTCCATACCGGCCTTGTCGATCATTCTCATCTCTCGTTACGTGCCCTTGGAGCGGCGCGGCAAAGCGATGGCAACGGTCATGTCCGCGGCGTCGCTAGGTTTAGGTCTAGGGCCTGTCGTCGGCGGAGCGATCGTCGAGTTTCTCGGCTGGCACTATTTATTTGCGATTACCGCCATTACGATCGGGCTTGTCCCTTTTTTCGCCGCCCTTCTGCCGAAGGAAACACCGAGCCGGGGTTCCTTCGACGCGATAGGGGCACTGCTCGCCGGCGTCGGAACGACCGGACTTCTTCTGTTTCTGACGACACAATCATGGCTGGCCTTATCGGCAGGAGTGCTTGCAATTGTACTGTTCGTGCTTCGCATCCGTTTGGCGGCCGATCCGTTCGTTCAACCGTCCCTGTTTCGCAACCGTTCGTATTTGACGCTGGGAGCGGTAGGCATCGCCGCCTATTTGTGCAGCTTCGCCACCTTGTTCATCATGCCGCAAATATTGGTCAATTTGTACGGCTTGAGCGCGATCGTTTCCGGGCTCGTCATATTTCCGGGCTCTTTGCTCGCGATGCTCCTGTCGCGTCGGGTGGGCAAAATCATCGACCGGTACGGTAACGGGGGCATCATTCGCTACATTCCATACGTGCTGTTGACGTCCGTCGTGCTGTTCGCTCTTTTTGCCGGCAAGTCCTATATCGCCATAATGCTCATTTATATGCTCGTAAGCGTTGGCTTCACCTTCCTGACGAGCAGCATTTCCAACGAAATGTCGCGCATTTTGCCCGCTTCGCAAATCGGTTCCGGCATGGGGCTGTTTCAGCTGCTGCAATTTTTCAGCGGAGCGTTCGGCGTAGCCGCTACGGCGAGCGCCTTGGTCTGGCAGCGCAAGCTAGCCTTGTCTGCCGCCTATGGCAACATCTATTGGGGGATTACGATTATCGTGCTGGCATCGATCGGCTGCTCGTTATACTATTTGCGGCAATCGTCCAGAACGGCGAGCGTATCCTGAAGCGCTTCTTGCCGCTTTGCATCCCTTGTCACGATCCAACCTTCATCCGTCTGCTCTGATAATCGTAAAGTGCCTGATACAAAAGCGGCTTGTTAAAGCTTGGCCACATCTCTTTCGTAAACCATAGCTCGGCCTGCGCGCATTGCCATAGCAGAAATCCGCTCAACCTTTGCTCGCCGCTCGTTCTGATCACGAGCTGAGGCGACGGGCAGCCGGACGTATACAAGTAAGATTCGAACGCTTCCGGAGTTATTTCTTCCATTCCAACCTCGATGACGGATTTGACGGCATGGACAATCTCGCTTCGGCCGCCATAGTTCATTGCGAAATTCACGGTCATCCCGGTATTGGCGCGAGTCATCGAGGCAGCTTCATTCATGATCCGCCTCATTCCCTCGGAAAAATAGGAAAGATCCCCGATAAATCGGATTCTGATATTGGCGTCATGGAATTCGCGGATCGTCGAGTCGGTTACGAACTGATGGACTAGACTTAAAATAAAGTCGACTTCCTCGGCCGGTCTTTTCCAATTTTCAGTTGAAAAAGCATAAAGCGTGAGGTAAGGCAGACCGATCTGATGACAAAGCCGAATCGTCTCTCTCATTGCCTGCATGCCTGCGAAATGACCGGCGGTTCTCGGCAAGCCTCTTTTCGTCGCCCAGCGCCCGTTTCCGTCCATCATGATGGCGATATGGACAGGGAGCGCACCGCTCCAATCGATCATTTTTTTCAATTTCCTTGCCTGCAAGGCTACAGCTAACGTCCGAAGGCTCATATTCCGCGCTCCTCTCTCTTTAATCAAGTATATGGAAACAAGCAGGCTTTTCCAATGATGAAATAGTCATGTTACGATCATAATCGACTCCTGTTACATTGAATCGCCGAACCTTACATCCTACTTTACCGACACTCGGCTACGAGTCTATCGCAGCAAGCCGCTGGTACAACAGCTCGCGCTCCGCTTCGAGAAGCAGCTTTTCCCCATGCATCGAGGCTAACTGCTCCACTTGCTTCTCACGCATCATCGCGGCGTCCAGCACGGCAATCTTGCTCTCTATCGAGGCAATGTCCGCCTCCAGCTTGGCAAGCTGCCGTTCCGATCGTTCCATGCCGGCCGTTTCCCCGGCCTTCTGCTTGGAAGACCGGGCACTTGTGCCGTTACCCGGCGATGCATCCATACTGCGATCGACCTGCGAATGCACGGCGTTCAGCTCCGAATGCTTCCTTCTCGCCTCGTCATAACGCCCCTCGTAACGCGTAAGCATACCGCCCTCCAGCCAATAAGTAACAGGGAACAGCTTATTCAGCAAATACCGGTCATGTGAAACGCAGATGATTGTCCCGGGGAAAGCCGTCAGCGTGTCCTCCAACGATTCCCGCGAATCGATATCGAGATGGTTCGTCGGTTCGTCCAGCACGAGCACGTTCAAATCCTGATGCATGAGCTGCGCCAGTCTGAGCCTCATCCGCTCTCCCCCGCTCAAATGCATGACTTTTCTGAACACTGCAGCTCCGAAAAATAAAAATTTGGCAAGCTTGTGGCGTGCCTCCCCTTCCTCTACCGGTACGCTGTCCCGAAACGCTTCGAGAATCGATTTATTCTCGTCGGGGAACAGATCGTGCTGGGCCAAATAACCGATTTTTACGCCGCTTCCTATTTTCACCGTTCCCGTATCCGGTTCGAGTCGCTCCGCAATCATGCGAAGCAGGGTCGATTTACCGCTGCCGTTTTCTCCGACGATCGCTACAAACTCCCGGAAGCGCACCATTAGGTTGACGTCTTTGTACAGCAGCCTGCCAACGCTCTTCCTATTGTCCTCGCCCGCTTCGCCATCCCCGATTGCGAAATACGACTTGCTGACGGCTTCCATTACAACGACTTCTTTTCCGCTCCGGTCTCCCATCTCGAAGGTCAAGCCCATTTTCTTACGCTCCAGAACAGGCCGCGCCAGCTTCTCGATCCGATCGAGCGCCTTTTGCATCGAAGCCGCCCGTTTGAACATGTACGGGTTGTCGGCTTGGGCCGCCCATATCCGCATCCGCTTGATCGCTTCTTCCATCTTGGCGATTTTTTTCTGCTGCTCCTGATAGGCCGCAAATTCCGCCAGCAAGCGACGTTCCTTCTCTTCGACGAAGTAGGCATAGCTGCCATGGTAGACGTCGACCGTTCCGCCCTCCAAATCGTATATTTTCGTCACGACCCGATCCAAAAAGTAACGGTCATGCGATACAATGACCACGCTGCCCCGGTAATCCTGCAAATAGGATTCCAGCCACTCGACCGCTTTCAAATCGAGATGGTTTGTCGGCTCGTCGAGCAAAAGCAAATCGGGTCCGAGCAAAAGAATCCGTCCCAATCCGACCTTCGTCCGCTCTCCCCCGCTCAAGCTGCGAAACGGAACATGAAGCAAATAGCCGATTCCAAGACCGTCCGCCACACGGGCTAAATTCGAGTCCATTTCGTATCCCCCATTGACGGAGAACGATTCCTGCAAGACGCCGTATTCCTTCAACGTCTTCTCGACTACCGCCGAATCCGGGTCGGCCATTTTCGCTTCCAAGTCGCTCATCTTGTCGCGGATCGCGAGCAGCTCGACGAACGCTTGTCGGAGCACCTCGATCACCGTTTCCTCGTGTCCGAAAGAAGGAATTTGTGCTAGAAGAGCGGTCTGGCTCCCTTTCTTATAATGGATGGCTCCCGAGTCCGGCGGCTCTGCTCCCGACAGCAGCTTGAGCACAGTCGTCTTCCCGCAGCCGTTCGGTCCTACCAGGCCGATCCGGTCCCCTTCGTGAATTTCCAGCGACAATTGTTGTATAACGGGCGTTCCGCCCCACATTTTAACGATTTTATCCGCTGCGCACAGTAACATAACGATCTCCCTCGCTATCGGTTATTTTTGGGTTTTCGGCATACAAAAAAAGCCGCAGGCAAAAGGCAACCTTTTACCCGCGGCTTTCATCAGCCATATGTGCCGTTCCGTGCATCCATCGTACAGGAGCGCGGAACGAGCTACAGGGTCAAAACGTTGCAGTCGCCGTAAAAAGACACATTTCTCCCGTTGGCAGCGAAACGGAATACGATCGTAGCTTGATGCACCCAAAACTGGGACCATTTGCTACGCGCGGCAACTTGCAACATTTTGACACCTCCCTCACCGAATCGATTGAAAATCTAAGGACTACTATAACATATGGAAATGAACTTTTCTACATTCCGTTCATCTTTCTCCTCAATGCTTCTACTTTTTCCGCCGAAAGGCCCGTAATCTCGGAGATAAGCGATGGGTCCATCGATTTCCTCAACATGTTGATTGCCGCTGTCTCCATGCCTATCGTCATGCCTTTCTCCATCCCTTTCTCCACACCCTTCTCCATGCCTAATTCTATTCCTTCCTCGTACCCCCAACGCTTCCATGCCGGCATCAATTCTTTCATCGCTTCCCCCTCCTCCGGATATCGTTCGATCAATTCGTTTAGAAGAGCTTCGTCCTCGTTTCTGTCGGGCTTGAAATATAAATCGGCAATCGACATGACTAGCGCCAATCGCGCATCGTCCAGCCTGCTCCGCAACCGCAAAATCATGCGAAGGTAAGCGAATCTCATCTCGCGTCTCTTATTCTTAGTATACCCCATCAATGCCAAAAGTGCAGCGGCCACCGGATTATCCGAATCGATAAATCGTCTCCAATCTTGATTCCTCAGCTCGATTTTCAGAAATTGAAAATATAGCAGCTTACGGTCCGGGATAACCATATTTTCATTCATCAACAAAAAAAACGCATTCGATCCTGACCGGATTTTCAGTTGTCCAAGATCACATTATCCCGCCGGTGCTCGTTGACTATCAGCTGAAACACGTCAGGTCTGCTGTAATGACCGACAACATCGAAATCAAAGCGGCTGCGAATGATTTCGGACATATCCAATTCGGCGATGATCAGCCCTTCCCGTCCGTATAAAGGCTCCGCGACATAGCTGCCAAGAGGACCGACAATGGCGCTTCCTCCCGCGCACAGCACATCATCGTCGTCCGCGATATCGGAATAGCATGCCAAATCCGGCGGATAGAAGGATTTCGTGACATACTGATTGCTCGACACGACGAAGCAGCGGCCTTCACAGGCGATATGACGAATCGTCGACTGCCAGGTATCCCTTGCGTCTGCGGTGGGCGTAATGAAAATATCGATTCCTTTGGCATACATGGCCGCACGCGCCAACGGCATGTAATTTTCCCAGCAAATCAATCCCCCGATCCTGCCGAAAGGTGTGTCGATGACCGCTAATGTGCTTCCGTCCCCTTGGCCCCATAGCAGTCGTTCGGCCCCCGTCGGCACCAGCTTGCGATGTTTGCCCGATACTTGACCGTCGGGACCTATATAAACGATGGAATTGTACAAGGTCGTGCTGCTCCGTTCTTTCTCAACGACTCCGATAACAAGGTACACGCCGGCTTCTTTGGCGATGCGTCCGATATGCTCCGTATCTTTGCCCGGAATTTCGATCGCGCTTTCCCAATATCTAGACCAATCGATTCTACCCGCTTCGCTTCTGCTTCCTACGCGGGTCCCGAAATGAAGTCCTCTGGGGTAGCCGGAAACGAATACTTCCGGAAATACCACCAGTCCCGCTCCTTGTTCGGCTGCCTCTTTCGTCCATTTTTCGATTTGTTGCAGGGAGCTTTGCTTATCGAATAAAACCGGAGCGGACTGAACGACGGCAACTTTTACGTTTCGATTGTCCATAACTTCGATCCTCCATCACCCTAGGTCGTATGCAATCATGATAAAGAAAAAGAATGGACTTGTAACCGTCCACTTTACCGTGAATTGCCCCAACCACTGACCACGAACATGTAGAAGCGTTTGGATGGAGACGCCGATATGGTGTATGATCTATTCAAAACATCTTCAGAGGAAACTGGTGATGACGATGTGGAAACCGGATCGGAGCAGCAAAAAGCCGATATTCCAGCAAATCTCCGAGGAAATCGAGCGTAAAATCGCTTGTGACGAGTACCCTCCCGGTTCGGTGCTGCCTTCGGAAAGGAAGCTGGCGGATCAGTTGGGCGTGAATCGCAGCACCGTCGTTCAAGCGTACGAGGAGCTTCGCTCTACCGGTATGATCGAGAGCGTGAAAGGAAGCGGAACAAAGGTCAGCAAATATAAGCTGGGCTCCTCCATCAATACGCCGAATTGGCGGAAATATTTGGACGGAGGCACCTTTATGCCCAATTTGCCTACCATCCGCCGCATTCGGTCCGAGCTTCGCAAAGATTCGCCGATTATCGACTTCGCCAGCGGAGAACTGAGTCCCGATCTGTTTCCGCTCGAAGCGGTCCGGCAGCTGCTGCAGGAAGAGTCCTTCTCGGCCGTCCTCGGATACGACGACCCTCAAGGCTATTTGCCTTTGCGCCGCGTGCTGGTCTCTCTTCTCTCCAATAAGCTGAATGTGCAAACGACCGAATCTTCGATCCTGATCACATCCGGCTCCCAGCAGTCGCTTTACTTGATTGCCCAATGCCTGCTCAGTCCCGGGGACGCCATTGCCATCGAAGATCCGTCCTATTGTTACTCCCTCCCGATGTTTCAATCGGCCGGTCTGCGCTTATTCCGATTGCCCGTACATCCGGAGCACGGCATCGATCCCGACGACATTATCGCCTTGCACCGGCAGCACCGCCTGCGCATGATCTTCTTGAATCCGAGCTTTCAAAATCCGACGGGCCGCGTGATGAGCACGGATCAGCAAAAGCGGATATTGAAGGTTACCGCCGATCTCGGGATTCCGATTGTGGAAGACGATCCGTTCAGCTTGACGGCATTTGACGGGAATCCGCCCAAGCCACTCAAATCGCTCGATTCGGCCGGGCAAGTGCTGTATATCGGCTCCTTGTCGAAAATGGCGGCTTCCGGATTTCGGATCGGCTGGCTCGTCGCTCCCCACTCCGTCGTCAGCCGGTTAGCCGATGCCCGGCAGCAAATGGATTTCGGTCTGAGCGTAATCCCGCAATGGGTCGCCTCCGAGTTTATCCGTTCGGGCCGCTTGGAACGGCAGCTCGATTTTCTGCAAAGCTCGTTGTTTCATAAAATGCACCGTTTATGCGCAACCTTAAAAGAACGGCTCTCGGATCATATTTCGTTCACAATGCCGGAAGGCGGCTTGAATCTTTGGTGCAAATTGAATGGAGAAATGGATGCGGACAAGCTTTTGGAGGAGGCGGTTCGGCGGGGGGTTATCTATGTGCCGGGATCCGTTTTCGGATCCGAACGCGGCTATATCCGGCTCAGCTATGCCAGACCCGAGACGGGGCTAATCGAGCCTGGGATTGAACGTCTCGCCGAAGCGATTCGCTCGCTGTGACTTCACATAGCCGCTAATTGGATGGTCAAACTCCCGGCCAACTGGATGGTTACAGCATAACGGTTACCTGATAATCTAACCGTAACAAATCATACAAGCGGCGGGTGGTTGAAATGTACGTTTATGCTCTTATTATCATCTTCTTCGTAATCGTTGCGGCGGTATCAACTATTCTCATCGGGGTATCGAGGCAAAACAAAGAAGGAAATCCCGAATACGAGACGAGAACGAGCGGCAATATGGTCAGGCTGACCACCTTTTACATTATCGCCGCCATTATCGGTATTGCCATCTTGCTGTATGTACTATATTGAACAACGTCAAAGAGCGACCCCGACGTCGAGGGTCGCTTTCCTATTCCTATCGCTTTCAAGTAATGCTTGCCGGGACTCTGATGTGCGTACCGGCAGCCACCTCGTGAGACTTGTAATCTTTGAACAACCAAAGCTCGGGAGTATCTCGGATTCTGGGTATCGTCAGCTCGAACGAGCTGCGCGGGAAACGCTTTGATTCCATATATAGCCGGTTGCCGTCCACATAGATGGATTCGATTCGAGCGAATCGGAAACCCACTTCGTCATAAACGCCGAAATGATCTTTGAACAGCTGGCAGCTTTCCGGATCGATCCGTTTGTTGAACGAGATCATTGCCTCGTAGTCGTTCATTCTCGTAGCTCTGATCGGAAACGGCCTGGACTCGTACATATATCCGCCGATATGATATTCATAGGCCGCCCACGATTCATAGCCCAGCTCCTTCACCGTCACCACGAACGTATTCAGCCAACCGCGGTCTCTGATCATATTCCGCGCGGAGCCGATATCCGCTTGCACCGCAATCGGCATATCGGGATAATGCTTACGGATTTCGCGGCGGAACGGTTCGTAATTGCGGATATAATCGGCGGGCAAACGGCTCTTCGTCCAGTCCGGCCAATGGGTTTGCAGGACGTGAAGGTCCGGCTGTACTTTGGCAATCATCGATACGGCGTCCAGACCTTGCATCTCCCGCAGTCTTTCCGGGGAATCCGGCCCATCGTCCACGGCCAGCGACCAGGTGGCTACCGTAATGTCCGGCCGGGCTTCTCGCGCTCCCCCTTCTCCGTTAATCATCTGATCGATAAAATCGTCAACCGCATGTACGCGAAACCGAATCCATTTTTGATAAACCTCGTTATTCTTTTTATAATAATCCGGCGATTTCGGGTTCACGAAATTCGGCATGTTACAGCCGTATTGCTTTTGAAAGGCGGTTTGCGCCAATGGTCCTACGTCCCCGTATACGCCTCTCTTGATACCGTCCCACTCGGGAAAATATGGCTCTGCGATTTCGATGCCGTCAAAAGGAAACCCGGTCAGCAGGCTCGCTATCGCCCGCTTTTTCCATTGTACATACTGCGGGCTGAAATATGAAAGTCTCGTATATCCGTCGTTGCACGGCTTCAACAGCCCCATTTGCCATTCCCGCCACCCATCCGGGTACGATTCCGTGGAAAATGTTCCGTTCCCGAGTACGAGCGCCCATACGAAGATTCCGCGTTCATGCAGCGCCTTGATCAGCTTTTCATTCACTTTTTTCTCATTCACGACGAAATAATGTACGATGGAGTACCCTGCCGCGGCCAATTCCTCGGCAATGCTTTCCGGCGACCGGTTGTCATAATACGGAAATAGCGGATCAATCTGAATGCTCGGACCATGAATGCCGTCGCTATTGACATTCGTTCCCACGATAACACGCTCCTCTCGACAATTCCGTTATCCGGATCGTTCTTGCTTGCCTGACGAGTCTGTTGCCGTGCATCACCTCCTTTTGAAGCCAAAAGCCGCATATCACCCATATTTTAACATAGTCTTCCGTTGTCCGGTCTAGTGGATGTTTTCGAATGTACTTCTTCTATTCATGGGGAACTTTTATTTTATTCGAGTTTACCCTTGCCGAACGGATCGCGCTTGATCACAATAAGATGTGCTCCATAAACCAATTATAAGGAGGCAATAGGTCAGTGATATCTGTTGAAGGATTAAGCAAGTCGTTCAAGGTCGCCAAACGATCGAGCGGACTTCGGCAAGCGGCAAAAGCATTGTTCTTCCGCGAGCACAAAATCGTCCATGCGCTTAACGACGTCTCGTTCTACATTCAACCGGGCGAAATCGTAGGGTATATCGGACCTAATGGCGCCGGGAAATCGACCACCATAAAGGTCATGAGCGGAATACTCGTCCCGGACGGCGGCAGCTGCAGCATTATGGGCTATACGCCCTGGAAAGACCGCGTGCCTTATGTGAGAAACATTGGAGTCGTATTCGGGCAGCGGACGCAGCTATGGTGGGACGTTCCCGTTATCGACTCCTTCGAGCTGCTTCGGGACATTTACAAGGTTCCCTCAGCCGAGTATAAGCAAACTTTGGACTTGCTTGTCGAAACGCTCGATCTGCAAAGCCTTATCGGCATGCCCGTCCGCCAGCTGAGCTTAGGCCAGCGCATGCGCTGCGAAATCGCGGCATCGCTTCTGCACAGCCCCAAAATTTTATTTTTGGACGAACCCACGATCGGCCTCGACGCCATCTCCAAAATAGCCGTCCGGCAATTCATCAAAACGATCAATAAAGAAAAGGACGTTACCGTCATCCTGACGACGCACGATATGAACGACATCGAAGCGTTGGCGAACCGGATCCTGCTGATCGGCAAAGGCAGTCTGCTGTACGACGGTACCGTTACCGCTTTGCGCAGCCGGTTCGGGACACGCAAATCCATTACGATCGATTACCGGGAAACATCCGACCGGCTGGACATCCCGGGAACCGAGCCGCTTTCCTGGTCCCCTGAACGCGCTGTGCTCAGCGTAGATACGGAGCAGGTTATGATCTCCGATGTAATCGCCCAGTTGTCCTCCCGGGTGGATCTGCTGGACGTAGCGGTCGAATCGCAGCCCATCGAGGATATTATCGTCCAACTGTACAAGGAGTACCGGATATGAAGCCGTATTGGTCCGTATTGAAGCTCCGCCTTCTCAACGGGATGCAATACCGTTCGGCGGCGTTGGCGGGAATTGCGACCCAGTTTTTTTTCGGATTTATACATATAATGGTTTTCGCGGCATTCTACAGTCAAATGTCCGGCGAGCCTCCGATGTCGCTGCAGGAGGTAACCACCTATACATGGCTGAAGCAGGCGTTTCTCGCCTTCATCGCCTTATGGTTTCGCGACAGCGAGCTGTTCCAGCTCATTACGACCGGAAATATCGCTTACGAACTGTGCCGTCCGACCGGGATTTACGGGTTTTGGTATTCCAAGCTGCTGGCGCAACGTTTGTCAAGCGCGCTTTTGCGTTGTTTTCCGATTTTGGCGGTCGCCTTCTTCTTGCCCGATCCATACCGTTTGAAGCTGCCGCCGGATGCCTTCACGTTTCTGTTATTTGCCGCCGCGCTCGTTCTGGGCCTGCTGCTGCTGGTCGCCATCTCCATGTTTATCTATATTTCCGTATTCGTGACACTGTCCCCGACAGGTTCTCTGCTCATCTTCGGCGTCATAGGGGAACTGCTGGCAGGGATGCTTCTTCCGATTCCGCTCATGCCTTCGTGGTTGCAAAGTATAGCTTACGCTCTTCCATTTCGGCTGACTGCGGATTTTCCGTTCCGCGTGTATTCGGGACATATTCAGCAGGCTGAAGCGATTGCCGGAATCGCGATGCAGCTCGGCTGGCTGCTCGTACTCGTTTGGCTGGGGAAATTCGCTCTCGGCAAGGCGCTGCGCAAAGTCGTCGTACAGGGAGGGTAACGCGATGAAGCTATATTTCAACTATCTGCTAATACTGTTCAAGTCCCAGATGCAATATCGGGCATCGTTCTGGCTGCTGTCGCTCGGCCAATTTTTCGTTCCGTTCTCCGTATTTGCCGGCTTGTATTTTCTATTCGAACGATTCGGCCAAATTCAAGGCTGGAGCTTTTACGAAGTGGCGTTATCCTTCGGGATCATTCATATGGCGTTTGCCATCAGCGAATGCTTTGCCCGCGGCTTCGACGCGTTCTCCAGCCTTGTAGCCGGCGGCGATTTCGACCGCCTGCTCGTACGTCCGAGAAGCACGGTCGTTCAGGTGATGGGCTCCAAATTCGAGTTCACGCGTATCGGGAGACTTGCCCAAAGCCTGATCGTGCTCGTATGGGCTATCGCCAGCCTGCCTATCGAATGGACGGCCGTCAAAATCGTTACGCTACTGCTGATGATCGTCAGCGGCGTTTTCATCTTCACGGGTATTTTCATGCTGGCGGCGACGTTATGCTTCTGGACGATCCAAGGACTGGAAGTGGCGAACATCTTTACGGACGGAGGCAGAGAAATGGCCCAATACCCGCTGAATATTTATCAGAAATGGGTAACCCGCTTCTTTACGTTCGTCATCCCGTTCGGATGCGTCAATTACTTGCCGTTGCTGCACTTGCTGGATAAAACGGAAGGCAGCGGCATCCCGTATATGCTCGCGCCGATCGCGGGGATTTTGTTCCTTATTCCTTGCTTGCTGGTGTGGCAAATCGGGGTCAGACATTACCGGTCGACCGGCTCCTGAACGAACGGAAGCAAAGAAGGCTGCCAAAGGGCAGCCTCTTCTTTTCCTATTAAACGGTTTTTCAATAGACTTCAGTAAGGTATAATGAAGACATCAAACTATTTCGAGGTATCCGCATGTCCGAGCAGCAGCGAGTAGATTGCATGAAATGCCGCCATTTCTATATTACGTGGGACCCGAAGTTTCCGAAAGGCTGCAAGGCGTTCGGCTTCAAAAGCCACACCCTTCCGAGCCATACGGTGCTGTCCTCATCGGGCAAACCGTGCATGAATTTCGAGCCGAAAATCAAAACGAAGACTTAAGCATGCGTGCCTTATCGTTTGCCGGACGGCAGCGCGCTGCGGTATTGCTCAGACAAAAAGCTTAAATATTTTCTTAAATATTTCCGGCTGAAGTAGGCTATCGCTCCGACAATCCCTCCGACGACAAGCGCATAAACCATGCTCCATTCCGTAGGTACCGATACGCCTGGAGCGATATCCATATTGATCCAAGTAACTCCGAATGTCCGGACTATGCCTGCAAGCAAAATAAGCGCGGCGCAAAAGCCGAATCCGTAAGCGATCGTCGCCAGTACCGGAACGACCATTACGCTAAGCAGCCCGGTCGTGCAATAAAATCCGATCATCCTTAACACGTCGCCGAAATTACGCCCGGAGCCCATTTGCATAAAATGCTCGTTCCGGTACGCTCTGGCCAGCTTGCGCGGATCGCCCAGCTTGGCCAGTACGTCCGATTCCGACTGGCCGTGCCTTAGTGCCTCGGCAATGTGGCTCTCGATCTCGCGAACGGCGTCAAGCCGCTCTTCCTCCGGCAATTTTCTTAATTCATTCTCCAGTTTTTCCAAATAAGCTCTCGCCAAAGGGCTCATCGATTTGTCTCTCCTCTGTTCGTTTCTAGTTCGTTGACCGCTCCGGCCAGCTTGTTCCATTCGAACGACATCGTATCCAGCAGCAGCCGTCCTGCCGGCGTCAGCGTATAATACTTGCGCGGCGGCCCGGAATCCGATTCCTTCCAGAACGAATCGATACAGTTTTCTTTGAGAAGCCGGCGCAGCAAAGGGTACAAGGTTCCTTCGGTTACGGCGAGCGACTCCCAGCGGTCCAGAATGGTCACGAGCTCGTATCCGTAGCGCGGTTCTTTGCTGATCAGCAGCAGTATGCAATATTCCAATATGCCTCTGCGAACTTGCGAGGTCCATTCCGACATCACCATAAACTATCCCCTTCCGGCTATACGATACCACAAGATACTGTGCAGCGCAAGGTACTGGGCGAAGCAAAATGAGCCGACCTAAAAAGCGGCTCATTTATAGCAACTCGAACATCCATGATTTGGACTTGCGCGGCAAATCATCTCGTCGGCTAATCCGTTTGATCGGGCAAGTTTTTCACGGCTTCTTCGTAAAAAGCGAAATTGTGCACGATCCATGGAATTTTGCTCGCTTCTTCCGGGTTGAACAACCCCCTGCCGTAGGTTTCCTTGCTGGATGGTATATCGTCCAATCTGGAAACGGCGGCCCAGTAAAAAGCCATATAACTGTCCGGATAAGGGTATTTGTAGTTTTCCGGTCGAGGGCCCAGCAAACGGATCTTTTCGTACCCTAGTATCCCGTAGTGCCCGATGATCGCTCCGGTCTCTTCGTACAGCTCCCGTCTCATCGCTTCGTCCGGCGATTCTCCCTGCTCCGGATGTCCTCCCGGTATGTCCCAGCCGCGGTGCTTCAAATGAGTCAACACGAGCTCCTTCCCCATAAATGCCAGCACGAACGCACCCGTTACAAGTTGTTCGTCAGGCAATTGTTGCGTTAACACCAACCGGGTTTCATTCGGCAATGGAATACCCGGAACGTCCTGTGCTTCTCTAACGACTCGCATAAAGATCATCCCTTATTATCGGTTTCTTCCTATTTCGAGAAGAGACTGTCGTTTCCTTTATGGACGTCGCCAAATTAGAAAAACGTCCATCGACGTCTTTCAAGGGTGAACGACCGCGATTCAGCGGTTGTTTTTCTTGGTAAAGAAAGTCTCGTTTCGCTTTAGTATTTTAGCGAAGCTAAACTTTCCTTATCGTTAAGATATACCGTCCGTGAAAACGCTCGGACGGTCCTTTGGTGTGCAAACCCAAACGTTTGCGAGTTGGAGGGAATGGGTATCGGGCTCCAGCCGCTCGTTGAAATGATGTTGTTTTGATGAGATTGTATGGTAACAACACGACTTCAAAATGCGGCCCGTAAACTTTCCGCTCCATGCACATTCCCTGTGATCTCTAACGAGCTACCTTCCACTTGACTCAACCTCAACCGTCTTCCATCCGGTACTCATAACCATGCACCTATTGGAATATTCAGCATTGATATAAAATCCAGCGTGGCTGGGCCAGCTGGATGTGAGTCAGGTTTCGTTTCTTGCCGGAGCCGGTTGAAGCTCGGGCGTACGACTGCCGCGCATTAACGGGTACAGCAGCAGAGCGCCGATGAGAAACAACATACCGCTGAAGGCATAAACGGTAAACAAGGATAGCCAATCTTTCAATGCCCCCGATGCGGACATTCCGACCACCATCATCCCCATAAACATAGGCGTCAATACGCCTCCTACGCGGCCGATGAACGCAGCCTCCGTATTTTTCATAATCATCGTATTGATGCCTACGTGAATGCAGGGATAGAAAAATCCGTTCAATACTTGCAGCAGCAAGGTCAATGGAACGCTTGTGGACCACCCGAGACCGATCGTGCCGATCGCGCTTGCCAACAGACCGATCGCGAGCAGCGATTGCGGCTTCAGCTTTTTGGACAGTCCCATAATGAAGCCTCCTCCGACCAGCATGGCCGCGCCGTTGGCCATAAGCAGCCATTGGAGAAATTGCTTGTCCCTGCCCAAGTTCTCGATCGTCACGAACAGCATGAGCGGTTGAATCAAGCCTACCGCCAAGCCCGCTGCGGCGAAGGTGCCGACGAGCGTTCTAAGCACCCGGTTCGACCCTACATAGCGCAGACCGTCCTTAAGCTCCTCTTTGAAATTGCGGTTACCGTTATTGAATTGCGCTTCATCCCGAGGCAGCAACGACAAAATAAGCGCGGATCCGATAAACAACACACTCATGACCGAAATCGAAATCTCGATTCCGTACTGTTGATAGACGAACGTCCCAATGATCGGTCCCACGACCATAAAGATCGCCATCAACGTTTGAAACATCGCCATAACACCCTGCAGCTGTTCAGCGGGAACGTGCTGCTTGAACAGCTTCATCGCCGAAGGCTGGGAAAACTGCGATAAAATGGCGGATACGAGCGTTGCAAAGAGAAGAGCGTGCCATGAGCCCGACATGACGACAAATAAGACTACAAGAACGGATAAGGCGGACAAAACGTCGCACCCTATCATGGTCCGTTTCGGCTGCCACCGGTCGGCGAACGTCCCTCCGATAATGGCAAATAGAAAGATCGGCGCAAATTCCGCGACGGAAATGAGCGAAACGTATAGCGGATCATTATTCGTCAAATCGGTAACGTATAACAGGATCGCAAAGTTCCGGACCCAAATCCCGAGCTGCAGGAGAACTCGGGATAAAATAACGGTTCTTACATAGCGGTTCTTCAATAACACGATTCCCACTCCTTATAATAGATAATAATTTATTTTGTTTATATTATAATAGACATATTATATTATTGTTTATTATTATGTCAATCTTTTATTGATAATGCCGCGCAATGACAATGATAAAATGCAATTAATGATTGATTGATCGATCACAAATGGGAGGGTGTGAACATTGGAGTGGAGCTCGGCATCAAGCCGTTCGAGCGGATAGGACGCGGAGTCGTGTTAAAACGGTACGGCAAACAATTTTATGCCAAAACGTCGCGCAGCTTGCAGGAGCCGGCACGGGCTAAGCAGGAAATGATCGATCTGCTCGATCCGGAGCGCGGCACCGTCTCGCTCGCCTTCCTGAAGTCGCTGGGAGCGTCCTTCGTCCCGAATCTGGTGAGCGCGTTTCTCGGCTCATGCCCGCGCGTGCAATTCCAGCTGATTCAGAACGCCACTTCCGCTATGCTGGATCAGCTGGAAGCCGACGATATCGATTTTTGTTTATCCACCGTAACGGAAACGAGAGCTTCCATCGAATGGCAGCCGTTGTGGACGGAAGACATTTTCGCCTTTGTCCCGTCGGGCACGAGCTCGGGAATCGCGGTCGCCTATCGCTCCAAGAGCTTGCGACAGTCAAGTGATCGCTTTTAAGCAAGGGTACGGCACCCCTACGGTGATGGAGCCCCTGTTACAATCAAGCCGGGATAACGCCCAACATTTTGTTTGAAGGGGAAGAAGTCGTGACACTAATGGGATTCGTGCGGGCGAAGCTCGGGATTACGCTGCTCCCCGACATTAAAGGGGTGGAAGTGGAAGGCATCGACCGTTTGCCGATTGACGAGCCGGAGTGACATAGAACGATCGGACTCGCTTGGAACAAGGACAGTTACCGCTCCCCCGTCGCAAATCGATTCCGGCAATTTCTGATCGAGTACAGCACAACGCTCGCGTCGGCGAATACTTAATACCTGCTCGAATGGAATGGATGATGAGGAATGGATGAGACCGCTCTTAATGAAAGTTTTTCGAGGATTAGATGATGACGGGTCTATTGAAAGTCTTTT
>NZ_VDCQ01000010.1:113456-178981 GCF_006265175.1 Paenibacillus hemerocallicola | reverse complement strand
TGATAGTGCTGAAACCAACCTTATTTCGGGCCCGGACCGATAAAATCCGATCGAAATCCGGCTTGCCGAAGGACATAAGATTGCAAATTTGGTTCACTATTTGCAGGCTAGAGTCTCCCGAGGTGCAAGCGGTCGAACGACGCTTCTCCTAAGGCGGAGCCATACCGAATCGTAAATAGACGGCTGATACCGGCACTGGAGATCCTTGTCCCCGCGCTGCTTCGGTTACGCTTCCGCTCTTCGAGACATTTAACCGCCAAAATACTACCCGCTCGGGCAAAGCAAAGAAAGCCTGCGCTCAATACCGGTAATCCGGATAATACGTCCGGTTCGCAAAGTCGAACAATATTTTCTGGGCGATCGGAGTGCCGTTCTTCGCTTTGAGCAGCTCTAGGGCTTCACCCGACTGAAGCAGCGAGGCGGCGATCGAAGCCCGGGAAGCCCCGCGTTTCAGATGCTGAACGTTGTGGCTGCTGCCTGCATGATCCGGTCTTCTGCACAGCAGCTCCTCGTATAAGCCCTTCACGAAACGCTCGTCGGAGTGGACGTATAAATTCCGGAGCAGGTCGGCCGCCGACGGCCGTTTTTTGCCGGAGCCGGCGGAACCGGACCGGTACAGCTGTTCGGCTTCCGGACTCTGCATGAGCGCGATCATGAGCTCCAGCTTCGACTTTCCGCCCAGCAAACGGAGATGGTGCTGCAAGCCCTCCGGATCGGGCTCGCGCGCGAGCAGCTCCCGGTAGCAGGCCGCAACGAACGACTCCCTCTCCTTCTGGTACACCTTCCGCAATATTTCCATCATTCTCACCCGACTCACCCCATTCACCATGCTCGTTCGCTCCTTTGTATCGTATGGCGCGCGATCCGGTCCGGCATGGACATGTATACGCCGGCAAGCGTTTGTTTTTTTTGCGAACCCGATGTAGTTGTCTATACCGCGAGGGGGTCATTCACATATCGTAAACAAATGCCGAAAATGCCGCATCGAAGGGGAGATATGATGATGGAACTTGCCGATAAATCGGTCGTAGTGACCGGCGGAGCCGGATTTTTGGGCAAACACGTGGTGGAAACGCTGCGACGGCGCGGGTGCGAACGCATTAGCGTGCCGCGAAGCAAAGAGTACGACCTCCGCAAGGAGCGCGATATTCTCCGGATGCTGGACGATCTTCGACCGGATGTCGTCATTCACTTGGCCGCCGTTGTCGGCGGCATCGGAGCGAACGAGAAAAATCCGGGATCGTTTTTCTACGACAATCTCGTCATGGGAGCGCATTTGATCGAGCATTCCAGGCATAAGGGCGTGGAGAAATTCGTAGCGATCGGCACGATCTGCTCATATCCGAAATTCGCCCCCGTTCCTTTCAGCGAAGCCGATTTATGGAACGGTTACCCGGAGGAGACGAACGCGCCCTACGGACTGGCCAAGAAGATGATGCTCGTCCAATCGCAAGCTTACCGCAAGCAGTACGGCTTCAATTCCATCTATTTGCTGCCGGTCAACTTATACGGTCCCTGCGACAACTTCGACCTGGAAACGTCCCACGTTATCCCGGCCATCATACGCAAATGCGAGGAGGCGAAAAGCCGGGGCGACGCTTCGATAATGCTGTGGGGCGACGGGACGCCGACCCGGGAATTTTTGTATGTCGAAGACGCGGCCGAAGGAATCGTTCGCGCGGCCGAGTCGTACGACGGCCCGGACCCCGTCAATCTCGGATCGGGGCATGAGATCGCCATCCGCGAGCTGGCCGAGACGATTCGCGAGCTCGTCGGTTACGACGGACGAATCGTATGGGACGCCGGACGACCGAACGGCCAGCCGAGAAGAAGGCTGGATGTCCGTCTGGCGAAGGAACGGTTCGGCTTCGAGGCGAAAACCGACATGCGAACCGGACTGGAGCAGACGATCAAATGGTATAAGGAGGCGTATTCATGAGCCGCAGCTACGATCCGCGGAATGAGCCGCTAGTATCCGTCATTACCCCGTCGTATCAGCAGGGCGCCTTTATCCGCGAGACGATCGAGAGCATCGTGTCCCAAGACTACCCCAATACCGAGCTTATCGTGGTGGACGGGGGTTCCAAGGACGAGACGGTGAACATTTTGCAAAAATATGCCCGCAAGTACGGGGACCGCTTCCGATATGTTTCGGAAAAAGACAAAGGGCAGTCGAACGCGCTCAACAAAGGGTTGGCGATGGCGAGGGGGGAGGTGATCGGATGGCTCAATTCGGACGACACGTATTGGCCGAAGGCGATCAGCCGCGCCGTCTCCGCGCTCGTCAAGCATCCGGAATACGGGCTTGTATACGGCAAGGCCGATCATACGGACAAGGACAATAAGCATCTTCGGCCGTATCCCGTCGATCCGGGCATCGACCGGGCGCGTTTGTTCGACGTGTGCACCATTTGCCAGCCTGCCGTTTTTATTCGCAGAAGCGTCCTGGACCAGGTCGGGCCGATCGACGAAAGCTTGCATTTCTGCATGGACTACGACCTCTGGATGCGCATTGCCGCCAAGCACCGGCTCGGCTTCGTGAATCAGGTGATGGCCAACTCGCGGCTGCATGACGACTGCAAAAGCGTCAAGCAATATTTCACCGTCGGACTTCCGGAAATTATCCGGACGAACTTGAAGCATTACGGCGCCGTTTCGAACCACTGGCTCATCCAATATATCGCCCACCACTTGCCGGAAGGACCCGCGTGGCTGATGGAGAAAATGAAGCAGTTCCGCGTATTCGGCCCGGGGCCTCAGATAACCTCGTCGAATCGGCTCGAGGACGGTTGGGTGCCGCCATACTGGAAAATGGAAATCGACAACGGCGGCGAATCTCCGCTCGATCGTCTGATTATCGGAGGGGACCATCAGCTTCCCAAATTCAACCGCAAAGCGGACCGGCTGGCGTTGACCGTCCATATTAACGGCGTTCATTACCGGAATTACAAATTCGGCGAAGGTCCGTTCGAATTGAAAATACCGCTTCGCGACAACGTTCCTTCTTATGTAGTCGAAATTCAAGCGAACTCGTCCTTTATTCCGGCCAAATTGAAAGTGAATGACGATGACCGGACACTCTCCTTCAAAGTAAACGGGGCCGTTCCGTTAACTTCGCTCGAAGCCCGCATGTACGAAATGCTCGACGAAGAGCCGGCCGCCATAGGCAGTTGGCTTGTGAAGCGGCGCAAATTCAAATGGTAGCAGGATGCCGCTCCCGGCATCTTTTTTTCTACGGCGGCATAATTCGCGTACGAAAAATGCATGTATCGCTTGGTCGGCAAAGGCTGGCCGCCTTCGCCGGCGCTTGCGAGACGTCAATCCATAAAATAGCGGAACTGGCGTATGTTATGGACTCCGAGTACCGTTGTCGATAGCAAAATAACGGAAAGCCATACCGCTATTCCGCTGTTTGCGATCATTTTCACCCCGAAAGATCGAAATAGCGGAAGCCGGCTCCGTTATCTTCGGAAGTGTAACGGAAATCGGGACCATAACGGAAATCGGCTCCTCTATTTACGACAACGATGTGGTCCACCGCTATCGTGCAAAGCTACACCGCGCACCGGACGCTGCGTACGGTGCGAGCATGCCTGCCCGCTTCATCAAAAGGCTCCATTTGTGTGCGGAGTACGCTTTTTAGCTTTTTTCTGGAGCCGGGAGACAGGCATGTTGGGCAAGCGCCAATTTCGTCCCCTATCGGCAATGCGTCTACGTCGGCCGTGAGAGCTGTGCATAGTATATTAGCGTATTCCATCGCTGTAGCGGGGAGGGAAATAGATTGAAAATCGTAATTTTGGCGGGAGGGTCAGGGACCCGGTTTTGGCCAAGAAGCGTGAAGACGCGGCCGAAGCAGTTTCTCTCCCTCACCTCCCATGAGACGATGCTGCAGCAAACCTATAGACGGTATACGCGGTGGCTGCCGGAGGCTGAGGTGTACGTCGTCACGGCCAGGGAGTACAAAACGTTGGTCGAGGCGCAATTGCCCGAATTGTCCGGCGACCGGCTGCTGCTCGAGCCCGAACAGCGGGATACCGGACCTTGCATCGCCTTAACGGCGCAGCACTTCTTGTCGCGAGACGACGACGAGGTGCTCGTGACGATGCCCTCGGACCATTTTACGGATGAGCCGGAGGAGCTTGTACGGGCGCTGCGCATAGCCGCGAAGGCGGCCGAGCGCAAGACGGCGATCGTGACGCTCGGCGTCGTGCCGACAAGGCCGGAGACCGGCTACGGCTATATTCGTACGACGGAAATCGTCTCGGAAGACGGACTGCTCGAAGCGAGCAAGTTTATCGAGAAACCTTCCCTGGAAGTGGCGGAGAAGCTCATCCGCGATTCGGGCGTATTTTGGAACAGCGGCATCTTCGTCTGGAAGCCGTCCACGATCGCCCATTATATGCGGATGCATCAGCCGTTCCTCTGGAATATGCTGACGGATCGCGACGGCAAAGCGGAGACCACGTACTCGATGCTGCCGAAAATTTCGATCGATTACGCGATTTTGGAGAAGGCGGATTCGATCTTGACGATCCCGGTCAAATTCAAATGGGACGATGTCGGCATATGGACGTCGCTTGAGCGGATTCAGCAGGCGAACGAGGAAGGCAACATTTTGAACGGCCTCGGCCACGTTCATGCCGAATCGACCCGCAACAGCATCATTTATACGGACCATCCGAGGACGATGGTGATCGGCGTCAACGATCTGATTATCGTCTCGACCGAGGACGGTTTGCTCGTCTGCCACAAATCGGAGGAGCAGCGGATCAAAAGCGCGCTGCAAGCCCTCGAACGACAAGAAGGAGGAACTTAACGGATGAAAGCTCTTGTAACGGGGATTTCCGGTTTTGTCGGAAGCCACATGGCGGAATTTTTGCTGCAACACAATGTGGAGGTCACCGGAACGATCCGGCAGCGAAGCCGCATGGACCATATCAAGCATCTGAAAGATATTCAGCTGGTGGAATGCGAGCTGAGGGACCCGTTTTCCGTGGAGCATCTGATCAAGGAAATCAAGCCCGATCTCATTTTCCACCTGGCGGCGCAAAGCTTCGTCCCGACCTCCTGGAATTCGCCGATCGATACGATCCACAACAACGTGGCCGGTCAGGTTAACATTATGGAGGCGCTCCGCCGGTTCGATTTGTCGTGCAAAATGCAGGTGGCCTGCTCCAGCGAGGAGTACGGACATGTAGAGCCCGACGAGACGCCCATTCGGGAAACGAATCCGCTTCGGCCTCTTAGCCCTTACGCGGTCAGCAAAGTGGCGCAGGATTATTTGGGCTACCAGTATTACAAAAGCTACGGCTTGCCGATTATCGTTACTCGTACGTTCAACCATACGGGTCCGAGACGCGGCGAAAATTTCGTAACCTCCAATTTCGCCAAGCAGATCGCCCAGATCGAGAAAGGAAAGAAACCGCCCGTGCTGCAAGTGGGGAATTTGTCGGCGAAGCGCGATTTCACCGATGTCCGCGATGTCGTTCGCGCATATTGGCTGGCGCTTGAGAAAGGGACGCCCGGCGAAACGTACAACATTGCTTCGGGCAGCTGCTGCACCATTCGCGAAATGCTCGATTTGCTGCTGTCTTACAGCAATGCGAGCATTTCGATCGAGGAAGATCCCGCCCGGCTGAGACCATCCGACGTAGAAATTTTGCTAGGGGATTATACGAAATTCCATGACGCCACCGGCTGGAAGCCGGAAATTCCGTTCGAGACGACCATGAAGGACTTGCTGCAATATTGGAGGGACCAGCTCTAAGAGTCCCCCAAAAGTGAAGCGAACCTTCGCAGCGTAATCCGAATACTTTTGGGGGAGCCCCGGAAAAGAACCCCCGAAAGTGACAGGCCTTCGCCCCTGACGGGGCGGGGCTTTGCTTTACGGAGCTATCTCAACCAAGAAAGGGTGGATATTAATGCGGAGTACCGGTCAGCACCGGCAAAGCAAATCGTCGTCGTCGGCCGTCAAAACGGCGAAACGCAAAAAGCGGAAGCCGCCGCTGCGCGGAAGGAAGGCGCGGCTGAAGAAAAGGCGCGCCGGCGTCCGGAAGCTTGCCAAGCGATGGAAAAGAAGAAGATGGCTGCTGTCCAAAGGGAAGAAGCGGTTTCGCAGAGGGCGGCTGAAAGGAAGAAGAAAACGTCTGAAGCGGCCCCTCCCCGCCTCCAAGGAGTACCTGCCCGACATTGAGCCGGTTGCCGAGCCGGAAGAAGCGCCGGAGCCGGGTTACGCGAAAGGGGTCAATATCGTCGGATTCATTCGGGCCGAGATGGGAATCGGCGAGTCGAGCCGACTTGCAGCCAGGGCGATCTCGGCGGCGGACATCCCTTTCGACATTCTCAACTTTCCGGTTACGTCCATCCGGATGGATGACATGACTTGGGCGCATAAAGAGGTGAGTGACCCGGAGTATAAAGTAAACATTATACACACGAATGCCGATACGTTAAGATCGGTGCACCACCACTTCGGGGCGTCGCTGTTCGACAAACGGTTCAACATCGGCTATTGGCATTGGGAGCTGCCCGATTTTCCGGATGAATTTTGCGACGGCTTCCATTTTGTGAGCGAGGTGTGGGCGCCATCCAACTTCGTTGTCGAATCAATTGCCAAGAAGTCTTCCGTTCCCGTCATCCGCATCCCGCACGGTGTCGAGGTCAATCCGCCGCAAGACGTGAGTCGCGCCACGTTCGGCTTGCCCGATGACAAGTTTTTGTTCTTCTCGATGTACGACACGCACAGCTATCAGCGACGGAAAAACCCGCAAGGGGCGATCCATGCGTTCAAGCAGGCGTTCGATCCGACAGATGAGTCGGTCGGTCTAGTTGTCAAGCTGAACCATTCGAAGGCGAATCCGTCGGATATCGACGAAATCCGCAATCTGGTCAAAGGGTATTCCAATATATACGTCATCGACCGGATTTTGAGCCGCGGCGACACCGACGGACTATTGAATTGCACCGATTGCTTCGTCTCGCTCCACCGTTCGGAGGGGTTCGGGCTCGGCTTGGCCGAGGCGATGTATTTGGGCAAGCCGGTCATCGGGACATATTGGTCCGGCAATACCGACTTCATGAACGCCACGAACTCCTGCATCGTCGATTTCAGCATTGTCGGAGTAGGCGGAGACTGGGGCCCGTACAAAGGCTATCAAACTTGGGCGGAGCCGGATCTCGGGCATGCGGCGCACTATATGCGCGAAATCATGTACAATACGGATTTCCGCAATTCCATCGCTTTCAACGGCATGCAGCA
Source organism: Paenibacillus hemerocallicola (assembly GCF_006265175.1). GTDB lineage: Bacteria > Bacillota > Bacilli > Paenibacillales > NBRC-103111 > Paenibacillus_AB > Paenibacillus_AB hemerocallicola. Next base: position 171,723 of record NZ_VDCQ01000010.1, on the reverse strand, counting down.
TATCCGCACGTACTTCTCGCCGCAGGTCGTAGGTCAAATGATCAAGGAAAGGCTGCAGCATCTCGGCATGCTGTAGGTTGTGCGAGAAGCACGCGGAGCGGCCGGCAATGCGATAGAGAGGAGGAGGAATATCGTCATGGAGGATTTCAGGTCGATATCCGTCACGTCCGAAATCGTCGGAGGCAAAAAACAGCTGAAAGTGCGCAACCCGGCCGGTTATCCGATGATCGGCATCGGAGCCCAGGGAGCCGTCTTCCGGTTGTCCTCCGACCGCTGCGTCAAAGTATACGAGGATTCCCGCACCGCGTTTTGGGAAAGCAAGGCGCTTAAGGCGGCGGAAGAAGTGCCTTATTTTCCGAAGCTGTACGAGACCGGAGATAAATATGTAATAATGGAATATTTGCCGGGCCCGAATTTGCGGGACTATTTGGCGGACAATCCGGGATTGACGGAGTCCTTCGCCGCGCAGCTGCTCGGAATCGTCAAGGCGATGCGAAAATTGAAATTCGCCCGCATCGATACGCGTACCGGACATATTATCGTGACCGAAGGCGGCAAGCTGAAAGTAATCGACCACAGCGGCGCGTACCGGACGATCCGAAGAGCTCCGTTCATGCTATTCAAAAGCTTGGAACGCGACGGCGGCTTGCGCGTGTTCCTGAAATACGTGGCCGAGCACGATCCCAAGCTGTACGGCAAGTGGCGCAAAAAAAGAATAGAGGGCGTCGACTTGGCGGACATTCCCCGCCTGCCGCGTCCAGAGAAGCTACTGCATCGGGCGACTTGACGGTCGCCTTCTTCGTGCTGATTAATCGTCCCCCGTGCTTCTGCCCGACCGGAAAGTGCTGGGAGAGTGTTCGAAGAGAGCCCGAAGAGCGTCCGTCGGACTGAATCGGCAGGGCAATAGTGAACCGAAGTATGTGAACAGTGAGTCTGATTGTTACTGCTTAGGTATCGGAATATTGAATGCGAAAATAGAATTTCTCTATTGGCCGGCCGGTTGACGAGAGTGATACAGTAAAGATCGTCTCTACCTATATGCCTGGATGTCGGGAGGATGGCATGGAGCTGTATTGGAAGCGTAATTTGTACATATTATGGCTGGGCTTGTTTTTCAACCACATGGCGTACACTCTCTCGGTGCCGTTTTTTCCTCTGTTTTTGCAAAATGATCTGGGCATCCGGAGCCGGCTGGAAGCCTGGTCAGGCATTTCGATTTCGATCAGCTTTCTGATCAGCGGGCTGTGCGCGCCATTCTGGGGTTCGCTGGCCGATAAATACGGCAGCAAGCTGATGCTCGTCCGCTCGGGTATCGGGCTCGGCGCGGCCCATCTCGCCAATTATTTCGTGCATGACCCGTACATGTTCATCCTCGTGCGCATTTTCCAAGGACTTATGGCCGGTTCGGGCGGATTGGATCTATAGAAGTTCTGAATGGATGAATAGAATATCGTGATATACGGTACGGCCGGATTTTGGTATACAGTATACATGCACGATATAAATCCGATAAAACCGATATGTATATTTGGTTTAGAGAAAAGGAGGAGCCAAGCGATGTCGCCACGACAACTAAAGCTGGGAGCCAATTTGAGCGGAGTCGGAAACAGCATCTCCTTCTGGCGGCACCCGGATGTCCGGACCGATGCGAGCGTGAGTCTCGATTTTTACAAGCAGCAGGCGCTCAAGGCGGAGGAAGGCAAATTCGATTTATTGTTTATCGCGGACGGCTTGTACATTAACGAGAAGTCCAATCCGCATTTTCTGAACCGGTTCGAGCCGTTGACCCTTTTGTCCGCTCTTGCGGCGGTCACCGCGAACATCGGACTCGTCGCGACTTTATCCACCTCTTACAGCGAGCCGTTCACGGTCGCCCGGCAGTTCGCATCGATCGACCACCTGAGCGGAGGCCGAGCGGGGTGGAACGTGGTCACCTCGCCGCTGGAAGGCTCTGCGCTGAACTTCGGCAAAGGGGGCCACCCGGACCACGCCTTGCGTTACGAAATCGCCGAGGAGCACTTGGAAGTCGTCAAAGGCTTGTGGGACTCGTGGGAGGACGATGCATTCGTGCGCGACAAAGCAAGCGGCGTTTTTTTCGATCCCGCCAAGCTGCATGCATTGAACTACAATGGGCCGCGCTTTTCCGTACAAGGTCCGCTCAACATCGCCAGATCCAAACAGGGCTACCCGGTCATTTTCCAGGCCGGTTCGTCGGAAGCGGGCAAAACGCTCGCCGCCAAATCGGCCGATGCCGTCTATACGGCGCACGAAACGTTCGAGGAGGCAAGGGAGTTTTACCGGGACGTGAAGTCGCAAGCGGCGGCATACGGAAGAAATCCCGACGAAATATTGATCTTTCCGGGCATCGGTCCGATCGTCGGCAAAACCGAAGAAGAGGCCGAGCGAAAGTACCGGGAAATCGCCGGGCTTGTCACGATCGATCAGGCGCTTCTTTATTTGGGTCGATATTTCGAGCATTTCGATTTCTCCCGTTTTCCGTTGGATGAGCCTTTCCCGGACCTCGGCGATTTCGGCAGCAACAGCTTCCGCAGTACGACGGACAAAATCAAGCGGGAGGCCAAGGAGCAGGCGTTGACGCTGCGGCAAGTCGCGCTTAGAGCTTCTACGCCGCGCACCGCGTTTATCGGCACGCCCGGGAAGATCGCGGATTTGATTCAGCAATGGTTCGATGGAGGAGCGGCCGACGGCTTCAATATTCGTACGGTTGTGCCGAACGCCTTGGCCGACTTCGTCGATCTGGTCGTGCCCGTTTTGCAGCAGCGGGGATTGTTCCGCACCGAGTACGAAAGCGATACGCTTCGCGGCAATTTGAATTTGGCCGTGCCGGGCAACCGGTATGCGCGGCAGTCCGTCCGCAATCATTAGAAAAATTGAATCGATCGATAGAGGAACTCTATTGGACGCCGGGGCGGAACGAATGATAGTGTTACATTATAAAATTAAATCCAATTATAACGATTGGAATTATTGGTTATAGAGGCGCGGCTGAAAATCTGCTGCAGACGGAGCCGCGCATTCATTTGAAGGAGGAAATTGGATGAGTCGAGTCGATATTGGGGCGTACTTGGATACGCACAATCAATTAATACGGGCCGTAGAAGGTCTGAGCAAAGAGCAGCTGACGTGGAAGGCAGCCCCCGAATCGTGGAGCGTGACCGAAGTGATTGCCCATCTTGCCGATCACAGCATTGTCGTTTCGTTCCGGATCCGCGATATTTTGGCCGATACGACGGTACGGCTCCCCGCTTTCAATCAAGATGCTTGGGTGAGCGGCCAAAAGGCGAACGACGGCGATGCGGCGGATATTCTGGCTCTGTTCGGGCAACTGCTCCGGTATAACGGTCTGCTGCTCCACCGATTGAGCGACGGCGATTGGGAGAGGACCGGCGTAAACGCCAAGGGCGAAACGGTGCGGATCGCCGATATCGTCCAAGGGTTCACGAAGCATGCGGGCCAGCACCTGAACCAAATCGCGCGGATCAAGCAGTCTTTCGTCGCCGTGTAAGGCATCAACTATAACGATGTGGAGTGTGAACAACGGTATGCAAAGGTCACTCAGGGTCAAATTCATCGCCCTGCTCTCTGCGGCAGTCATGATCTTGGCGGCTTGCTCAGAGGCGAATCCGAAGAACGGAACAAGCCAGCCGGGCAATGCCGGAAGCACGGGGAGCGCGGCGCAAGCGGCGCCCGGAGGCGAAATCTCTTACGCACTGGCCACATCGCCGGATACGCTAGATCCGCACCGCAGCGGTTTGGCCGTGGCCGTGAGGGTGTTCCGCACGTTTTACGACAGTCTCGTCGTACAGCTGCCGGACAATACGATCAAGCCGTGGCTCGCTACCGAGTGGACGATTTCCAATGACGGCAAAAGCTATACGTTCAAGCTGCGCAAGGATGTCAAGTTCCACGACGGCACGCCGTTTAACGCCGAGGCGGTCAAGTACAGCTACGACCGCATCCTCGATCCGGCGACCAAGGCCGCGAACTCTACGGCGCTGCTGAAGCCTTACAAATCGTCCGAGGTGATCGACGAATATACGATCAAGCTGAATCTGGAGACGCCCTCCGTCGCGTTTCTCGGCAACTTGAGCCAAGCGATGCTCGGCATCGTATCGCCGACGGCAGCGAAGAAATACGGCGATCAATTCGGCAAAAATCCGGTCGGCACGGGCCCTTTCAAATTCGTGAAATGGGACGACAATTCGGAGATCCGAGTCGAACGCAATCCCGACTATGGATGGTCGCCGGAGCTGGTCGCCAACAAAGGCAAGTCTTACCTGGACGCCATCGCCTTTAAAATTATCCCGGAGGAGGCGACCCGCATCGGCAGCGTCCAGAGCGGGCAAGTGTCAGCCGCCGAAACGGTTCCGCCGCAAAACATCGTGTCTCTCAAAAACGATGCCAAGCTGCAGCTGCTTCAAGTCAATACGGGGGGCGTGCCGTACACCCTGTTCTTCAATCAGGACAGGGCGCCGTGGAACAACGTGAAGGCGCGGCAAGCGGTGCAATATGCCGTCGACATCGACTCGATCGTCAAAAGCTTGTATTTGGGCACGTATCAACGGGCATGGTCGCCGTTGTCGCCGACCACGTTCGGCTACGATCCGTCGTTGGAGAACGGGGTCAAGCCGGATCTCGACAAGGCGAATCGGCTGCTCGACGAGCTCGGCTACGTCAAGGGGGCCGACGGCGTGCGCGAGAAGGACGGCAAGAAGCTGACGCTGCGTTATGTCGACGGCTCGCCCAACCGCGAGAAGCGCAACGACATCGCCGCGATCATCCAGCAGCAGCTGAAGAAGGTCGGCATTGCCGTCGACGTGGAAATTACGAAGGACGTGGCGACCGTCGTATACACGAATCAGGCTTACGACCTGTACGGCAACAGTCAAGTGAACTCGGACCCGGTCGCGCTCAATGCATTTTATCGGACGACCGCTCCGAACGTCCGTCCGTCCCTGTCCCACCTGTCCGACCCGGAGATCGACAAGCTGCTCGACCAAGGCGTTGTCGAGACGGATACCGTCAAGCGCAAGGAAATTTACAAGAAGGTGCAGCATTATATTATCGACAATGCCGTCATCCTGCCGATATACGTGTTCCCTTATACGGTCGCGGCTTCGAAGAACGTATCCGGGCTGAAATTCGATTCGCTCGGTTACCCGCTGTTCAACGACGTGTCGCTAGTCAAAAAATAAGGAGGCTGCGAAGATGGCCAAGGCCATAACGATTCGACTGTTGACCTCTCTCGGCGTCGTTGCAGGCTCGTCGATCCTGGTGTTCTGCGTGCTGTACGTGCTTCCGGGAGACGTCGTGATGAACATGATCGACCCGAGCTCGATGAGTCCGGAGGCGATTGCGAATTTGCGGCGTCAGCTCGGCGTCGACCGGCCTTTCTACGAGCAGTTTCTCCACTATTTCGTGCAGGTGCTCCAGGGAGATTTCGGGAAATCGCTGGTCAATTCGGAGCCGGTCCTGCCGAAAATCGTCGCGCATTTCCCGGCTACTCTGGCGCTGACGACCGCCGCCGCGGCCGTCTCCGTCGTCGTAGGCGTCGTGCTCGGCGTGCTGTCGGCCATTCACCGCAACAAGGCGATCGACATTGTCGCCCGCATCGTCGGATTATTCGGCATCTCCATGCCTACGTTCTGGTCCGGTATTTTGCTTATTCTCGTATTCTCGGTCTACTTCGGCTGGTTTCCGGCGATGGGCTCGGGCGGATTGGATACGCTGGTCCTTCCCGCCTTGACGCTGGGCATGCTCGGCGCCGGATTTATCGTGCGCATGGTGCGCAATTCGATGCTGGAAGTGCTGGGAGAGCCGTTTATTACGACATTGCGTGCCAAAGGCTTGCTGGAGAGGGCGGTTATGTATCGGCACGCGCTCCGCAACGCGCTCATACCGGCCGTCACGATGCTTGGCATCCTGGTCGGCGAAATGCTGGCGGGCGCGGTCGTGATCGAAACGGTATTTTCCCGGCAAGGCATCGGGCGCATCATATCCGACGCGATCATGACGAAGGATTTGCCGGTCGTACAAGGCGTCGTCTTGTTTACGGCGATCGTGTACGTCGTCGTCAACGCGCTCGTCGACATTTCGTATTCGTACATCGATCCGCGGGTAAGACGGCTGCAAAGCTAAAGGAGGTACATGCAGATGAGGGAAGCTGCATCCGTGAAACCGTTATGGCGAACGAAAGGGGCCGCTGCGGCAAGTCATCGTACGGTCCCGAAAATTCCGATGTCGAGACTGATGGCATACGGAGCCGGGCTGATCGTTTTGTTTCTTGCCGTCTGCGCCATCGTTCCGCAGTGGATTGCCCCCTATTCGCCCACCGACATGGCGGCGGACCGAATTCTCCTCTCCCCGGGAGCGGCGCATTGGCTCGGCACCGACTATTTCGGCAGAGATATATTCAGCGTCATCGTGCACGGAGCCCGGGAGTCGCTGTTCATCGGATTCGCCTCGGTCGTTGTCGGCGGACTTTCCGGAGGGCTGATCGGCGCCGTAGCGGGTTACTTCGGCGGCTGGGTGGACAGCGTGCTGATGCGGATCATTGACGTGGTCATGACGATTCCCGGCGTGCTGCTCGCTCTGGCGGTCGCCGCCGCGCTCGGCCCCGGGCTGTGGAATATTATTTTGGCCGTTGCGATAGCCTCGGTACCGAATTATGCCAGAATTATGAGGGGGCAAATTCTCGGCATCAAGAACCGGCCGTTCATTATGGCTTCCCGCTCCATCGGGGCTTCGGAGCTGTCGGTATTCGTCAAGCATGTGCTGCCGAATTCGTTGTCCCCGCTGCTGGTCATGGCTTGCATCGGCGTTGGCACGGCGATTTTGACCGGGTCCGGCCTCAGCTTTCTGGGGCTCGGCGTGTTGAAGGAAATACCGGACTGGGGGGCGCTGCTCTCCCAAGGAAGAGGTTATTTGACGGTCGCATGGTGGATTTGCACGTTTCCGGGACTGGCGATCACGCTGTTCGTCTTGTCGGTCAACATGATCGGCGACGAGCTGCGCGATGCGCTGGACCCGAAGAAGCGGCGGCTATAGGAGGAGACGCGGTTGAGTGGATTACTGGATATGGAGCGCGTAAGCGTCGATTTCGTTACGGGTCGCGGGGTGCTGCAGGCGATCAGCGACGTCAGCCTCTCGATCAAGGCGGGCGAGACGGTATGCCTGGTAGGAGAATCGGGGAGCGGGAAGACCGTTGCGTCCAAAGCGGTCATGCGTCTGATCGACGACGAGAACGGGAAGATCAGCGCCGGCTCGATCAAGCTGGACGGGATCGACATCGCCGGTATTCCCCCGCAGGCGCTCCGGTCGCTGCGCGGGAAGAAGATGGCGATGGTATTCCAGGAGCCGATGGCGGCGTTCGATCCCGTATTTACGATCGGCACGCAGATCGTCGAGACGATCCGCCGCCATGACCGGCGGCAGACGGCGAACCAGGCCCGGGAGCGGGCCGTGGAGCTGCTGCGGCGCGTCGGCATACCGGAGCCCGAGCTGCGGATGAGGCAATACCCGAACGAGCTGTCGGGCGGGATGCTGCAGCGGGCGATGATCGCGATGGCTCTCAGCTGCCGGCCCGAGCTGCTGATCGCGGACGAACCGACGACGGCGCTCGATGTCACCATCCAAGCGCAAATCTTGCAGCTGCTGCAGGAGCTGAAGAGCGAATTCAACATGTCGATTTTGCTCATTACGCACGATCTGGGCATCGCCGCGGAAATAGCCGACCGCATCGTCGTCATGTATGCGGGGCGGATAGTCGAGCAGGCTTCGACGGAAGAGCTGTTTGCAGAGCCTCACCACCCTTATACGCGCGGGCTGCTGCAGTCGATTACGACGATGGACAGCGACCGTTCGAGGAGATTGTATACGATCCCGGGCGCGATCCCCGGCCTTGCCGATTTGCCGGAAGGCTGCCGCTTCCATCCCCGCTGCCCTTACGCCACGGAGACATGCCTTCGCGAGACCCCGACGCTGCTGGACAGAGGAGGCAGGCAAGCGGCCTGCTGGAATACGGAGCGGCTGCTTGGCGACGGTCCGTACATATCTCCGCAGACGACAGCGGCTGCGGTCGAAGTCGTCGTCTCCTCCGTGTGGCTTCCGACGGAGGCGTCCGAGGAGCCGCAATCCGGCGCGTTGTTCGAGCTGCGGCATGTGACGAAGCATTATCCGATCGGTCGCTCGCTCTTCTCGAGACAGAAGAAAGCGGTGCAAGCGGTAGACGATGTGTCGTTCTCGATCCGAAAGGGGGAGACGTTCGGTCTGGTCGGGGAATCCGGCAGCGGGAAGTCGACGCTCGGCCGGGTGCTTCTCCATCTGGAGAAGCCTACTTCCGGATCCGTCCTGTTCGAAGGCCGGGAGCTGGGGGCGTTGTCCGGCGCACGCTTGCGCGAGGAGCGCAAGCATATGCAGATGATTTTCCAAGATCCGTACGGCTCCGTCGACCCGCGCTGGAAGGTCGGGGATATTATCGGCGAGCCGTTCGCCGTGCACGGCAATGTGGGCGTCCGGGAGAAGAGGGCTGCCGTCGAAGAGCTGCTGCGGCTGGTCGGCTTGAACGCGGCGTCCTACGACCGGTATCCGCACGAATTTTCCGGAGGACAGCGGCAGCGAATCGGCATCGCCAGAGCGATCGCGCTGCGCCCGAAGTTCGTGCTGGCGGACGAGGCGGTATCGGCGCTGGACGTATCCGTGCAGGCGCAAATCGTCAATTTGCTGCAGGAGCTCGGGCAGCGGCTCGATTTGACGTTCCTGTTCATCGGCCACGGATTGAATGTCGTGCGGTATGTATCGGACCGGATCGGCGTCATGTATTTGGGCAAGCTGGTCGAGATCGCCCCCAGCGAGCAAATGTTCCGTCGGCCTGCCCATCACTACACGAAAGCGCTCATCGCCTCGATTCCGGTACCGGAGCCGCAGCGGCGTCGCGAATTCGCGGCGATCCAGGGCGAAATTCCGTCGCCCGCCAATCCGCCCTCCGGCTGCCGATTCCGTACGCGCTGCCCGGCCGCCACGGCAAGATGCGCAGTCGAGCCGCCATCGCTTCGCGAAATCGATCGAGGTCATTATGTCGCTTGCCACGACCCCGTCTTATAAACGGAATATGGGATGCGTAAATGTTTTAATACGTAAAATCCGATTGACATACTTGGTGATGATAAGTAAAGTATAGGAAACATCAATAGCCGTCCACCGGGCACCCGGAGACCTGTAAGGCGATGAACCGATAGCGTACGCGGATTCGGTCCATGCTCTTGTCGGTCTCTTTATGCTATGAGGCGCGGGTTTCCCATTCTGAGTCGATCTGGAGAAAAGCTTATGAATATCGAAAATATCGAAGCGTTTGTGTACGTATTCCACTACGGAAGCTTTAATAAAGCGGCGGAGGTGCTGTTCCTGTCGCAGCCGTCGGTTACGGCGAGAATCCAGACCCTGGAGCGGGAGCTGGACTGCCGGCTGTTCGATCGACTGGGCAAGCAGGTACAGCTGACCGAGAACGGGCACAAGTTTCTGCCGTACGCGCAAGCATTGCTGCACACGTATCAGAAGGGCAAGCAGCATATTCGGCGGCAGCGGAAAGTTCCGCACGAGCTGCGGATCGGCTGCACCGTGTCGGTCTCCAACTATATCATCCCGGAGCTGCTGCCGAAGCTGATGGCGCTATACCCGGGCCTTCAAATCAAGGTGACGACGTCGGTTACCGACGATATCGTCGGCAAGGTGCTGAGCCGGGAACTGGATATCGGCTTCGTGCGCAACGTAAACCATCCGAATCTGCAGTCGCTCAAATTTTACGAGGATCCGATCCGGTTGTATACGTACGCGGACCATCCGCTTGCGGGAAAGCCGGAAGTATCGGTCGAGCTGCTCGTCGACCAGCCGTTCGTTTTCTTCGAGTGCGGCTCGCTGGATTGGCTCCGGATTCATCGGGTGTTCCAAAGTCTGAACAAGCCGCCGTCGATCGAGATTCATACCGATAACGCGGAGATGGCCAAGAAGCTTGTATTGAACAAAGCCGGCATCTGTTTTTTGCCCGGATTGTGCGTGCGCAAGGAAGTGGGGGAGGAGCTGCTCTGTCCGATCGATGTGGCGGAAATATCCGGCGTGGCGCTGCAAACGAACATCATCAGCCTGAACGGCGAGCAAACGGAGATCGTCCGTTTTTTATCCGACAAACAATTAGTGAGCACGCTAAAGTGAGAATGTGATATGCAACTTACGGGAGTGGAAGATAGTGGCGATCAGGCTCAGTATTTTGGATCAAACCCCCATCCTGCCGGAGGAAACGCCGACGCAGGCTCTCCGGCATACGATCGAGCTGGCCCGGTTGGCGGAGCGGCTCGGCTATTACCGGTTCTGGGTGTCGGAGCACCATGACTCGGACCGGGTGGCGGGCACATCGCCGGAGGTGCTCATCTCCCATCTGCTGGCGAAGACGGAGCGCATTCGGATCGGCGCCGGAGGCGTCATGCTCCAGCATTACAGTCCTTATAAAGTCGCGGAAAATTTCAACGTGCTGGCATCGCTGGCGCCGGGGCGGGTCGATCTGGGCGTAGGTCGCGCGCCGGGCGGGTTGCCCCGCTCGACACGGGCGCTGCAGCAGGGCGTCACGGAGGCGGCGACATTGGCGGAGAAGCTGACGGAGCTGCAGCATTTCGTGACCAACCAAGTCCCGGAAGAACACCCGCTCGCGGGGATCGTGGCCGGCCCGATCGCCCCGCAGCCTGCCGATATTTATGTGCTCGGCACGAGTATATCCAGCGCGGAAATCGCGGCGGAATCGGGTCTGCCTTATGTATTTGCACTGTTTATCAACAGTGACGAACAAACGGCCCGCGAGGCGTTCAAAACGTACGCGGACCGGTTTCGGCCGAAGCGCGGTCACGGACCGCAGCCGATATTGGCGCTTTCGGTCATCGTGGCCGATTCCGAGGAGGAAGCGCGGGAGCTCGCGCAAGAGTATAAGCTCGTGAAAATCAAGCTGGCCGGCGGCAGGACGCTTACCGTCGGGACGATCGCGCAGGCGGAGGAATACGGGCGGCAGTCGAACGAGGAATACACGGTCGAGACGCAGCTGGCCCAAATCGTCAAAGGGACGAAGGATTCGGTTCGCGCCCGGCTGCTGGAGCTCCAGAGCGCCTATGGGGTCGAAGAGTTTATCGTTGTCTCGACGAATTTGAAGAAGTTCGAGCAGCGCAAGCGTTCCTACGTTTTGCTGAAGGAGGCTTTCGCCGGGGAGACGGCGGCGACGGAACATTCGGCGGCCGGTCGGGAGCTGGAACAGTTTCATTGAATCTTTAAGGAGGAGATCGAGTATGGGAACGAAGAGACAAATCAAGCTTGGGGCGATTCTGCACGGCGTCGGGGGCAATATATCCGGATGGCGCCATCCCGATGCGATTACGGATGCGAGCGTGAACTTCGAGCTGTACAAACGATGGACGCAAAAAGCGGAGGAGGGGAAATTCGACTTCGTCTTCATCGCCGACGGGTTGTATATTACGGAAAAATCGATCCCTCATTTCTTGAATCGCTTCGAGCCGCTTACGATATTGAGCGCGCTGGCCGGGGTGAGCTCGAAGATCGGCTTGGTCGGCACGCTGTCGACCTCGTACAGCGAACCTTTTACGGTGGCGCGCCAATTCGGGTCTTTGGACGTAATCAGCCAAGGCAGGGCGGGCTGGAACGTGGTTACTTCCCCGCTGGAAGGCTCCGCGCTCAACTACGGCAAGACGGAGCAGCAGCATCCGACCCATCCGGAGCGGTACCAAATAGCGGATGAATATTTGGAGGTCGCGACGGGGCTGTGGGACTCTTGGGAGGATGACGCGTTCGTGCGCGACAAGGAATCGGGCGTTTTTTTCGACCCGTCCAAAATGCATGCGTTGAACCATAAGGGCCAATATTTCTCAGTCAAAGGCCCGCTTAATATTGCCAGATCCAGGCAAGGGCAGCCCGTCATCTTTCAGGCGGGGGCGTCGGAATCCGGGAAGCATTTCGCGGCGAAATGGGCCAACGCGATATTCACGGGTCAAGAAACGCTGGAGGAGGCAAAGCAGTATTACGACGACGTCAAAGGCCGCGCTGCGGCATTGGGACGCGATCCGGACGAAATCGTCATCCTTCCGGGAATCGGACCGATTATCGGCCGAACGCAGGAGGAGGCGGAGCGCAAATACGAAGAGGTCGCCAATCTGGTGTCGATCGAGAAAGCTTTGGATTTTCTGGGACGATTCTACGAGCATCACGACTTCTCGCAATATCCGCTTGACGAGCCGTTTCCGGATCTGGGCGACATCGGACGCAACAGCTTCCGGAGCGCAACGGACCGCATGAAAGTTTGGGCGAAGCAGGAAGGGCTGACCCTTCGTCAAGTCGCGCTGCGGGTCGCGACTCCGAAGACGGCGTTTCTCGGAACGGCCGAATCGGTCGCCGACAAGCTGCAGGCCTGGTTCGAGGCGGGGGCCGCCGACGGCTTCATCGTAGGGGCGGCGGCCCCGCACGGGCTGGAGGAATTCGTGGACCATGTCGTCCCCATTTTGCGGCAAAGAGGATTGTTCCGCGACGAATATGAGGCGGATACGCTGAGGGGCAATCTCGGTCTGCCGATTCCCGAAAATCGCAATTCGAAGCGGAGACAAGGAGTCGCGTTGGGCTAATCTCGGAATCGGGACCGGCGAGGGACGAGACTGCAAAAGTAGACCCAAGGCTAGAAGTTCAAGGTAGATGCTCAGGGTAGAAGTTCATGCTAGAAAGTTCAAGGCAGAAGCTCCAAATAGAACACCAAATAGTAGCCCATGCTTTGGCGCATGGGCTTCTTCTGCATGTTCATGCCTCTTGGCGGTAAAAGCCGAAAGTCAAAAGGAGAAAAGAACCATCTATAAGGAGTCGGGGAAATGTACGTAAAGCGAAGCGTCTGACTTTTAAATCAAGTTATAACCGCTGCGGTTCATAAAAATAACTCGATTTTAACGGAAGTGGAGTGCATTCCCCGACTCCTTGCCTTCATCGCTTCCTCTTTTTGCACGCTTTCTCAACAACCTCACTGAATAAAGTTACGTTCACTAATTGCCGCGGCATTCATGAGTTCCGTTATGCCGAGCAGCGGTAACGCTTCATGTCAAGGAAAGCGCGCGAAGGACCGATAACCCGAATAAATTCAATCGGAGCCGGTCGACACCACAGGAAACGGTTACGTACGCATTTGCTTGTCAGGCGCGCAACCGTTCCTTACTCGTCCAGCTCCCGCGCTTTACCTTTCAGCCATTCCAGCCGAAGCGCGAATTTGTCCCAATCTTTCCTCTGTACGGCGCGAACGAGAGAGCTGAACCGGATAATGTGCGCATAAAACCCGGTTACCCGTCGAAGAAACGTCCTGTCCGACGGGCCCTTGTAGTAATCGAGCACGGTACGGGTAAACGGTTCGCCGTAGGAAAGGCATATATCGTGATAATCGTAAGCGGGATCGCCCATCCGGAGCGAACCGAAATCAATGATCCCGGTCAGTTTGCCGGTAGCCGGATCATGGAAAATATGATCGTTTTTGAAATCCCCGTGAAGGAGGCAAGGCGTGAACCGGAAATGGTCGGAAGGATACAAAAATTCGTAAAACACGTGCATGATCCATAACCGCTCTCTCCGTTCGATCCTCGGAAATACGTATAGCTCCATAGCCCGGTAATAGGCGGACCAATTTTTCCTCCACTCGGACCGGAAACGGTTCGTATCGACGCGAGTCATCGAATCGCCGTCAAACGAATGCAGAGCGCTCAAAAATTCGGCAATTTGCTTAGCGGCGGTCTGCCGCTGCCGTTCATTCAAGCTCTCGAGCCGCTTCGCTCCGAGCGGTTCTCCCGGAATGATCGGGTAACCGACATAACACAGTTTGTCTTTCCGTCCGGAGGCGTACCGGAATTGCGGGATCGGCAGCGGCACATGCGTCCCCAGCTTGGGAAGCATGCGCTGCTCCAACCGGAGCGACGTAGTGTCCGACGTAAGCGGAAACCGGAAAACGAGACGATCTCCCACCACGATGACCAAGTTTTGCAGAGTGGAAGAAAAGACGCGATACTGTTCGCCGGAAAGCTCGGGGTGCCGCTCGCACAGGCGCGCGAACAGCGATTCCGCTTTCATCGTAGCCATCTTGACCGCCTCCGTTCGTTATGGCATTGCATCGTTGCGCTATTTGTAAAAACTGAGAATCAATTGATCCAGCGCCCGTCTGGCAAAAGAGTATTTGTCCAGCCCAAGCAAAGACTCGAATTCGGAAGACGAGACGAAGCGGGCGAAAACGGCCGATTTCGCCCGCCCCCTGTTCAGCGCATCGACGTAGCCTGCGTACGCGGGCTGATCGGGCTCCCGGCAGAGCAGCTCCCGATACAGGCAATGAACGAACGGCTCGTGCTTCATGGCGAATAGGCGGCGGATAGCGTGTGAGGCTTTGTCGTTTTTATCGTCCTGCCCCGCATTGGCGGAATGCGCAAACAAGCCGAGCGCTTCGTCGGTTTGCAAAATCTCGATCAGGACCCGGTGCTTGGACGTACCTCTCCCGAGCTGCCGGAGGCGGTGCGCCGTCCCTTCTTCATCCGGTTCCCGGTCCAATACGCGGCGGTACATTTCCGAGACGAAAGCCCGGTCTTCCAGTTGGGCGATTTTGTGCAGCTTGGCGGCTAGATTCAAGACAATCCCTCCGTTTGGGCAATAGTTCGCCATGATCATTCGTTTATTCAATTTTATGTTGCGGCACTCTCTTTCGAAACCGTCAATGGCGGAGGACAATCGATTAGGGCTGCCGATAAATTGTGCGAATATAGCAGTTCTCTTATCTTACATTCTGCCAATATCTACTGCCGTTCAAGGGTGAGTCCCCGTATATCCATTACTGTCACAGGGCGGGGGCCTTAGGATTTCTCCACCAGTTGCCTGTCAGCTACAAGGCGACTTGGCTCTTACCTGACCGGACTCGCACTGGCTAGTTGTGCCTAACTTGGCTAGGCGCTCATTAAATCGAGTAGGCCCATACCAATAGCATGGGCCTCTCATAATACATAATTCGGTGGTACATCCAACTGCGCCGATCGTTGCATGTACATGTATTTCCCTAATTTATTCGCTCCTCTTGCTATACACTGTCCGCCTATCCGCGAAAGTATCGGATTTCTTGAAGATAGCGCTCCAGCAATTCCAGAAAAGCTTCGATGTCTTTGTAAGTGATATCCCCGATATTCGCTATTCGAAACGTATTCAACTTGTTCAATTTGCCGGGGTAAATCGTAAAACCTTTGCCGTACAAATAATCATGCATTTCACGAAAGCTGTACGTATCGCAATCGGGCTCAAGGATGGAAGTAATGATTTTGGAATGATGATTCTCATCCACAAGATGTTTCAAGCCGAGCCGCGCAATCCCCCGGATTAATACTTCCCATGATCGGGTATACCTCGCATATCTTTCTTTCACCCCTTCTTCCTTTAATTCAACGATCGCTTGTTTCAATGCGTAAAAAGTTTGTACAGGCGGAGTAAAGCGCATTTGAAACGTTTCCGAAAAATGCTTGTATTGCGCATACAGGTCCAGATAATAACTCCTCGGCGGCTTATTCTTCATGCTGTCCAGCTTCCTGGTATCCGCTATGACGAACGATATTCCCGCCATTCCTTGCAAATTTTTGTTGGAGCTTGCGGCCAAATAGCTGATATTCATTTGTTTCATTTCAATGGGTATAGCCGCATAGGAGCTCATCGCATCCACGATCATATCGATCCGGTGCCGCCTGCATAGATCCCCGATAGATCGAATATCGTTTAAAAGACCGGTGGTTGTCTCGTGATGAACGACGGCAAGATGCGATATTTTTCGGGATGAATGCTCAATCAAAGCTTCTAGATCGGACAGATCGACAGGACTGTCGGAAGGACTTATAAATTCCGCGACATTCAGACGATATGTGTCCGCGATTTCGCACATCCGTTTCCCATACGCGCCGTTATTGATGATGACCACAACGTCCTGGTCGATAACGGAGCTTAGGATGGATTCAACCGCCGCAGTTCCGGAACCGCCGAACAAGACGGTCGTGTAGTGCGCAGGATCGCCGACCAATCCGGCCAGTTCAGCGGAGACGGACTTCATCAAATTGCCGAATTGTTCCTCTCGAGGGCAAATATCCGGTACTACCTGCGCGAATTTAACAGTATCGGTTGTTGTTGCGGGACCGGGATTCAGCAAAATCGTTCTCTTCACTGTTCGCATCTTACCACCCCTTTTCCCTACGGCAAATCGTTCCCCAGGAACAACTGCAAACGCTCTTTAATTTCATGAGGTTTTATTTGCGGGCGCCCGATTCCCTCCTTGTGGCCTTTGGAAATTTTCATATGGAGGAAAGTGAGCCCTTTTGTACGTTTCCATTCTTCCATTGCCGTTTTCAGCTCAGCCAGATTATGAACATATATCGACTTCACATAGCCGCAGGAAGCCGCCAGCTCCACGAATTGAACATTATGCGAAACCGTGCTTTGTCCCCCCGTCGAATCGTGAGCGTTGTTGTCCAGCAAAATATGCAGCATATTGTTCGGACTATACGTTCCGTTCGTAGCCAAACTTCCCATGCGCATAAGCAGGGAACCGTCGCCGTCAATAACAACGATATCCTTGTTGTTGTTTCGCTGAACGAGCGACAGTCCAAGTCCTAGAGAGCTGACGCACCCCATGGAGCCGACCATATAAAGATTGCCCGGGCTATCTTCGATTTCGTACAATTCCCGGCCCGTTATCCCTGTTGTGGCAAGCTGTACGGTATTGCCGTCTTTCATTGCATGAATGACCGTCAACGCTTCATACCGGGACGGCTTCTGATCCTCTTGCACCTTTACCGCTTTAAATTGGTTGCATCTTGTGGCAAGTTCCTTTTTTTGCAACGCCACTTGAGCGAACGTCCCGTCTCTGACCACAAAGAAAAACGGCTGATTGCGATCGATCCAGTTGCCGGCCTCGCTCAACTGCTGCAATGCTTCGTCCGTATCGCCGGACAAGTATTGCCATTTGACCTGCATGAGCTCCAGCAGTCGGGTTGTAATATGGCCGATTAACTCATGCTGCGGTTCGTCTCGCTTTCCCGGTTCGCCTCGAAGGCTGACAAACCCGAGTAGCGGAATCCGAAAAGGCCGGTTAAGCGACACGAGCGGCGAAACGGCATTTGTCAACCCCGAATTTTGCATCAGAACTACCGATTTTTGCCCTCCGATAAACGCCCCCGACGCAATGGCGACCGCATCTCCTTCGTTCGCTGCCGCCACATATTCGCATTCGTTAATGACATAATTGATTAAATGCTTTAAGCATGAGCACGGAACTCCGCTGTAAAATTGAAATTTTAATTTTTGTAATTGTTCTCCCAGCCGCTCGGTCTGAATCAAAATCGATCACCTCATTGTATTTTCGCCGACGGAAGATATTTCAGTTCCGCCTCTTGAAGCTCCTCGGCCCCTTGCAGCCTGAAAATTTCATCAACGGTCGCTACTTTGTTTTCCGCATGAATCAGACTTTGATCCATGAAAATTTGTTTCGAAATGTTCTGCATCGCGTCGAGAGATGCCCTTAAATTGTGGTTCGCCCAGATGACGACGCTGACCCCCAGTTCATGAAAACGATTTGTCGGAACCGAATAATATTTGGTAGGTACAATAACGACCGGGAGTCTTCCGTTCCATTCTTTCATAAACGCTTCGATCTCCGTTACGTCCGATCTTTTACTATGAATGAGGATCGCGTCGGCGCCGGCCTCGTAGTACGCTTCCGAGCGTCGCAGCGCCTCTTGCAGACCCCACCCCGTAATAAATGCTTCCACTCTCGCTATGACGGAAAAGTCGTCGTCTTGTTGAGCGTCCTTCATCGCTTTAATCTTTCCGGAAAACTCATCGATATCGGCAAGAGGCTGGGCGCTGCCGTTAATAAAGGAATTCGTTTTCGGAAACAACTTGTCTTCTATGCAAACGCCCGCAATATGTCGTTGTTCCAGTTTTTTAACCAATCGCCTTGCATTGTTGAAGTTCCCGTATCCCGTATCGCCATCAAGCAAAATCGGGATGGAAGTCGCATCGCTCATAAATTCCAAAACATCTAAAACCTGTGTCCAAGAAGCTTCGTTGTTGTCCCTGACACCCATCGATGCGGATATGGTTAACCCGCTGGCCCAAATTCCTTTAAATCCTGTCTCCTCCACGACTTTGGCCGACAGACCGTTATGAGCTTCCATCAAAAACTCCAAGTTTTGCGTTCCTATCAAATGTTTTAACATCGAAGTTTTTTTCACGTGCAGTCTCCTTTCGTTCATAGTCAAAGTCAATCTATTCTCAGTTGCAGGAAACGTACGGGCATAACGTTTGATTTGTTAGATTATCGCAAAATCGGGTAGGAGGCTACCAATTAGCTGAGTAGCCCATCTCCCGCACCACCTACGTACGTTCGGTATATGGCGGTTCACTAGATCACGCAGTTACTTGTCGATAATAATCTGAGAAGAAGAGGAAATCTAATCCTTTGAGGGCATTATTGCGTGGGGATGAAACTATTCGTCCATAATGCCAACTGTCGCCTAAATTCTTTTGTTTCGGCGATAATGACCCAATCCAAAACGAATAAACTCCCATAGCTTGTATAGGGGATAACGATGAGTCTAGGCGATGTAGTCCCGGATCAATCAAACATACCCATGATCGCGGTCATTGGGCTTTGGCGTCGTAGGTCTGCCGTTAGCGATACTCCTCGTGAATAACGGCTTTAAAGTAATAGGAATAAGCGACAGTCCGGATATTGACGGCAATGAACTGTAACATTTGGTTTCTACGGGCCGTCTAGCGGCCTCCGATGACGGGTTGAGTCCTCCAAAACCGTACTGTGATGAAAAGGAGGTCGTGCTATGTATGAAGTTTCAAACTCGATTGCCCGATGGGCCTCCAAAAGTCCGGAACGCGCTGCGGTTATCGATGAGCATGCGACGCTCTCGTACGTCGTATTGAACGAACGCGCCAACCATTGGGTCGGCGCCTTGCACGCGGCGGGCTTTACCTCGGGCGCAGGCGTGATTGTGCTGTTGCCGAATCGGGTCGAATTTATTGAAGTGCTTGTCGCGATGTTCCGGGCGGATGTCGTGCCGTTCTTCATGAATACCAATATCGCCTATTATAAGGCGGAAGATATTCTCAACTTGGTCGCTGCGACCCATGCCGGATTATTGATTACGACTCGTGTTTTTGCGGACAAAATGGCGTTCGGTGAGGATGAGGTTCCATTCCAAGTTTGGTGTGTGGATGACCTCGACCTTTCCGGGCAACCGATCGGTGAAATCTCCTCACCCCGTCATGGAACCGACATTGTCTTGTTTACGTCAGGGACGACCGGGAGTCCCAAAGGCATTGTCATGCCGAAATCGGCCTTTGATTTAGGGTTGCAGCCAAACGGCCACATAATGAAACCGAAGCTGCATTTGCTGGTAAAGCCGCTGGCATCCCGCGGAAGTATGACCACGACGTGCAACATTCTTCAAGAAGGCAATACCGTCGTATTGAGCAGGCAATCAAAGCCCGACGCATGGTTGAATCTTATGGAACGGCATGACATCTCATTCGTGAAACTGGGACCGAGCGAGCTCATGAGATGGTTGGATCATCTGGAGCGGATTCGGAGCGAGTTTCCGCCTTCCGTGAATCATATCATGTCCAACGGAGAGCCGCTGACTAACGCCTTGAAATCGAGAATAAAGAAGCTGCTGCCTCACATGCGGGTAACCGATCTGTACGGTACAAGCGAGGTTGGAGCGATCACGATGATCGATGATAATGAATGGGCCGCCAAGGATGGATCCTGCGGCCGGCCTATTTTTTTTGTTTCCGTGAAGCTTGTAGACGAGCAAAATCAGGAATTGCCTGCCGGAGAGATCGGGGAAATATGGGTCAAGACTCGCTATCGAATGAGGGAGTATTATCAGGATCCTGCGGCGACAAGCGTGACATGTGAAGGTGATTATGTCAAAACCGGGGATTTGGGCTTTCTCGATGAGCAAGGATATTTGTATCTGCGCGGCAGAAAACACGATGTGATCAAATGGGGCGGATTTCGAATCTTCCCAGCGGAAGTAGAGGATGTGTTGCGGGAAGTGAGCGGTATCGAGGATGCGGTCGTCATTGGAAACCATCGTCCGGAACGCATGCAAGAACCGGTCGCTTTTATTAGACTCCGCGAACAAGAGCCTATGACGACGGAGTCGGAAGCGAAGAAGAAGCGTGAGATTCTTGCGTACTGCGAAAGACGTCTGGCTCGCTATCAAGTTCCTGCAGAGGTTTGGTTTGTAAAGGAAATTCCGCTGAATGCCGCAGGAAAGGCCGACCGCCGTGAATTGGCGCAAAGAACCGTGACCCTGCAGCAAAAGGATGGACATTGAGCCGATATCGATGAGGGGAGAGTCACGAATGGCCGACAACCATAAGGAAAGGGAACAGAAATTTCGCGCATTGTTGAAACGGATAAAGAAATCGCCGCTATATCGAGATAAATTGACCGGCGTTGACTCAGTAAATGTTGCGCTGGACCGCGGCGAGCTTGTGGGAAACGTCATTTCGAAGAAGCCGGTCTATATCAATACGATTGCAACCGGCGGTTCCGGAGCGCCCGACACAGACCCGTTTCGGGATTTGCTTCTCCGGGGACGACACAAGTTAGCCGAAAGCCATTACCAGGAAGCGCGGGAATTGTTGGAGAAAGCAGTCGCCGATCGTCCTGACAGTGCGGAAGCGCACGCTTGGCTCGCTGCTGCGTATGGCCGTTTAATCGAAGCGGGCACCATGCTCGAGAAAATAAAGTTGCTTTCGTACCTGGAGAAGGAAATCGCGACAGCACTTGAGCTCGATCCCGCGCTGCCATTCGCAAGAAGAATGAATGGAGCAAGGCTGCTGAATACGCCGGATACGCTGGGAGGAGATTCTGCGGCGGCGGCGAAGGAATTTCTTTATTGTATCGAAAATGGAATGGACGAAGCCGAAATCTGGGCATCTCTGTGTGAATGCTATATCAAAATGGGAGATCGGGGCAAGGCGGTTCAAGCCCTGAAGGAAGCATTGATTCGTGAGCCGGGGGATCAAAAGGTCAATGATTTATTGCAACATCTATTCGATGGAAGTTAGCGCGCCTTGAACGGATGAAGAGGAGAAGGCCCTAAACCGTAAGCCGGTTTAGGCCTTCCTTGTTCGGAGTTTTTAGCCTTGTTGGCTTTGAAGGATGTTTCTCTGACTTCTCCGAATGTCGTCGTGTGCGCTTCTCTTGGGCCGGAATCCGAAGCTGTTCTCCGAGAACTGCTTCTCGTAGATCGGCGTGAGAACTTGGGCTATGGCCTGCTGGATGACTCGGTCCGCCACCGGTATGCCCAGATTCCTCTTCTTCCCGTTCTCTTGGAGATATTGCCTGAGTTCATCTACTCCTATCTCGTCGATTCCGTGAGAGATCCTTTGTTTGCTTTGACTCGTTTGAACGCTTCGTTCATGTTGTCATGCTCATGAAAAACAGATCGGGATGAAACCGCTCGGCAAACTGTTCCGCCAAATCGCCGATGATGCTATGCTCGGCGTTGCGAATGACGCCACCGATCAAAACAACGGTATAATGCGGCATCGGGGACAACATACTCGCAAACTCGAGGTCGCGGCGGATCATCTCGAACGACACGCCGAACAAGTCCATCAGCTCCGACGCTTTGATCGATTGCTCCTTATTCAGCTTTTGAATGATCGTCTGATGCCTTTGCTGCACGAACAATCAATCCGCCTCCTTCCAAACGTGCTTATATTCAGGTTCAAAGTGTACCATATCCCCGGGTACTACGAAAAGTTAGTACTATTCGCAGCATCGCATGAGCTTCTATAGGATCAGGTACTAGGATGTAGCGCTAAAAACAGCACGGCGTATGACCTTCCACGACAGGCGCGAGCGATCCAATCCTTATAAAAGAGGTGCTAGACATGATAATGAGAAGAAATACGGCGGCATTTTCGTTTATGGCTTGGACTTCGTTCGCTAGTGCGTTTCTGGCTATGTTCATCGGCATCTACACGCTTGAGGAGCCTCTATCGGAAAAAGGCTATTACGCCGTCGCCGCGCTTTATCTCACGATATCCGCGTTCGTCCTGCAGAAAACGATCCGGGACAACCAGGAAGACGACGAGCTGTACGGCCCGCGCAATAGCGATGCACAAGAATAGATTCGCCCGTATAGCGGCGGAGCAGACCAATCGCCAGGCTATATCGGGCATGCATGTTTATACCAATTTTGTTCCTAGTAGGCCTCTGTTGATTGTTAACCGTTCTGAAATCCATTACCATTGCGTTGAGTAAGAAAACTTATAGCAGCCGAGTGCCGTTTGGCGCTCGGCAAAGCGGATTCCGGGGTCCGCAGCAGCCACAGTTTTCGTCACATGAACAGGAGGGCGCGCATGAAAACCCAATCGCATAAAATGACGGTCTCGGTCGATGAACATACGTCTCATTTGGAACAGCTGAAATCTTTTTTCAGCCAGTTGGACGATGAAGGTGTAACGATTGAAAAGCTGCCGCGCGAAAGACGCGAACAATACCAGTTGAAGGCTATCAATTTGACTCTGCAGCACGTTTGGCACCATAACGAGTATTACCGGGCCAAAATGGAAGAAGCCGGCTTCAAGCAGCCGGAAATCGATAGTTTGGAGCAGCTGCCTTCCGTGCCGCTCTTGAAAAAAGACGTCATTCGCGGAGATAAGATGAAGCTGTTATGCGTCGAGCCGAAGGAGATCGGCCAAGTTCACCTGACCAGCGGCACTTCCGGAAAACCGATCTATACGTCTTACACGCTGGCCGATCAATACGTGTACGATTTGCTCCCCAAATATTTGGAGCTGTTCCAGGAGTCGGACAGCGATATCGCCGCCATCGCGCTTCCGTACGAATTCGCGCTTCCCGGCCTCGGATTTCAGCGATTGTTTCAATTTGCATTCGGAACCGCCACTCTTTCCCTCGGCAAGGGCGGATATATGGCCCCCGTAGACAAGTCGCTGGAGCTGATGAAGGAGTTTCAAGCGACCGTGCTTGTCACTACGCCTTCTTACGCGGCGCTGCTGGCGGAAGAAAGCGAACGGTTCGGCATTCGGCCGGGGGTAGATATCCGTTTGCGCAGAATCGTGCTGACCGGGGAAGGATGCTCCTACACGTTCCGCGAACGGCTGGAGAAATGGTGGGGCTGCGAAGTGACGTTCTTCTACGGTTCGACCGAATGCGGCGTAGTAGCGGTAGAATGCAAGGAACATAAAGGCTACCACATTATGGAAGGCCATGTCAAAACGGAAATCGTCGATCCCGCCACGGGCGCCCCTCTCGGGTACGGCAAAACCGGCGAGATCGTCGTCACTACGCTGCTGCGCGAAGGCATGCCGATGGTGCGTTACCGCAGCGGGGATATCGGCTATTTGCACAAATCGAAATGCGCTTGCGGCATTACGATGGATGTCCTGCATCTCAGAGGCAGAATGGAGACGATGCTGCCTTTGAACGGCGTCGACTACCCCCCGTTCCTGCTGGAAAACTTCCTGCTGGAAATTCCGGAAGTAAGCATGTGGTATCATTTCATCCTCGAGAAAGGCCGCTTGACAATCGAAGTAGAGCCGTTTCGCACCGCGCTTGCCGATGAACAACTGGCTAAGAAAGTTCGCGCTTATATGCAGGAGCGCGTCGGGATCGAGTGCGATGTCATCATCAAGTCACGTTTGCCTCGCACGTTCGGCAAAGCCGTCAGAGTCTTTGTTCGATGAAAGAAGGATCGAGTCGAGGAGGAGCGTTTTCATGTCCTACAAAAAGGAGCAGGAGCGGAATATCAGGGATTTGTTGGCTCGAATAACGAGATCGCCTATCTATAAACAAAAGTTAGCGGATTATAACCTTGCAGAGGCCAGTCTCGAACAAATCCTTTCAACGCTGCCGCTCACCACGAAATCGGATTTGCGGAAGGCAGGCGCCTTCGGCCATCTTGCCGTCGAAATGAAAGATGTGGCGCAATACCACGAATCATTCGGGACAACCGGGGAGCCGTCCGCTTCTTGGTTTACGAAGGACGATCTGGAAACCGGCGGCAAACAAATGGGAGAATGCGGCGTTCGCTTGAACGAGGAAGATATCGTGCTGATCCGGTTTCCGTATGCGATGTCGGTTCCCGCGTTCTTGATGCAGCATGCCGCACGTCAAGCCGGCTCTGTCGTCGTACCCGCCAGCGGACGCAATCTCGTAACGCCCTATCCGAGAGTACTCGAGCTGATGCAGCGCACTCGCGTTACGGTTATTGCCGGGCATCCGCGCGAGATGGAATTGCTCGCGGAAGCGGCGCGGCTGCTCGGTTTCAATGCGAAAGCGCATTTTCCCGCCCTGCGGGCCATTTGTGCGGCGGGCGAAGTGATGGGCGAGCTTCGCAGGAAACATATCGAGAGACTATGGGGCGTTCCGGTATTCGATTTGTACGGCTCTACCGAAACCGCCAATATCGCGGCGATGTGCGAGCATGGAGTTATGCATATTGCGGAGCAAGACTTTTTCGTCGAGGTGTTCAAGGAAGACGGCTCCGGTTATGCCGCGCCGGGCGAGAGAGGGTTCGCCGCGATCACGACGCTGTCGCACCAAGCTTCGCCGCTGCTGAGGTATTTCAATGAAGACGTAATCGCTGTCGAGCCGGCTTCTTGCGCTTGCGGCCGTGCCGGAAACAAGCTCATCCATTACGGCCGGCTAAAAGACAGAATCCGAATCGGTACGGTTGTGTTGGACGGCAAGGACGTTCAGGAAGCCGTATACGCCTTATCTCCCGCACCCGATGCTTGGAAAGCGATCGAACAAGAGAGCGGATTGCATTTCATTCTCGATTCGCACCGCAGCACCGAGTGGTCGGAGGAAGAGGTCCGAACGCGGTTGTCGGAAGCGTTACAGGTGCCGGTCATCGTGGAAATCGCGGCTGACGGCGCGTTGCTTAACCGGGAGGAGCTCATGCAAAATGCACCCGCGAAGAAACCGGTCTATATTCACAGCCGGGAAATCGGCGCCTCCGAGGCGGGCAAATCCATATTGCTGAAAGACTTGCTGACGCGCGGAATTCACAAGATTAGAAACGGCAAGTACGAGCAGTCGCGGGAATTGTTCGAAGAGGCGGCGGCGCTGGATCCTTGCAGCGCGGAAGCGCATGCTTGGCTGGCTGCGGCTTTGGGACGTCTGATCGAAAACGGTTGGAGCATGACCGAAAAAATCAAACTCCTTCCGATGCTGAAAAGAGAAATCGAGGCCGCTTTCGAAATCGATCCGACACTACCGCTTGCCAGAAGAATTAATGGTGCCAGACTGTTAAATACGCCGGGGATGCTCGGAGGAGATCCTGCAGCGGCTTTGGATGAATTCCTGTACTGTATCGACAAAGGAACGGACGATGCCGAGGCATGGGTATCGCTCGCCGAATGCTATATGAAAACGGATCAGATTGAAAAAGCGATCGGTACGCTTGAGAAGGTGCTCACTCGCGAGCCGCAAAATAAAAGAGCGGCGCAATTGATGCAGCAAGCAAATAACAAGGTAATAGGTGGAGCGAGTGAAGGAAAAGGGGGGAAGCGCGCGTGAATGAGCATGTGGAACAGCTGCAAAATCAATTGGATGCCGTCGATCAACAACTGCTGGTGCTCCTCTATGAACGAGTGCGTATTGCCGGGGCTATCGGCCAATTGATGGAATCCCTCGGCTTGCCCAAATACGATCCGTCGCAGGAGAAGCAGAAGATTGACGGGCTGGCGAAGCGAAATCCCGGGCCTGTCGACCATGCGGCATTGGAACAGTTGTTTAAAGCCATATTCGCGCTCTCCCAAGACCGGCAGCAGGCCGGAGGGCAGCGCAAACTGCTCGTAAGCCGCCAAACGAAAAGCGAGGATACGATCATCCGCGTGAAGGATGCCATAATCGGCGGAAGCGCGCACGTCCTGATTGCCGGTCCTTGCTCCGTCGAGTCCCTGGAACAGATGAGAGCAGTGGCTGCGGCGATGAAAAGCGTCGGCGCGGGCATCTTGCGCGGGGGCGCGTTCAAGCCGAGAACGTCGCCGTATGACTTTCAGGGACTTGGCTTGGAGGGTTTGAAAATGTTGAAGGAAGTGGCGGACGAATTCGATATGGTTACGATCAGCGAAATCATGACCCCGTCCCAGATGGAGGCCGCAGCCCAGTATATCGATATTATCCAGATCGGTGCCCGGAACATGCAAAACTTCGATTTGTTAAAGGCGGCCGGACAGACGAACATGCCTGTGCTGCTCAAGCGCGGCATCGCCGCTACCCTCGACGAGTTCGTTCTGGCGGCGGAATACATCATGTCCGAAGGAAACGAACAAGTGATGCTGATCGAACGCGGTATTCGCACTTATGAGAAATGGACCCGCAATACGCTCGATATATCCGCAGTTCCGCTCTTAAAGCAGGAAACCCATTTGCCCGTACTCGTTGACGTGAGCCACTCGACCGGCCGCAAAGACATTTTGCTGCCTTGCGCGAAAGCGGCGCTCGCCGCCGGCGCGGATGGCGTCATGGTCGAAACGCATCCGGATCCGCAGGCTGCGCTCTCCGATGCCGCTCAGCAAATCAATATCGACCAGTTCTACGCGTTCTGGAGCGGTCTGTACGGGTCCGGCTTGTATAGAGGCAAGATGTAGCGGAGAGATCATGCTGCTTCCCGAACGGTAATGGAGGGGAGGGGTGTTCATGACGGGGGCAAAGTTTAAGGGCATGGATGCGCACCATGAGAGAACGGTAGTCGATTTTTTGGAGAAGCTGTTGTTCGAACTATTGTTAAGGACCGACGGGAGGACGACTGATACGCTCGAAACGCTGATGGACGATAAAATGTCGGTCCGCGTTATTGCGCAGGAGCAGATCGAGGATGGGGATCTCGAAAAGTCCGGTGAAATCTCCGGAGCTCCTTATTACAGAAGAGAATCGATCCTGATCAGCGAGAAAAACAATATCGTTGTATCGCACAATATTGCGCTCGTCTGCTCGAAATATGTGCCTGCTCCGATGTTCGAGGCGCTGGCCGCCAAGCAGGAGGGAATTGGCAAGACGATCAGCAAGCTCGGTTTGCAAACTTCGCGCAAGCTGACCGGTTACGGCTGGAGAAGCGAACCGGAGTCGGTCGATTTGTTTCATAATCCGTTCAAGCTGCATTTTTCTCGGGCAAACGCGATGGTGCCATACAAACAGTACCGCATTTATTTCGATACCGTTCCAGGGATACACATGATTGAATATTTCAATCCGCAAATGATCCGTCACCGGTTGAATCCATATAGTTGAGCTGCCGATAATCGAATGGCGGCACATGGATACCTGCGCTTGAATGCGGCGCAGGTATTTTTGTCGGAAAGGCGCCGTTATGAAAATCGTCAGCCGGCTATCGAATATAACGCGAAAAGACCCTAAGCTTATCGGCTTAGGGTCTTTTCGCGCTTGCCGCATGAATCATGTCTTGGAATCGGACTACTTGGACGTATCGTCATGCGGGCCGGCTCCGTTAGAGAGATCGATTTCCGCCGACATCAGTTCGTTATTTATCGAATCGGACGATTTGGATGACTTGGAAGGCGTAGACGAATCTTCCTGTGAGCTGACTCCTTTAACAAGATCGACTCCCGCGGTCATCATTTGCTGACCTGTCTGAGCAAGGCCGGCTTTCACAGCATCGATGACTTTTCCGAGTATAACGTCGGAAGGCTGATTTTGCTTGGAAGCAGCTTCCAAAATTTGTTGGGCTGTTATTTCGGCTCCGCCTCTAGCTGCAACCACGAACTTTTCGGCGAAACCATTGGACTCTTTCTTTACCGTTTTAATCAACGTTTTCAAAAATTTGGACATGCATTCACCTCCCTTCAGGGCCTATTCCTCAGTGCTTGCGCTTGCGGCGTCTGCGTTCCTTTTTCTTGCGTTTTTTACGGGCTTTCTTCTCCTCGTGCTTGACCCATTTCAGGAGCGCCTTCCCGGTGGCGAGAGCAATGACTCCCATGAAGTCGGACATTCCGAGGCCGTCGGATTGTACCTCTTCAACCGCCGGTCTGCCTGCTACGGATTGAAGCTTTTGTTTGGCGGTTTGTCCGTATTCGGGATCGTTCTCCAACTTTCTCCAGCAGTTGGCCGCGTCCTGGTTCCGTCCGATCCGGTAGTACGCCTCGCCGAGCTCGTAGACCAGCTTCGAATCTCCTTCCGTTAAAGCGCCATTCTCGCGCATACTGTGATCGATGAGGAATTTATAGTCTTCTATCGCCGTAGCCGTCCGGTGGAAATGTTTCTCCGGCACCGCGTAAGCTACCTTCCCGCGAAGCAAACGAATTTTGGGGTTATTCGGATCGGCGGCGACCGCTTCGTCGAGCAGTTTCAGTCCGCGGTTCGAATATTTCAACCTTTCGAACGTCTTCGTGCTGTACCGTGCGATTAAATTCATTACCGCGCCATGGTAGGCGTCTGCAAGCGGGTGCCCCGGATGGTCATGGCGCAGCTGTTCCAACAGCCGGTATGCTTCCTGGATGGCTGATATATTGCCTCCGTTGCCTTCCTTATGCAGCTCGATCGCCTTGTCAAGCTTCTCTTGGAATGTGCTGTCGGTTGCAACTGCGGCGTTCTTTATGGATAGACTCGTCAATGTATTTCTTCCTTTCTCTCTTTATTTTTTGCCGCTCCGCAGGAAATGTGCACGACGGAACGATCCGGTATCAATTTCGATTCCGTTTCCTCCTGCGAAAGCATTATCGTCTTTCCGCTATTGAACAGCTTGAGGATCGCCAGATAGATTCCCATGACCGATATGACAAGGATAAATGTGGCTGCAAAATAACCAAGAATAAGCAGCGCTTTATCAAGCTTATTTCTCCTACTCATCGAGCATCCTGCCCCTCTTTCACCTCTTTTTATTTCATCATTTTTTTCTTTCGAATTTGGCGAGACGCTTCAAGGCGGCAGCCGCTTCGGTCGGTTTCCCCGCGGTTTGGTAGGCTTTGACCAGATTCCGCAATATTTCAATAACTTGCTTTTTGGACAGATAATCGGAATCTTCCTGATAGCGGTCCAGCAAATAAGTGAAGTCCTTGATCGCCGTATTCGAGCTTTGAAAATAAACTTCCGGCAGCCTTACGCAAACGTTCGCGCGCAGCATTCGGATTCTTTTCTGGTTCGGATCCATAGAAACGGCCCGATCGAGCGCATCCAGCCCGTTTTGCGCTTTCTCCGCTTTATCCAAAGGCTGAACCGCATCCCGCGCGAGCAGAGTCAGGCTGCTGCCGTAATAGGCTTCGATAAGGGCGTCGCGGGGGTCGGCGGCACGAAGTTTATTGAACTTTTCGTATGCCGCTTTCACCGCTCTCTTATCTCCGTCAATTCCCTTTTTAAAGAGCTTTTTGGCTTCCTCGAACTGTGTCGAATGCGCCGTATCTTTTGACATGAGCATCAACCTCCTGATACATAACGCCATGTAACAATTTATGCTGAACAAGCGTGCCCGTGTTAGGTGAATATATCAATCAAGCTGACAAGTGCAAGTGTCTATTTGCGTTCAAACCATAACAATCTGGTATACTTGCTGCTCCGGAAGCGGTACAAAGCGGGATATTTTGAATTCGGGATTGTATACATAGATTCCGCCGTCCAAACAGCAGTTTGAAAACTGATGAGGTATCCGCAGAACATGCCTCATCCTGCTCTGGCCGAAAAATATCGTATTGTCCGTTAGGGCAAGTCCGCGCGTGAAGCCCGCCGCTTGTATCGCCGTCTGCTTCCCGACAATGACACGAAACGACATGGAGTCGCAATAAGCCAATTGGTTTTTATGCATCATAACGGTATGCGGCATGTGCAATTCCCCGACAACGACATGATCCGACGGATTAACGTCGAGATTGCCGTCCGGGGCGAACCGGGTCAGGTCGATCGCGCCAATCGCACCCGTTCTTTTTAGCGGGTCTTTATACCATTCGTCAAAGGGAGAAAACATCGAAACGTACAAGGTGCTCTCTTCCAACCAGATGTCGTTGATATGATGCATATCTTTGTTATCCGGATGGAATCGAATTTCCCCGATCCGCGTGAACGTGTCGACCTCGTAGCAACCGATCGCGTCTATCGCCGTTTCCGCGATCAGAACGATTTTTTCGTTGAATTTCGCTACGCCGTGAAAGTCCAGTTTGCCTTGTTCCGATTTTGAAACCAATTGGAACCGCTCATCCAAAACAACAATCTGATTGGCGTCGGTTGCGACGATGAATCGATCGTTGACCCGTGTTATACCCATACAACCGCCCGTATACAGCTTCTTCAAGCCATTATGTTTAAAATCAAGTAAATAGAGTCCCCCTTCATCCGGTTCATTGGACGGACAGCTAACCAGAAGCCGCGTATCGAGATGTCGAAAAACAGGATCCTTCTCCAGCCCGTGGAGCAGCATAAAAGCACCTCTCTTCAAAGTCCAACCGCTTCGTACTTGTTATGGTATGCATGTCTTCTATATGCGTATGGATGAATGCTTACTTTATAAAAAATGTACATTTCCTGCACGGAGAGAGCGGGGAAACTTATAATCTAAAAATGGTCGATTTATACTGCTGCATTTGTCCGAGTCATGGCTCGTATTTTTTGCATTTCATATAGAGAAATCGTAAAGGAGGGTCAATATAGAAGTGAATAAGGATGCCGGAAAGCAAGCTGAAGAAGAGCAAAAAGTACGGGAGAAAGCACAAGAAGAGCTGGAAAAAGAACAAGAGGAAGCGGAGAAAGAGTCAAGGAAAGCGGCTAAGGAAGAAAGAAAAAAGGCGGAAAAAGCGCAAGAAGAACTGGAAAAAGCACAAAAGAAAACGGATAAAGAGAAGAGGAAGACGGAAAAAGAAGCGAGGAAGAAAGCGGAAAAAGCACAAAAGGAACTGATAAAAGCCCAAGAGGAAGACGATTGAAGCACGCCATCCGCACAAATATCGCACCGGAAGCGGTTGCCTTTGCGGCAGCTGCTTTTTTCCATGCGCTTGGAATATCGAACCAAGCACATGTTCCAAAGGCCGGCTCGGACATTGAAATCCGGCCCGGGCATAACGCGGAAAGAGGGTGTCAGTATGAGAGAAGCCATTCCGGACGGCATATACGAATCGTTGTGGAGCTGGGTCGAGACATCCCGTTCGAGAAAGTACCCCGATCACGAGTTGCAAGGCGTACTGTACCCGGAGGAGACGGTTAGCCTCACGAAAGCGGCAGGACCCGATGCGCAGGATCATCCGAACTTCCGGTCCAAATCCGTTGGCATACCGAAAGCATTCGTCGGCGTATTGCCCGAAGGCCGTTATTGGGTGGCGGAAGACCGGACGATTGCGGTCATTGCCCCGGACAACAAGTTGATATGGGACGTATCGATGCAATATCATTTTCCGAATGCGGCCCATCCCGTTTTTCAGCATGCGGATTTGCCTCAAGCCGACTATACCGCCGAGACCGTCGCCGTTTTGAGTTACGCTTGGGAATCGAATTATTACCATTGGTTGGGCGATGTGTTGGCACGAATTCACTTGCTGGATCTAAGCGGCATCCCTATTGACAAATACTTGATCAACGGCAATGACTCCGCCGCATTCCAAACCGAAACGCTGTCCATGCTTGGCATACCCGGCCATAAAATCATGCAAAGCAGAAGAGGGATGCACTTGAAAGCAAAGAGGCTGGTTGTTCCCTCTCTGGAAATGCTTCAACTTTTGCCGCTTACTCCGCATTCCATGGCCAAGTGGGCGATTCAATATTTGCGCTCGGAACTGATGAACAGCGTGCATTCCCGTCTTATCGAGGGATATGAACGTATTTATGTCAGCCGCGGAGATGCCGCTCATCGCGTTGTGACGAATGAAGACCGCATCACGGAAATGGTCGAGTCCTGCGGCTTTAAAATCATCGTACCCGGACATATGCCGGTAGCCGACCAGATCCGAACGTTCGCTTCCGCCGATATCATTGTCGCACCGCACGGAGCCGGGTTGACCAATCTTATGTTTTGCCAATCCGGAACACGTGTGCTCGAGCTGTTCTCGCCTAATTATGTAAATCCGTTGTATTGGTACATGAGCAACATTGTCCAACTGGACTACTGCTATTTCATCGGTCAAGGCGAGCGTCAACAGATAAGCTCGGGTATTGGGGACATCGGGTATCGCATGGAACCGATAACGGTCGATCTTGAGGCTTTCTCGGGTATGTTGAAGCTGCTCGGAGTCCAGGAATAGCCGATCCCTCCGTCACGGTATGGCCTGTGCTGAAGAAGCCGGTGAAATCGACGAGTTGATCTCATCGGCTTCTTCGCATTGGTCAAATCGCCTATTAATGC
This sequence comes from Paenibacillus hemerocallicola, assembly GCF_006265175.1. GTDB lineage: Bacteria > Bacillota > Bacilli > Paenibacillales > NBRC-103111 > Paenibacillus_AB > Paenibacillus_AB hemerocallicola. The sequence continues at coordinate 139,273 of NZ_VDCQ01000010.1, read as the reverse complement.
GCCGCAGGGTTAACGGTCCAAGTATAGTTTCTTCGGGCGCATATGCATTTGTCGGGCACGAAAGTCCGCTCTTTGCTCAGGGACGGTATCTGTCCTCCTGCGGAATTCACGAGACCGGAGGTTGCGGAAATATTGTTGGAGGGTATGAAACATAGGGGGGAGGGATAGTGGTTGTCGGAACAACATATAACGTGGCACCCATCCCAAATCGGGAGAGAAGACCGCTGCCGGTTGAATAAACACAAGAGCTGCGTATTATGGTTAACCGGGTTGTCCGGTTCGGGGAAATCGACTTTGGCTTATGAAATCGAGAAGGAGTTATTCAACCTGAATTGCCGTTCTTACGTGCTCGATGGGGATAATATCCGTCACGGCTTGAACCGGAACCTCGGATTCAGTCCGGAAGACCGCAAAGAAAATAATCGCAGAATCGCGGAGACGGCGAAGCTATTTGTAGATGCGGGGATTGTAACCGTTACGGCGTTCATTTCGCCTTACCGCGCGGATCGCGATATGGCGCGATCGATATTCGGCAACGGAAATTTTATCGAGATTTATGTGAAATGTTCGCTGGGCGAATGCGAAAGGCGAGATCCGAAAGGGCTGTACAAAAAAGCGAAGGCCGGGGAAATTTTGGAGTTTACCGGCATTTCCGCTCCTTATGAGCCTCCGCTCCGACCGGAAATCATTATAGAATCGGACAGACAGCCGGTAAGCGAGTCGGTCGCGCAGATTCTGGACTTTTTATTATTCCACAACTATATATTCAAAGAAATTCCGGATCGGTCATGAACAAGAAGCCGGTGAAATCATCCAAATGATTACACCGGCTTCTCTTCTATAGGTCAAACGCCAATTTATGCATCGTAGGGTTAACGGTCCAAGTACGCCATCTTCGGGCGCATATACTTCATATATGTCGGAAAAGCCGCGAAACAAACGGTGTTTTCCAACCGATCAAGGTGGTGAATTTATGAAAATCGCGTTATGCAGCCCCTCTCTCGAGCCCCATTTCGTCGGACTCGCGAAGGGGCGGTATTTGGACCATTTATTCGAGGCGCTCGCTCAGCGCGGTCCGGAGCATACGTTTATTCGTTATATTCCGGAGGCGGAAGGGGATACCCTCGAGCGGCGGCAAGAGCATGTCGGCCGTTTTTTGACAGAGCATGCGGTCGATTTGTTCGTCATAACCGATCCGTTCATTGGCGAGGAGCAAACCTGGCATAAGGAATGGTTCGGCAGAACGAAAGTGGCGGCCCTGCTCCTCGAGTGGTCTTCGCCGGAAGTGAAGGACGGCCGTCAGCCGGATGAGCGGAACAACGAACCGACCGGGCAAGCTCCCGGCTTCCTCCGGAGCTGCGACCTGGTGTTGACCCCGACGGATTCGCTCAAGCAGGCGGTGGCCTCGTCGGCCGGCATCCAGGCGGAAAAAATCGACGTCATCTCGGGAGGGATCGACCCGCTGTTCGGTCCGGTCGAGATAACGGAGCAACACCTTTCCCGTTACGGTATACCGGGCCGGTATGTATTATGCGCGGGGACCGGGCTTTCCGGACGGCAAGGGAAAGCTCTGATCGCCGCTTTCGGCATGGCGTGCCGGGAGCTGGACGATCCATTAAGTCTGGTGATCGCGGACGATGCCGTCGGTCAAGAGCGGGAAAAGCTGCTGGCTTTGGCCGATGCGGCCGGGGTGCGGGAACGTCTGCTATGGACCGGTCCCGTCGACGGCGAGGAACTGGCGAGCCTGTATGGGGGCGCCGAGTTGTTGGCGTTTCTCGGGACGGAAGGAAGCTTCGGGTTTCCGCTCCTGGAAGCGATGGCGTGCGGCACGCCCGTATTGGCGCCGGATCGCGGCGAATGGAACGAATTGGGGGATAACGCGATATACCGGGTCAAACCGTGCAATGCCGAACAGCTTCACATCGGATTGAAGGTACTGCTGAACGTAGGTTCGTCCAGGAGCTTTCTCGTCGATAAAGGGAAGATGCAGGCGCGAAAATACCAGTGGAGGGCGTGTGCGGAAAAAGCGCTGCGGGCCTTTTCCGAAGCTTGCCGGAAGCGGGTGGCGATATTCGCGGCCCGGTCAACTGTCCGAACGGGTTCGATCAACCGCCTTCAGCTTCTGCTGCCCGTATTGACCGAAAAGTATGACTGCGATCTATATGTCGGCAATGGATCCGGTCTGTCCGAGCATTTCTTGCGGAACCGAAAGGTCCGTCTGTTTCGCCATGAGGAGTTTCCCGAGAGGGCCGAGGATTACAAAGCGATCCTTTATCAGGTCGACTATACGGATCCCGAAGCGAGCGTGCCGGAATTCGTGCGGCAGCACCCCGGTATCGTCCTGGTGGACGATGAGGAGCCGAGCGGCGCCGTATCGCTGTTGTCCGCCGAAGCGGGCACGTTCGTCGTCCATCATGAGGAGACGGCACGATGGCTGCAAGAGAACGGCTGCAAATCCGTCAAGCTGCTTCGTAAGCCAGTCAAGCTTCCCGTCATGGTATCCGCGATCATGGATCGCGACTTCACCTTCGCGAGCTGCGGACGGATCGAGCCGGGCGACGGGCTCGATTCGGCGCTCGATGGAATACGGCGGCTTATCGACAGCGGGTATGACGACGTGCGGATGTGGGCGGCGGGCGAGTGCGATCCGGATTATCGCGAACGGCTGCTGGCGCATGCGGAAGAGCTCGGGGTATCGGACCGTGTCGAGCTTATCGGCCCTCTGGGGGAGGACGAATACGGAAGCCGGATGATCCGATCCGATGTCTGCTTATTTTTGCGCAAACCGGGCTCAGGCGAGCTGTCCGGGGATTTGCTCGACATGATGTCCTACGGCAAGCCGACGGTCGTGCTCGGTGCGGGGGCTCATCTGGAACTGCCCGACGATGTCGTACGCAAGACGGAGAATGATACGGGAGAAGGGAAGCGGCTGTCCGACGCCATGCTTCACCTGTACGAAGACAAGGAGCTTCGCAAGAAGATGCGAAAGCAATCCAGAGCCTATGTGGCCGCCAACCATTCGGCGTCCCGATACGCGAATCGCGTCCTCTCCCTGATTGAGGGCAATGAAGAAAACGAAAATACGGAAGAGATTGACGGATTTGAAACGGACGTCCCGCAGCCCGTTCCGGAGCCCGCGGCCGAAGAGGCTCCGCCTATTCTCGATGCGGGTCCGGAGCCGGGAGCGACAGGGAACGAAGCCGAGGTTAGTCCGGCAACCGGAAATGCCCTCACGCTCGGGCCGAACCGCATCCGCCGTATTCGCAAGGGCAAGGCGGTCAGATGCTATTTTTCATTCGATCTGGCGACGCTTCCGCCCGGTGTCACGATCAAATCGGCGGTCATGCATATTCCGGCCAGGACGAATGCGATCCGGGTCCATCGCATCAGCGCGGACTGGAGCGCGCAAGCCGTTGCCCGACGCAAGCCGCGCGTTCGGCCGAAGCCGATCTTCAGCAGCGTCCGCAAGCTGTCCAGGGGGGCGGCCGTCTTCCGGTGGGATTGCACGCAATTGGCTCGCATGTGGCAGACGGGAGCCATGAGCAACCACGGCGTGTATGCACCGGCCGTATCCGCGGTACGGAAGCCGTGGCTGTCCGTCGAGTACGGGTATGAAGGAGACATGAGATGAGAAGGGTGAAAAAAGCGATTATTCCGGCAGCCGGCCTCGGGACGAGATTTCTTCCCGCGACGAAGGCCATGCCGAAGGAAATGCTCCCCGTCGTTGACAAACCGACGATTCAATACATCGTAGAAGAAGCCGTTGCCTCGGGAATCGAGGATATTATTATCGTGACGGGAAGGAACAAACGTTCCATCGAGGACCATTTCGACATCAACCACGAGCTGGAGGCGAACCTGAAGGGTCAGCGGAAAGAGCATTTGCTCAAAATGGTCGAGGACATCGCGAATTTGGCCGATATCCATTACGTCCGGCAGAAGCAGGCGCTCGGCTTGGGTCATGCCGTCTGGTGCGCCCGCAAGTTTATCGGACAGGAGCCGTTCGCCGTCCTGCTCGGCGATATGATCGTCGATAGCGAGGTTCCGTGCTTGAAGCAGCTGCTCGACGTATACGAGGAGAAGCAGGCGCCGGTCATCGCCGTCGATGCGGTCGAATGGTCGGATGTAAGCAAGTACGGCGTCATCGACGGCGAGCCCGCGGGCGAGCATCTTTACCGGGTGAAGCGATTGGTGGAAAAACCGGTTGCCGATCCTCCGTCCAATATGGCGATCATCGGCCGGTACGTTATGGATCCGCAAATATTCCACATTCTGGAAAACTTGCCTGCCGGGATCGGTGGAGAAATCCAGCTCACGGACGCGCTGCAGCAATGGACGCAGCGGCATCCGATATACGCCCGCCTTATTGAAGGGAAGCTATACGACGTCGGGGACAAGATGGGCTTTCTGAAGGCGACGGTCGAGCTCGCCTGCAAGGACGACGCGCTGCGGGTGCCGTTCCGTTTATTTTTGCGCCAAATGGCTGCGGAAGGAGGAGAAACGCCATGAGCAAGACGCTGGTTACGGGGGCGGCGGGCTTTCTCGGCTCCCATATGGTTGCGCGGCTTCTCTCGGAAGGCCGGCAGGTCGTCGGAATCGACAATTTGAGCACGGGCAAAGCGGACAATTTGCGGGCTTTTCCGGACGGCGTCGGCGGATTCGTCTTTATCGGCTGCGACGTTACGGACCCCGGGGTACTGTCGATACCCGAGCTGGAAGGCGTGACGGAAATATTCCACCTCGCTTCTCCGGCATCGCCGAAGTTTTATCAGGCGCGTCCGTTCGATACGATCGAGGTGAATACGACCGGTACGAAGCTTATGCTGGAGCTGGCACGGCGCCGCGGCGCCAAATTCGTTTATTCGAGCACGAGCGAGGCGTACGGGGACCCGCTCGTGCATCCCCAAGACGAGTTATACCGGGGAAATGTCAACACTTGGGGGCCGCGCGCTTGCTACGACGAGGCGAAGAGACTCGGCGAAGTGTTTTGCTACGAATATTATCACCGCTTCGGGGTTCCGGTGAAGGTCGCACGCATTTTCAACACGTATTCCGCCGGGCTGCGCAACGACGACGGGAGGGTGATCTCCAACTTCGTAACCCAGGCGATCGCCGGCGACGATCTGACCGTGTATGGAGACGGCAGCCAAACCCGTTCGTTCTGCTATGTGGACGATACGATTCGCGGACTTCGCCTGCTGATGGAGAAGGAGGCGGCTGACGGGGAAATCGTCAATATCGGCAACCCGGTCGAGCATACGATCTTGCAGGTCGCCCATACCGTAATCCGTTTGTCCGGGGCGCCCGGCGGCATTCGCTACATGCCGCTTCCGGAGGACGATCCGAAGGTGCGCCGTCCCGTCATCGCGAAAGCGAAGTCGCTGCTCGGCTGGCAGCCGGAGGTCACGCTGGAGGAAGGACTTCGCCGTACGATTGCGGCTTACCGAGAGCGGATGCAAGGGGGAGCGCGTCCATGAAAATAGCGGTAATAGGCGCCGGATATGTCGGCAGCGTGACGGCCGCCGCTTTCGCGGCATCGGGACGGCGCGTTACGGTCATCGACTCGGATCCGCGCAAGGTGGAGCGGATCAACGGGGGCAGGAGCCCGATCTATGAGCCGGGTCTGGATGCTCTTCTCGGCTCCGTGGTCGGTCGGCAGCTGTTGACGGCATCGGACCGTTATGACTCGATCTCCGAAGCAGACGCCGTGTTCATCGCGGTCGGGACTCCGTCCCTGCCTGACGGAACGGCCGACTTATCGTATGTGTCGGCGGCCGCGGACAGTATCGGGTCCGCGATCAATCCGGACCGCTTCACCGTTGTGGTCGACAAATCCACCGTTCCGGTCGGCACGGCCGGTCTGGTTGCCTCGCGGATCGAGGAGCGATCGGGCTTGAAGCGGGGCGAGGCGTTCGCGGTCGCGAGCAACCCGGAGTTTTTGCGGGAAGGCTACGCGCTCGAAGACGTATTTTATCCGGACCGGATCGTCATCGGGACGATGGATCCGGAAGCGCGGCGCATATTGAAGCAGCTGTATCGTCCGCTGCTTGAGCGCCATAATTACAGCAGTCTGGCTGACGTCATTCCGCAGCCGGCTCAACCGAAAGCGGACACGATTTATTTCGAGACGGACGAGGGCAGCGCCGAGATGATCAAATATGTGTCCAACGCCTTCCTCGCGGTCAAAATCAGCTACATTAACGAGGTGGCGAAGCTGTGCGAAGCGATCGGGGCCGACGTAACGGACGTGGCCGCGGGAGTCGGGCTCGATTCGCGTATCGGCAGTAAATTTTTGCAAGTATCGAGCGGCTGGAGCGGCAGCTGTTTCCCTAAGGATACCGCGGAGCTGCTGTCCGCGAGCCGCAAATACGGCAGCGAGCTGACGGTAGTCAAGGCCGCGGTCGAATCGAACCGGGGCATGCACGACTATTGCGTGGAGAAAGTCCGGCGGCGTCTGAAATCGTTGATCGGCAAACGGATCGGAATATTGGGGCTGACGTTCAAGCCGAATACCGACGATGCCCGGCAAACGCAAGCGTCCGTCATTATCGGCAGCCTTTTGGAGCTGGGGGCGACGGTCGCCGTTCACGATCCTCAAGGAAAGGCGATGTTCCAAGCCTTGAATCCGAATCTTCAAGTCCGTTATTGCGATACGGGCGAAGAGACGGCGAACGGGACGGACGCTCTCCTGCTGCTGACGCATTGGGAAGAATATGCCTTATTGGACTGGAAGGCGATGCGTCAGCGCATGCGCACCCCATACATGCTGGATACGCGCAATTTTCTGCGCACGGCGCCCTGGGGCGAATGGGGCTACGAGTATGAAGGAATGGGGATCGGGACGGTCCGATAATGTTTGGAGCCTTGACATGCAAGCGGACCGAATGGGGTGATCGACCGAGATGGCTAATCGCCGCGAAGATTTATACGGGAAAGCCGCTACGGCTTTTATAGAACGGTACGGTACGAAGGTTCGGCGCGGTCCCTTTGCCGGCATGCGCTACTTGAACGAGCCTTCGATCAACGTGCTCGTTACGAAGCTGCTCGGCATTTACGAGCAGGAGCTGTACGACGTAATCGAGAATGAAATCATTCCCGCGCGGTACAAGCGGATCGTCAATGTCGGCTGCGGCGACGGGTATTATGCGGTAGGGCTCGCGCTCCGAATGAGGAAGGCGCGGATCATCGCTTATGACATCAAAGCTTCGGCACGGAGGAAATGCAGGGAAATGGCCCGATTAAACGGGACGATCGACCGGCTGGAGCTCGAGCCCTTCTGCGATACCGGAACGCTTCAAGATAAAGTGAAACGGAGCAAAGAACGGAGAACGCTGCTATTTTGCGATGCCGAAGGGTATGAGCTGGAGCTGCTGGATCCCGACCTCGTCCCGTCGTTATCCCATTGCGATATGCTGGTGGAATTGCATGACTTTATTCATTCCGGCATCAAGCGGGCGATATTGTCCCGCTTCGAGCAGACGCATGCTGTCACGCTGCTGAAAAGCGCGCCACGCGATCCCGAAAACTACCCTGAGCTGCAAGGCTTGAGCTTGCAAGAGCGCTCCTTGTGCGTTTCCGAGCGAAGACCGGCGGGTATGGAATGGGTTTTCCTGAAGAGCACGGCGGAGAAAGACTGATTCCGACCCAATCACGGACATTTAACGGATCAAAAAACCGGAGGCATCGACTCCGGTTTTTTCCTTTTTTATCGGAAGCCCGCGATATACAGAATATGCTTCAACTGATTGATATTGACCGTGATATCGGCATACCGGTCGTGCGTATCTTTGTATTCGGGAGGCCGCATGCCCGTTCCGACGACATAATAATGCTGCAGGCCGAGCAGTCCGCTCAGCATCGGATAGCACGTATGCACGAGCAACGGGGAGAACATTTCGATCACGCGGGTGCCGGGATTGCAGAAAACCGTATTCGTGAAGCCGGCGCCGTGCGGGCCGGCGACGGCTTCGGCGGAGGCGAACAGCCGGATTTGCTCGGGGAGGGTCATCTCTTCCAGATGAACTTTGCGAAAGCCGTGATTGCCGAGAACCCGCATGACGTCCTCCTCGTTCAGCAGCTTTCTCTTCTTCGCTTTTGCCCGGCTGATGTAGATGCGTTCCTTTTCCGCCGACGGTTCGATTCCGTGCGCGTCCATCAGCTCGCGGCGCAAAAAGTCGATCGACCATCTGGAACGGTATTTTCCGACGCACCGGGGAACCACGAGCAGGCGGCTGCGGATATGGAGTGCGTCATGACTCGGTATGATCCGTTCCCGGGAAATGCCGAGCATCTCCAGCGTCCGGATTTGGAAAGGAGCGGCACCCTTGCCGTTGATCACGAACGAATGCGGCTTGATGCCGGATTGCTTGAGCAGGTGAAGCATCGGCAGCACATCCATCATCCAGTGGTAGTAAATGTTGCTGTCTTTAAGGGCGAGTACGGCTACGGGATAAGGACATATTTGCTGCGGAGGCAAACTGCTTCTCTTCCATATGGTCCGCTGGGTCGGGTGTTTCTTCCATTCCAGGGAGTAGTCGCCGATCAGCTTGTTGTCGGGGGTAATGATATCGCATTCCGTACCGCAAACTGTCCCGCCCGGCATGAAGGCGACGGTCCCGTTACGTTCCCGGATTCTCGCCGAAGACAAATTGCGGAACGCCCAGTGCGGAGGGTTCTCCAGTCCGATCGGCGTCCGGAACTCGACGGGGCGGCCCAGCCGCAGCGTTTCGATGTAAGAGGGGGCTCCCTCCAACGCCGATGTCTCGGCCCATTCGTCAAACGTCCGATAATACCCGGAAGGAGGAACAAGCTCATCCTGGTCGGCCAAAGCGGTTCACCTTCTTTCCCCGGACATGGATGGCCGGAAATCTTATGTCACATCTGCAGCACCCGCTGCATAAACGCAACATACTTTCGATACATGTCGTCGATAGGCTTCGGTTTGCTGCAGTAGTGGTAGATGATCGGGTTAACGGCGCAGTCCGAGCTCCGGCTGTTCCACTCGCGGTCGATGAACCGGACATGCGGCGTATACGGCGTCGCGCCGCGAAAGGTTGCCGACTCCGTATCGTAGCCGATCAATTCCATAAGCGCCGCTTGCTCCCACCATCTATGGTCTACGTACTGGGTACTGTTCCAGATGTGATGCAGCATCTCGAACGTCTTCGGCAAGCTCCGGCAAATCCATACGCCGGTGTTCGGAATTTTTCTTCGCCCCGTCCTGTGCGCGACCATATGCATCGGCGTCCTCGTATTCAGCACGGTGCGGATATCTTTCCGCGGATCGCAGAAGATCGCGTCGGCATCGATCCAGATGACCGTTTCGTACAGCTTCAGCATATGGTGGATCAACACGATTTTGTCCCAGGCAGGCGGTCGCGAAGGGTCCAAACGTTTGTCGGGAAGCGGCAGCAGCAAGCTGTCCATGCGATGCAATTGGGCATAGTAGGCGGCCGTAGGCGCCATGAGACCAAGCATCTCCAAATGTTCGCTGCCGGTAGCCAGGCTGCATAATATCGTACGTTCCCTCCGTTTCCACTTGAGCGATGATAGGACGGGGATATTTGTCGATTTCTTCACGAAACTCCCACCTAACGGAATAGGTTATAGCTTGGCGATGCGTCTGATGAACGTTTTATATTTGCGTTCCATATCGGCAAGCGGCTTATCCGGCCCCGAATAATGCAAAATGTACGTCTCGGAAGCGGGGGCGGTGTAGCGGCTGTTCCACTTTTCGTCCAGAAAACGGACGTAGGGAGTAAAGGGGGTCGGTTTGCGGAAACGGCAAACGCGTCCCCTCGGCTCGTAGCCGATCAAGTCCATGAGGGCCGCTTGCTCCCACCAGCCGTCGTGGACTAGCTCGGTATGGTTCCATACCGCTTCGAGCAGCTCGAATGTGCGCGGATCGTTGTGGCACACCCATACGCCGGTATTCGGGATCGTTTTGCGCCCGAGACGGTGGGCGACCATATGCATCGGAACGAGCGGATCGAGCTCCGAGCGGATATCGACGCCGGGGTTTACGATTATCGTGTCGGCATCAAGCCATATTACGGTATCGTACAGTTTCAGCATGTGGTTCAGTACGATTACTTTGCTCCAAGCGGTGGGACGGGACGGATCCAGCCCGGTATGATAGAGCGGGAGCAGAAGATGGTCCATCCGGTGACGCTCCGCATAATAACGGGCGGTCGGCGCCATCCACCGCATGCACGAGATGTGCGGTTCGCCGACGGCCAAGCTGCAGACGAGCATTCGGCTTCGGGGTGTCCAGGCGATCTTCAGCGCCGGTATGGTCGAGTTGACGGACATGAGACACCTCCAGTCGGCATATTAGGAGCTATTGCGTAATAACTCCGAGCCACACAATAGCTCCTAGGTAATTCCGGCAAGCTTCAAGACGCTCCGGAATTCCTTCGGGTCGATCCGGATATCGTCCGCGTGGATACGCGGATTGACGAACTCGGGCGGGCGCTCGCCGACGCCGACCAAGTAATAATGCTCCAGGCCCATATGGTTGCTTATGACCGGATAGCACGTATGCATATGGTTCGGGGAAAACAATTCGATCACCTTCGTGCCCGGCTTGCAGAAGATCAGGTTCGTGAGACCCGCTCCATGCGGTCCGACGACGATGTCCGCCGACGCGAACAGACGGATCTGTTCGGCCACCGGCATCGTTTCCAGCTCGACGCTGCGAAATCCGTGCCTGCTTAACAGGCTCGCCAGTTCGGCTTCGTTAAGCAGCTTGCGTTTCGTCGCCCGCGCCCGGCTTATGAACAGGCGCACCCCCTTGCCATGCGGCCGAATGCCCGGCTTCTCCATCAGCTCGCGACGCACATAGTGAAGCGCCCATTTGGGTACGATGCCGAATTCGCATCCCGGCACAAGCAGCCGCTTCGCTTTCAGATGCATGTCGTCATCGCTGAACAGCAGCCGGTCGCGGGGAATGCCGAGCATATCCAACGTTTCGAATTGAAACGGCGCCAGCCAGTTTCCGTTCAGCACGTACTTGTCCGCCGGGATACCGAGCCTCTTGAGCAGATGAAACCGCGGCAGTACGTCTACCATCCAATGGTAGTAAATTCCGCTTTCCCGCATGCCCAGAAGCGCTATGGTTTCAGCCGTCTCGCGCAGCGGCGGGAGTCGGGTTAGCTGACGGAGCGACGGGTCGTTCGAGGCGCGATATACCAACCAGGACAAATCCCACATTTCTTGATGATCCGGGGCGATGATCGTGCATCTCGAGCGGCACACCCTCCCTCCGGGCATGATGACGACGTACCCTTTCCGCTGTCTCCACTTTTGCTCATGGAACGAACGGTACATCCAGTGAACGGGGCGCTCCAGCCCTTGCGGTTGCTTCAAATAGACCGGATCGGATTTGTAATACGAATGGAGCAGCTTGTCATCCCCGAGCCCCGAGGACCGGATCCATTCGTCCGGGGAACGGTAATGCCCCTTCGGCGGCCGCAGCTCCTTTGGAACGGTCAATGTCAACTCCCCCCTTCCTTCGATTGTCGTAATCGTTACTTGTATATGTCCGAACAGACCGGACGGACCCGGCAGATGGAGCGGGTATAATCGTAAAACTTGCGAAACGTATGGTCCAGATGCACATTTTCATGCTGTCCGCCGTTTTTCTATGACGGGCATTATCCCTTTGTCATAAGATGGGAGCAAGTTCAATGAGTACATGAACACACGGATGGAGGGATAATCATGTCTTCGGAGAAGGAGCAGACCGGCGAGCGGATCGAAAGCATCCAGCGAATGGTTTCGTCGGTACCCGGCTGGCTGGAACCAAATGAAGGAGAGACTCTTTATCGTCTCGCCCGTTACCAGGCTCCGGTGCCTACGATTGTCGAGCTCGGCTCTTGGAAAGGAAAATCGACGTGCTGGCTATCCTGTGCGGTGCAAGACCGCGGAGCGGGCAAGGTGCATGCCGTCGACCTATGGAACTGGAAGCCGCCGGGCAAGCCGCTCGATCATCCGGATGAGGTATTGGATGAATTCAAGGGCAATTTGCGGAAGCTCGGTCTTCTCGCAAATGTGGAAGCGATACGGATGAAAACGGTGGACGCCGCGCGGAAATGGCGGAGAAGAATGCCGATCGGTCTGTTGTTTATCGATGCATCCCACCGTTATGCATCTGTTCGGGAGGACTTTGAATATTGGAGTCCGATGGTCGCGAACGGCGGATACATCGCCTTTCATGACGTGAACACTTGGCCGGGGCCGACCAAGCTCGTCTCGGAGCTGCCGAAATGGTACGTCAAAGTCGAGACGAAAGGTTTATGGGTTTGCCGCAAAGTCATGGAGGAGCCGTAAACGCGGGCGGCGCAATTCGCTTGCGGAATATCGGAGAGTCGGGTGAACAGGACCTATGAATATATGTTTGGAAGGAGCGTTCTACAGCGGACACGGTTTGGCGGAAGGAAACCGCATTTTACTGCGCATACTGGAGCAGGCCGGTCACCATGTGCGGATCAACCCGGTCGATAAAGAGTGGGTGAAGCAGCAGATTCTGCCTCCCGGGGAAACGGCATATTTGCGGTCCTTCGAGGAGACGCCGCTGCCGACCCGCGATCTGTTTTTGTGCAACTGGATCGGTTCCGAGGTACGGCACGATCCCGATTACCGCGTGAACATCTGCCGCACGACGTTCGAAACGGACCGCATCCCGCAATCGTGGGTACGGGAGCTGAACAAATTTCACGAGGTGTGGGTGCAGTGCTCCTTCAATCAATCTACCTTTGCCGCATCCGGAGTGACGGCGCCACTTCGGCTCATCCCGAACTTTTTCGACGAAAGCCAGTTTGCCCCGGAAGGCGGCAGCATGCCGCTGAACGTGGGGAAATCTTATTTGTTCCTGTCCGTATTCGATTTGAAGGAAAGAAAAGGGTACGATGTGCTGCTTCGCGCATTTTTGAACGAATTTTCAAGCCGGGACGATGCGGCTCTTGTCATCAAGGTGCGCAGCGGCAAGCTCGTTTCCAAGCTGCACGAGGTGATCAAGGCGCATGCGAAGCCGGCCTGGCTGCGGCCTTGCGTGCATGTCATCGAGCGCATGCTCATCCCGGACGATTTGAGCAGGCTGTACCGCACTTGCGATTCTTTCGTTCTGCCTACGCGAGGGGAAGGCTGGGGCAGACCCTTTTTCGAAGCGATGCTTATGGAAATGCCGGTTATCGGAACGAACTGGAGCGGACAGACGGAGTTCATGAGCGAGGACAACTCGTTTCCGGTGAAGGTCGAGCGGCTCGTGCCGGTGAAGAACGTGCCGGAATTGGCCGGACATTATTGGGCGGAGCCGTCCCTTTCCGATCTGCAGCAGAAAATGCGGTATGTTTTTGAAAACCGGGAGGCTGCCAAAGCGATAGGAAAAAAGGCGCGCGCCGATCTGCTGTCCAAATATTCGATGGAGGAAACGTCGCGAAAGGTGGCAGCGGAGCTGGACAAATTCCGGTAACCGGGTCGACTGAATTCAGCGGAAAGAACGGTGACGGCTTTGAACATTTTGTTTAAAGGATTTTTTTATAACGGGAAAGGCTATGCCGAAGGAAACCGGGTGCTTCTGCATATGCTGCACCGGTCCGGGTATAAGGTCAAGGCGCTGCCCAGAGACTGGCAGTGGGAACGGAAGCTGGCCCTGACGAATGACGAGTTCTACTATGTCCGTCATTTGGAGAAGGCCGTGCTGAAAGGAAACGATATATTCCTCAACCGGGACGTCGGGTTCCGTATGGAAGCCAGACCCGATTTCCGCGTAAATATTGCGCATACGACGTTCGAGACGGACCGGATTCCATCCAGCTGGGTGCCGATTTTGAACAAGTTCAACGAAGTTTGGGTGCAGTGCCGATTCAACATCAAGACGTTCCAGGATTCCGGGGTGAAGGTGCCGATCCGCTTCATTCCTTATTTTTTCGATGACCGGAGATATGTCGTGGAAGGCGAGAAGTTCCCGCTGCCTTTGTCGAAAAGCTACAAGTTTCTATCGGTGTTCCAGTTGTGCGAGCGCAAAGGCTACGATGTGCTCATCCGCGCGTATTTGGACGAATTCAAGCCGGACGACGATACGGCGCTCGTCATCAAGGTTCGCAGTCCCGAGGAAACGCCGCGGCTGCTTAAAGCGCTGGAAGCCCATTCGAAGCCCATGTCCAAGCGGCCGGAGATCCATATCATCGACCGCATGCTGATGACGCCCCAACTGCTCAGCCTGTACCGGGCCTGCGACGCCTTCGTCCTGCCTACCCGCGGGGAAGGCTGGGGAAGGCCGTTGTTCGAGGCGATGATCATGGAGATGCCGACGATCGGCACGAATTGGAGCGGGCAAGCCGAATACATGAACGAGCACAACTCGTATCAGATCCAGGTCGAGAAGCTCGTTCGGATCAAGAACAACCCCGATTACGATATGTATAACGGGCATAAATGGGCGGAGCCTTCCGTGGAAGATTTGCGAAAAAAAATGAGACACGTATACGAACACCGGCAGGAGGCCAAAGCGGTAGGCAAGTATGCGCGCAAGGAGCTGCTGGAGAAATACAACATGGCGCTTGTCGAGAAAAAAGTGAAAGCCGAGCTGGAGAAATTCCGGAAGTAGGACTGCTGGAGGGCGGACGCGGAGGAGAGAGGTGCGAGAATCGGTGAATATTTTGCTAGACGGCATGTTCTATAACGGGCACGGGTTCGCGGAAGGGAACCGGATCCTGCTCCGTATTTTGGACGGGGCGGGGTACCGGGTACGAATCTCGGCAAGAGACCGCGCGGAGAAACGGTCCGTCCTGCCCGCGGACGAAATCCGGTACATTGCTTCGTTCGAGCAAACAGCCCTTTCCGCAAACGATGTGTACATTAGCAACCGGGTCGGTTCCGATGTCCGCGTCCATCCCGATTTTCGCGTCAACATAGCCCGCACGACGTTCGAAACGGACCGCGTCCCGGACTTTTGGATACCGGAGCTGAACCGTTTCGACGAGCTATGGCTGCAGTGCTCGTTCAATCTGGCTTCGTTTCGCAATTCGGGCGTTCGCGTTCCGTTGGTGCTGATGCCAAACTTTTTCGACGTCGGCCAATACGAGCCGGCAGGCGAACGCCTGCCGCTGCCTGCGACGGAACGGTACCTGTTCTTGTCCATATTCGATATGCAGCAGCGCAAAGGGTACGATGTGCTCCTGCAAGCGTTTCTGAACGAGTTTACTCCGCAAGATTCCGTAGCTCTCGTCATCAAAATCCGCGGAGAAAGCGACGCCGGAAAGCTGGAGAAAATAATCGGCGAACACCCGAAAGAGCGGAAAGAGAAGCCGCCGGTGTACATCATCGGCCAAATGCTGACCGTGCAGGAGCTGATGGGCCTGTACCGGTCGTGCGACGCCTTCGTGCTCCCGAGCCGGGGAGAAGGGTGGGGAAGGCCGTTTTTCGAATCGATGCTGATGGAATTGCCGGTGATCGGGACGAATTGGAGCGGACAGACCGAATTCATGCACGAATACAATTCGTATTTGGTCGACGTTGAACGGCTGATTCGGATTGAAAACAACGAGATTCCATTTTTCAACGGACATTATTGGGCGGAGCCGTCGCTCGGCGATCTGCAGAAAAAAATGCGATATGTCGCAGCGCACCGTTCGGAAGCCGCAGCGACCGGCAAAAAAGCGAGAAAGCAGCTGCTCGAAGACTATGGGATGGACCGATTGACCGCACGGGTCGTGGAGGCGCTGAATAAATATGTCTGACGATCGAAGGAGGTACGGAAGAAGCGTGAATGTGTTGCTGGAAGGCATTTTTTACAACGGACACGGACTCGCGGAAGGAAACCGGATATTGCTGCGCATGCTGCACGAGGCCGGGTTCCGCGTGCGGATCGAGGCAAGGGATGCAGACGAGAGGCACAAGCTGCAGGACCCGGAGGAGGAGCGTTTTATCTCTTCATTCGAAACGACGGAGCTCGTCTCGAACGATATTTATTTGTACAATTGGGTCGGCTCCTACGTCCGGCGCAGGCCGGAATTTCGCGTCAATATCGCCCGCACCACATTCGAGACGGACCGCATTCCGGACAGCTGGGTGCCCGAGTTGAACAGCTTCGACGAAGTGTGGGTGCAGAGCTCGTTCAACAAAACGACATTCGTGAGCTCCGGCGTAAACGTACCGATCCGGCTAATACCCAATTTTTTCGAGACGGACCGCTATACGCCTGACGGTCCTGTCCTGCCGCTGCCCGTAAGGGAATCGTTCCGCTTTTTGTCCGTCTTCGACCTGAAGCGGCGCAAAGGCTACGACGTTCTGCTTGACGCTTTTCTGGACGAATTTTCCCGGCAGGACGATATCGCGCTCGTCATCAAAATCCGCGACAACAACAAGGAAGGCTTGCTGGTGGAGCAGATCGAGGCCCACCCGAAGCCGAAGCGCGAGAAGCCGCCCGTCTACATCATTGATCAGATGCTGTCCCCGGAAGAGCTGCTCCAGCTGTACCGCGCATGCGACGCTTTCGTGCTGCCGACCCGCGGGGAAGGCTGGGGGAGACCGTTTTTCGAGGCGATGCTGATGGAAATGCCGGTAATCGGGACGAATTGGAGCGGGCAGGTCGACTTCATGAACTCTCGCAACTCGCATTTGATCGAGGTCGAACAATTCGTGGAAATTACGGATAACGAAAACCGCGCTTTTATCGGACATGTATGGGCGGAGCCTTCCAGGACCGATCTGTGCAAAAAAATGCGAACCGTCGCCAAAAGGCAATCGGAAGCCAAGGTACGGGCCGTCGAGGCGCGCAAGGGGCTTCTGCGCAAATTCGGCAAGCAAGTTACGGCGGACAAAGTGATCGGGGAGCTGTCCAAGTTTTGCGAAATATTTGCATAGCTTAAGCAATAGGGGAATGGAGAATGGAAATGACGAATGATCAGACATCGCATACGGTCGCGGTTATCGGTCTCGGTTATGTCGGATGCGTCTCCGCCGGTTGTTTGGCGCACATGGGTCATCGCGTAATCGGAGTCGATGTGAACGGGACGAAAGTGCAATTAATCAATGAAGGATTGCCGACAATCATAGAAGAAGGCATTGCATCCCTGATCATGGAACAGAGCGGGAAGGGGCGTTTATCGGCTACGACCGATCTGAGCTTGGCCCTGGAGCAATCCGACATATGCATGATTTGCGTCGGGACTCCTTCGAATAAGCACGGAGAACCCGATTTGTCGCATCTTTGGAGCGTTGCCAGGCAAATTAAGGAAGCGATCGCGAAACGGGACCGTTTCTTGACGGTCGTGGTGCGCTCCACGGTTCCTCCGGGCACGGGTAGCGCGATCGAATCGGTATTGGCCAAATCCGGAAAACGGGTCGGGCTGGATTTCGCCGTTGTCAGCAATCCCGAATTTCTGCGCGAAGGCTCCAGCGTCGAAGATTATTTCAACCCGCCGTATACATTGCTCGGTACCGGCAACGAAACCGCTCTAACCGCGCTCCGCCGCGTATATGGAGGGGTGCGGGCGCCCATCGTGGAAACGGACCGCGAAATCGGGGAAATGATCAAATACGTCAACAATTCCTATCATGCCTTAAAGGTCGTTTTCGCCAATGAAATCGGTGCGGTTAGCCACTCGCTCGGGATCGATCCGCGCAAGGTAATGGAGCTCTTCTGCCTGGACCGGCAGCTAAACGTATCGTCCGCTTACTTGAATCCCGGCTTTGCCTACGGGGGCTCCTGCCTGCCTAAAGATGTCAGGGCCATTGCCTCGATCGCGCGTTCGTTGAACGTGGAGACCGCCGTCCTGCCAGCCATCGAGAGAAGCAATGCGATGCATATCGACAGGGCGCTGGAGCTCATAGCCGCCGAAGGGCTTACTCGCATAGGCGTTCTTGGTCTGGCCTTCAAGAAAGGAACCGACGATTTGCGCGAGAGCCCGATCGTGAAGCTTCTGGAACGGCTTATCGGCAAAGGCTACGATATTCGCATTCACGACCGGAACGTCGAAGACTCCAGGCTTATCGGAGCGAACAAAGAGTATATGGAATCGGTCGTGCCGCACTTGATCCGACTGATGGAGCCGGATTTGGAGAAGCTGAAACGGCACTCCGACCTGATCGTGGTCGCCCAAAAAAATGAACAGTATATCGAGTTCGTGCATAACGCGCTGGATACGAAAATCGTCATTGATCTGGTAGGGATATCGGACTCGCTGACGGGTTTCAACAATTATAAAGGGCTTCTATGGTAAGGAGACGTCGGAGGGAAACCGGGGGGGATAATGAGTGAGTAAGGAAGAATACTGCCGAGAGCTTCGTCTCGGTAGTATTTTTTTGCATGCGGTTTTCGAAGGCGAATCGTTACAATTGAAATAAATGTTGATTGATAACCATCCCTTTATTTTGGAAATAATCGGCCAACGCTTTTCGATCGGGGTTCTGAAGCAGAATGATTCCGTCCACCTCTCCTCTATTGAATAGACTCCAAGCGGTATCGGCATGAAGTTGATTTTCATAGTAAGAGCGAACTTGTACCGGACAATGAGGAACGACGTTGTTCGCCATCATTTGGATAAGGCCTTTGTTCGCGAAGACGATTACGCGGATAGGGCCGGTACGGTGGCCATATTCGAATTGGCGCAGTCGGCGGATGCCGCAGCTCAGCTTTTCCGTATAGGTTGCCATGCCGTCATGATGGGACAGGGAACCGGAATGGACCCGGTACCGGTATAACACCCGGTCTATTTTCTCGATCGGCCCGAGCTGGAACAGCTTCAGCCACAAGTCGTAATCGTGAGTAATCCGATAAACCGAATCATAACCTCCCGCTCTGAAAAAACGCGCTCTCGAATATAGAGCGGTACCGTGGCATAGCGCACATACGAAGTAACGGTTTCTGTAAAGCTCATCCCTGCTTAAGCCATAGTTGAGATTGGACTCTACCCGCCGAAGACGCGCCGGATCGATGCCGCTTTCGCCTATACATGAAATCCGCGAGCCTACTACGATTAATTCGGGGTGCTCCCGAATATAGTCGGCCTGAACGGTTAATCGGTCGGGAAGGCTTATATCGTCGGCGTCTTGTATGGCAATCCATTCCCCCTCCGCCTCTTCAACCGCGATATTCAGTGCGATGGGGGTACCGCAGTTTGCCGGTAAACGGTATTTTCTGATCCGCGTATCGGTAATGCCGGAGAGGATTTCCCACGTGCCGTCGGTGGATCCGTCATCCACGATAATAAATTCGAAATTGCCGTAAGTTTGGGCCAATATGCTGTTTACGGACTGTTCCAAATAATCGGCTCCGTTATATACCGCCATCACTACCGATATTTTCATAATAGGAACCCTCCAATCGGTATGATCGTTCCTACTACTATATTCAGGCCGGTCCGAAATGTTTAGACGCTGTTCATGTCATCCTGTCCAATCACCCTTCGCGCAAGGTCATATGATAAGGTAGCAGCTTTACCCGCTAATAACGCAATCCGTATGGATGTGTGTCAAATGGTAAAAAGAGGCATTTCTCCAATGGCATATACCGGTTTCTCTTTCGGGTTATGAGGCATTTAATAGAATGATCGTACTATGGACCATCAGTAATACGGGGAGGGGTAATGTTTCAATTATGAATAACGAACAGTTTATTAAAGGAATTTCGTTTCGGTTCGTCCAACCCGAAACGCCGGTGCAGAAGGAAAAGCTGTACGGGACCGATGCCGCGCTGGAATTCTCCAACACCGTGCTTCCGGCAGATGAGCTCCAAATGAGGGACGCGATCAACAGCATATGGCAAATGCCGAAAATGTCCTCCTACGCGATCGGGTCGATTATTAATCGGGTCGTCTCCCAGCTGCCGCCGGGTCAAAGCTTCGTAAACGTAGGCGTATGGAACGGATTTTCCTTTTTATCGGGCTTGCTGAACAACTCCGGCAAAACATGCATAGGCGTGGACAATTTCTCGCAATTCGGCGGTCCGCGGGCGCAATTCATGTACCGGTTCAACCTGCATAAAGGCGATGGCCATCAATTTTACGACATGGACTATATCGAATACTTCGCCAATCTTCATCAAAGCCCCATCGGCCTCTATTTCTTCGACGGTCCT
Organism: Paenibacillus hemerocallicola; assembly: GCF_006265175.1. Lineage (GTDB taxonomy): Bacteria > Bacillota > Bacilli > Paenibacillales > NBRC-103111 > Paenibacillus_AB > Paenibacillus_AB hemerocallicola. The sequence goes on along the minus strand of NZ_VDCQ01000010.1, from coordinate 119,193 downwards.
CACGATTACATGAATCAGCTGCAAGGCTTGCAGGTCGCCGCCCCGTATTTCGCCGACCAGTGCATCATATTGGTGGACGATACGAATTGGCCGGAGCCTCGCCAAGCGACGCTGGACTTTATGGCGGCTCACCCGGGGGAATACCGGATGCTGCTGGACGTTACTACGTCAAGCAATGGTCATCCCACGTACTGGAACGGACTTATGATTTTGCAAAAAGGGTAAGAATCGGGAATGACCATGGAGTCGGTGCGGCCTTCAAAGATGGATTCCGCACCCATCTTACCGATATTGGAAGGAGGGAGTTAAGACATGAGCGAAGCGACACCGCGCGGTGCTTATCCGTCGCTTTGGGACTGGGTCGAGACGTCGCGCGCCGGACGATTCCGCGATCATGAAATGCAAAACGTAATGTACATGGAGGAAACGATAAGCCTTTCGAGACCGAAAGGAGTGGAGCCCCCTACTCATCCCGGCTTTCAAAAGCAATCCGTCACGATACCGAAAGCTTTCGTCGCGGTTCTGCCGCAGGGACGTTATTGGGTAGCGGAAGACAGGATGGCCGCCATCATTGCCCCGGACAATAAAATCATTTTGGACATGTCGATGCAGTATTACAGGCCGAATTCGATTCATCCGGTCTATAAGAGGCGCGAATTGCCGCAAGCAAAAGCTACGACGGAGACGGTTGCCGTCGTGAATTTCATATGGGACAACAATTATTACCACTGGCTGGGCGAGGTGTTGGCCCGTATTCATCTGCTGGATAAGAGCGGCATTCATATCGACAAATATATCGTAAACGGCAAAGGCTCGACCCGATTTCAAACGGAGACTCTGGCCATGCTGGGCATTCCGGAACATAAGATCGTGAGGAACAAACCGGGAATGCACCTGAAGCCGAAGAGGCTGATCGTTCCTTCGTTGGAAACATACCGGCTGCAGCCGTTCCTGCCCCATTCGATGCCCAAGTGGGCAAGCCGATATTTGCGCACCGCCTTGTCGAATCGGATCGGGCAGACGACCGAAACCGGTTATCGGCGAATCTACGTCAGCCGCGAAAATGCCCAAGTCCGCAAAGTGACGAACGAAGAGCAAGTGTGCCAATTGCTAAGCGGTTACGGATTTCAAAAGGTGCTGCTCGAATCGCTGACGGTTGACGAGCAAATACGGCTTTTCGCTTCCGCCGATACGATCGTGGCCCCTCACGGCGCCGGGCTGGCCAATTTGCTGTTTTGTCGTCCGGGAACGAAGGTGCTGGAGCTGTACGCACCCAATTACGTGAACACGGTGTATTGGTATTTGAGCAACCATTTCGGGCTTGATTATTATTATTTATTCGGCGAAGGAGAGCGCCTGCCGGACACCTCCGGAGTCGGAGACGCGGACTGTCGAACGGACGACATCACCGTCGATCTCCGGGCTTTGGATGAACGGGTCGTGCGCATGCTGACGGAGGGGTCCGGATGAGCGAAGCAGTTCCTGCTGGCATGTACAATTCGCTTCGCGATTGGATCGCGAAATCCGTTTCGAAGCGGCTTGCACATCGATAAATACATCATAACGAATGACGGCGCCTCCCGGTTTCAGGATGAGACGCTCGCCCTGCTGGGCATACCGCGGGAGAAGGCCATCCGATCGTACGAGGGGCTGCACCTGAAGGCCGCGAGGCTCGTTGTCCCTTCGCTTCAACCGTATTGGCTGGAGCCGTTCATAGCCAACCCGCTTCCCAAATGGGGGACCGATTTTTTGCGCGAACAGCTTCTGAAGTCGGTGAATCCGCGGCCTTTATCCGGATATGAGCGAATATATATAAGCAGGGGCGACGCGAAGCACCGGAAAGTGCTGAAGGAACATGAGGTGACGAGAGTTTTGGCTGCACGCGGATTCCGGGCAATATCGCTAGGGACGATGTCGGTCGCCGATCAAGTAAGGCTTTTCGCATCCGCCGAATGCATAATAGCCCCGCATGGCGCCAGCCTCACCGACCTTATGTTTTGCCGGTCGGGAACCCAAGTCGTCGATATTTACCCGACCCGCTATATGTACCCTCTTTTTGGCACCCCAGCAGTTACTATGGTTTGCGGTTTTTCTATTTGATAGGTCTTGGAAATCGTCTGTCCGAAAGCGAAGGCATCGGCATGGTGGGACATGTGCACGACGACATTACGGTCGACCTCGGCGCATTGTCCGACATGCTGAAGCTGTTGGAAGTATGAGGGAAGGGGAGGCTGCACATTAGTCGCGATCCTTTCATAAAATATGGGGAAGTTCGATCATGAGGGGGGAGTGCTCCGTGCAGGAGGAGGTCACTTCGATTATCGCCCATATGGCCAAGTCGCATTGCGAAATGGCCCGCGTACTCGAGGCGAAGCGGCAATCGATATTCAATATCGCCCATATCGTGACGGCGCTGCCGAACGAAACGATCCAATTCGAAGGAACCGAAGCGATCGCCACGAATTCGATCGATTTGACGAAGAGCGTATCCGCCTACTTGAGCAGCTTGGCCGATTTGGCCGACGCGATCGGGGACCATCTCGAGATGGTCATCAAGGAGATGTCCGACCAGGAAGAAGAGTAAGAGAGCGGCGCGGCTCGCCGCGAGGCGAAAGGGGGAGAAGGAGTGGAACGGTCGGAATCGTTCTTCTGGATGCTGCGCGCTTCGGCCAAAATGCAGCACGACATATCGCTCATTTTGGAAGCGAAGGCGAATGAAGCGGAGAAATCGCGGGACTGGATATGCGTTCATTTGAATCATCAAAGCTACGACAACCATGAGGATCAGCTGAAAAAACCGCTTGAAATGCACGAGTCGTTCGTAGAGCTGATCGACGGGCTGACCAAAATGGAAAATGCGCTAGCCAAAAATTTGAAGGTCGTGCTGAACAAAAACGAAGATATGTCCTCGGACGGCATGGGCGGCTTTGGCAGTTTGTTCGGCGGCGGATTAGGGGACGGAAACTGATGGGATGGCTCGAACGGCAGCGGGAGATGAAGCTCGATATATTGGAGTCGCTCGCGCGCAGCCAACGGGCGATGGCGCGCATTATCGAGAGCGCCGCGGACGCAGGCGCGGGCGCGGGCTCCGTCGCCGATGGCGGAGCATCGGCGACGGAGGAGCCCCTGCGGAAAAGCATCGAGGCGATTGCGCAATACCAGCTCGCGATCATGGAGAAGATGATCGGCATCCGTATCGGAGAAGTGAATTCGTCGCCGCCATCCGCGCCGTGGACGAACAAGGCTCTGGGCGTCGCGCCGTGCTACGATGCGATCGATCCGGAAGACGGCGAAAGCACCCTCGCTTGAGGAAGCGGGGGTGCTTTCGTTCGTGCCGATATTCGTCAGATCGAGAACTTGCTCAAAGATTCCTTCAACGAATTGGACAAGCTCTCCAGCTTCTCGGACAGCCTGACCAGCCCTCCGCTAATGCTGAGCTGCTCCGAGCTGAGCGAGGCCACTTCCTGGGACGTGGCCGACGACTCCTCGGCGACGGCGCTTACGTTGCCCATCGCTTCCGAAAGCACGATCTGGGAGTCTTTCAGCTGCTGGACGGAGACGGTTACTTCCTTCAGCTTGCCGGCGAAGCCGTCCATTTGCGATTGGACCTGCTTGAATATTTCGTCCGCGTCTTTCACCGAAGCGATCTGCTCCTGGAAGATCGGATACGCCTCCGACAAGACGCCGACCGTCTCTTTCATCTCCGTCTGGATGCGTTCGGTAATTTGCGCCACGACGTCGATCGATTGCTTGGACTGGTCGGCCAGCTTGCGGATTTCGTCGGCCACGACCATAAAGCCTTTGCCCGCAGCACCTGCACGGGCCGCTTCGATCGTCGCATTGAGCGACAAAATATTCGTCTGTTTCGTAATATTGTTCAGCATGTCCAATATTTTGCGGATCGAGCTCGTGCTTTCCTGAAGCTTCTCGACCTTGTCCGCCATGGAGCGGATCATATCCTCGGTCGTTCCGGTTTTCGTAATCAGCTCGGACATGTAGTCCGTTCCTTTGCGGCTTGCCGACTGCACTTCGGCTGCGGCCGTTTCCATTATCGCGTTCGCGTCGACGACATGGTCGACCTTCATGCTGATGCTGCCGGTCAAGTCGCTGCCGCGTTCGGCCTCCACGGCGAGGCTGGATGCGCCGTTCGCGATTTCCTCCGTGGCCACGGCGATTTCCTTGGCGGATAGCGCCGTCTTCTTCGAGGAGTCGGACAGCTCGGAAGCGGTGTGTAGCACCTCCTGCGCCGATAAGTTCGTTTGCGCGACCAGCGTCGTGATCTGTTCCATCATCTGGTTGAAGCTTGCGGACAGCTGGCCGATTTCGTCCTGGCGGCCGTTATCCTTCGTCCGGACGGTCAAATTGCCCCGAGCCCCTTCCATCATCAGGTTGCGCAGCGTCACGAGCGGACGGGCGATAAACCGGATGACGATCATGCCTACGCCGATGGCGAGAAGGGCGGCTACCAGTACCATGACGAGCGTAATGATGAAAATGATCCCGGCGTCCTCGACGAGCACTTCCACCGGGATGACCCCGGTCAGCAGCCAATCCGCTTTCTGGATCGGATCGTATACGGCGAGAATCGACTCGCTGCCTTTGCCGTCGGGGCTTTTTCTCGTCCCGGTAAAGTTGGACGCTTCCTCCCCCGACTTGGCGATATGGCCGACGACATCGATGTTGTAGACCGCCTCCAGCTCTTCCGTTTTCTCGGAATAAATCACTTTATTGTCTTTGCCGATAATCGTAATGTCGCTGCCGTCGCCGATCGAGACGACGCCGAGGGCGTCTTTCAAGGCGGACTGCTTCACCTCGATCACGAGCATGCCTTCCACGGTGCCGGATTTGATGTTTCGCAGGACGCGGCCGAGCGCGAACGAATTGGGGGTGCTGACGTAGCCGGCTTTGCTGCTGGGCAGCCAGATTCCCCGACCGTCGCCTTCCTTCACTTTGTTGAACCATTCCGTTTTGTAGATGTCGTCCTTCAGTGCCGTCGAGGAGCGATATGTATCGGTTGCATCCGCACTAATCGGTATGATATTGATGTCGGCGAGCTTGTTGTTGGACAATACGTAGCTTTTCAGCCTGGTGCTCACCAGCTGTCCGGTCTGGAGCTTATCGAATTGCGACAGCGTCTTGTCCTTGTATTTGGTCATGTTGTCGGCGACCGTGTCATCGGACATGAGCTGGATGGAAATGTTTTCGACGCTTTCCAGCAGGAAATCGACTTTGTCGGTCGCCTGGGAGATCGTCTGCTGCGAAGCGTCGGCGACCTTGTTCTTGATTACGCTTTTGGAAACCTGGTACGACATGATGCCGACGGCAAGAACCATCGCCACGATGCTGACGAAGAAAATAAGAAGCAGCTTCATGCCTACCGATTTGGCAGGGTTTTGCAGCCTCAGCTGCTGCCGAAGCCCTTGCATGTCGGTTGCGGACACGTTGTCTCTCGCGCTGTTCCAAGCATTCGACATTCGCGAGAACCATTTCGACAATGTCCCTTTCATAAAAATCCCACCTTTGCGTGTAATGTCGTTGTGCCCAAAGAAGCATGCATACCCATATTCGACAAGAACGGCCATATTCCTTTTTGAAAACGACAAATTTCGTAGAATTTTATTCCAGTTCTTATGAGTCGGGGCGGGACTTATAGCCGTTATCGTTGGAAATATAAGACGGTTCATAAGTCTGCGGGGTAGGTAATAGGGCATGAAAAAAGCTCCCTTTTCGGGAGCTT
>NZ_VDCQ01000010.1:0-113446 GCF_006265175.1 Paenibacillus hemerocallicola | reverse complement strand
CGTGTTGTAACCGCTAAAATCTTAAAAACAACACGATGTTAACGGATGTGGAGCGCATTCCCCCACCTCTTGTCTTCGGAGCTTCCTCTCTTTGCAGACTTTTTCAACAGCCTCAAAAGCTCCCTTGCGGGAGCTTCGAACGAATCGGTTTATCTATCGGGCGCTCGGCAATGGTTCGTTGCGAGGCACCGCCATGCGGGGCAAGCTAGGATTTGTTCGACAAGATGCGGATCATCCGGTCGGCAAACGATTCGGCCGATTCGAGCCCTCCCCAGTACAGCTCCATCTCCGCTTCCAGCTCCTCGAGCACGTTCAAATCGCCCAGCAGCTCGTGCAAAAAGTAGCCGTTCTCGATTTGGCGGTTCGCGATGTTCAGCGAAGCAAGGCGGGTGGCGTCCCACACGGCTTCGTTCACTTCCGGGATGCAGGACAGGAACCCGGTCTCGCGGGCGAGACGCGTCTGCAGCTTATGGTCGAGCGTCGTGCGCAGGAAAGCGAGCGCCAGCTCCCGGTCTTGGCATTCCTTGTGAACCATGAACGTATTGGCGACGAGCAGCGTCGATTTGACCGGCCCGAACGGCAGTGGCGCCACCTTCGCTTCGAACGGCATGTTCTCGTTGCGCCATCCGGCGATTTCGATCGAGGTCGTCAGCACCATGGCGGCTTTCTCCCGGAGGAAGGCGCCGGCATTGCTGGTGGAGCGCGAGCTGTGGTACAGTGTCGCGATCCGCTGCTTGTACACGACATCGTGGAAAAAGTTCAGCGTATCGACGACGGCCGAGCGATCGGTCGACTCGTCGAACTTGACGCCGTTTTGCAGCGCGATCACGGGCCAGCGGTTCAGGAACGAGGATAGCGACATACCGTACAGATCGGTGATGCCGTCCCGGTCCTGATCGACGGTCAGCTTCCGGGCCGCCTCGATCAGCTCCTCCTTGGTCCAGCCCGCGCGGGGCTCCTCCACGCCGTACCGGGCGAACAGCTCCGGATTGTAGGCCAAATATACCGGAGAGAACGTGACCGGAATAGCCGGTTGAACGTTGCCCTCGCGGAACGGCTCCACGACCCGGGGATACAATTCGCCGAGCAGGTCGTCCAGATGCTCGCGCAGATCGAGAAAGGAGTCCGCGCGATCCGGATGCGCGAAGTGCCTGTCCGTCATCAGCACGAGATCCGGGGGCTGGCCCAGCTCGATGCTCGTCATCATGGAATCCCAGTAGTTCCAGCTCGGAAACGTGAGAAGCTTGACGTCGACATGGGGAAACTTGGTTTGGAACGCGTCGATGATCGTTCCGAGGCAGTTGTCGACAAAATACGAGGGCGCATTGGTTAAAATGCGCAGCGTACGCCGCTCGCTGGGCGAGATGACCAGATCGGGCGAGACGATCGTCCCTTGACCGACCTTTTTCACAATAAGGCCTTCCTTTTGCAACTGCTCGAGCGATTTGCGCACCGACGTGCGGCTAAGGCCGTAATATTTGCACAGTTCGTTCTCCGAGAGCAAATATTCCCCCGGCTTGATGAAGCCGGACATAATTTGTTCGCGGAGAATATGCGCCAGGCGGGAGTAGCGGAATTCGTTATCGCGTCTCATTCGTACCTTCCGTTTCTATAGCGGGATGGGTTGTGCCTGCTTGACCGTAAAAAGCTTTTAATACCAATTATAGCGGATATTTCGAATATAGAGAAGCGGGGCGGATTAGACTCGCTTATGATGCGCCTTCCATTGACGAGGAAATTGAGATACAACTATAATACAGCTGTAGGCGGGCGGGAAACGAAAAAAAAGTAAACTCCGATCGAAAGAAAGATCAACAAATCCCGTCCCAACCTTGGTATAGTTATAGTTGGAAAGATGCGGGCACAACCCGGACCTGGCCGGGCAAGAGCGCTCGCACGAGTCGAAAGGGGAGAAACCGTTATGGTAATGGATCGTCTTGGCATACTTACGGATGAGGTATATCCGGATCAATTCGAGAAATCGCTGGACTGGATCGTGGAGCAAGGGTTGAAACATATCGAGGTGCGCGTCGTGGACGGCGTCAATATTTCGAATATGACGGACGAGCAGGTGGCGGCGGTTCGCCATCAAATCGAGAAGAGAGGGCTCTCCGTAACGGCTATCGCCTCGCCGCTGTACAAATGCGCGCTCGATCCGAACCGCAAGGTAGCGTCGGGAGACGTGTTCGGACAGGCGGAGGAAAGCGTGGAGGCTCACCATGAGAAGCTGAAACGGGTCATCGCGATTACTAAAATGCTCGGTGCGCGGAATATCCGCATATTCTCATTCTGGCGCGAGACGGAGCCGGAACGATATTTCGACGAAATCGTCGCTCATTTAAAGACAGCGGCCGCTCTGGCGGAGAAGGAAGGCGTCATGCTGCTTCAGGAAAACGAACCGGCTTGCAACGGAGGCTTCGCCGAAGAGGTGGGCAGCATCGTTCGCGCCGTAGGCTCTCCGGCGATGAAAGTGCTGTGGGATCCGGGTAATGAAGCGTATGGAGGACGTCCGGCTTTCCCCGAAGGATACGGCTTTATTAAAGACGTTCTTGCACACGTTCACATTAAAGACGCCTATGTGCTCCCGGACGGTTCCTCCCGATGCGTGCCCGTCGGCTCCGGCAACGTGCCGTTCATCGCGCAGCTGCAGGCATTGAAGGAAGACGGCTACGAAGGCCTGTTTACGATCGAAACGCATTACAAGCCGGAGGGCGGCACGAAAGCGGCCGGCTCGAAGATGACGCTGGACGCTTTCCGCGTGCTGACAGGGGAAGCATTCCCGGCGAAGTAACTCATTCCTAGGAGGGAATACGGATGAAAACGTGGGGATTCGGCATTATCGGCACCGGCTCGATTGCGGACTTTCATGCCGCTGCGATCAAGGAAATCGAGCGCGGCAAGCTCGTCGCCGTCGCCAACCGGACGGAAGAGCGGGCGAAGGCGTTCGCGGAAAAGGAAAGCTGCGGTTATGCGACGGACTACAGGGAGCTGCTCGCCAATCCGGAAATCGACATCGTCTGCGTCACGACCTCGAGCGGCAGCCATGCCACGATCGGTCTCGACGTCCTGAATGCGGGCAAGCATCTCATCATCGAGAAGCCGATCGCGATGAATACGAAGGACTCGCTCGCGCTTATCCGCGCGGCGAAGGCGGGCGGCGTGACGCTGTCGGTCATCTCCCAGCGGCGGTTCGAAGCCCAGCATGTCGCCGTCCGCAACGTGCTGGACAGTGGCGCGCTCGGCAAACTGCTGCTCGTGGAAGTATCGCTTCCGTTCTACCGCGCGCAGTCTTACTATGATAGCGCCGATTGGCGGGGAACGATCGATCAGGACGGCGGAGCGCTGATGAATCAGGGCATTCACTCGATCGACCTGCTTCTCTGGTTCGGGGGACTCGTCGATACCGTCTATGGCAAAACGGCGACGAATACGCACAAGATGGAAGCGGAGGATCTGGGTCTGGCCCTGCTGACGTTCAAGAACGGCGCCTTCGGCACGATTATGGCGTCGACGAGCATACAGCCCGGCTTCGCCGCGGCTTTGAATCTGTACGGGGAGCACGGCACGATCAAGCTCGAAGGCTCCTCGGTCACGCATTGGACCGTACCCGGCGTCGAAGCGCCGGATCTCGGCGGCAATACGAACTACGGAGGCGTATCCGATCCGCGGAGCATCTCCCACGTCAACCATCGCATCCAGATGGAGAACGTCATCGCATCGATCGAATCCGGCGAAGAGCTGTATTTGAAAGGGCTCGACGGACTTCGCGCAGTCCAGCTCGTCGAGGCGATCTATGACTCGTCGGCACAAGGGCTGCCGATCAAGCTGGAAGAGGTGTCCGAATGAGCGGAGCGAAACTGCTGCTCGGAACGGCCAAAATCGATATTACGCCCGAACGTCCGATCCCGCTCGCGGGCTTCGGACACCGGAAGGGTCCTTTTCTAGGAGTGAATCGCCGTCTGTACGCGAGAATCAACGTGTTCGAGCATGACGAAGGCGGGAAGAAGAGCCGGGTACTGATCGCGCAGGGAGACATCATCTGGTGGGGCAGCGAGCGGATGGCCCGCATACGCGAGACGATTGCGCAGCGGTTCGGGATCGGACCGTCGGATCTCATTCTGAGCGCCCAGCATACGCATGGCGGTCCGCAGACGAGCACGGAGTTTTGCGATATTCTCGGCTTGCCGGATGCGGACTATTTGGAAAGCCTCGATCAAGCGCTGTTTCTCGGCATCGAGGCGGCTATAGCCAATCTTGAGCCGGTGACGATCGAACGCGGCAAGGGCAATTGCCGCATCGGCATCAACCGCCGCAAAATCGTTAACGGAAAGATGGCCATGGCGCCGAATCCGGACGGCCTGCTGGATACGGATGTGAACGTCATCCGTTTCCGCAAGGAGGACGGCGTCACGAAGGCGGTTTTCATTCATTATACGTGCCACCCGACGACGACCAATACGAACTTCGTCACCTCGGAATATCCGGGGGTTGCCGCGGAGCGTCTGGAAGCCACGTTCGGACGCGGCACGATCGTATCGTTTCTGCAGGGCTGCACGGGCAACGTCCGCCCGGCGCTTCACCGCGACGACAAGTTTTATGCGGGAAGCGAGGAGGAGGTCGCGAAATTCGGCCGGCAGCTCGCGAATGAAGTGGAACGCGTATTGGACGGAGCGATGGACGAGCTCGCGTCCGTGCCGGTGTCGGGCAGACGGATCGTCGTGCAGCTGCCGTTTCAGACGCTGCCGACGGAAGCGGAGATCGACGCAAGCATCGCGAAGGGCGGTGCGTTGGCTGAATGGGGCGAGAAGCTGCGAGGCCGACCGGAGAAGCTGCAGAGCCATATCCCGTTCGAGCTGACCCGGATCAAGCTCGCGGACGGCTTATCGTTCCTCGCCATGGACGGTGAAGTCGTGCTGGAATACGGCGACTATGCGAAGCGGTTGTCTGGGGACGGCACGCTCCCGATGGGATACAGCAACGGAATGATCGGTTACGTGCCGACTGCGGCCCAGATCTCCGAAGGCGGCTACGAGGGCAAGGACTCGGGCATTTACTTCGCGCTGCCTGCGGCGTTCGCCCCCGAGACCGAGACGATCATCCGCAAAGCGATCGAACAATTGATTCGAGAGGAAGAGTGACATGAGCCTGCAGCCACAACCCGTTAAGGCACAATCGGTGGATCATTTGAAAGTGAACGTATACGCAAACCGGCAAGATCTTGGGACATCGGCGGGCCGGGCGGCGGCCGCTACGATCAAGGAGCTGCTCGGCACGAAAGACCGGCTCCGGATGATTTTCGCCGCGGCGCCTTCGCAGAACGAATTTCTCGATACGCTTGCCTCCGATCCCGACATCGATTGGTCGCGCATCACGGCGTTCCATATGGACGAATATATCGGACTGCCGAACGATGCGCCCCAGAAGTTCAGCCGGTTTCTGTGCGAGCGTCTGTTCGACAAAGTGAAGCCCGGCCAAGTTCATCTGATCGACAGCTCGAGCTCGATCGAAGAGGAGTGCAAGCGGTACGGGGAATTGCTGCGCGAGGCGCCGATCGATATCGTTTGTCTCGGAATCGGCGAGAACGGACATATCGCGTTCAACGATCCGCCGGTCGCCGATTTTGACGATCCGTTTACGATCAAAGCCGTCGAGCTCGACGACGCGTGCCGCCAGCAGCAAGTGAACGACGGCTGCTTCCCGACGTTCGACGACGTGCCGACCCATGCGCTTACTTTGACGATCCCTACGATGATGGCGGGCGCCCATCTGTACTGCATGGTGCCCGGTCCGACTAAGCGAAATGCGGTGCAACGTACATTGAACGGAAGCATCTCGACGGAATGCCCGTCCACCGTGCTGCGCCGCCATGCGGACTGTACGCTGTACGTGGACCGCGATTCCTATGGAGCGTGAGGCGATGAGTGCGAACGGAAACGAAGCAAGTGCGCGGGTTCTCGAAGGCATTCATTACGCCACCGGTTTCGCCGTGCGGGTCGTCATCCATAACGGTCTTATTCAGGGCATCGAGCCATTGGAGGCCGGTCATGCGGAGCGATTGCCGATCATCGGCCCCGGTCTCGTGGATTTGCAAATAAACGGATATGCGGGCGACGACTTCAATACGCTGCCTTTCTCGACCGATCTGGTCGTCAAGGCAAGCCGCGCCTTGTGGCGCGAGGGCGTTACGTCGTACTATCCGACGATTATTACGAACTCCCCGGAAGAGATTGAAGAAGCGGCCGGCATCATTGCGCGGGCGTGCGACGGCGATGCCCGAACGAACCGGATGATAGCGGGCATACATGTCGAAGGCCCGTTCATCTCCCCGGAGGACGGAGCGAGGGGCGCGCATAGCGCCGACTACGTGCGTGCGCCGGATTGGGAGCTGTTCGAGCGGTGGCAGCGCGCCGCAGGAGGCCGCATCCGCATCCTGACGCTGTCGCCGGAATGGCCGGAGAGCGCCGATTTTATCGCGAAGTGCAGCGCCACCGGAGTGACCGTCTCGATCGGCCATACGTCGGCTACGCCGGAGCAAATCCGCGAAGCCGTGCGCGCCGGCGCCCGCATGTCGACGCATCTCGGCAACGGAGCCCATCTGATGATGCCCCGTCATCCGAACTACATTTGGGAGCAGCTGGCGCAGGACGACTTGTGGTCGTGCGTCATCGCGGACGGATTTCATTTGCCGGAAGCGGTGCTGAAGGTCATTTTCAAAACGAAAGGCTCGCAAGCGTTGATGGTCAGCGATGCGGTATATTTGTCCGGCATGCCGGCAGGGGAATATACGACGCACGTCGGCGGGAAGGTCGTTCTGACGGAAGAAGGGCGGCTGTCGCTTGCAAGCAATCCGAAAATATTGGCCGGGTCGGCGCAAATGCTGCTGTGGGGGATCGAGCATGTGCTCCGTACAGGGCTTGCCGATCTGCGCGACGCCTGGGAAATGTCCTCCGTCCGTCCGGCGCAGTTCATGAAGCTGGCCGCAGGAGCGGGGCTTACACCCGGAGCGCCGGCCGACGTCGTGCTGTTCGAACGGAACGCGGACCGCATCCGGCTGCTGCAAACGTACAAAGACGGCGAGCTCGTATACGAAGCGGAGGAGAAATCGACATGAAATTTGCGGCATTCGGCGGAGTTTTGATCGATCACAGCATCCAGGAAGCGATGCGCCTTACGAAACAAATCGGCTTTGACGGCATCGAAATCGCGGCGAGGGAGCCGCATTTGTCCGCCACGACCAGCGCGACCCGCATCAAGGAAATCCGCTCGGTCGCCGACGGGCTCGGCCTGGCCATTCCGGTTATCGCCGGATATATGGGAGGGTTCTCCACCGGCAGCGATAAAGAGTGCGAGCAGGCGTACGGCGATTTCCAGCGCATTCTCGAAGCTTCCGCCGTGCTGGGTGCGGATATGATCCGCGTAGGCGCCGGCGGGCCTAACGCGTTCCTTGCGCAAGACTACCACTACGCGAAGGCGGCGCACTGGCTGAAAAAATGCGCGGTCGAAGCGGGCAAGCAAGGCACAAGCATCGTGCTGGAAATTCATAACGTATCGCTCGCGGAAACGGTGGAGTCCAGCCTGCGCATCGTCGATCTCGTCGGGGAAGACAACATCGGCCTGATCCACGATGCGGGCAATATGTACATTACCGATACCGACTATGGCCGGGATTCGGTTATCGGTCTCGGCAAAAAGATGTTCCACGTCCACGTGAAGGACGAGAAGCGCGTAGCCGAAGTCGGAGCTCCGGGAACGTTCGTCAACCGGACGAAGCACGGGGAAGAGAAGTTTCTGCAATGCCGGCTCGGCGAAGGCGAAGCCGATCATCAGCCGCTGTTCGACGCGCTGAAGGAAACCGGCTACTCCGGCTGGGTGACGCTGGAATGCCATGCGCCGTTCCCGGCTTACGAACGGCTGGAGCACGACTATCGTAAAGTGAAGCAAATGCTCGGCCTGGCGTAAATAAAGCCGGAGTCCGATCAGGCGGGAAGCGCCGCCGGCACAGACCCTCCCCGTTAGCGGGGCCGAGGTATGCCGGCAGTCGGTTCCCGCTTTTTTTGCACGAAAGCGTAATACCCCAAGCGTAATACCCCTACGGAAGTGCATACCTCGCATGCTCGGTGAAGGCTTGCCGCCTTTACTGGCGCTCGCGAGACCGCGCATCCGACAAATAGCGGAACTGGCGTATGCTATGGACCCGAATCCGAGTATCGACAGCCAAATAACGGATAGCCACTCCTCTATTCCGCCGCTCACTCCTTATTTTCACCTTTAGAGATCGAAATAGCGGAAGCCTGTGCCGTTATGTTCAGAAGTATAACGAAATTCGGGACGATAACGGAACCCAGCGCCGCTATATATACCGACAAGTTGCCACGACCACCAACACGCCTCCAGCTTGTATACGGATGAAGCGGCCGAAGTTTTTTGACCGAATTAAGGAATAAGCCGGATAATCTGGTACAATAGTGGCTGTCGCAAGGACACCGCCATTGAAACGGAGGAATCGGGATGGAGGCTCGGCCGCCGCTCAAGTACAACAGCTTGAACTATTTCAGACCCGGAGAACTGTTCGCCATCATCCGCTACCACGAGCCTGTAAAGGAACACCGTATCTATCACTCCCACGATTTCGTGGAACTCTGTTATGTGGCGGGCGGCAACGGCTACCATATACTGGACGGCAAGGAGTATCGCGTCACCCGCGGGGATCTGTTCATTATCAATTACGATGTTTCCCACGCCTTTTATCGCGAGAGTGTCAGCGATGATTTGATCATTTACAATATATTGTTCAAGCCCGGATTCGTCGACGAATCGTTGATCGACTTCAACGATTTCAACAGCCTCTCTTTATCCTACTTGTTCAACGGCGTTCTGGACAAACCGATTCATCCGACGCTGAAATTGACATTCGAGGATATTCGGGAGTTCGAAGCGTTGATCCATAAAATATATACCGAGTATTCCGAGCGGCGCTCCGGTTATATCTCGATCATCCGCGCTTATATGATCGAGTTCATCATTCTCATGATGCGCTGCTTCGACCGCTGTCCGGACAACCGGGAGATGAGCAAACGGTTGGATGCCATCTATGCGGCGATGGACTTTCTGAAGGAAAACTATACCCAATCGTTCCATTTGGGGAATCTTGCGTCCAAATCTTTTTTCAGTAAAAATTACTTCTGCAAACTATTCAAAGATACAGCCGGGATGACGGTAACCGAGTTTGTGCAGAAGCTGCGGATAGAAGAAGCATGCAAAATGATGGAAAATCCGAATAAAAAAATGACGGACATCTCCATGGCGATCGGCTTTGCCGACTATAAATCATTTTACACCGCGTTTACCAAGCTTGTCGGCATGCCTCCGAGCGAATATCGGAAACGGTTGGAGGAATCGGCTCAGGCAGGCCGGTGAATGACTCGAACGGACTGGAAAACATGCAGTTATTTCGGAGAAGAACGATACGGCTCTCGTTTTGAACTGGAAAATATACAGTTATTTGCGCTCTTGACTCCCCGTTTTCGGGCTGGCGTCGTTTTTAACCGCATATTTTCCATTTGATTGGGCGGTACTTCCCTTTTTTCCGAGTTTACCTGTATGTTTTCAGGTTGTTGAAAAAGTCAAAGAGAGATTTGTCATACAAAAAGAGGTGGGGGAAGTGCGCGGAAAGCGAAGCGGTTGACTTTAAAATCGTGTTGTAACCGCAAAAATCTTAAAAACAACACGATTTTAACGGATGTGGAGCGTTTTCCCCCACCTCTTGTCTCCGACGCTTCCTCTCTTTGCAGACTTTTCAACAGCCTTATGTTTTCCAGTTATTTTGCGGAGGGCCCCTTTTTCATTGTTATTCGCTAGCCGTCATGAGTAGTTGCGAGAGAGCTATTCACCGTCTTTCTCGAAGCGGAGTCGCGAACCCGCGAATAAGGAATATTGACCATCTACCCGAGAACATGCGCCATATCATTTTTGTGCGGCCGGCGGTATCCTATTTATTGTAAGCGTTATCCAACGGGGGACGAGCGGAGAGACGTGGCCGTCGCCGAAGAGAAGCAACGCAAAGGACAATGAAAATACGGAAGGTTGAGAGAAACGTGAGAAGTTCCGAGCTAATCATTCATTCTCTGCGCGTCAACGATATCGATCAGCCGATGGGGATGGACGGCGATTCGATCGCTTTTTCCTGGAAGCTGGACGGTGGGGAACGGGGAGCTGCGCAAGCCGCTTACCGGGTTCTCGTCTCCGCTGTCCGGCAGGAGCCCTATCGGAACCAGGGCGACATATGGGACAGCGGATACAAGGAAGGACATCCGCTCCGCGTTCCGTATGAAGGAATGCCTCTCGGCACACAACGACGATATTGGTGGAAAGCAATCATTAAGGACCGGATGGGACGTATCGCCGAATCGGAGTCCGTTCCTTTCGATACGGGACTGGCCCGGGAGGAATTGAAGGCGACATGGATCTGGAAGCCGGGAGAGGCGCAAACCAACGACTTCGCCTATTTTCGTAAAACGTTCCGTTCCGAACGGGACGTCAAGCTCGCCAAGCTGTTCGTATCCGCCCATCACGTGCTGCAATTGTTCGTTAACGGACAGCGCGTAGGCGGCTTCGGTTCGCCCGCACCGACCAATCCGCTGAAAACCAAATATTACTTGGCCTATGATGTTACGAAGCTGCTGCTGGATGGCGACAATTGCATCGCGGCCATCGTTCACTATATCGGCGGAGACGGGCAGAACTACGTGAACGGATGGCCCGGCTTTTTATTGCAAGGGCATATCGAGCATGAGGACGGTACGCGGGCAACCGTCATGACGGACGAGACGTGGGATTGCTTGAACGATATCCCCCATCGTATCGGTACCCCTTACCAGCAAAAACGCCGAATTACGGCAATCGAGGCGTACGATGCGCGCCTGGCGGACAGCAGTTGGACAACAACCGAATTCAAGGGGAGTTGTACGAAAGCCGTTCCGTCAAGGAGGATCGAAGAACGGCGTTGGCCGATGAAATGGCAAGCCATTCCCGAAGGAGCCGCGGAGGAGACGATCGTTCCCGCACCGATGCCGGTGCAGGAAATCGGGCGCCAAGTATTTGACGCGGGCAAAATCGTCTCCGGCTGGCCGCGTTTGACGGTCAAAGGAGCAAGGGGAACGAAGGTCCGTATTCGCTACTCCGAGGACTTGGACATGCAAGGGTATGTCAAGCACAACGTGTGCAACGAGACATCCGAGCATTATTACGACGATTATACGATGGCCGGCGCGGATACGGAAATATGGGAGCCGAGCTTGTCCTATAAAGCGTTTCGATATGCGGAAGTGACAGGCTATCCGGAGCCGCTCGGGGAAGGCGGCATCCGAATCGTATCCGCCCATACGGCAGTCGATCGGACAGGGTGCTTCCGGTCTTCGAGCGAGCTGCTCAACAGCTTGTATGAGGCATGCATCCAAACGCAGAAGAACAACGTGCTCGGGCAGCTTGTCGATTGCCCGCACCGCGAGCAAGCGCAATATTTGGCCGATTCGGATCTCCAGGCCGAGCTGCTGCTGTTCCAGTTCGATTCCGTCCCGATCGTGGAGAAAGTATTGGCCGACTTCGCGGACGGCCAGTTGGCGGACGGTACGTTCCCGTTCGTCTATCCGTCCAATTACGAGCACCCCGATTTCCATATTTTTATACCGGAATGGGATCTGCACTTTCCGACGCTGCTTCATAAATTGTATCGGCATACCGGAGATACGCGGCTGCTGGAACGATTCTATGAGCCTGCACGGCGGATGGCGCTGCACTATGCGGGCCTTGCGGACGCCGAACTGGGGCTTATCCCGCAAAGCCGAATCAGGAAGCCTCGGCATTGGCATATAAGCGACCATCCGTACCCGGAAATCGACCATAGCGGCGATTATTTGACCGTACAAAACTTGAAGCTCGCACATGGCCTGAACCTGCTGGCCGAGATGGCCGACCTGCTGGCCGACGAGGCGGACGCGGAACGGATGAAGGCATATTCGCACGCGTTAACGGAAGCGATTATGACCCATCTGTACGATGCGGACCGTAAACGATTCAGGGACAGCTACGGGTCGGAGCAAAGCCATCAGGGGACGAATGCCGTCGCCCTGCACTATGGTTTCGTTCCGCCCGAAGACAAGCCGCATGCGCTGGAGGCGATGGCGGCCCAAGGCTTGCAGACGAAGACGCTGTTGTCGCTGAACTTGCTGCATACGCTGTTTCGGGACGGCAAAGAGGAAGAGGGCTACCGGCTTCTTTGCAAAACCGATTTTCCAAGCTGGGGGTATATGATCCGTCAAGGCTCCCGGACGATATGGGAAGGCTTTCGGGATATCGAGTCCCATTGCCATGCATGGAACGCCTATCCGGCTAAGATGATGGTCGAGTATGTGGTCGGCATCCAGCTTGCGGAGGCCGGATGGAGGCGCGTCCGCATCAAGCCGTTCGTACCGGCAGAGCTCGATTATGCGGAAGGCTCCGTCATGACCCCGCGCGGCAACGTCCGGGTCGGATGGGAGAAGACGGCCGATGCAGGTGCGCTAAAGCTGAAAGTGGAGATTCCCGTGGGGACAGAGGCAGCCGTATGGATTCCCGCGCAGAACCCCGGCGCCATATACATTTCGGAGTCCGGAAGCCCCATATGGGCGAAAGGAGCTTTTAGTCCGGTCCGGCAACGGCCAACGTCCGACAGCCCGGTGACCGAACCGGATGCGAACGCCGCGGCGGGGATCGCAAACGCCGAAGCCGCTCCGGGAGCTGTCGTGATTCATATCCGATCTGGCCATTATGCTTTTGAATGCCGTCAAGCCTGAATGTCAATACCGCTGTCCGACGGGCAGCGGTATTTGTTATCGTTAAAGAAAATATCATCCCCAGGGAGAGCGAGCGAATGATGTCAACGGAAGCTAGTCCTTCATGATTAACTGTAAATGATACAGTAATATTCAGGTAATATGCAATATTTGCCGAAATAACTGGAAAATATGCAGATAAATCGCTACCAGACCGTAAAATGGGCTTAAACAAGCGAGAATAACTGTACATTTTCCAGTTCATTGCGGCATAGAGGCAAATCTTCACCGGAATAACTACATGTTTTACAGTTCGTCTGATTGATTCCCCGGCAGGCCGATCACGCCGGATGGCTTCAATTTCCCGCACCGCGTAGTTTCCGGCCATCTTCATTTCATTCGCGGCGTCCGATATGGTATAGTTTTTAACAAATGGCATGAATTATTGAAATGAGGGACTTGAAATATGAATTCGACGTTCGAATCGCTAGGCATCGGCTCCGGACTGAACGAGACGCTTGCCAGACACGGGATCGCGGAGCCTTCGCCGATCCAGCGCGAAGCGATTCCGGCAGCTCTTGCGGGCAAGGATCTGCTCGCCCAGTCGCAAACCGGCACGGGGAAAACGCTCGCTTATTTGCTGCCGATATTGGAAAGGATCGACCCGTCCGAGAAGGAACTGCAGGCGGTCGTGCTGTCGCCGACCCGCGAGCTGGGCGTCCAGATCGCCGCGGAAATCGAAAAGTACGGCGCGCCTGCGGGCATCCGCGGACAAGCGCTCATCGGCGGAGCCGCGCTCAGCAGACAGGTGGACCGGCTGAAGCTGCATCCGCATCTTATCGTCGGTACGCCGGGGAGGATCGCCGAGCTGCTGCGGATGCGCAAAGTGAAAATGCACCGCGTCCGTACGATCGTCATCGACGAGGCGGACCAAATGTTCGCGCTCGGCAGCGCCAAGGAAGCGGAGGAAATCGTGGAGAGCGCGCTCCGCGACCGGCAGCTGCTGTTCTTCTCGGCTACGCTTCCGGCGGAAGTGCGGCGCATGGCCGGCAGATGGATGCGGTCGCCGAAGGAAATCGAGATCGATCCCGGACAGCGGACGGCGGGAGGAATCGAGCATCTCGCGTTCGTATGCGAGGAGAGAGAGCGGACCGATACGCTGCGCCGGCTGATCCGGCTGTACGATCCGAAGTCGGCGCTGGCGTTCGTGAACGACCTGGATGTGATCGCCGAGGTCGCGGCCAAGCTGCAGCATGCCGGTCTGTCGGCCGACGCGCTGTATGGTGACGCGCCGAAGCAGGAGCGGACGACGCTGCTGAACCGGTTCCGTACGGGCAAGCTGCGTACGCTCTTGGCAACCGATGTGGCCGCACGCGGCTTGGACATCGAAGGGCTGACGCACGTATTCCATCTGCAGCCCGCGCTGGACGCGGAGCATTATGTGCACCGGGCGGGCCGGACGGGCCGGATGGGACGCAGCGGCTTGTCCGTCTCGATCGTGACGGAGCAAGAGATGTTCATTATCCGCAAATTCGAGAAGCAGCTTGGCATCGTCATCCATCAGAAGGCGATGTACAAAGGAAAGGTCGTCGATCCGGATGAGGTGCGCGGCTACGCGGCCCGAACTGCGAGCAAGACGGCGATACAACGTCCGGCGCATCGGGGACCGGGACCGAGCGCGAAAACGGCTGCGGGCAAGGAAGCGGCCGTCCGCTCCGGCGAAGGCGAAGGTGCCGCCGGGCGGCGTTCCGGGGAATCGTTCTCGATCCGGTCCGCAACGGGCGGCTTCCGGACGCCGGGGGCGGCCAGCCTCCGAAACGAGCGGGAAGCCGCGAGGAAGGGGGAGCAACCGGCCGCTAAACCGGCCTCGGCGAGAGCCAAGGCGAACGAACGCGAGCGCGACCGCAAAAACAAAGGCGCCCCGCGCTGGCTGAAGGAGAAGAAGGACCGGGACACACAACTTTAGAGCATTTCTTGGGAGAGGAACAGCTTGATTCGAAAAGCGATGTACGTATTGGCCGTCCTGCTGCTGCTTCTCGGCGCGGCCGGGTATGCCGCGATCCGGTACGCCAAGCCGACGGAAACGTTGAATCTGGATTACGGACAAGTTTCCGTCTTGCAGAAGCTGCTGGAAATGGTCAAAATCCGCAAGCCGGATGTGCATATCAGCGAGCGCGAGCTGAACGATATATTGAAAAAGCAGCTTGCCGATCGAGCGCAGCTAACCCCCAATGTCGTCATCGAAGGTGCGCGCTTCGAGCAGCATGCGGACCGATTGGCCGCCTATGTCAACCTGAAAACCGCCGGCGGCGTCCGGATCGGCGCGACACTCGATTTCGCGCTGGCATGGGATGCGCCGGAGCTGATCGTCCGGCACACCGGTACCCGCATTCGCAGCTGGAACGTTCCGGCGTCTTGGCTGCAGCTCGACCCGATGGTCGTAAAGATTGACGACGGGCTGCCGCCCTTGATAGCGGTCCGTGATATCCGCTTCGAAGAGGACGGCATTACCGTATCGTTGAAGTTAAATTAAGGGGGCGGGTCGTTCCGCTCCCGAAACGCATTCCAAAAGGCCCCCGCCGCAGCCGGTCGATCTGACCGGAGCGGACGAGGGCTTTTTGGAATGGGGTTTATTCGTCTTGCAAGGACACCGTTTCGGAACGCTGGTTTATTTGGTAACGCCTGCCGCTTTTATTTGCTCGGCGTAGGCGTCGAACAGCTTGCTGCCGCTATACTTGGTCATGAGCTCCTCGCGGTAGCTCGGCCAATTTTTGCCCGATTTATCCTCGAATACCGCCTTCGCCTGCAGCTCGCGCTGACGTTTGCGGAATGCGGCCAGGTCGAAGCCGGCCGGTGGCGTCAAGCTCGTTCCGACGTAAGGAGCGGTCGGAATCGCCGCCAACGTCTTCATAATGTCCCGGTCCCGGTCCGTCTGCCGCGGATCGACTACCGTCAGGCCGTACGTATTGGGGGTATTCGGGGTGAAGAAGTCCCAAATCGTAAGCCAGTCGCCCTTTTTGACGATTTCGTCCTGAATGACTTCGGGCTTCAATGTTACCGTCTTGCCATTGCGCGTATAGTGCTTGCCATCCTGACCGTAATGGGTCAGAAGGAAACCTTCTTCGCTTGCGAGCCAGTCGAGAATTTCGACGATCCGCTTCACCTTGTCCGGGTTTTTCTCCACGATGTTTTTGTGGAACAGGAACGGATTGGCCGGAGCGATGCCGGATTGGAGCGGCTGGTCGCCGAACGGAGTGAACGGCACCCAGTTGGCGTTCGGGAAGATCGCTTTCGATTTGCTTTGCAGGCTTTGCGGGTTCGAATCGAAAGCGAAATCTTTTGTCGTTCCGAGCACGACGCCGATTTTTCCTTGTGCCGCCTTATCTACATGCTGCGTCGATTTGTTCAGGAACCAATCGGGATCGACCACGCCCTCGCCGATCAGCTTGCCGATATCGTTCAGCACCCCCTCCATGCGGGGATCGGTCTGCATGTCCTTGAATACCCCGTTCTCGAGGAACGATGCGAATACGAGTCCGTTTTTGCGGTATTCCGGCCAATCGAGCCCGATTCCGTCGCCGCCGGCGGACAAGGAGAAGCCGTATGTGTCCTTTTTGCCGTTGCCGTCCGGATCGTCGTTCGTGAAAGCGCGGAGTACCTTCGCATAATCGTCGTACGTTTTCGGAACCTGAAGGTTCAGCTTGTCCAGCCAATCTTTGCGGATATACCAGGAGCGGTATATTTCCTTGTTGTACGGAATCGGAGCGCGCACGAACTGGTTGTGAACCTGGTACCGCTGCAGCGTCGTTTCATCGACCCAATATTTGAAATAGTTGGGCATGAGCTGCGGCGTTACGAATTTGCTCATGTCTCCGAGCAGTCCGTCGAGCGCGTACTTTTGGCCCCCGTCGCCGTTCGCGTCGCGCCACATGTCGGGCGGATCGTTGGAGGTCAGGTAGGCGTTGATTTTCTTGTTGTAGTCGTCTCCCGGCGCCATATACTCGACCTGCAGCTTCACATTGAACTTGTCCTCGATCGTTTTCTTGACGAAATCGTCCTGCTCGGGCGGCAGCATCGCGTTGTTCTGGGCGTCGATGAAAATGCGCAGCGGCATTTTCTCGGTGCCCGCTTGTTTGCCGCCGTCGTCTTTGGCCGAGCATGCCGCGAGCATGCTGCCCGCCAGGATGACAGCCGCTCCGGCTTTCCATGTTCGTTTCATCCGTCGTTCAACCCCTTTGACGTTGTTTGTTCGTCCCGGCTTTTTCGCCGGTTTGTATCCGCATTGCTATCGTAACGGGGAAAGAGGTTTGTTGGATACGGATCGTTTTTGCGCGATGAAGCTTTTATGCAATCCGGCCGCGGATTGCGGAATATAGCGTTTTTGCGGCATGAATCATTTTTGATCCATTTGTTTGCGGCTTGACGGTACGACCCGTATGCGAAATAATAACGTTAAAAGATAGGTTTGTAAATGGGAAGCGGTTTCAGCCGGTTCCCGGCGTGGAGCTTGCATCGAAAGGGGCGACGAGATCTGAGAAAAAATTGGTTTTACCGTATGCTGCTGTCGTATATGCCCGTGTTTCTCGCCGTCTGCCTTACGCTGCTGCTCATCACGTTCGTAAGCGTCCGCCAATTGTCCGAACGATCGGCTGTCAAGTCGAGCGAAGCGGTCGCGAAAAATGCGATGCAGATCATCGAGCAGTCATTGCGCAATATAGAGGATACGATGTATGCAACGGTGTTGTCCGATCCGAGAATCGCCGACTTTTACGCCGACGCGAACGGCTCGTTTGTCAGCTCGTATTCGGCCGCACGCGCTCTGGGCGAGCTACAGTATAGACTTCCGCTCCTGTATTCGGTTTATTTGTACCGTCCGGAAGACGGTACGGTGCTCAGTCCGACGAGCATTGTCCGCATCGACGATTTTGTCGACAAAGGGTATGTGCTGGACAAGATGGAATCCGATCTTCGGTATGCTTGGGGCGATCGTCGCCTGTCGGGAGGCCCGGGCGCTTTCGATTCGCCGGAGGTCGTCTCTCTGGTCAAAATTGCCGATTTGCGTACGAATGGCTTGCTTGTCGCCAATGTTAACGCGGATGCGCTGCGACTTTTGCTGGCCAACTCGACGGATACGTCGACAGGCTATTTGGAGCTGTCGGATGGAGGCGGAGCCGTGATCGCCTCTACCTCCGGACACGACAGGGCTGAGGTTAAGCAGGAGCGGAGGAAGCTGGTGGGAGCGGACATGCCCTATACCGGCTGGAAAATAGAAGGAGGACTGCTGCAGGCCGGCATATTCGGCTGGGTCGCTCCGGTGTTGTACGGTTCCGTCTCGCTCGGGGCATTATGCATCGCGCTAGGACTCGTCTGGATCTTGTACGTTACCCGAAGACATTATCGGCCGGTCGAATCGCTGGTGAGACAAATCGGCGCGTTCTCGGTCAAAAAAACGCCGGCTTTCCCGACGGCCGATATGCGCGACGAATTTCAAAC
Organism: Paenibacillus hemerocallicola; assembly: GCF_006265175.1. Classification (GTDB taxonomy): domain Bacteria; phylum Bacillota; class Bacilli; order Paenibacillales; family NBRC-103111; genus Paenibacillus_AB; species Paenibacillus_AB hemerocallicola. Next base: position 95,144 of record NZ_VDCQ01000010.1, on the reverse strand, counting down.
GATCGGTCTCGCGTTAGAAAGCTTATGGGATCAATCGAACCGGCTGAGCCGGGAAAACGAGGAAAACAAATCGTTCAAGCGGGCGCATCATTTCCGCCGACTGGCGGAAGGGCGCATGGAGGCCGTTTCGAGAGAAGCCCGCAAGGAAGCGGAAATGCTCGGGCTGAAGCTCGATTCGGGACCGGCCTCGGCCGCGATCGTGGAGATCGACCGTTTCTTCGTCGAGGTGTGCGGGAATTATTCCGACCGGGACCGGCAGCTGCTGAAATATGCGCTGCAATCCGCTTTGCAGGAAACGTTCGGAGCGGCGGGCATGGAGGTCAAATCCGATTGGCTGGCCGAGCACCAGCTGGGAGTAATCGCCCTGCATGGGTACGAATCGGATCCCGAGCGTGAAATCGAAGCGGCGCTGGAGAGGCTGCGCGGCTGGTCGGCGGCTCATTTGCCGTTTACGGTGACGGTCGGGATCGGCAACGAAGTCGAACGCAGCGATGACATTTCCCGATCGTTCCAGACCGCCAAGGAAGCGCTCGCCTATAAAATACCTCTCGGACTGAATCGGGTTATCCGGTTTCGCGCCTTGCCGGGCGGAGGACATCCGGAAATCGCGCTGGGGCTGCAGCGAATCAAGGAAATAAGCCGCCAGTTCCGGATGGGAGAACCTTCATGGACGGTGGAGTGGTCTTCGCTGCTCGCTTCGATGCAGAACGGCTGCTTCAGCGGCGAGCAGATCCGGCATTTGCTGTTTGTTCTGCTGTTCCATGTCCAGCGCGAAATGATCGAGCTGCCGACCGAGCTGCAGACGGCGTGGGTAGAGGAGAGCGCCCGGCTGGAAGACTTCCTGAAGGAAGGAGAGACGCTCGAAGAGATCGGGGAAGCGTTCACCGTCGTGTTCGCCGCGGTCGCGGAACAGCTGCGGCTGTGGCGAGAGTCGAAGCAGAACCGCAACGTTGTTCAAGAAATCAAACGGTATATCGACGAGCATTATGCCGATCCGAATTTGTCACAAGCGATGCTGGCCGACGAGTTCCATCTTCATTCTACGTCCATCAGCAGATTGTTTAAAGAAGAATACGGCGTCAAATTCGTCGATTACGTCAATGAGATCCGGATCGGGCAAGCGATCGGGCTGATGGAGAGCACGGAGCTGCCTGTCCATGAAATCGCTCAAACGGTCGGCTTCATGCACAGTCAGACGTTTATCAAGATGTTCAAAAAAATAACCGGCTTCACGCCGGGAAGCTACCGCAAGGAAAGAACCGGAACCGGCTGACGGTACGGTTCTTTTCCGTCCGAGCGGACCGTGGCTCATTCGGTCGAAGCCGCGCATCGGTCCGCAGAACGATTGTTGATTCATTCCGATTCTGGTACACTGGGTAGCGATTGCAAGGCTTACATGATACGGAGGACTCTCTATGAACGCCATAAGCCACTATGCGTTTCCGATTCTTATTATCGGTTGGGTCATGTACCGACGGACGAAGAGAAGCATCGGATTTCAAAAGCTGGCCGTCAGACGCATGAAGGTGCGGCTCGGATTTTTCGCTTTCGCCGCTCTTCTCCTGCTGCTGCTTGCCGTCGCCCATCCGGTCATGTTCATCGGCTATGCGGCAGGCATTGCCGGAGGGCTCGTATTGTCCCATTATGCGGCGAGACATTTCTTGACCGAGCGGAGAGCGGACGGCTTGTATTACCGGACCCATATTTGGATCGAGTCGACCGTGCTCGCTCTTTTCCTGGGTCGCATCGCGTATCGGATTATCGAAATGGCGGCGATGCCGGAAATGACGGCCGACACTGCCATGGATCCTGGCGCCATGGCGAAAGACCCGCTGACCGGCGGCATTTTGTTCGTCATCATTTCTTATTATTTCGCTTACTATTTATTCGTCATGAGACGGGCGAAGCAGCTTGAAACGGGAACGACAGGCGCGCCGAACGAATCGGCGGGGCCGGGAGCACACTAGTCAATCGGATAACGAAAGAGGCTTCGCCGTAATATCTAGGCGGAGCCTCTTTCTTATCTCGGGACCGGTATACGCCATCGTCATGGCACGGCGCCGATGACCGACAGGGAGCCGTTGAACTTGTAGCCGCCGCCACGGACGGTCAGAATATAAGCCGGACGGGCAGGATCGTTTTCGATCTTTTTGCGGATGTTGCTTATATGGACCATGACGGTCCGGGGGTCGCCGATTGACGGGGATTCCCATACTTGCGTGAACAGCTGGTCCAGACTATAGACGCGGTCCGGATTTTTGGCCAGCAGCAGAAGCAGCTGGTATTCTTTGGCCGACAGCGGCACCGGTTCTCCGCGGAGCGAGACGGTAAAGCTTTTCGGTTCAATGGTCAAGTCCCCGTAATGCAAATCGTGCTCGGTATTGATCGGCTCGAACATCATGCGGCTTCTTCGCAAATGGGCCTTCACGCGTGCGACCATTTCCCCCGGACTGAAGGGCTTGGTGATGTAATCGTCTCCGCCGACGCCAAGACCGAGTATTTTGTCCAAATCGTCGTTTTTGCAGCTCAAAAACAGGATCGGCGCCTTCGTCATTTTGCGAAGCTCCAGACAAACTTCGAAGCCGTCCAGATCGGGCAGCTGGATATCCAGAATAACCAGATCGGGCTTCTGCTTGCCCACCATCTCGATTGCGCCGTAACCGTCGAGTGCCATCAGCGTCTGGTAGCCTTCCTTGGCCAAATACAGACAAATAAGCTCGCTGATCTCGATTTCGTCATCCACGATCAATATTTTTTCTCGTCGCATGGATTCCCCCCCGATACCGAGCGTCCGGTGAAAAAGTGTCATCTTTCATTATACCTTTTTTTTGAAAGATTACTATATAACATTAAATAAGGCATCTCCATCAATCGGGGGATAGCGTTTTATACAGTCCATCGAACAAGCAGTCCGGCGTGAGTAAGTCCCCCTCCGAATCCGTACAGCAAAAGCGTATCCCCGGCCTTTATCCTTCCGGATGCCGCGGCTTCCGCCATGGAAAGCGGGATGGAGGCTGCGGAGGTGTTGCCAAAGCGAACCATGCTCGTTAACGTTCGGTCAATCGGATATCCACTCTTCTCGCAAATCGATTCGATCATGCGCAGATTGGCGCTGTGCGGAATAAACCAGTCGACCGATTCCATCGGCCGTCCCGCTTTCTCCAATAGACTATGCATGCCGTGGGGAATCGTCTGTACGGCCCATTTGTACACTTCTCTGCCGTTCTGGACGAGCAGCTTGGAATCGTGAAGCGGCTTGCCGCTCATGTCGCTGCGGATGCCGGTACGGTAAATGTGGCCCCCGCCGGAACCGTCCGAGCCTTGATGAGCGGCCAGAAACGCCGGCTCGGAAGAAGTCTTTTCCACAAGAGCGGCACCGGCGCCGTCTCCGAACAAAATGCAGGTGGTCCTGTCCGTATAATCGGTTATGCGCGACATGTTGTCGGCTCCGATAACGAGCACTTTGCGATGGAGCCCGGATGCGATCATCCCGTTCGCAGTGTGAAGGGCGTACACGAATCCCGCGCATGTGGCATTCATATCGACCGTACCGGCCGCCCGGATGCCGAGATGCGTCTGAACGAGGCACGCTACCGACGGGAAAGGATAGTCCGGGGTATGGGTAGCGACGAGGATCAGATCGACGTCATCGATTGTTACCGGGTAACGGGACAGCATATTTTCCACGGCGGCGACGCACAAATCGCTCGTATATTGGTCCGGCGCGCATATGCGCCGTTCACGGATACCGGTCCGTTGCACGATCCATTCATCATTCGTATCGACTATTCGAGCCAGATCGTCGTTGGATAGTACTCGCTCGGGCACGTAAGCCCCGATTGCCGTAATGCCCGCATACATGGCGGAAGTGTGATCGGAGTTCATATGCATTCCTCCTTGCCGTATTTAAGAGATTTTAGTATCTAATATTAGTACCAGGTACTAATTATAGCTTACTTCATACTTTATCCAACCTGTTGCCTGTTGTCAATGGGGCACGACGGCGAATAGAGCATCCTTGGATTTGGCATATTAGGTGAGAAACGCATGAAATGAAGGAGTGAAACAACGCATGGCGGTATTCCGTCGCTATAAACGTACCTTTCTTATCCTGCTGACCTTGCTCGTCTTCTTGTTCGGAGCCGCGCAGCCTGCAGGCGCTTTCGGTAAAGGGGCCAAAGGGCCCGACGTATTCGCCGTGCAGGGCATGCTGAAATCGCTCGGGTATTTCTACGGGACGATCACCGGATATTACGGCTCCGAGACGGAGGCGGGGGTTAAACGGTTCCAGCAAAAGTATGGCCTTCCCGTTACCGGGGCGGTCGACGACCGGACGCTGGAATCGATTTTGTGGGCATATGCAAGCGTGAAAATTCCGAAACGGGCACCGACGCCAGCTCCGAAGCCGCCAGCTCCCGCTCCCCGGCCGAACCCTGCGCCAACGCCGGAACCGACGCCTGTACCAAACCCTCCGTCCGGGATCAGCGCGGAAGAGCAGCAAATGATCGATCTCGTCAATGCGGCGCGCAAGGAAGCGGGTCTGCAGCCGTTGATCGTCGATGTGAAGCTGTCCGAGGTCGCACGCTTGAAGAGCGAGGATATGGCGGAGAACAATTATTTTTCCCACCAGTCGCCAACCTACGGCTCGCCGTTCGAAATGATGCAGAAGTTCGGCATCACTTATTCGAGCGCAGGGGAAAATATAGCCTGCAACCAGACGGTGCAAGCCGCCCATGAAGCGCTCATGAACTCTCCGGGGCATCGCGAAAATATTTTGAAGCCGACATTTACACATATCGGAATCGGCATCGTCGACGGAGGACAATGCGGCAAAATGTTTACCCAGCAGTTTATTTCCAAATAACCGTCAGGGGAGCGCGTTACGGCTCCCCTTTCGTTTTGCCATCGATTCGCAAGCATGCGGCAGGCGATACCGGTACATCATAAAGACGTTCCGAGAAATCCATAAACCTATAGACGGGAGCTGACTGGATTGGCCAAAAACACGGTTCGGTTCGTGCTGCTCGCTTCGTTGGTCGCCGTGGCGGCGTCGGGGTGCAGCAATGCGCGGCATGAAGGCTCGGGCACGAATGACGGCATGAAGACGAGCAACTACCGTCCGTTCAACTACGGAACGGGCAATACGAAAGATATGCGGCTGGGCCTCGATCGGTATAAAGGGACCGACCCCGATCTGATCAAGGACAATGACAGCATGCGGCAAGGGTTGAATCGGGACAACGGGGTTACCGGCTACGGTCCGGATGGGGTAAACCGCTGGAGCGACTACAAAAATAAAGACGGCACGGCCGGCTACGGCACAGATATGACGGGGATGCACAACAATACCCGAATGGAAGCCGCTCAGGACTGCGCCAACCAATTAACCGCTACTCAGCCGATCCAATCGGCCAACGTGATGCTGACGGATAAAAACGCCTATGTTGCGGTCGCGACCAAGGACGGGCAGGATCTCGACAACGCCGGGGATATGAAGACGAAGATCGCCGAGCAGGTAAAGGCGATGCGCCCGAATATTCAGAACGTGTACGTTTCCGCCAACCCCGATTTCGTCGGCCGGATCAACAACTACGTGCAGGATTTGAATGCGGGCAAGCCGGTTTCCGGGCTGGTGCAGGAGTTTAACACGATGGTACAGCGATTGTTTCCGGCCAACGCCACCAAATAAATTGCTCTTTTTCCGACAAATACGGATTGCGAAAGAGCCTTCGAATGTTAGCCATTCGAAGGTTTTTTCGTCGTTAGAAAGAACAACTATGGCGTGTTTTATTCCCATGGTGAGGACGAGATCCAGATGGGAGAGAGTCGGCTTACCGGACGGAAGGCCGGAAGCAAAGCGGAGAGAAAAAGCCCATTTTTGTCGGGCACCGCACCAAAGTATCACCACGCTCATATCCTATTTTGACTGTATCCCTACACCTTGTAACATATACAAAACCCAAGCAAGGAGGGGTGGCGATATTGAAGGGCAACGACCACAAAAACAAGTTTCTTTTGACCAACCGTGAGCGCGAAGTCTTTGAACTGCTCGTGCAAGACAAGACAACGAAAGACATCGCTGGGCAGCTGTTTATCAGTGAAAAGACCGTGCGAAACCATATTTCCAACGTGATGCAAAAGTTGAACGTTAAAGGTCGATCGCAGGCGGTTGTCGAGTTGATCAAGCTTGGGGAATTGAAAATTTGAGTGAAAGCCTATTCCGGCGAGCAGAAATCTTCCTTCCATTCCGCATTTGGATGCGGGTGGGAGGAAGTTTTTTTGTGTGGTTTCCGCAGCTTACGGGCTCCAACCAAAACGCTTGATTATACTGAATGGCAGGATTTTCTAGGGGCTTATGCATGCGATGGATTTTTCAGTGCAAAATAGCGGAACCGGCGTGCCTTATAGCCACGATTCCCGGTGTTGATAGCAAGATAACGGAAAACTGCTCCGCTACTCCGCATGCTTGCTGCCCATTTTCACCCGAAAGATCGAATTAACGGAAGCTTGTGCCGTTATATTCAGGATTACAACAAAATTCGGGACAATAACGGAAAGCAGTTCTTCTATTAAAGCAATATGTGTCCCGCATCACCAAAAGCACCCACAGTATAAGCGCGCTCAATGGCATGGGGAATGAACTGCGAACTGAGCTCCTGTTCGTACGATTCGAGAAAGCAAGAATGGCTTGTCATCTGAAGCAAGCGAACAAATAAGCGATAAGGAACAAGCCCATTCAAGCGTTATCCGAGGAGTTCTCCATACATAATATCACATTGACCCGACATATTGCAGGTTTTAAGCAGCAAGCGACAACTTCGTTTCATGCGGCATTTCAATGATGGCGGAACGAAGTTTTTTTGTGCGAATATTTCGAAACATTCCGGCTTTCCGTAACGTCTTAGGTTATGAATAGGATGACGGAAGCTCGCGCCGGTTGAAGGAGGAGGACTTTATGAAGACATGGCTGAGCATCGCTTTGGCTGTTGTCCTGTTGTGGTCGGCGACAGGGTGCAAGAAGGAGACGAGCCCCCCGGGGGCTGAGGGGACCGAAGATGGCAAGCAGCAGGAGCAGCCTTCCAAACAGCCGGATTTTTCCGGAAAAGGTTCGGAGAGTGCTCCGAACGGCAACGGAGGCGGTACGGAAGGTCAGGCGTCACCGTCCGATTCCAAGCCGGCCGGAGAGGTCGCCACTATCTCGTTCGAAGGCGATACGCGGCTGAAAGCACCGGCCACGACGCTAGTCTCTCCGACGACACAGAAGTTTCGCATCGCGTTCCGGGATCCGATGGACCGGGAATCCGTCGTTCGGGCGATTATCCAGTCCAATTCGGAAATGCGCGGTCAAGAGAACAAGGTAGCGTCCGACAAGTTCGCCTTCGACTGGAAAAGCGACACCGATCTGAGAGTGGAGCTGCGTCTGACCGAAGACGATTACGTGGAGGAATCGAACCGCATATACGCCGTACAAGTAAATGGCGCGAAAACGAAACAAGGCGCGGACATCCAGGAGCAGCCGGGCTACCGGGTCGTAGTTCGCAAGCCCGATCAATTATGGCGGATCGCTTCAGACGGTAAAAGCACGGACCGTTTGACCTCGTTCCAGGTGCCTTACGGCATGCGGCTGTTGGACGACGATGCTCGTTACCTGCTGTTGACCAGACCGACGAATTATTGCGAATGCGATGCTCCGTCGGTCCCATTGTACTCGGTTTACGACACGGCCGCGAAAACAGTAACCGATTATCCGGTGCCGCTGTACACGCAATATGTCGGAGACGGGGCGTTTATCGCTGATAGACGCGGTTTCCTGTACGCCGACACGGGAGAAAACGGCGTTCCGGAAGGCAAAGAAACGGTTCGGATCCGCGTAGACGGGTACGTGCAAGGCGCCCAGTTCAGCAAGGATGGGAAAACCGTCCTCGCGGCTGTCGGCAAGGATGCCCGACAAACGAGCGATCTCGATTTGGTTTTGATCGATTTGGCCGGCGGCAAGGAACGGAGGTTCGCGGGCGCGCTGCTCGGCAAGCTGGAAATGAATATGGTCACCGACGGGACGCTGCCGGTTTCCTTTTACGACGACGGCAAACGTATCTACACCCGGATGTTCGACCCGCAAGGGAAAGAAATCCGCTACGGCTACGATTGGGCGACGAGTGGAATCGGTACATGGAATGCGCCGAAGGAAGCTTCGGGCTGGTCCGGGTTCGTCGCGTCCGCCGACGGGTCATACCGCATGTACGCCAACGCCGGACTGTATAAAGGCGATGAGAAGAAGGCCGATATTCCCCGGGGCATGGCCGGATATCCGGTGCACTGGCTCGGAGCGAGCCATACGTTCGTCTACAAAGCCTATGAGGAGCCGGCCCAAAACCGCAAGCAGCATATATATGCTTATGACGCGGACAGCGGGCGGGCCAAAGCGATCGTTTCGAACGTATCGCTTTACAGCGAGCTGATCGGGGCTTCCACCGACGGCAAATGGATTTATGCGCACGGCATCCACGATATGAAGCCGGACTGAGGACCGGCAACGAGAGCTTCCGAGCCGGTTATTCCGGAACGGGAGCTTCTTTGCTTTATGCGGGCCGGTTCCCATGCTACACTATTTTTAGCAACGTAAGGGGGACAACCGGTGCGACCGCCATTTCATATACGGCCTTTGGAGGCCCATTACAGCGAATCCGGCACGAGCATGAAGTTTCACTCTCATGCGCATTTTGAAATTTATTATTTTCACGGGGGCAAAGCGAACTATTTGATCGGAGATAAAATTTTCGTGCTCTCTCCTGGCGATCTTATTCTGATGAACGGCATGACCCTGCACTGTCCCAATGTGGATATGAACGTTCCGTACCAACGCACGATCGTGCACTTCGAGCCTGCTTTTTTGAAGCCTTTCGCGGAGATGCCGTTCTCCGTCCATTTGCTGCAGCCGTTCTATGAATTGAAAAACCATCGCATCCATCTGCAAGGTTCGCAGCGCGCGGAAGTCGAAGCGATGCTCGAACGCATGTGCAGACTGTCCCTGGAAGAAGGCGGACTGTCGCGGGACCGGCTGATCGTCTCTTTCCTCGATTTACTGGTGTTGGTATACGAGCTGTGCCAATCGTCCAATACGGCTTCGGCGTTCCCGTCGGATAAGGAGAGGCATGCGCAGAACATTATCGATTTCGTCGAGGACCACTACCAGGAGGATCTGCACCTGGAGCAGCTGGAAGACCGGCTTCACCTGAATAAATATTATTTATCCAAGCTGTTCAAGGAAGTGACTGGTGTGACCATCTTCGACTATGTGTATCATAAGCGGATCAATCAGGCGAAAATCCATTTCTTGCTCGACAAAGATTTGACCGTGACGGATGTTTGTTACAAGGTCGGGTTCAAGCACCCTTCGCATTTTACCCGGATGTTCAAAAGCCGGGTCGGCTGCACGCCGGATCAGTACCGGAAGCAAACCGTCTCGACTTGACCGGGAAGTACACCAACCACGATCAAATGAACCGAATCGATTCGGCAACTAGGATGAAGTGCCCGGTGCTCTTTTTATGGTAGGATGAAGAAAATGACGCCATAACGGCAAGGCGAGGGAGTGTCCAGGTTGAAATTTGCCGTCTTTACGGTCATGATGCCGGAGTATACGCCGGAGGATACGGTAAGCGCTTTACAAAAGCACGGATACGACGGCATCGAATGGCGGGTCACGAAGATCGATCAAGCCCGTCTTCAAGATAAGCCCTCCTTCTGGGGAAACAATTTGAGCACGGTGGATGCCGAATCGTCGGAAGAACGACTGCTTCAGCTGAAGCGTCTCGCGGACGAGGCCGGTATGGCCGTTCCAAATTTGGGCTGTTACTTGAAGGTCGGCGATCTCTCTGCGGTCGAGCGGGATATGCGTACCGCCAATTTGCTCGGGGCTCCGTCCATTCGCATCGGGGTGCCGGGCTACAACAGAACCAAGACTTACGGAGATCTCTTCAAGGAAACGCGGGCATACATGGAAGGCGTGCAAGAGTTAGGTGCGAGCTATGGCGTCAAAGCGCTCGTCGAGATGCATATGAACATGATCGCTCCCAGCGCGGGATTGGCGAGAAGGCTGGTCGAAGGGTTCGATCCCGAACGCATCGGCGTCATCTTCGATCCGGGCAACATGGTGTACGAGGGGTACGAGCAGTATCGGATGGGACTCGAGGTGCTGGACGAATATTTGGCCCACGTGCATGTGAAAAACGCCGTTTGGGAGCCTAATCCGAATCGGAGCGGCACTGCCGATCCGGCATGGAGAACGGTCTCCGCACCGATGCGCGAAGGCTTCGCCAATTGGCCGCAAGTCATCGCCGATTTGAAGAGCATCGGCTACGACGGTTGGCTCAGCTTTGAAGATTTCAGCTTGTCGGCGCCGACCGAGGAGCTGCTTGCGGACAATATCGCTTATATCAAATCGTTGTTGTAAAGGAGCGGACTAGAGATGAGTAGTGTGCGTATCGGAATTGTCGGGATAGGAAATATGGGGACTTCCCATGCCAAGTATATCGCCGCGGGCGAAGTAGCCGGAGCCGAGCTGGCAGCAGTATGCGACATCAGCACGGACCGGCTGCGCTGGGCCAAGGAGCAGTTCGGAGAGAAGCTGCATACGTTTGAAACGGTGGACGCCATGCTCGACTCGGGCACGGTGGATGCGATCATGATCTGCAATCTGCATTTCGATCATCCGGGCACGTCGATGAAAGCGTTCCAGCGCGGTATCCACGTGCTGTGCGAGAAGCCGGCCGGCGTCTATACGAAGCAGGTACGGGAAATGAACGAAGCGGCGGATGCGAGCGATGTCCGTTTCGCGATGATGTTCAACCAGCGCACGAACCCTCTCTATATCAAGCTGAAAGATTTGATCGATAGCGGAGAGCTCGGCGAAATCCGGCGGACGAATTGGATTATTACGACCTGGTACCGTACGCAAAGCTATTACGATTCGGGCAGTTGGCGGGCGACATGGGCCGGCGAGGGCGGAGGCGTGCTGCTGAACCAATGCCCGCACCAGCTCGACCTGTGGCAATGGACGATCGGCATGCTGCCTACGCGCGTCCGCGCCTTCTGCGCCTTCGGCAAATATCGGGACATCGAGGTAGAAGATGAAGTAACCGCCTATGTGGAGTATCCGAACGGGGCGACCGGCGTGTTCATTACGACTACGGGCGAGACGCCGGGAACAAACCGGTTCGAAATTACCGGCGACCGCGGCAAAATCGTTGTCGAGGATAACAAGCTGACATTCTGGAGGCTGCGCGTGCCGGAGCCGGAGTTCAACCAGAAGGCTAAAGCCGGCTTCGGACAGCCGGAATGCTGGAAGTTCGACGTGCCGGTCGGGACCGCCCCGCACGGGCATAAGACGGTTACCCAAAACTGGGTCGATTCGATCCGCAAAGGCACGCCGCTCGTAGCGCCCGGTCAGGAAGGCATCCGCGGCCTGTCGCTGTCCAACGCGATGTATTTGTCCGCCTGGACGGACGATTGGGCCGAGCTTCCGCTCGACGAGGACCGGTTCCACGAGCTGCTTCAGCAGCGGATCGCGACTTCGCGGTTCAAAAAATAAGCGAATCCCAAAAAACCGTCAGGGTGTTTCTGGCGGTTTTCTTGCGAAATGGAACATGTATATGCCGATAACGGAAGCGCTAAGGGCGTTATTTCCTCCCGAATAACACCTTTCGGAAACTAACGGACACCATGTGTCCGTTAGGATCCATTTCGGGATCAGCGCGCGAGTGTCCGTTAGACGAAAACGAGGCCGAGTCGGCGCTCGATAGGGGGGGCGACGATGGAAAAGGCGTGTATGCGGCTTGAAAGGCTTCCTTTTGAAAGAGCGGAACAAATACTTCCGTTATTTTTTGTGGAGGGAACAATGAGTTCCTCTATTACCCGCGAAAGACTTGGGAATAGCATTAACGGAACGGTGAGTTCCTCCATTTGAGCAAAACGGCCCTCAACCAACCTTTATACTGTCAATAAAGGAAATAATCGTTCCACTACGCCCCATTTTACCGGCTATTCGAAAGGTATAGCGGAACTTTTTGTTCCGCTTTTCTTGTTGCAGTTTTTTTGTCGGAGCTTTCTCTTTTTCCCGGCGTCTTACAGTGGTACAATTTATATGGATCGTACTACCGATAGGAACTACAGCCGGTGACGGCACCGGCGCGCCTAGTGTAACGGATTGTTTGGAGACGTGCGCAACCCTTCGGAGGAGCCGCCCGAACCGTTCGGCCAGGAAGCTTCGCAGTCTCGATAGAGCGCGGTACGCAGAATCCGAGGCCATGCGGGAAAACATCAAAACGGACGGGTGTTAGTCCGGTTTATGAACAGGAGTGTGCAGGTGAGCTATGGGATGGTACGAAGAAAGCTTTGGCGACGATTATTTGATCGTCTATAAGCATCGCGATACGGCTGGAGCTTATAATGAAGTGCAAGCGATGATCGGATGGCTCGGGCTGCCTCAAGGGGCGGCGGTGCTCGATTTATGCTGCGGAATGGGACGCCACTCGATGGCGCTGGCCGATTTTGGCTACCGCGTAACCGGAGTCGACTTGTCCGGGGTATTGCTTGCGGAAGCGATTAGACGCGACACGCAGGGACGCATCGAATGGGTACAGGGCGATATGCGCCATATACCGGCCGACGGCCCTTTTGACGCGGTCGTCAATTTATTCACTTCATTCGGCTACTTCCGCGACGATGCCGAGAACGAAACGGTAATCCGCGAAATATCGCGGGTTCTGAAGTCGGGGGGACGGTTCATCATCGATTTCTTGAACGCGTCTTATGTGCAAGCCCATCTCGTGCCGCATTCGGTCCGGCGCGAAGGCGACTCGCTTATCGAAGAAAATCGTTCGGTCGAGAACGGATTCATAAGCAAACGGATAGCTATCCGCGAGCCGGGCAAGCCCGAACGACAATACATCGAGCAGGTCAAATGCTACGGTCTGGAGCAGCTCGAGACGATGGCGGCAAGGGCGAAGCTGCGGATCGATCGCGTTTACGGCGGCTACGACGGAAGAAGCTATGAGCGCGACGGCTCGCCGAGGCTCATTTTGACCGGTACGAAGGAAGGTACATAACCCGTGATGAAACCGATCCTACATTTGAGCGAAACGCTCATACAAATTAAAGTTCCGCTTCCGTTTCCGCTTAGATGGGTTAACAGCTATGTGATCCGCTCCCGCTCCGGCTGGACCTTGATCGATCCCGGGCTACGCACGCCCGAAGCGGAGGAGCTGTGGAACCGCGCCATGAAGGAGCTCGATTTGCCGCTGTCGGCGCTCGACAGCATTGTCCTGACGCACCATCATCCCGATCATTACGGGCTGAGCGGGTGGTTTCAGGAGCGATCGGGAGCGCAGGTGCATATTTCGCAAACCGGCAAGGAGCAGGTGCGGGCTTTGTGGGGGGAAGGCGAGACGATGAGCGCCACCCTGCTGGAGCTGTTCCGAAAGCACGGGATGGAGGGGGAGACATTGGCGCTGATGACCGAGCATATGTCGGGCTTCCTCCCGCAGCTATCGCCGCAGCCGGAATTGACGGTCATCGATACGGAGCGGCATTTCCCGCTGGGAGATCGGCCATACAGGCCGTTCGTCACGCCGGGGCACGCAGCGGGGCACGTTTGCTTTCTCGACGAGGAACGCTCCGAGCTGTTTTGCGGCGATCACGTCCTTCCGCAAATTACGCCGAATGTCAGCTACATTCCGGGGTTCGACGACAATCCGCTGCACTCGTATTTGCAAAGCTTGGAGGAAGTCGGACGACTGAAGGTGGATATGGCGTACCCGGGTCACCGCGACCCTTTCCGCACGTTTGCGCAAAGAACGGCCGAAATTATCGGTCATCATGAGGAAAGGCTGGCCGCCATGGAGGACAGGCTGGACGAGCCCCGTACCTCTTACACGGTATGCCGCGCTTTTTTCGGCGACCGGCTGTCGATCCATCAGCTCCGCTTCGCGCTCTCGGAGACGATCGCGCACCTTCTGTATTTGCGGGAGGAAGGCCGCATCCGGGAGCTCGAGCGCGACGGCGTCGTTTACTATGCGAAATAGAAGGATTGTCCAACAGGATACGGTTAATAAAGGGAGCGGCTGCCGGAATGGCGGCCGTTTTCCGCATTTTACGGCATTGCTGTTGACTTCCTCTAGTAATTATTATACACTAACTTACATAAAGTAAGTTACTATTCGCGAATGGGGGCGTTACACGATGATTCCATCTCTTTTTCTGGCCCACGGTTCCCCGATGCTGGCCATCGAACAAACCGAGTATACGCGCTTTCTGTCCGAGCTCGCCGGCAAAATGAAGCCGAAGGCGATCGTCGTCTTCACCGCCCACTGGGAGCAGCCGGTTACGACCGTCTCGTCCTCCGATGACGTCTACGATACGATATACGATTTCGGCGGCTTCCCGGACGAACTGTATCGCGTCAAATATCCGGCCAGAGGCTCCTCTGTCGTAGCCGGCATCGTCAAGGACCGTTTGAAGCGGCACGGTATCGAGTATGCCGAAGATATGTCGAGAGGGCTGGACCACGGCTCATGGACGCTGCTGCACCGGATGTATCCGGAGGCGGACATTCCGGTCGTCCAAGTATCGGTCAACCCATACTTGCCTCCCGCGGAGCAGTACAAGATCGGCGAGGCGCTGCGCGGATTGGGCAACGACGATATATTGGTTATCGGCAGCGGCGTAACCGTGCACAATTTGCGCATTATCAAATGGGGGCAAAAAACGGCGGAGCCTTGGGCCGTCGAATTCGACGACTGGCTCATCGAGGAAATGGATAAAGGCGATCCGGCTTCGCTGTTCGATTATGCGGGGAAAGCGCCGCATGCCCGCACGGCCGTGCCGCGGGCGGAGCACTTCGTGCCGCTGTACATCGCCATGGGAAGCGGCGACCCGGCGAGGAAGCCGGAGGTCATCCACCGCAGCTATGATATGGGAACGTTAAGCTACCTCTGCCTGCAGTTTTAAAGGGCCGGTGAGTAACTGAGCGGAGGGTTTGGAATGATGCCGCAGAAGCGTCAGCGTTCGCATTTGTTTCCGGATTTTCACCGATTGCGGGCTTATTGAATCAAAAAATCTGGAAACAACGGCGATCGGAGGCACATTCCAAACCTGCAGCGGAGTTATTCACTGGCCTATTCAATCTCGTTTTAGGAAAGCCCCCCGATTCCGGCGCCAACCGGGTTCACAGGAGCTTCTTGCGCCTCGTCACGCTTCGTCTATGTACTCTTCCGTCTCTTTCTCCGCCTGCTTGCGATGGGCGATCCGGCTGCTGGCCGCTGCCGCGATGGCGCCGACGATGTCGTCGAGAAACGTGTGGACGTCTTTGCCGTTTTTTTCATTCAACCGTTTCAGCACGCCCGGCTTTTGCTTATCGATATAGCCGAAGTTGGTGTATCCGATGCTGCCGTATACGTTCACGATCGACAGCGACAGCACCTCGTCGCATCCGTACAGTCCTTCGTCGTTGAATACGATATCCTGCAAGGGCGGGAACAGCTTGCCCTCCTCCGCCAATACGTCCAGCTGGATGCCGGTCAGAACCGCATTCTGGACCTCCCTTTTGGATAGCACCCGTTCCACGGATTCCATGCATTCCTCCATGGTCAGGTTCGGATAATATTGCCGCTGCAGGAACATGACGAGTTCTCCGATTTCCCGCTTGTCGACACCTCTTTGACGCATCCATTGTTCGGTCGCTTCCGCCACCTTGCGGCTGTTCAGGCTGTAATCCATCGGTAGGACCCTCCGTTCTATGCATAAGGTTTCTCATTCATTGTTGCCAATGCAGCCCTTTTTCATAAGCTTCCGGGGTCCCCGCATAGTACCCGAATAAGCTGCAAAGCCAAATCTCCGCTTTGCGGGGCTATTTCATGACGGACAAAATCTCCGTGTCGTAAAACCGATTCGTTGTTATAAATCGGCGAAGGGCTCGTATACATAATAGTACAAGATAAGAAGAGGAGGATTCCCAATGAAACTGACGAAGTGGACCAAATGGGCTGCCATTGCCGGGGTTACCGTCCTGTTGACATCCGGTTGCTCGGTGTTGAAATCGAAGGAGAGCCAAGAGATCGATCCGCCGCAGAACATAGCCGGTACGAACGGGAAGGCGGGCGATGCCGTTCCGACAAGCGCTCAAGTTCAGCAAGGCATTCAGGTCACCATGTATATGAAAGATATAAACAGCTATGTCGCTCCTGTAACGGTTCATATCCCGACAACCGACGCGGTCGCCCGCACGACCCTGGAATATATGGTCGAGGATGGAGCGGGGAAGAACGTGCTGCCTGCCGGCTTCAAAGGCTTGCTTCCGAAAGGGACGACCGTCAAGGGGCTCGACATCAACAAGGACAAAAAAATCGCAACCGTCGATTTTTCCAAAGAGTTCAACAATTATGCAGCCGCCGACGAGCGCAAACTATTGGAAGCCGTCACTTGGGCCTTGACCGGATTTCCGAACGTGAACGAGGTGCGGATCTGGGTGGAAGGCAAAGAGCTGAAGGAAATGCCGGTAGGCCGCCTGCCGATCGACGGCTCGCTTAGCCGGGCGATGGGCATCAATCTGGAGCGGGCCGAAGGCGTCGATTACGGCCAAACGACTCCGGTCACCCTTTATTTTCTCAGCCAGTCGGACGGAGGCAATCCTTACTACGTTCCCGTCACCCGCATGGTGAAACGCACGGAAGACAAAGCGAAGGCTACGATCGAGCAGCTGATCGCCGGTCCGATGCGCAACAATTTATTTTCGGTCATGGCTTCCACGGTAGACATACCGAAGGTCGACTCGGCAGGCGGCATCATCACGGTCAACTTTACCGATACGCTGCTCGGTCCGGACAAGAAGGCTCCGGGCGAGGCGCTGCAGTCGATCGTCCTGTCGCTCACCGAAATCGCCGGAGATTCGAAGGTGCAAATTATGGTCAACAATGACGCGAAAGTAAGCTCGACCGACAATCAAAGCTACAGCAAGCCGGTATCCCGGCCGAGCAACGTGAACGCGATCAAAATGTAAGTTCAGCCTGATCCGTCTGAACCGAAAAAGCCTATGACCGGATGCGATGCTTTCCCGCGGACCCGTTCCGCCGGAGGGCATCTTTTTTAGGCTTTTACAAACATGGCTTGGCGGTTTCTTTTCGATCCGGTGTTTGGTAAAATGAGGGAGGCTTTACAAGCGGATAACAATTGACGGGGGTGCCAGCATGAGAACCGACGGCAGACAATACGACGAAACGCGGGCGGTTACGATTACGCCCCATTATATCAAGCATGCGGAAGGCTCCGTCCTGATCGAGGTTGGCGACACGAAAGTAATTTGCACCGCATCGATCGAGGAGCGGGTGCCTCCTTTCATGAAAGGTCAAGGACGCGGCTGGATTACGGCCGAATATTCGATGCTGCCGCGGGCGACCCAGGTGCGCAACCAACGGGAAGCGGCCAAGGGAAAAATCGGCGGCCGGACGATGGAAATCCAGCGGCTGATCGGTCGCGCGCTTCGCTCGGTCGTCAACCTGGAGGCGCTCGGCGAGCGGACGATCACGCTCGATTGCGACGTCATCCAGGCCGACGGCGGAACGCGCACCACGTCGATTACGGGGGCTTTCGTCGCGCTGTGCATGGCGGTGAACAAGCTGATACAGGGCGGGAAGCTGAGCAAATCGCCGATTACCGACTATTTGGCTTCGGTCAGTGTCGGCGTGGTGAAAAATCAGGTTTGTCTCGATCTCAATTATGAGGAAGATTCGCAGGCGAAGGTCGATATGAATGTCGTCATGACAGGCCTTGGCAAATTCGTGGAGGTTCAAGGCACGGGCGAGGAATCGCCGTTTACCCGCGAGGAGCTGAACGACTTGCTGGCCGCGGCCGAGATCGGGATTCAGGCGATGATCGGCAAGCAGAAGGATACGCTCGGGCCTTTAACCGCCGTTGTGGGAGCTGGTGCCAATGCCGCAAACGCCAAAAAATAAGGAGCTCGTCATCGCCACTAAGAATGCGGGCAAAGCGCGCGAGTTCGCCTTGCTGTTCGAGCCGTTCGGCATTGTGGCGCGTTGTCTGAACGACTATCCGCAAATTCCGGACATCCCGGAGGAAGGCGAGACGTTTGCCGACAACGCGCTGACGAAGGCGAAGACCGTAGCCGAGCTGCTCGGGGTTCCCGCGCTTGCCGACGACTCCGGCTTGTGCGTCGATGCGCTGGACGGACGTCCCGGGGTATACTCCGCGAGATATGCCGGACCGGGGGCGAAGGACGCCGACAATAACGCCAAGCTGCTTCGCGAGCTGGAGCTGCTGGCGGAGGCGGGGCGGCTGGCGGTCGAATCTGCAGCAGCCGACGGCAGGGAAGTCCGGCTGTTGAGCCCGGCCCGATTCGTCTGCTCGCTGGCACTGTACGATCCGCATTCGCCGCCCGTGCAGGTAGAAGGGCAGTGCGAGGGCTTCGTCATCGATACGTTGATCGGAGAGAACGGCTTCGGATACGATCCGCTGTTCTATATGGCCGAGTTCGGCCAGACGATGGCGCAATTGCCGATGACGCGCAAAAACGAGATCAGTCACCGCTCGCGGGCGCTGGCCAAGCTGCAGGAGCTTCTCCGCGAATCCGAAGCGTGACCGGGAAGAGGAGAGGGAGCCGGATGATGTGGCAAAACTTGTTGTCGAACGACAGGATCGAAGTGCGATTCGATAAAAGTGACAAGACGGCGATGCTCGAAGTAAACGACGGAGGACTCGTTCCGTCGTACATGACGATCCGATTGGATGTCGCAGAGCTGGACGAGCTGCTTGCGGCGCTCCGGGAAGCGCGCCGGTTGATGGAGAGCTGAGGTTGCAATGTTCGAGCTAGCACGAAACAACGAAAAGAGGGCCGAGTGCCCTCTTTTTGTCGTGGAATCGGAACGGATTACGGTTTTGCGCGATCCTCGCAAGCAGCAGCTGGCGAAAAGAGAACCCAATTTGCTTATTTGTGACCTTTTTGCGCAATTTGCCTTTTTCCGGCATATGGAGGTTATTGAACCTGCAGCAATCATTACCAAACTGTTATATGCGCATAGGCGTATTAGCGGATCGAGACGTTGTACTCCCGCAGCCAGGCGTCCATTTGGCCGATGTAGGCGAACAGCTGCGGACCGGACATCAGCTGTCCGAACCACGGCAAATCCATCGTCGCCGATTCCGGAGCTGCCAATTTGCGAAGATGCTCCGTATCCAAAAATTGCAGCACCGGCGAGGAAGGGTCGTCGAGAATCGACTGCACCCAAGCCCGGGTGGCGGCCAAATAGTTCGGATTGTGCGTTTTCGGATAAGGGCTCTTTTTGCGGGTCAGCACGTCTTCCGGCAGTATGCCCTTCAGCGCCTTGCGCAAAATGCCCTTTTCGCGGTCGCCGGCCGTTTTGATTTCCCAAGGAACGTTCCATACGTATTCGACCAGCCGATGATCGCAATAAGGCACGCGCACCTCCAACCCTACGGCCATGCTCATCCGGTCTTTCCGGTCGAGCAGCGTCGGCATGAAGCGGGTAATGTTCAAATACGACATTTCCCGCATGCGCCTCACGATGCCGGCTTCTCCATTCAGATGCGGCACTTCGTCCAGAGCTTGGCGGTACCGTTCGTCCAAATATTCGCGGGGGCGCAGCCAGTCCGCCGTATCCTTGCTCAGCAAATCGATGCGGATGCCCGCGGATAACGACCACGGGAACGTGTTCGCATTCAGCGATTCCTCCCGGTGGAACCAAGGGTAGCCGCCGAATATTTCGTCGGCCGCCTCGCCCGACAAGGCAACCGTAGCCCCTTTTTTGATTTCGCGGCAAAACAGGTACAACGAGCCGTCCACATCGGCCATTCCGGGCAGATCGCGGGCCCTCATCGCGTCGAGCAGCGAATCGACAAGCTCCGGCGTATCGAACCTGATATGGTGTTGCTCCGTTCCGAGAACGTCGACCATCCTTTGGATCCATGGGGCGTCCGAGTTCGGTTGGAATACGTTGGCTTTGAAATGCTTGTCGTTGTCGACATAGTCGACGGAGTACGTAGGGACGATGCCTTGGCCGGTCCGGTTGTAGTATTGCACGGCGATAGCGGTCAATGCGCTGGAATCGAGACCGCCGGACAGCAGCGTACACACCGGAACGTCGGAGATCAGCTGACGCTCCACCGTATCCAGCAGCAGCTCGCGAATGCGCGAGGCCGTCTGTTCCACGTCTTCCTCGTGCGGCTTGCTCTCCAGCTTCCAGTACGTGCGGATCGAGACGCCGGAACGGTCAACGATCATGAAGTGCCCTGGCTTCAATTCGGCCAGATGCTTGTAAACGCCGTGGCCGGGCGTCCGGGCAGGCCCGATGACGAACAGCTCAGCCAAACCTTCGCGGCCGATTTCCGCTGGGAAATCGGGGTGGGCGAGAATCGCCTTCGGTTCGGAGCCGAAGGCGAACAGGCCGTTCCGCTCGGCGTAGAAGAGCGGTTTGACTCCCAGCCGGTCTCTCGCCAAGAAGAGCGATTGCTCCTCGCTGTTCCAGATCGCGAAAGCGAATATGCCGTTGAACCGGTCCAGACATGAGCGGCCCCACTCGACATACGAGAGGAGCAGCACCTCCGTATCGCAGTTCGTCGAGAACGAATAACCTCTTTGCTCGAGCTCTTTTCTCAGCTCGATCGCGTTGTACAGCTCCCCGTTGTATACGATCGTGTAGAACGTGTCGCCCTTCGTCCGGGTCATCGGCTGTGCCCCGTTCGCCGGATCCATGACGCTCAGTCTGCGATGTCCGAGCGCGCAATGCCGGGACAGCCAAGTACCGGAAGCGTCCGGGCCGCGGAGCGCCATCGTTTCGGTCATGTCGACGAGCACGGACGCATGCTGTGTCAGGTCCTTTCGCCAGTCGATCCATCCCGTTATTCCGCACATCCCACCTCATCCTCCCGCAAGTAAAATCGTGTTGCCGGATCGATACGGCTATGCCGCCGCACGTTTCCGAAACCAAAAGAAAAACGTCTTTCGACGTCAGGTCAACATCAGCCTAGTAAATTCCCGAAACGATAGTTAAAAGTATGCGGCTTCGACGGGTTTCATGTCTGTCCCGGCGGCAACTGTCGGTTGGACGCGAAAATTCGCAATATTTATAGCATTGTGAGTCGGTTATGGAAAAGACTTTCATGGAAAATGGGAAAAAGGCGCAAAATGATACTGACCCGTATCGACCGAATTCATCGCGAGGAGTGGTAATTTGCGCAGCGTCATTCGTTTTTCCTTGAACAACAAGTTCGCCGTCTTGATTTTGACCTTGATCGTAACCGCGGCCGGCATGTTCGCCGGTCTTGGGATGAAGAAGGAGACGATCCCGAACATTGAAGTCCCTTTCCTGACCGTAACGGCCGTCCTGCCGGGAGCGGCGCCGCAGGAAGTCGCGGACAAGCTCGGCAATCCGCTCGAGCAACGGATTAAAAACTTGGGAAACGTCAATACGGTTACGTCCACGTCGATGGAGAACGCTTCCTCCATTTTCGTGGAGTACGGCTACGGGACGAAAATGGACGATGCCGAGAACGAATTGCGACAAGCGCTCGCTTCGTTTGTTTTGCCGAGCGGCGTGCAGGAAGTGAACGTCTCCAAAATCAGCTTGAACGATTTTCCCGTCATCTCGCTCAGCATTTCCGGGCAAAATTGGAAGCTTGACGACCTTACGAAGCTGGTGGAGGAGCAGCTGAAGTCATCGCTTGAAGGCGTGGAAGGCGCGGGTAAAGTCGCGATCTCCGGTCAATACGTCCAGGAGGTGAGCCTGTACTTCGACCGAGACAAGTTGAATTCGCTCTCGATAAGCGAAGATACGGTAAAGGGCATTATTAAGGGCTCTGCCGTCAAAGTGCCGCTAGGCTTGTTCGAGATGGAAAACGCCGAGAAGTCGATTGTAGTAGACGGCAACGTTGCGACATTGGACGATCTGAAAAATTTGGCGATTCCCTTAATCCCTTCAATCCCCGGCATTCCTGCCGGCACCACCTTTGCACCCGTTGCACCCAATGCACCCGGAGCAGGGGGAGGAACGCCCGCTGCCTCGGCGGGAATGGCTACCGTACGACTTGCGGATATAGCCGACATCCGGATGGAAGGCAGAGCGGAGTCGATCTCGCGCACGAACGGCAACGTATCGATCGGCATCAATGTGTCCAAAACGTCGGATGCGAATACGGTCGACGTGGTGAACGAGGTCAAGCGGAAGGCGCGGCAATTCGAGAACGACCATCCGGGCGTCCAGGCGCTCGTCATGCTCGACCAAGGGCAGCCTATCGAGGAGTCAATCGGCACGATGCTCGATAAAGCGCTGTTCGGCGCGCTCTTCGCCGTGATTGTCATCCTGCTGTTTCTTCGCAATGTCCGCACGACGATCATTTCCGTCGTCTCGATCCCGTTATCGCTGCTCATCGCGCTTGTCGTGCTTCGGCAGTCGGGGATCACGCTCAACGTCATGACGCTGGGCGCGATGACCGTCGCGATAGGCAGAGTCGTGGACGATTCGATCGTCGTCATCGAGAACAACTACAGGAGGATGGGCTTAAGCACCGAGCAGCTCTCCGGCAAGGCGCTCATTCTGGATGCGACGAAAGAAATGTTTATCCCGATCTTGTCTTCGACGCTCGTGACGATCGCCGTATTCGTACCGCTCGGTACCGTCAGCGGTCCGATCGGACAGTTGTTCATGCCGTTTGCGCTGACGATGGTTTACGCGCTGCTGGCCTCTTTGCTAGTGGCCGTCACCGTAGTGCCGGCAATGGCCCACTTCATGTTCCGCAGAAGGTCGAGACGAAGACGAAGACACGAGGACAAGCCGGGCGCGATTGCCCGGTTTTACCGCAGGGCGTTGAACGGGGCGCTTAACCATAAAGCGTTGACGTCGCTCGCGGCGGTCATCCTGCTTGCGGCCAGCTTGGGGTTGGCCGGAGTCGTCGGCGTCAGCTTTCTGCCGGAAGAAGAACAGAAATATGCGATGATAACATACAGTCCCGGTCCCGGCAAAAGAATCGCCGACGTCGAAGCCGCCGCTTTGGAAGCGGAGAAGCTCATCTTGAACCGGGACGGCGTCGCGAATCTGCAATATTCGGTCGGCGGACAAAATCCGATGAGCTTCGGTACGAACAAATCGGCGTTGTTCTATGTCCAATACGAGAACGAAACGAAGCAGTTCAAGCAGGTGAAGGAAGCGCTGATCGCGGAGCTGCAGAAGCTGGATGCGGCGGGGAAGTGGAGCGAGATGGATTTTGCCGGAGGCGGCTTCGGCGGGAATAAGCTCAGTCTTTCCGTTTACGGGGATTCGCTGGAGCAAATCAAGCCTGCCGTCGATCGGATTCAGGACGAGCTGCGGAAGGAAGGGGCCTTCGAGAAGATCGAGTCGAGCTTGTCCCGAACCTACGAGCAATATTCGATCGTAGCCGACCAACAGAAGCTGGGCAAACTGGGCATGACCGCAGGACAAATCGCCATGAAGCTGAGTCCGGTACGCGAACGGCCCGTACTGACCGAGGTCGCAGTCGACAACAAGCCGTATTCCGTATTCGAAACGATCGAGCAGAAGCAGTTTGCCGCGATTGCCGACGTCGAAAATATGACCATCCCTTCTCCGCTCGGCTTCGAGGTGCCGGTGAAGGAGATCGCGACGATCCAGAAGGGAACGTCCCCGAATACGATTACGCATAAAGACGGTCGGCTGTATGTGGAGGTCACCGCCAACATTGCCGCCAAAGATGTCGGCCAAGCTTCGACCGACGCGCAGAGCCGCATCGGCGCGCTCGGCCTTCCGAAGGGCATCCAGGTCGATTACGGAGGCGTGACGGAGCAAATCAACGAAACGTTTACACAGCTCGGCATGGCTATGGCTGCGGCGATCGCCATCGTCTACTTGCTGCTCGTCATTACGTTCGGAGGGGCGCTGACGCCGTTCGCGATTTTGTTCTCGCTGCCGTTTACGATCATCGGCGGTCTCGTCGCGTTGTATTTGGCCGGCGAAACGATCAGCGCCTCTGCGATGATGGGAGCTCTCATGCTGATTGGCATCGTCGTTACGAACGCCATCGTGCTGCTGGACCGGGTGCTGCATATGGAGCGGGACGGCATGCGCACGCGCGAAGCGCTGCTCGAAGCGGGCTCTACGCGGTTAAGGCCGATTTTGATGACCGCGCTTGCCACCGTGGGTGCGCTGCTCCCTTTGGCTCTCGGTTTCGAGAGCACGAGCGGCAGTTTGATCTCCAAAGGGCTGGGCGTCACCGTTATCGGCGGCTTGATCAGCTCGACGATATTGACGCTATTCATCGTGCCGATCGTATACGAATTTCTGGCCAAATTTCGCCGGAGGCCGTTGCGCGAGGCGGAAGCGGACTAAATATGCGCAAAAAACCGGCAGCACCTATGCGGATGCGGCCGGTTCTTTGTGTGCGTTGCGGCCGATCGAACCGAAACGAAAGCTCCCGTTGGCGCGTACTACTTGTTAAGGGGGGATGGATGCATGTTTTCAATGGAAGAGAAGGAATATATGCTGAAGCTGATGGCCAAGGAGAAGAGGAGAAGCTGGTTCGGTATCCGGAAGACGCCGGCCGTGCACGGCAAGCTCAAAGAAAAGCTGGAACAGATGATCCGCAACGAGCAGGTGAACCGCAAGCATTTGTAAGCTTTAAAGACCGGCAGAGCCCGGAAAGCCGGTTTAAGTTAATGAATGTCTAGGTTCGTTAAAGCGAAATGCGACATTGTTACCAAGAATAAGCTTCGGCTTTCTTACTTGCCTTTGGACGAGGACGAGAAATGAATGCCTTTGGCTATGTAATAAATGACGCCGAAAATAACGCCGATTCCGGCGAACGTGTAGATGACCGTAAATATTTTCCCCAGATCGGTGTGCGGAGCAAGCTCTGCGGTCCCGACCGTCGTTAGCGTCATCGCGCTGAAATACAAGGCGTCTACGACGGTGAAGTGCTCGACCTCGCGATAAAACAACGTGCCCGACAGCAAAATGAGCAAGGTCAGAATGAAGAGCGTTTTGAACGTTTTTTCCTTGAAGGCGTGAAGCAGGCCGGTCAGCATGCGTTTGACAGTGAGCAGAAACGATATCATTCGGTCATTCACTCCACTCCAAGGCGTATTGGCGGATATTCTCGATTTACCGGCGGAACGGGCCCGGAATATTAGCCTTCCAAAAACTCCAACCTCCAATACCCACGCATCGGTGGAATTGGAGGTTGTGTTCCGCGGCGAGACTATAATCGTTCGGAATCCCTTTTTTGCTGCGGAGTCAATAAGCCGTCGATCTGATAGACGTAAGATCCGTTTTCGGCCACCCGCAGCTTGGCGTACCCTTTCTTTCTCAATTGCTCGAGAATGTCGCCCGCTTCCTCCAAACTGAGGTCCGAATCCAGCACGATTTCCATCGGCGTTACGAAGCCTTGATTACGGGCCGCTACCCGGAGGACGATTTTCTCGGCGCTTTCGCGGTCTTGCCGCTCGATATGCTGTCGTTCGTGCAGCTTCTTCCGATTTTTGTCGCGATACCAGATGACGCCGGCTGCGATTCCCAAAATCGCCACGATCCAGAAATATTTCGCGAGCCAGCCCAATATCGCCAAGATGACAAAAGAAGCGAAGAACAGCGTCAAGCAGCCTACGCATGAATTCCCCGGCAGTTTCATATTTCGCACTCGACTCCTCTATGCTCCGTAAGCACTACTATACTACATGGACGTTCGTCATACTATTGTATACGGCAAAATCCGCAGACCGTTTCGCCGGAACGGGTAGCGGGACACGAAAAAGGAGCGGGGGTCCGCTCCTCGGTATAAACTTTATGCGTTCTGTCAGAAGCGGGGCGGTTTGTTACTTGCCTCCTGCGGCAGTCAATGCCTGAACCATTTCGGAGTAGCCCCGGCTTGCGGCATGCTGCAGCGGAGTAACTCCTTTGCTGTCCGCCAGATTGACATCGGCGCCGTGAGCGATCAGCAGCTTCACGATGGTTTGGTGATGGTTTCCGCCGTCTCCGAGCAGAACCGCTTCGAGCAGGGCGGTCCAGCCCAAATTGTTGACATGATCGATATCGACGTCGGAATGGGCGAGCAGCTCTTCCACGATCTCCACATGTCCGCGGTCGGCTGCGGGGATTAACGCCGTTCCGCCGAAACGGTTCGTAATTTTCGTGTCGGCGCCGGCCGCGATCGATGCTTTGACGAAGTCGAGCATGCCTTCCGCTCCGGCATACAGAAGCGGATTGTCCGAACGGTCGTCCCGAATGTTCAGGTTGGCGCCTTTTTCGATCAATAGCTTGAATACGGACAACTGCTTCGTGTGCACGGCGATCATGGCCGACGTTCTGCCTCTTTCGTCGGTAGAATCGATATCCGCACCCTCTGCAAGAAGCTTGATCATCGCCCCGGTGTCGCCTTTTTCCGTTGCCGTTAAAAAGTCTTTGTTCGATTGGTCCATTTTTTGCTTTACCGTTTGGGTTGCCTGCTGCTTTTCGTTATTCAGCAAAGTGCCGTAAATCGGCTGGCACCCTGATATAACCAAGGCCAACGATAGCGCGAGAAGCCGCAGCATAGCGAACCATCACCTTTCTTTGGGTATGCGTCACTTCACGGACATAGTGATCGCGGTTGCCGTAGCCCATGCACCGACAGGCGTTACCGCATAGGTTGCTCCCGGCGTCAATTTTCCGTTTTGTTGGATATCGAATACGCCTGCCGCGCCTTTGCGGCTGGAGTATTTATAGGTCGCGATCAGCTTGTCGCCGTTCGGTCCCGTCAGCTCCACGCTGCGGCCGGAAAACAGCTCGTCGCCCGGATCTTTCGCCAGTGCGACGTTGATCGACGTTTCGTTGACGGCTTCCGCACCCGCAAGCTGCAGCGGAGCGAATGATCGGGCCGTGAACGTCGGGTTCGCGATGTCCGCCCAATCGGACGTTACCGTATAGGCAACCCCCGGAGTCAACGTCTGCCCTTCCGGAAGACGGAACTTCGGCTCTTGCTTGCCATCGGTGGATTGCGTAAACGGAACGTATTTCGCCACGATCGGCTGCCCGCCTTCCGGAGTAATCGTGACTTGTCTCGCCTGCATGGATGAAATGACCTGATACGTACTGCCGTCCGCGCCGTTGTTATCGTCCGTCACGAAGGCATTGGCTCCTCGGCCTGCGCTATAAGCCGAAATAATATATCCGTAATCGACCACTCCGGCCGTTTTCAAAGATTCCAGCTCGAACGTATCGTCTGTAACTTGGCTTGCCTGGGTCATATCCAGCTTCGTACCGTCGCCCTCGAATGCAGCCGCCCGCTCGCCTTTATAAGTCAAGCTGTACGCGGTGCCTGCCTTCTGAACCGATGTCGGAACGATATACGTAGCGGTAGAGCCCGTTTTCAAGCGTGGCATGTTCGTCAAAGTCAACCCTTCGCTGAATGAGAAATCGGCTTTCGCTTTATCGAACAGCTCGTTGGCCGAAGTGAGCGGTGCGTCGAACGTGACGATCAGCGTAATGGCGTTCAACGATTTGACGCTCGTAATTTTGGCGTTGTCCGAAGGAATCGCTTTATGGGCCGTTTGGAGCAAATAAGCCGCTTCGCCGCGCGAGGCGTTTTGACCTGCGGAATAGTAGTCTTTGAGCCAGTGGATTACGGAATTTACATCGCGCTTGAGCGCTTTGGCAACGAATTGGACAAGCTCCTCGTCCGTAACCGTCGCCTGAGGCGCGAACCTTCCGTTGTCCGCTTGCATGATGCCGAGGCCGACGATTTCCGCAGCATACGGAGAGTACCAGGCGTTCGGATCGACGTCGGACAATGCGACCGAGCTTCCGGCTTTGCCGTTAAGGCCGAAGGTCAGAGCAATCATTTTCGCCAGCTCCGCCCGGGTGATCGGGTTGTTTTCGCGAATCGATTGATCTTCGTAGCCGTCCACGACTCCGAGCCGGATAAGCTCGTCGATTGCCGCTTTGATGTCTTGGCCGATAGCCGGATTGACAGCCGCAGCCGCTAACGGATTCGCGTCGTTTGCCTGCACGTTCATTGCCGCGAAAGGCAGAGAGGTCGCTCCTACCGTCGCAGCTACGATAAGGGCTGCCATTTTATTGGAAATTTTCTTCATAAGGGAGGTCCTCCTCTAAGGTTGTAGTTTGTCGTTGCCTACATCTCTAGGATAGAGGACAGAAATAAACGGTCTAGAAACGAAATCTTAACCGGGTATTAAAAAGTTATTAACAAAAGATTAAATGAAGCGTGCAGAGCAGGGGCAGACCATTGATCACACGGTAAACCGGTAACCGGCTCCCCATACGGTCTCGATATATTGGGGGTTCGACGGATCGGCTTCGATTTTTTCCCGCAGCCTGCGTATGTGGACCGTAACGGTGGCGATATCGCCGTTCGAGTCCATGCCCCATATCCGCTCGAACAGATCGTCCTTGCTGAACACCCGGTTCGGATGGCTCGCCAAAAACTCGAGTAGCCCGAATTCGCGCGCCGTAAACACGACCTCTTTATTCCTCACGAACACTCTTCGCGACGCTTTATCTATGGCAAGTCCTCTTATGAGGATCGTATCCTTCGAGGCCGTCTCCTGCTTGCCGAGCAGCCGCTCGTACCGGGTCAAATGCGCCTTCGCCCTGGCGACGATTTCGCTCGGGCTGAACGGCTTCGTAATATAGTCGTCCGCTCCTAGATTGAATGCGCGGATTTTATCGATTTCTTCTTTCCTGGCCGAAATGATCAGGATCGGCACCTCTTTGGCTTCCCGAATTTGGCGGCATATTTCAAAGCCGTCCATGCCGGGCAGCTGCAGGTCGAGAATTATGAGATTGTAGTCGCCGTGCAGCGCCAGCCGAAGTCCCTCCTTGCCGGTATGGCATAAGTCGACGGAGAAGCCGTTGAGCTCGAAATAGTCGCGCTCCAGCTGAGCGATTGTCGTTTCGTCTTCAATGATGAGTATTCGGGTCATTCGGATTCGCCCCTCCCGGAATTCGTCGATCGTTTTAAAGTGAAAAATACGCTTGTACCGACTCCGAGCTCGCTGTTCACCCAGATGGAGCCTCCATGTCCTTCGATGATTTGCCGGGCGATGGCGAGTCCGAGGCCGCTTCCGCCGGTCGATAAATTGCGCGACGGCTCGGCGCGGTAAAACCGTTCAAATATATGGGGGACGGCTTCCGCGGGTATGCCCATGCCGTTGTCCCTGACCTCGACCGTGACCCATTCGGAATCGGCCTGAAGCGAAACGCTCAATCGTTTATGAGCTTTATCCATATATTTCAGCGAGTTCCCGATTATGTTCAAAACGGTTCGCTTGAGCTTCTCCAGATCGGCGATGACCTCGACCGCGTTTCCCGTCCTTTGGCCGTCCCAGTCGATTACGATGCCCTTGTCCTCCAGCGTATAGCGCAGCTCGTCGATACAGTCGTCGAGGAATCGGACGATATTTACCGGCTCCATCGAGAATTTGACCTGCTTCAAGTCGAGCTTGGAATACAGGAACAGCTCGTCCACCAGCTTATCCAGATCGACAGCCTTCGCGTAGATGATGCCGACGTATTTATCCATCTTCTCCGGCGTATCCGCGACGCCGTCCCGGATGCCTTCGATGTAGCCTTTGATGCTCGTGATCGGAGTCCGCAAATCGTGGGAAATATTCGAAATTAATTCCTTGCGGCTTTCTTCATCCTGCAGGCGGAGATCGACCGACTGCTGCAGCCGCTCTCTCATATTCTCGAACGCTTCGTTCAGCTGGCCGATCTCGTCCTTCGAATGAAGCTCCAGCTTGAATTGCAGGTTGCCTTCCTTGATACGCTCCGCGGAATCCCTCAGCAGATCGAGCGGCTTGACGACGCTTCGAGTGATCCAGCGATAGAGCAGCATATTCGCTACGACCAACACGCCGATCAAAAGAAATGATAAAACCGGAAGCAGCTTGCGAGACAGCTCGGCAAACGGACTCCGCTCCCGGATTACGAACACGCTGCCTTTGGCGCCGTCGGTAAATTTGAAATCGAATTTGGCGTAGGCATAAAACCGTTCGCCGATATTGAACGTGTTGCGAATCTGGTTGTTATCCAAATCGTACGGAGGCAGCGCCTTCTCCAGATCGGGCTGGTTGAACGTGAACGATTCGAAAATTGGGTTGCTCTCCCGCCGGACGTACAGCCCGGCTCTAACGGTGCGGAGCTTGAAGTCGTAATCGCGCAGCAGCTGCTTGTCCTGCAGCGAATCCGGTTCGTTTTTGGCCAAATATTTCAATTCCAGAAAAATGGACTCCTCCTGCTCGGTCAGCGGATTCAGCTGGTAATGCACTTTATAAAAATCCCGGAAGCCGCCTATATCTCCGGTCGTCGCGATCGTAAACAGGCCGGCGGTCACCGCGAACATAAGCAGGCTGATGACGAGCATGCCCGTGTAAGACAGCAGCAATTTTATGCGTATCGACACGTTCCTCACCTCTCCGACAAAACTTCCGCATGTACATTATATACTAGCAGATGGAGCGGCACACGTAGAAGTGCGGGTTCGTGACGTTTGCGGGAACGCGATGCGGAGCTGCATAAAAGAAGAGCAAGCCAGCGACCCGAAGGTACTAACGCGCTCTTTGTTTGCAGCTGATTTACTTCACGCGCTGCCGTACGACTTTCTCGATAATCAATCTATGTCCGACCATGACCCCGAGTCGTATAAGGCCTGTTGTTCTGCCGGAAATGATATGCCGGTGTCCGTCGGCAACATTCGTTTGTATGCGAAAACGGTGAAAATGGTTCGGACCGGTACCGATGTTGAGACCCGTTCGCCCCGAATAGGAATGCCGGTGTCCGTCGGCTGTAGTCGTGATTCCCCGGAAAGTATGCCGGTGTCTTCCGTCCTCGGGAATGAATAAATCCGTTAAATTGCCGAAAGAATGTCTATGTCCATCCACCAACGAGGTCAAGCCTTCCATGCGATGCCTGAATTGCACGGGCCCCCCGTTTCCGGAGCCTTGCCGGATTTTCGCCATGGCCATCAACCTTTCCAAAAAGGGATGGTAATAGGGTATGTAGGGTGAGCTTGATTGGCTTGGATAGATGTCTTAACGGGTCTGCGGGGATAGGGGGGGGAATCGGAAAGGCTTATATGTTTCTATAGATGTTATTGACTTCACTTGTTCTTAGGTAAAAAATCAATGTGTAAAAAATGTGTAAAAAAATCCGATTTATATCGTTTTCATATGGATTCGATGATGTTATGAGGAGACGAACAAAACCCCGAAATCCCTGATGTATCAAGGGTTCCGGGGTTTTGTTCGATTTACTAAACTTGACCAAACTCATCCTGTTTACGTCCCAGAAGGGATTCGAACCCCTGACCGACGGCTTAGAAGGCCGTTGCTCTATCCTGCTGAGCTACTGGGACATTTGGCGATACGCTGACCATTATATCACCGGGCAAAGAGAAAATGCAATTCTTTTTAAGTAGTTGTTGTTTTCAAACAATTGTTGCCGATTTGGGTCGTTGCCGATGTCGGGCAGTGGGCTTGTCGCATACTATGAATCAAACCAGAAAAGGCAGGTGACACGAAATGGCTGTAGGATTTGATTGTTCCACTCCGTTAACGGCCGCAACCGCGGCAGCATTCAAATCCGACGGATATGAATTCGTTTGCCGGTATTTGGTGCCATCCGGTTGGAAACGGCTTACAGCGGAAGAAGCGGATTTGATTAGTGCAAGCGGGATGCAAATCGTCTCGGTATTCGAGACTACGGCAGACCGCGCGCTCGGCGGACGCCAAGCCGGACTGCAGGATGGCGCTGTAGCCGTGCAGGTCGCCGCACAAGTCGGCCAGCCGGAAGGCTCCGCGATTTACTTTGCCGTAGATTTCGATGCGACGGCGTCACAAATGAAAACCGTTATTGAATATATAGGGGCCGCCGGCGAGGCGTCTACGGCTTTTCTGACAGGCGTATACGGATCGTACGCAGTCATTGAAGCCATGAAAGCCGCGGGCGCTTGCTCCCGCTTTTGGCAAACGTATGCCTGGAGCTACGGCTCCAAAGCCGACGCCATCCATCTTTACCAGTACGAGAATGACATCATGGTCAACGGAATCGCGATCGATCGCAACGAATCGTACGGCAACGAGGGCTGGTGGATGAAAGGGCAACCTATTTCGGGGGAGGATGGCACCATGCAACTGGAACAATGGCAATGGAAGATGCTCGGCGATTCGCTTGACGGCTTGTATCGCAAAGGCTTGATCGGCGATTATACGTGGGCGGAGAAAGCTTATAAAGGCGAAATGAAGGCGTCGGAGCTGGCATGGTTGAATACGATCATAATCGCCCGACAAAATGGCATCCAGGCATAATAAGATGAAAAGCCGATTGACTTTATTATAGAGAGATAAGGAAAAGGAGCCTTGCTGAACAAGACTCCTTTTCCATTACCGGGAGTATTTCAGATTGTTGAAAAAGTCAAAAAGAGAGATTTGCACTACAAAAAGTGGTGGGGGAAATGTGCGGAAAGCGAAGCGGTTGACTTTAAATTCGTGCTGTAACCGTTAAAATCTTAAAAACAACACGATTTTATCGGATGTGGAGCGCATTCCCCCACCTCTTGTCTCCGACGCTTCCTCTCTTTTGAAAACTTTATCAACAGCCTCAGTATTTCCGCTTATTTTGGGTAAATCTCGCACTATGAAGGCCCGTACTTTCAAAGAGATAAAAGAATAGAATAGATCATCCGAACCGAAGGAGGTGATGGACATGAGCCTCATTCTCAATCAAGTTTATGGGATCGTTTATAGAAACCGCAATCGGACGACGACCGTTTTCAACGGGCGCATTGTTGCGAGGGGACGTACCTTCATTATCATCCGGTTTATGAATGCCCGCGGGGTCATCGTTCGCCGTAGACTCATTATTGGCCAAATTATTAGAGCCGTCCTCATTTAAGGATAGCGGCAAAGGGGAGCATGACGGCTCCCCTTATCGATACGGCAACGCTATCCGATTACATACAGGATTTATAAAGTTTGCCGTTTACGTAGTCCGTTCACTTCGCCGGTGCTTCTCGCAACACAATCCATCAGAAATGAAATATCCAACGGACTCGACTAGTGAATCCCCATATCGACGGCAAACTAAACAAATAAACCTCAAAAATGGCGGAATCGCGGCTAAATAGGAAATAGCGCAATGAAGAAGTCCAACCGCAATGAAGAAGTCGAAAAATACAGGACAGCATAATCTGCACCCACTCTAGAGGCCGCTTGATGAGACTTGTGCCAATAGTGCGGTTATTTAGAGGAATTGGATTCCGTTATTATGCCCAATACCGTTGCACTTTCGAATTTAACAGAACAGACTTCCGTTATCTCGGTGCTATGGGGTGAAAAATGAACGTGAACAGCGGAATAGCGGCACGGTTTTCCGTTATGATGCGTTCGACATCGGTATTCGGGTCAATAACATACGTCAGTTCCGCTATTTGATGGATTCCCGGCCACGCAGGCGCCGACGAAGGCGACTGGCCTTCGCCGAGCGTGTGGTACAGGTACTTCTGTACGCGAATGTTGTTGTAAATAGAAAAAAATCCTTTGAGCTGCGCTGCAAAGGATTTCCGCTTGATCGGCAAGGAAGCGGGTGATGGGAATCGAACCCACGCCACCAGCTTGGGAAGCTGGAGTTCTGCCATTGAACTACACCCGCACGATACAAAAAGGCAAGATTTAATATATCATGCGTCTCTCCCAAATTCAACAATTAATGGCGAGCGCACGGCGGAATCGCAAAATCCGGGCAAGTCGTTTCGATTTTCGCAAGTTAAAGGAGATACTATGGGGTAAATAATCGTGCAGCCGCCAGGAAAAGGTCGACTGACAGGGAAAATCTGTTACAATGTTAAGCATTGGAGCAAAAGAAGCGTAAGGAAAGGCGGTGGTTCCAATCGTATCGTCTAATCAAGATAACGTCGTCTTGTTTCCAACGACGATCGAGTACTATCAGAACGAGTTGACGCAAATGCTGGAGGGGGAGCGTTATGGCGAGGCGGCGCGTTTGCTCCGGTTTTTGCTGAGGTGCCAAAGCGACGATCCGCAATATAAAGAGGAATGGCAATCGCTGCTGGACTGGCTGACGTCAACGTTTCCCGACTCGCTTGGCGAAGCGTCAGGGGCCGAATCGGGTCAAGCGGAACGATCCGAAGACGACGAGGAACAAACCGAGGGAGAGCTGTTCAAGCGCCATGTGCGCGGCAAAGCGGCAAACGATCCCCAGTATGCGGATAAGCTGCTCGCCATGCTCGATCCTCAAGCGGCGGCGGAGAAGCAGATGATGGCCTTGGAGCAGCTGGCCCATTTGGACCGGGTTACCGTGGGGGGACCGCTTAAGCATTGGCTGGAAGAGAGCAGGCTTCATCCGCTCGTGCAGTTTCGCGGACTTCAGGCGCTCCGCTCGGTCGGAGAGAAGGGAACGGTCGAAATACGCAAGCTCGGGCAAGCGATGTCGCTGCCGATAAGCGACACGCCGCTCCGTTATGAGCAATTTCCGGCCGCAGCCCGGAACGTTCTGGAGCGAAGCAGACAAGCGATGGAAGCCGATCAGCCCGGTTTGGCCGATCTTGCCGAGACGACGTGGCGCGACTTCCTAGCTTTCTTGTACGGCACCTCCGTCTACGACGAGCTGTTGGCGCTGGACGACGCCGGTACGGACGTCTGGGCGGCGGCCCTTCATCAAACGGTTTTGGAGACGCTGTTCGGACGATCGGACGATAGCGAAATTTCCGGATTGTACCAGGGACTCGGGGGAGCCGATCCGAAGTCTTTTCACAAAGCGCTGCAGGTCATTAAACTGTTCATGACCGTCTCCAATCCCGGAGATCTTTGATGTTTCAAGCTCAAACTTGAAATGGAGTCGCCTTATGTTATAATATAGTGGTTAAATGGCCATATGAGAACGTGTGCCTATGGCGACGGAGCCGGGCGTACGTAGGACCGGCAAATTTTTTGGAGGGGAAAGCATAAAATGAAAGCAACCTGGGAAAAAATAGAGAAGAACAAAGTCGTTCTGAACGTGGAGGTTGACGCGGAGCAAGTAGCAGTCGCCTTGGACAAGGCTTTCAAGAAAGTAGCCGCAAAAGCGAACATTCCGGGCTTCCGCAAAGGCAAAGTGCCTCGGCAAATTTTTGAAGCGAAATTCGGCGTAGAGAGTTTGTACCAAGACGCTCTGGATATTCTTCTTCCCGAAGTGTATGTACAAGCAGTCGAGGAATCTTCCATCGAGCCGGTCGATCGTCCGGACGTTGAAATCGAACAGTTCGGCAAAGGACAAGCTCTTATCTTTAAAGCGACCGTTATTGTCAAGCCTGAGGTTCAGCTCGGCGAGTATAAGGGTCTTGAGGTCGAGCAAAAAGCCGACGCCGTTTCCGAAGACGAGATCGCGGAGGAGCTGAAGCGTCTGCAGCAGCGCCATGCCGAGCTGGTCGTTCTGGAAGAAGGTACTGCGGAGAATGGCGACATCGCCGTGATCGATTTCGAAGGTTTCGTCGACGGCGTTCCTTTCGAAGGCGGCAAAGGCGAGAGCCACTCGCTGGAGCTCGGCTCTGGCAGCTTTATCCCGGGCTTCGAAGAGCAGGTCGTAGGTTTGGCCAAAGGCGAAGAGAAGGACGTTAACGTGACCTTCCCGGAAGAATACCATTCCGAAGAGCTCAAAGGCAAAGAAGCCGTATTCAAAGTCACGGTTCGCGACATTAAGCGCAAAAATTTGCCGGAGCTCGACGACGAGTTCGCCAAAGACGTCAGCGAATTCGATACGCTTGACGAATTCAAGCAGGACATCGTGACGCGCCTGCAAGAGCGCAAGCAAAAATCGAACGAGCAAGAGCTCGAGTCGTCCTTGGTCGAGAAAGCTGCCGCCAACGCGGAAGTGGAAGTACCGGAAGCCATGATTACGACCGAGGTCGAGCAAATGTACACCGAATTCGGCAACCGTCTGCAAATGCAAGGTATGGACTTGGCCATGTATTTGCAATTCACGGGTCAAGACGAAGCGACCGTGAAGCAGCAAATGCGTACGGACGCCGCCAGACGGGTTCGCAACAATCTCGTGATCGAAGCGATCGCCAAAGCGGAAAGCATCAGTGCATCCGAAGAGGAAATCAATGAAGAGCTGGAGCGCCTGTCGAGCCAATACCAAAGATCGACAGACGAGCTTCGCGCCATTTTGAGCGCGAACGGCAGCTTGGATACGCTGCAAAACGATCTGACTTCGAGGAAGA
Organism: Paenibacillus hemerocallicola; assembly: GCF_006265175.1. GTDB lineage: Bacteria > Bacillota > Bacilli > Paenibacillales > NBRC-103111 > Paenibacillus_AB > Paenibacillus_AB hemerocallicola. The sequence goes on along the minus strand of NZ_VDCQ01000010.1, from coordinate 58,862 downwards.
CGATCGCGTTCCTCGTCGAGAACAGCAAAGCCGTAGAAGTAGCCTAAGCATAAATCGATCCGTACGTACGAAAAGGCACGTTTGCTCCTAAGCGTGCCTTTCGTTTACCCTACGAACGGCTCCTCCGACAACTCCATGCGGGGGGCGTCAGGGCGCATCGTTTGATCGCGGCTTACATAGACTTATGGAAGCAACGGCAAAAATGACATGCGGCCGCAAACGTGGTAAAATGAATTGAGCTTACAAAGAAATGAGGGAACGATATGGGCCTGATTCCTATGGTTGTCGAGCAGGAAAGTCGCGGCGAGCGTTCGTACGACATCTACTCGCGCCTTCTGAAAGACCGCATCATCTTTTTGGGCAGTGCCATCGATGACGACGTGGCGAATCTGGTCATCGCCCAGCTGTTGTTTCTGACCGCTCAAGATTCGGAGAAGGACATAAGCATTTATATCAATTCGCCCGGGGGCTCGGTTACCGCAGGCTTGGGCATTTACGATACGATGCAGTACATCAAGCCGGACGTTTCCACGATTTGCGTCGGCATGGCGGCCAGCATGGGTTCTCTGCTCTTGACTGCGGGAGCTAAGGGCAAGCGATTTGCGCTCCCGAACAGCGAAGTGATGATTCACCAGCCTCTTGGCGGCGTAAGGGGACAGGCGGCCGACATTAAGATTCACGCCGACTGGATTTTGAAGACGAAGCATAAGCTTAACGAAATTTACGTGCATCACACCGGTCAGCCTTACGACAAGATCGAACGCGACACCGACCGGGATAATTTCATGAGTGCCGAGCAGGCTGTGGAATATGGGCTGATTGATAAAGTAATCACTCATATCAACCAACAATAGGAGGTGATCCTATGTTTAAGTTCAACGACGAAAAAGGACAGCTGAAATGCTCGTTCTGCGGGAAATCCCAAGATCAGGTTCGCAAGCTGGTAGCCGGTCCGGGCGTTTATATTTGCGACGAATGCATCGAGCTTTGCACCGAGATCGTGGAAGAGGAGCTGGGCAGCGAGGAAGAGCTGGAGCTGAAAGACGTTCCGAAGCCGAAAGATATCCGCGCCATTCTCGATCAATACGTCATCGGTCAGGAGCAAGCGAAAAAATCGCTTTCCGTTGCGGTGTATAACCATTACAAACGGATCAATTCCCAGAATAAGCTGGAAGACGTCGAGCTTCAAAAGAGCAATATCGCGCTGATCGGTCCTACCGGAAGCGGGAAAACGCTGCTAGCCCAAACGTTGGCCAAAATATTGAACGTACCGTTCGCTATCGCGGACGCGACTTCGCTCACGGAAGCCGGCTATGTCGGTGAAGACGTGGAAAATATTTTGCTCAAGCTGATTCAGGCGGCGGATTACGATGTGGAGAAGGCCGAGAAGGGCATTATTTACATCGACGAAATCGACAAAGTGGCGCGCAAGTCGGAGAACCCTTCCATTACCCGCGACGTGTCGGGCGAAGGCGTTCAGCAAGCGCTCCTCAAAATATTGGAAGGTACGGTTGCATCCGTTCCGCCGCAAGGCGGGCGCAAGCATCCGCATCAGGAGTTTATCCAAATCGATACGACGAACATCTTGTTTATTTGCGGCGGAGCCTTCGACGGCATCGAGCAGATCATCAAACGCCGTATCGGCAAAAAAGTAATCGGCTTTAGCAGCGAAGGACACAAGACGGACCTGAAGCCGGGCGAATATTTGTCGCTCGTGCTGCCGGAGGACTTGTTGAAATTCGGTCTTATTCCGGAGTTCGTCGGCCGTCTGCCGGTCGTTTCCACGCTGGAGCCTTTGGATGAGCCTGCGCTCGTGCGCATTTTGACCGAACCGAAAAATGCGCTCGTCAAGCAATACCAAAAAATGCTGGAGATGGATAACGTTTCTCTGGAGTTCACTCCGGATGCGCTCGATGCCATCGCCAAAGAAGCGATCAAGCGGAACACCGGTGCCCGGGGATTGCGCGCCATTATCGAAGGCCTTATGCTGGATGTCATGTTCGAAGTGCCATCCCGCGACGACGTATCCAACTGCGTCGTAACGAAGGAAGTCGTCATGGACAAAATTACGCCGGAATTGAAATTGAAGGACGGCAAGGCCGCCCCTTCCAAAAACAAAAAAGAAGAAAGCGCGTAACGCGCTACTACTACTTACCGACCTTCCTCCAATCCGTCCGAGGCCCTTACGGGGACCCAAGACCGGAGCGGAGGATGTTTGGTATCATGGGAGAGCCGAACATGTACCATCGCACCGAAACGAGATCCGTCCAAGTAGGCAATGTGACTATCGGGGGAAGCAACGACGTCATCATGCAAAGCATGTGTACGACGAAAACGGCGGACGTCAAAGCGACGGTGGCCGAAATACTCCGGCTGGAAGAAGCGGGCTGCCAAATGGTTCGCGTTACCGTCAACAATAAAGAAGCGGCCGAAGCGATCAAAGAGATCAAGAAGCAAATTCATATCCCGCTCGTGGCCGACATCCATTTCGATCATCGTCTCGCGCTGGCCGCAATCGAGAACGGGATCGACAAAGTGCGGATCAATCCGGGCAACATCGGCCGCAGGGAAAAAGTAGAGGCGGTCGTTAAAGCTTGCAAGGAGCGAGGGATCCCGATACGGATCGGGGTAAACGCCGGGTCGCTGGAGAAGCATTTGTTGGACAAGTACGGTTATCCGACGCCGGAGGCGATGGTAGAGAGCGCCTTGTTCCATATCGGCATACTGGAGGAGCTGGACTTCCACGACATTATCGTTTCGCTGAAGGCCTCGGATGTCCCGATGGCGATCGCAGCCTATACGAAGGCGGCAGCGGCGTTCAGCTACCCGCTGCACCTCGGCATAACGGAAGCAGGCACCTTGTTCTCGGGAACCGTGAAAAGCGCAGCCGGTCTCGGTACGCTGCTTCATATGGGGATTGGCTCGACGATCCGGATTTCTTTGAGTGCCGATCCCGTCGAGGAAATCAAAGTAGCCCGCGAGCTGCTGAAAACGTTCGGTCTTATTACGAATGCCGCTACGCTCGTTTCTTGCCCGACATGCGGCAGGCTGGATATCGATTTGTTCTCGGTAGCGAACGAGGTCGAGCAATATATAGAGAAGCTGAAGGTGCCGATCAAAGTATCGGTGCTCGGCTGCGCCGTCAACGGCCCTGGTGAAGCGAAGGAAGCGGACATCGGCATTGCGGGTGCGAGAGGCGAAGGAATGCTGTTCCGTTACGGGGAAATGATCCGCAAAGTGCCGGAAGCGGATCTCGTCAGCGAGCTGAAAAAAGAAATCGACAACATCGTCGCGGAATTCGAGCGCACAGGTACGATCCCCGGGCGCCGGCACTAAGCTCGATTCGCGTTGGGATAGAAGAACCGCAACGGTGTGCTAGCTGGCTATTAAAATGGATGAATAGTGAACCGAAAGGTTACTACTCGGGTGAAGGTTTCCTTATCAGAGATGACCTTTACTAGGCGGACAGGACGGGGAAACGCAGCTGTCATAGGAAGCCCGGGCTAACGGACAGGAGCAAACGCTATTGGGGCGAATGCCCTTCTTCGATCCGGCTAACGGACGGGAGAGCCGTTATCGGCTCGGAAACGGGCCGAAAAAGCGCCTCGTTTCACTTAACACCTAAAGTTACTAATTGTGAATCCAAGTAAGTTCGTAAACAAGAACTTAGTCCGGATGAGCAAAAAACAAATAATCGAGAACGGCGGAGGCGAGAGCCTCCGTTATTTTATTTTGTCCGGCCGATTCAGTCAGCATTTTGCGGTCGTACGCACTGCTGATGTAGCCCATTTCCACAATAATCGCGGGTGTCTTGGAATGCTTCAGCAAATAAAACGTTTTTCCGAGATAGGGAGCGGACGACGTGCCGTAAACGGCGTTTAGCCGATTCGAAAACAGGTGGGCGGCGACGTAGCTCGACTGATTGGATTGATACAGTACACCCGGACCGCTTGCGGACGAATTTTTGGACCAGTTCGTATGCAGGCTGATCGTAAGCTTCGGTTTAAGCGCATCGATAACCAGCTTCCGTTGGGATAAGTCGCGCAGATGGCGGGAACGGGTCCGGTGCCAATCGTTATCGTCGCTTGGAGCGAAGTCTCGGGTTCGGTTCAAGGCGACGCGTATGTTCATTTCACGCAGTTTATCGTACAGCTTTTTGCCGACGATCAAATTCAAATGCTTCTCCAGCAAATCCCCGTGAGACGTTCCACCGTCAATTCCGCCATGGCCGACATCTATAAGCACGTCCACTGTAGAAACGGACGGTGCCGGATCCGCGTAGGCCGTACCGCTGGACATCAGCAAGAGCGACAAAGAAAGGCAGGCTAACCAAACCATTGTAATTTTGCGGCGTATCATCGTCGTGCTTCCCTCCTATCCGGATATCTTGACTATGTATGGTCGGAATGCGCTTCGAAGCCACATCGTCACTTTTGGTGGATGCAGATAGGTTGGCTTAAACATTTTCTTCTCATTCGCCGATTAACGTTTCTGACGCAGGGTAATACTACCATGTATGTGATAGTAAAGCAGTCAGGAGGGATATCGAATGAGTTTAAGCATTATCCTCATGATCATCCAGGTGTTCTTTGCCATCGTGATCGGGTTATATTTTTGGAACTTGCTGCGCAATCAGCAAACGAACCGGACCGCGGTGGATCGCGAATCCCGCAAAGAAATGGATAAGCTGCGGAAGCTGCGTTCCATCTCGCTCACGAAGCCGCTTGCGGAGAAGACGCGTCCGACAACGATGGGGGACATTATCGGTCAGAAAGAAGGGCTGCGGACGCTGAAGGCGGCTCTGTGCGGCCCGAATCCCCAGCATGTGATTATATACGGCCCTCCCGGTGTCGGTAAAACCGCCGCAGCGCGTGTCGTACTCGAGGAAGCGAAGAAAAACTCGGCATCGCCGTTCCGGTTTGACGCCAAATTTGTAGAGCTGGATGCTACGACCGCACGCTTTGATGAAAGGGGCATCGCGGATCCGCTCATCGGTTCCGTTCACGACCCGATCTACCAGGGTGCGGGAGCGATGGGAGTGGCCGGTATACCGCAGCCTAAAGCCGGCGCCGTGACGAAGGCGCACGGAGGAATGCTGTTTATCGACGAGATCGGTGAATTGCATCCGATTCAAATGAATAAATTATTAAAAGTGCTTGAAGATCGCAAAGTATTTCTGGAAAGCGCCTATTACAATTCGGAGGATACGAACATTCCGAATTACATTCACGATATTTTCCAGAACGGTCTGCCCGCCGACTTCCGGCTCGTCGGGGCGACGACGCGGACGGCGCAAGAAATACCGCCGGCGATCCGATCGCGCTGCATGGAAATTTTTTTCCGCCCGCTGCTCCCCGACGAAATTGCCCAGATCGCCCGCAACGCCATAACGAAAATCGGCTTGAAGGAAACGCCGGGGGCTATCGAGGTTGTGCAAAAATATGCGACAAACGGGCGGGAAGCGGTCAACATCATCCAGCTTGCCGCCGGGATGGCCATGACCGAGCAGCGCAGCGAGCTGACCGCGGCCGACGTCGAATGGGTCGTGAACAGCAGCCAGCTGACGCCGCGTCCGGAGAAGAAGGTACCCGCCCTGCCGCAGATCGGATTCGTCAACGGATTGGCCGTATACGGACCGAATATGGGGACTTTGCTGGAAATCGAAGTAACGTGCATCCCGGCCTCTGCACCGCGCACCGGAACGTTTACGATAACGGGCGTCGTCGATGAAGAGGAAATGGGCGGCGGCTCCAAGACGCTTCGGCGCAAAAGCATGGCGCGCGGCTCGATCGAGAACGTGCTGACCGTTCTGCGCCGCTTGGGCATGAGCCCTTACGATTACGACCTGCATATCAATTTTCCCGGCGGCATTCCGATCGACGGACCGTCCGCAGGGGTATCGATGGCAACGGCGATCGCATCGGCCATCCGGCAAATTCCGGTGGATAATACGGTGGCGATGACCGGGGAAGTTAGCATTCACGGCAAAGTGAAGCCGGTAGGCGGCGTCGTCGCCAAGGTGGAGGCGGCTTTTCAGGCGGGAGCGACGAAAGTCATTATACCGAAGGAAAACTGGCAGGAAATATTCGGGGGCTTAAACGGTTTGCAAGTCATTCCGGTCGAAACTGTGGAAGAAGTGCTGCATCACGCTCTGGGAATCGGTAGCGGTGAGCTTTCCTTCAACAACGTGGCGAACGGAGCGGACGTTTTGGTCGCATCGCCGCTGCCATACTTGCAGGCGCGCGAGCCGCGTTGAGAACTCCCCAAAAAGTGAAGTAGACCTGCGAGGTTTACTCCAATTACTTTTGGTGGGGTCCGGAAAAAGAGGAACCGGGAGCAAGAGGTCTGAAAAAGTTGAATGTTTCGCCATGCAATAGACGGTCCCAATCGTTTGCCGTACCCCGCTTTTCGCCTAAAACGCCGAACGGGGTGCGGCAAATTGGTGTTTTAACCGCACTTTTGATAAAATGTTGGGGAATCCCCCCAATAACGAATGGAACATGTCAAGACAGCCCACTATAATTTGGGGACCGTTCTTAGAGAAAGCAACATAACATGCTTACGATTAAGCTTTCAGGAGGTGCAGGAGCATGGGTCCGAATAAGCCGAAGATGCGCCGATTGCCGCTTCTTCCGTTGCGGGGGCTGCTTGTTTACCCTAGCATGGTGCTGCATCTGGACGTTGGCCGGGAAAAATCGGTCAAAGCACTGGAACAGGCGATGGTGGACGATGAAATGATTCTCCTCTGCTCGCAGTCGGAGATTAATATTGAGGAACCGCAGAAGGACGATATTTACCAGGTCGGAACGATTACCAAAGTCAAGCAAATGCTCAAGCTTCCTAATGGAACGATCCGCGTGCTCGTGGAAGGCGTCATGCGGGGCGAGATCGTGGAGTATGTAGCGAATGCCGATTACTACGAGGTGACGGTCAAGGAGCTTGCCGAACAAGTGACGACCGACTCGGAGATCGACGCACTAATGCGTACGGTGCTGAGTCAATTCGAGCATTACATCAACTTGTCGAAAAAGGTAACGCCGGAGACGCTCTCCGCCGTATCCGACATCGAAGAGCCGGGTCGGCTGGCAGACGTCATAACGAGTCATTTGTCGCTCAAAATCAAAGACAAGCAGGAAATACTCGAAACGGTCGAAGTTCGGCAGCGGCTGGAAAAGCTGCTCGGCTTTTTGAACAACGAACGCGAAGTGCTGGAGCTGGAACGGAAAATCAACCAGCGCGTCAAAAAGCAGATGGAGAAAACGCAGAAGGAATACTACCTTCGCGAGCAAATGAAGGCGATCCAGAAGGAGCTCGGCGATAAGGAAGGACGCGCCGGCGAGGCGGAGGAGCTTCGTTCCCAGCTCGAGGAAGCGGGAGTTCCGGATAAGGTGCGGGAGAAAATCGAGAAGGAAATCGACCGTCTGGAGAAAATGCCGGCCACGTCCGCCGAAGGGGCGGTCATCCGCAACTATGTAGACTGGCTGCTCGCATTGCCTTGGTCGAAGCGGACCGATGACGACTTGGATCTCAAAAAAGCGGAAGACGTGCTGAACGACGACCACTACGGCTTGGAGAAGCCGAAGGAGCGGGTACTGGAATATTTGGCCGTCCAGAGGCTTGTCCAGAAGATGAAGGGACCTATCCTATGCCTCGTCGGTCCTCCGGGTGTCGGCAAGACGTCGATCGCCCGCTCGATCGCCCGTTCCTTGAACCGCAAATTTATCAGGATTTCGCTCGGCGGCGTCCGTGACGAGGCGGAAATTCGCGGTCATCGGCGCACGTATGTCGGTGCGATGCCGGGAAGGATCATTCAAGGCTTGAAAAACGCCGGCAGCAACAATCCGGTCATGCTGCTCGACGAAATCGACAAAATGGCGATGGACTTCCGCGGAGATCCGGCGTCCGCCTTGCTGGAAGTGCTGGACCCCGAACAAAACGGAACTTTTAGCGATCATTATATCGAAGTGCCTTTTGATTTATCGAACGTCATGTTCGTCACGACCGCGAATGCCGTTCATAATATTCCCCGGCCGTTGCTGGACCGGATGGAAATGCTGTACATTCCCGGCTATACGGAAATCGAGAAGCTGCAAATCGCCATCCGTTACTTGCTGCCCAAGCAGGTCAAAGACCACGGCCTGACGGAAGAGCAGCTGCAGACCGACGAAGCGACTCTGATGAAAGTGGTCCGGGAATATACGCGGGAGGCGGGGGTCCGCAATCTGGAGCAGCAGATCGCGACAATTTGCCGCAAATCGGCCAAGGTGATCGTTTCAGGCGATCAGCAGTCCGTCACGATTACGACCGACAACCTGAAGGACTATCTCGGCCCGTCCAAATTCAGGATCAGTCTGGCCGATCAGGAGGATCAGATCGGAGCTGTCACCGGTCTTGCCTGGACTGAAGTCGGCGGCGATACGCTGGTTATCGAGGTTACCGTTATGCCGGGGAACGGCAAGCTGACGCTTACCGGGAAATTGGGCGACGTCATGAAGGAGTCGGCCCAAGCCGCATTCAGCTATACGCGTTCCAAAGCCGGGCAGCTGGGCATCGCCCCCGATTTTCACGAGAAAAACGACATTCATATCCATATACCGGAAGGCGCGATTCCGAAAGACGGACCTTCCGCGGGGATTACGATGGCAACGGCTCTCATATCCGCGTTGACCAATATTCCTGTCTCCAAATCGGTGGCCATGACCGGGGAAATTACGCTGCGGGGCCGCGTGCTTCCGATCGGGGGACTCAAGGAAAAATCGTTGGCGGCGCACCGGGCCGGCGTCAAAACGATTTTGCTGCCCAAAGACAACGAGAAAGATTTGCAGGAAATTCCGGAGACGGTCCGCCAGGAGCTGACATTTATTCCGGTCCATCATATGGATCAAGTACTGGAGCATGCGTTAGTGCGGCCGGTTTCGATCGGGTGATGGGAGAGGGGGAAGCCAGATGAATGTAACTCAGGCGGAGTTTATTATAAGCGCGGTCGGGCCGGACCAGTATCCTGAGGACGGGCTGCCGGAAGTCGCTTTGGCCGGCCGTTCGAACGTAGGGAAATCGTCGCTTATCAACAAGATGATCCAACGCAAAAACTTGGCCCGAACAAGCTCGAGTCCGGGTAAAACGCAGACGCTGAATTTTTATAGAATCAATGGGGAGCTGTATTTCGTCGATTTGCCCGGCTACGGCTATGCAAAGGTGTCGAAGAAGCAAAGGGAGGAATGGGGCAAGTTCATCGAATCGTATTTGCTGAAGCGGGACCGGCTCCGCATGGTCATCATGCTGGTCGATGTAAGGCACCCGCCTACGCGGGACGATGCGGCGATGTACGATTGGCTGACCCATTACGAAATTCCGATCTGCGTCGTGGCCACGAAAGCGGACAAAATACCGCGCAGCCGGTGGCAGAAGCATATAAAGCAGGTAAAGGAAACGCTGCTCGTTCGCGGCACCGATTCGGTGGTCCTGTTCTCCTCGGAGACGGGATTGGGTCGAGACGAGCTCTGGGGCCTGATTCTGGAACGTACCGGGCAGCGGCAGAACGGAGAGGGCGAAGCGGACTGAGCAAGTCCGTTTCTTTGTCTGCAAAAGAATAAGCGGATACAAAAAAATGTTGATATGCATGCGCGATTGCGGGAAGTTGGGGAGCGATACGGAGAGATCGAGACAACTTTTCGAGAGGATTGCGTATTGTTGCCGATTTTTCTGAATTTTGCTTGTTTTCAGCGAAAAAAATGCAGGAATAATGGTCGGGGATATAGTATAATAAATTAAGGTAAGACAGATGAATCCATCGGGACGAACATGAGGAATAGGATGGATTCCGGGTTTAAAAAAGAGAATCGAGGGATTTTTATGGCTCAGCGGTTAGCGACGGAATATGTCAAAACCTGCTTGACTTTAACGGAAGCCGAAATGATCCAGTTTATCCAGCTATTTGACGGTGAAGATGTGTTTCTCGAAGCGAAGGTGACAGACAATGGCAACCGGGAGATCGTGCTGCGGGACGATTCCGGCGAAGAAGTCGTATTGACGTTTGAACGAAGCCGGGGCCGCTACGTATGCGAAGGCTCGTGCAGAGTAAGCGATCCTTTGCTCGCAAATTTGATCCGCAAGGCGGTATCGCAGTTTAAGGGCGATGCCATCGTGAACCGGATATACCCGGCCTTCACGATGAAGTACGTGTACAAACGAGGCTCAGTCGTACAAATATCCGAGATCGTATCCGGTAAGCATAAGCTCGTTTACGAATACAAAGACACAGTTGGACAATTTGAACGGTTGTATCGGAAGCAGCATGTGGAACAGCAAATTTCCCAAGTATATTCCCGGATCGACGAGCTGCTTGACGAACGTAACCGTTCGGATAGCTTGGTCGGTCAACGGAACGTGGATGAACAGTTGGCGCGGCTTGCGCATAAACTGTTCGAATTGGAAGCTTAGACGTTATAACTTAGAAAACAAAGGAGCCGAAAGGCTCTTTTTTTTGTATGTGCGCCCAGCTAAGCCCGATTCCCTGCGTCGGTGCCCGAAAGGGGTTCCCGCCATAGGAAAGCCGTGAATGCGGCTTGGAAGGCTTTCTTCGCGGCTGAGCGGAACAAGTATTTCCTTTATTTTTTGTGAAGGGAACGATTAGTTCCCCTATTTCCCGCGAAGGGCGGGTGAACAGCGCAAACGGAACGTTTAATTCCTCTATTCAAGTAAAACGGCTCTCAAACGGCCTGCATTCGGCCAATAAAGGAAATCATTGTTCCTCTACGCACATTTTAGCGGCTCCCCGACGGAATAGCGGAACTTTTTGTTCCGTTTTGCTTGATCGGACAGCCGTCAGCGACCGGGGATGCGGGCCGCAACCGTCATTTTCGATGCCGATTCGATAAGGGGAACGGTTGTAAATAAAGTCCAAACCCGTGTTTGTAGCCTGCGGCCGCTATCCCGTATAATATAAGAAAGTCAAAAAATGAAGTTCCGTTGTGTTTCCTGTAACGATGCATGCTAAGCTAATACAGGGGGGACTGGAGATGAAATGGCTGGACCTGCTGCGGGAAGGAGCTTCCCGTGCGGCCGACAAGGCGCAGCGAACGGTAGAGGTGACGCGGACGAGCGCGCAAATCGCCGGCAAACGCAAGCAAATACGGAACGTGATGCGCCAAATCGGCGCTTCCGTCTACGAGGCATACAAAAACGGAGACTTTACGGCATCGGGTCCGGAGGTTGTCCGGTTATCCGCGCAGATTGAAGAGATGGAGCGGGAGATCGGGAATCTCGAGCTGGAGCTGCAGCGGTTGAACCGGGAAAAAACTTGCTCATGCGGCAAAGTAGTGCCCTACAATGCGCGGTTTTGCCCGGATTGCGGCAAGCGGTTCGAAACGGCGCCGGAGACGATCAACGCCGCCTTGGAAGTGGAAGGGAGTCTGCGCTGCGTGAAATGCGATGCGGAGCTGGAGGCGGACGACCGCTTTTGCATCCGCTGCGGATCCGATCAGAGCGCTTTGTCGAGGCAAGAATAAGCCGACGGGGACAAGAGTAGCGAAAAAAGCTTGGGAAATCGCTTTCAAGCGGGCTCCGCCGCGCACATAACCGCCCGTTCGCACATACTGTGACTACGGGACTTAAGCAGAAATAGACGCTTTTTGCTCCTTAACAAAAAAAACTATTGCATTTCTGGGCAATAGATGTTATTTTTATTCTCGTTGAAAACAATATAGGAACCAGGATTCACTCAGGACATGTAATGTTGCGAGAGATTATTCCCTCGAGAAGTGAATGACGTAGGTCCTAGCGGATGAAATCCAACAATTTTATTCCTAGGAAGGGGGAACCGGAAGATGGAATATTCAACTTTCGGAAGACACGTTGCTGTTGATACTTGGGGTGCTGATTTTGAGCTGCTGAACAATGCGGAATGGCTGCAGGCGCAAATGGTAGAAGCGGCGGAAGTTTGCGGTGCAACGGTATTGTCCGTGCAAGCGAAGCAATTCGAACCTCAAGGAGCGACCGTGTTGGTTTTGCTTTCAGAGAGCCACATCTCTATCCACACGTATCCTGAGAAAGGATTCGCGGCCCTGGATTGTTACACGTGCGGGGAAACGGTAGACCCTCAAGCGGCTATCGATTACCTGGTCTCGGTATTGAAGCCCGAGCGCACTTATGCGAAGAAATTGATTCGCGGACTTGGCGAGCTTACGGTTGAGACGCCAATCATGAATCAAGCGGTATTGGTGAAATAACGACAAGAAACGCAATAAGCCCGGCTAGAAAGCTTTTCTAATACAAATGGACCGATGACCATGGGAAACCATGGTCATTTGTTTTACGTTCGTCCCATACAATGGAACGGGAAGGATGGTGCGTATGGGACGAAGAGCCGGTTGGAGAAAATTCGGAATATGGATCGTGCTGCTGTTGCTTATCGTCTGGCCGATATACCGGATATTCGGATATATGAGCCAGCACAGCGAGTCTTACGACGCTTCTCTGCTGCTGTATCAGGTCGCTCAGTTCCAAATCGAGCTGTTGAACAGCTCGATGGCGGAAGCGGCCAAGGCGAAGGACACGAAGGAGCTCGATTCGCTGCGCGTCTCGGCCTATTCGGCCAACTACACCCACGAACGGCTTGTGCTGGCCGTCGGCGGGAACGAGCTGACCCCGCTGCATTCGATCGAAGCGCTCGTACAGTACGTCCTGAGGCTGCAAATTGCCGGTGAGCGCGTCCTCAAGCCGGAGGAGAAGGAGACGCTTGCGAAAGCCGCGCAAACGTTCAAGGATATTTACGAGGGCTACGGCAAGCTGCTGACAAGCTCGGGCAAGCCCGTCTCGTCGCAAAACGACAAGCTGGCGAAGCTGGACGGAGAACTGGCCGAATCGTTGAAGAAACGCCTGCTGCGATAGCGCGAACGTTGAATACGGAACCCATATTCCGATCACACTACAGTTAGAAAGAATCACTCCGAATATGTCCGTCTGTGTCATCATTTATTCAAACTTTAGTTCTTTTCCGTTTGTCGAACTATGGTATAATGGGAAAAGATTTTAGACAGCCGGAAAGGCAGGTGAACGAGATGCACATCATTGCGGTAGGACTCAACTACAGGACGGCTCCCGTCGAAATCCGGGAACAGTTCGCTTTTGACGAAGGACTTCTTCCTCTTGCGCTGCAGCAGTTGAAAGAAACGAAGAGCATACTGGAATGCGTCATCGTGAGCACCTGCAACCGGACGGAAATATATGCCGTCGTCGACCGGCTGTACATGTGCGGCCACTATGTGCGCAATTTTCTGGAAAACTGGTTCCGGATTCCGCGCGAGCGGATGAAAGATTATTTGTATATTTATGAAGATCGGCGGGCAATCGAGCATTTGTTCCGGGTGACGAGCGGGCTGGATTCGATGGTAATCGGCGAGACGCAAATTCTCGGTCAAGTCCGGGACGCCTTCCTGAAGGCGCAGAAGGAAAAGGCGACCGGCACGATGTTCAATATGCTGTTCAAACAAGCGGTGACGATGGCAAAGCGGGCGCATTCCGAAACGTCGATCGGCGAAAATCCCGTGTCTGTCAGCTACGCTGCGGTCGAGCTCGGCAAACGGATATTCGGCGATTTTCGCGGGAAGACGGTGCTTATCGTCGGCGCCGGCAAAATGAGCGAGCTGACGCTCAAGCATTTGACGGCAGGCGGAGCGGAGAAGGTCGTCGTCGTCAACCGGACGTTCGAGAAGGCGGTCGATCTGGCTTCCAAAATGAAGGGGACGGCACGTCCGATCGATCGGTTGAACGACGAGCTGGAGCAGGCGGACATCGTTATCAGCTCCACGGGCGCACCCGGTTACGTACTCAATCGGGCAGCGGTAAAACAGGCGATGCGCGGGCGCAGGTCGCGGCCGTTGTTCATGATCGACATCGCCGTTCCCCGCGACATCGATCCGGAGATCGCCACGATCTCCAACGTGTATTTATACGATATCGACGATCTGGAGCTAATCGTGGAGACGAATCTTAACGAACGCCAGAAGGAAGCGGCCAAAATCGGCATCATGATCGATAAGGAAATCGAGGCATTCGATCAATGGTACAAGCTTCTAGGAGTCAGTCCGGCGATCCGGGCGCTGCAGCAAAAAGCGGTCGCCATTCATGACGAAACGATGAGCAGCATGCTGAACAAGCTGCCGGAGCTGGGCGAACGGGAAGTGAAAATTATTCGCAAGCTGTCGAAAAGCATGCTCAACCAGATGATGCGCGATCCGATCATGCGCATCAAGGAGCTAGCCGGCGAACGGAAGGGCGAGGAAGCGATCCAAATGTTCACGCATTTGTTCGCCCTGGAGGCGCTGCTGGACGAAGCTAGGGCGGACGAGGAGGCGGAGCAAGCCGCAGGCAAGGCGGCTGCCGCCGAACGGAAGAAGGAAGCCTTGGGCGGATCGGAAGAGCGCGAGCGGAAGCCGCTCGTAGCGCTGGCAGCCGGAGAGCTGCTGGCCGGCACTTGAGGCAATGGATCCGATGCCGGCGAAAACGTGGATTTACGATGCGATTTTATATATATATGCCCTGAGCCTGCTGTTTTCTTTCTCCGACGTGGCGACCAAAAACCGGAGTGCAAAGCGGATGGGAACGGGGCTGCTTGCATTTGTATGGCTTCTGCAAACCGTATTTATCGCGATCCGGGTGTACGAGCACCAATACATGCCCGTATTGACGATGTTCGAGGCCTTATTCTTTTATTGCTGGATGCTTGTTACCGTTTCGTTCATGATGAACTGGTTTTTGCGGCTGGATCTGCTCGTTTTTTTGATCAACTTGGCTTGCTTTGCCATCATGGCGCTGAATTTCTTCAGCGATCCCGCCGTGACCCCGATCAGCGAGCAATGGGAGGCGAAGGACGAGCTCGTATTTATCCATATTACGCTCGCTATCGGCAGCTATGCGGCGTTTCTGGTCGCGGCGCTGCTGTCCGGCATGTACTTGTTCATGCACCGGAAGCTGAAAGGAAAGCAATGGACCGCGGTCATGACCCGATTTCCGAGCCTGGACAAAATCGAAGGTTATACATACCGCGCCGTGCTGATCGGCATTCCGCTCCTGATCCTGTCCGTGGTGCTCGGCATGACCAAGGTCGTGCTCGAAGGGGATATGCATTTATTGGCGGATCCTAAGGTACTCAGCTCCTTGTTCAGTCTGGCGGTGTATGCGTTTTATTTGCTCCAGCGCATTTCGGGCAAGCAGCCGGGATATATGCTCGCATTTTGGAACTTGGCCGCGTTTACGGTGGTCGTGATCAATTTTTCGTTGTTTAACCTGTACTCGGGGTTTCATCATTGGATTTGGATGTGAGCCGGCATGCGATCGTTTTACCCGATCATGGCCGATCTGTCCGGCAAACGGTGCGTCGTAGCCGGCGGAGGACGGGTCGCCGAAAGGAAGATCGGCGGGCTGCTCGAGGCGGGCGCCGACGTTTGGGTGGTCAGCCCCGAAGTGACCGGACAAATCGCCCGGTGGGAAGCGGAGGGCCGCGTAACGGTCTCTCGACGCGAGTATGCGAGCGGAGACGTCGACGATGCCGTACTCGTATTCGCCGCGACGAACAACCCCGAAGCTAATCGTAGAATCGGCGGGGATGCCGTTTCTCTCGGTCTGCACGTGAATGTCGCGGATACGCCCGAGCTGTGCACGTTCGTCGTTCCGGCCGTATGGCGCCATGGGCATTTGCTGGTCGCGGTATCGACGTCCGGCACGAGCCCGATGGCGTCTTCGCGCATTCGCGACAGAATCGAAGCGGCGATCGGCGACGGGATCGACGCTTTTCTCGAATTTGCCGGGGAATACCGCTCGCTTGTATTACGCAAGGTCGGCGATCCCGATTTCCGGAGGCGGCTGCTGGCTGAGCTATTCAGCGACGAGGCGCTCGACGCGGTCCGCTCGGGCTCGTGGGACGAGCTGAGGAGCCGGATGGAAGCCGAGTTGGACAAGGCGGTACTCGGACCCGGCTGCGACAATAATGGGAGGTGAACGGGTAAAAAGATGCGAACCGTAACGGTAGGGACGCGCCAAAGCGCGCTCGCTTTGACGCAAACGAATCAGGTGATCGAGCAATTGAAGCTGCTCGCAGGCAATGCCGGCATCGAATGCCGGTTCGAAATCAAAAAAATCGTCACCCGAGGCGATCAAATATTGGACGTTACGCTTTCCAAGGTCGGAGGCAAGGGGCTGTTCGTCAAGGAAATCGAGCAGGCGCTTCTCGACGGCACAATCGACATGGCGGTTCACAGCATGAAGGATATGCCGTGGGAACGCCAAGAAGGGCTCGCTATCGGAGGCACGCCGGTCAGGGAAGATCCTCGCGATTGTCTCATCACGCGTGGCGGCGTCGCTCTGGCCGATCTGCCCGGAGGCGCACGTGTGGGCACGAGCAGCTTGCGCCGCGCTGCCCAGCTTCTGGCATTTCGCCCGGACCTCAACATCGAATCGATACGCGGCAACATCGATTCGAGGCTGCGGAAGCTCGAAACGGAAGGGTTCGATGCAATCGTTTTGGCGGCGGCCGGCTTGCACCGGATGGGCTGGAAGGATCGCATTTCCGAATATTTGTCTCCGGATATTTGCATTCCTACCGTAGCGCAAGGCGCGCTTGGCATCGAATGCCGGGCTGACGATACGTTCATGTTGGATCTGCTTGGAAAATTCGAGCATGCGGACACCGTGCTCGCCGTGACGGCGGAGCGTCAGTTTCTCGGCCGGCTGAACGGCGGCTGCCAAATTCCGATCGGCGCCCATGTGACCGTCCGCGACAACCCGGCCGGAGGACGGCTGCTGGAAATGACGGCGGTCGTCGGTTCGCCCGACGGAAGCCGACTCATCAAGGAGTGGGGACAAGGAAGCGACCCCGTGAAGCTGGGAGATCTGCTCGCGGACAAGCTGATCGCCCAAGGGGCGGACCGGATAATAGCCGAGCTCGGGGGATGATGGGGCGATGAACAAGGGGAAAGTTTATCTCGTCGGCGCCGGTCCAGGCGATCCGCTGCTCATAACGGTCCGGGGAATGGAAGCGATCCGGAGGGCGGACGTCGTCGTCTACGATCGGCTGGCCAATCCGCGTCTGCTGAAGCAGATGAAGCCGGGAGCCGAGAAAATATTCGTGGGCAAGCTGCCCGATAAGCATATGATCAAGCAGGAGGAGATCAACCGCCTGCTCGTCGATTTGGCTCTGCAAGGAAAGACGGTGACCCGGCTCAAGGGTGGCGACCCGAGCGTGTTCGGACGTGTCGGCGAGGAAGCGGAGCTGCTCGCCGAGAACGGAATCGGCTTCGAGATCGTTCCCGGAATTACGTCGGCAATCGCGGTTCCCGCCTACGCGGGCATACCGGTGACGCATCGGGACTTCACCTCCTCGTTCTCGGTCGTGACCGGGCACGAATATCCGAACAAAACGTATTCGAACGTCAATTGGGACAATTTGGCCCATGCGTCCGGAACGATCATTTTTTTGATGGGTGTCGCCAACATCGAAACGATTTGCAGCCAGCTGATCGATCATGGCCGCGATCCCGGAACGCCCGCAGCGGTTATCCGGATGGGGACGTGGATGGAGCAGCGAACGGTTACCGGCACTTTGGCTACTTTGACGGATCTAGTAAAAGCCGCCAAAATGGAGTCGCCGGCGATCATTATCGTCGGTGACGTAGTCAAGCTGCGCGAGAAGCTGGCCTGGTTCGAGAAGCGGCCGCTATTCGGCAAGCGGGTGCTCGTCACGCGTGCCCGCGAGCAGGCAAGCGAGCTTGTCAGGCTCATCGACGACCAGGGCGGCGAGGCGGTCGAGTTTCCGGTAATCCGCATTCGGCGTCCGGAGCGAGAGGATATTATCCGGACACTGGACGAGGCGCTAAGCAATCTCGAACGATACGATTGGATATTGTTCACGAGCGTCAACGGTGTCGAGTATACGTTCGGGCGAATGGCCGAGCTGCGGGTAGACGTGCGGGCGATGCACCGCGCCAAAATCGCCGCAGTCGGACCGAAAACCCAGGAAGCGCTGCTGGCCCGCGGCCTGATAGCCGATCTGGTGCCGCACAGCTCGTTTCAGGCGGAGACGCTCCTTGATCTGATGAAGCAGTTCGTCCAGCCGGGCGAGCACGTGTTTTTTCCGAAAGGAGACCGGGCCCGTCCGGTGCTGGCGGAAGGTTTGAGCCGGTTCGGCGCTCGCGTAACCGCAGTGGACGTGTATGAGAACACGTTGTCGCTCGAGGGCGGAGAAGAAACGCTGCAGATGCTTCATGAGGGGCATATCCATGCGGTTACCTTCACGAGCTCTTCGACGGTAACGAACTTGCTGGAAGCTCTCCGGACATTGGGAGAGCCGGACCCGGTAGGCTTGTTGAACAAGCTCGAGTTATTCTCGATCGGACCGGTGACGACGGAAACCGCCGCCAAGGCGGGGCTAATCGTCCGGGCAACCGCGGCGGAAGCGACGGTCGCTTCTCTCGTGAACAGGATCGTCGGCTTCGACGCGGTGACGGAATAATTTTGGAAGGATGATATAGCGATGGCTTTTCCTACAATTCGCAACAGGAGACTGCGCACATCGGCCGCGCTGCGCAATATCGTGCGGGAAACGCGGCTTACGGCGCACGATTTCATATATCCGATTTTCGTGACGGAAGAAACCGGCGTCAAAGCGGAAATCGGCTCGATGCCGGGAGTGTACCATTGGTCGCTCGACCTGCTCGAGCAAGAAATCAATGAAATCGCCGCGCTAGGCATTCAGGCGGTGTTGCTGTTCGGCGTACCCGATCATAAAGACGAAGTCGGGTCGGAGGCATACGGCAACAACTCGATCGTGCAGCGCGCCACGCGCAAAATCAAGGAATGGCAGCCGGAGCTGCTCGTCGTAGCGGATACATGCCTGTGCCAATTTACGAGCCATGGCCATTGCGGAGTTATACATCACGACGAACGGACAGGGCGGACGGACGTAGACAACGATACCTCGCTTGCCCTGCTTGTAAAAACGGCCGTCTCGCAGGCGGAAGCCGGAGCCGATATCATCGCTCCATCCAACATGATGGACGGCTTCGTGCAGGCGATACGGAGCGGACTGGACGAAGCGGGCTTCGAGCACGTGCCGATCATGTCCTATTCGGTAAAATACGCCTCCGCCTTCTACGGGCCGTTCCGGGACGCCGCCCACTCCACGCCGCAATTCGGCGACCGCAAGACGTACCAGATGGACCCGGCCAACGTACGCGAGGCGCTGCGCGAAGCGGAGAGCGACGTCGTCGAAGGAGCCGATATGCTGATGGTCAAGCCGGCTCTCGCTTACCTGGACGTTCTGAGGCTGCTGAAGGAGCAGTTCGATCTGCCTGTCGTGGCCTATAACGTGAGCGCGGAGTATTCGATGGTGAAAGCTGCGGCCATGCAAGGTTGGCTGGACGAGAGAGCGATCGTGCTGGAGACGCTTCTCGGCATGAAACGCGCGGGTGCGGACATCATCATTACGTATTTTGCCAAAGACGCGGCTCGCTGGCTGCAGGACAATTAATACCGCTATTAACGATCCGAAATCGGTCCCGAGTAGACCGGTTTCGGATTTTATTTTTGAGCCGGAACGTCCTGGCTTTGTTCTCATGACAGGCTTGCAAAAGTTTCAACTTCATGAAAAGGGGTACATAAAAGGAGAAGCGGTAAAGCCACAAAGCGACCACACACGGCGCTATGGACAAGCCGGCGACTACCGGATCGCGGGAGACTGTCACCCCCCCGGCAATCCCATTCCAATTGAAGGAGGCAATACTTATGGATAACGAAAAGAAGCTCGTAGGCGTGTTTACGGACGAACAGGAAGCGATAAGGGCGATTGAAGGCTTAAAGCGTCAAGGATACAGATCCGACGAAATTTCCGTCATCACCAAAAATCGCGACGATGCGAGGGTCGTAGAGGAAGAAACCGGAAGTATGGCTCCGGAAGGAGTGGCTACCGGTGCGGCGGCAGGCGGGATGCTGGGAGGCGCCGCGGGCTTGCTGGCCGGGATCGGGGCATTGACCATTCCCGGGATCGGGCCGATATTGGCCGCGGGGCCGATCGTGGCGACATTGACGGGAGCGGCGGTTGGCGCCGGAGCGGGATCCCTCGTAGGAGGCTTGATCGGACTCGGCTTCTCCGAGACGGATGCGCGGCAATATAACGAGTACTTGGACGAAGGCCGCATTCTGGTGCTCGTGCCTTCGCGCAATGAGCATGATCATGACGTATACGATACGTTCCGCAGCAATAACACGCTTAACGCATCCACCTACGAAATCGATGCCGGAGCGACACCGGGCGGAAGCAGAAGCCGATATTGAACGAAATTTGAAACTCAGTTGGATATGTGAAAAGGGCTCGCCGGCGCATTCCGGTTGAGCCCTTTTTATGACGATTCCGTTATCAACATACGGTCCCTCCGAAGTTTCTATGCTTACCGGCCTGAAGTCGCGAACCAGCCCAAGACGCCGACTAGAAAGACGACGCTGAAAAACAAATAGCTGAACGTGCGCAACGGCTTAGGCAGCGAGCTTTGCCTGTTTTCGGCGGTATCCTCAACTGTGTTCCGTTCCTCATCGTTAGGGTGCAACCGGGTTCCTCCTTTCTGAGTAAGCGTTTTCATTCCCCCTTGTTATAATAAACGCAGCAGCAGGCGAAAAGTTTCAAAAAATAATCGGGCTATTCGACAAAACTTTCTTTTTGTCATAGTTTTGTCGGATTATAGGCGAGTCCCGAGTTGTTACCGCACCGGAAATCGGGCATAATGAAAATTGGAAACGGGAGAGTGCTCCCAAAAGCGCGGGTAAGAAAGAGGAGAGTCGGATATGGCTTACAACGATACGTTCATCCGGGCATGCCGCAAGCAGCCCGTAGATCGGCTTCCCGTCTGGTATATGCGCCAGGCCGGCCGATACGATCCCGAATACCGCAAGATCAAGGAAAAGTATTCCCTGCTCGAAATATGCCAGCAGCCCGATTTGGCCGCAGAGGTAACGTTGATGCCGGTCCGCAAGCTGGGCGTCGACGCCGCCATTTTGTATTCCGATATTATGAATCCGGTCGCATCGCTCGGCATCAAGTTCGATATCGTCGCCAATGTAGGTCCGGTCATAGACAATCCGATCCGGTCGGCGGAGGATGTCCGCAAGCTGCGTCCGATCGATGTCGACGGCGATTTGTCGCATATTATAGAAACGATCCGCATACTCGACCGCGACCTGGAAGTGCCGCTGATCACGTTCGCCGGCGCTCCGTTTACGATCGCGAGCTACTTGATCGAAGGCAGACCGTCCAAAAGCTACATCCGGACAAAGGAAATGATGTACGCCGAGCCGGAAGTATGGTTCTCGCTGATGGACAAGCTTGGCGATATGGTCATCGCCTATTTGCGCGCCCACATCGCTGCCGGCGCCAAAGCGGTCCAACTGTTCGACAGCTGGGTCGGTTCGCTGTCCCCGGCGGACTTCCGGACGTACGTGCTGCCTACGATTACCCGCATATTCGCCGGATTGTCGGATTTGCCGCAGCCGAAAATTTATTTCCCGGGCGTCAGCTCCGGGGAGCTTCTGCCTCATCTGCACCATATCGAAGCCGATGTCATCGGTCTTGATTGGAGAGTGTCGATCGCCGAAGGACGGAAACGGCTGGACAACCGGTTTGCCGTACAAGGCAACCTTGATCCTTATATTTTGACGGCACCGGCGGAACTGATCGAGCGGCAGGCGCAGGCGTTGATCGACGAAGGCTTGCAAAGCCCGGGCTACATTTTTAATTTGGGCCACGGCCTATTCCCGGAAGCGTCCCTCGACAAGCTGAAGGAGCTGACCGGGTTTATACACGAATATTCGGAGAGCGCCATTAAACGGCTCCGGGTCGCGGAAGGAGCGAACTAAACGATGTCGAAACGGAAAATAGGCGTTCTCGTCATGTCATACGGCACGCCGGAAAGCATGGAGCAGATCGAAGCTTATTACACGCATATCCGGCGCGGTTCCCCTCCTTCCCCAGAGCAGTTGAAGGCACTGACCGATCGATACGGGAAAATCGTCGGCGGGTTTTTCCCGCTGCGCGAAAATACGAACCGGCAGGTGGAAGAGCTGGAGCGGACGTTGAATCGGGAGCATCCGGAGCTCGAATTCAAATGCTATCAAGGCTTGAAGCATGCATCTCCGTTCATAGAGGACGGCGTGAAGCAAATGGCCGCGGACGGAATAAAGGAAGCGGTCGGTGTCGTATTGGCGCCGCACTATTCCGTCATGAGCGTGGGCGGATATATCAAACGCGCCGAGGAAACGGCCGAGCCGCTCGGCTTGAGCATTCGTTTCGTCAAGAGCTACCATCTGCATCCGTTGCTGATCCAAGCGTTGTCGGAACGGGTTACGGCGGCGCTGCAGCGATTCGAGGGCGTGTCCCCCGATAAGGTGAGAGTCATCTTCTCCGCGCACAGCTTGCCGGAGAAAATATTGGAAATGCGCGATCCTTATCCGGAGCAATTGCTTGCTTCGTCCAAGGCGGTCGCCGAGCAAACCGGCGTGACGAGCTGGCAGTTCGCCTGGCAAAGCGCGGGGCAGACGGCTATGCCGTGGCTCGGGCCGGATATTCTGGACGTGCTGGAGACGATTCACCGCGAAGAGCATGTGGAGAACGTGCTTCTGTGCCCGATCGGATTCGTATCCGACCATCTGGAAGTGCTGTACGACGTGGACATCGAGTGCCAGGCATTGGCCGCACGGTTGGGGATGCACCTCGAGCGTACGGCTTCGCTCAATACCGATCCGTTGTATATGAAAACCTTAAGCGATGTCGTGGCGGATCAACTCGGGCAAGCTTGAGCGGGCGTACAGCCGGCGCATTGAAAGCAAGCGGGGGAGGACAATACCGTCATGGAAAATAAGGAAAACGGCCGCAAGCATGTCGTCGTCGTAGGCGGGGGCATCAGCGGACTGAGCGCCGCCTTTTATTTGAAATCGGCGCTGGCGGGCCGGCACGTCGAGGCCGATATATCGATCGTGGAGAAGAGCGATATGTTCGGCGGCAAAATCCGTACGCTGCATCGCGACGGTTTCGTCATCGAGCAAGGACCGGATTCGTTTCTGGCGCGCAAGCTGCCGATGATCGAGCTTACCCGGGACCTAGGTCTGGAGCGGGAATTGACCGGCTTGAATCCGAAGGCGAACAAAACGTATATCGTGCATAAAGGCAAGCTTCACCGAATGCCGCGCGGGCTGTCGCTCGGCGTTCCCACGGAGATCAAGCCCTTTATGACGACGAATCTCATCTCGCCGTTCGGCAAAGCCAGAGCCGCCATGGATTATGTGCTTCCGCGGCGGAAAGAAACCGGCGACGAGTCGGTCGGCGATTTTTTCGAAAGAAGGCTGGGGAAAGAAGTGCTCGCGAATATCGCCGAGCCGATACTGGCGGGCATCTATGCGGGAGATACGTACAAGCTGAGCCTGGAAGCGACCTTCCCGCAGTTTCATCAAGTCGAGCAAACATACGGCAGCCTGATCAAAGGCATGACGGCCGGCAAGCTCAACCCGCCGCCGCCTTCGAAGCTGTCCGAAATCGTCCCGCACAAGGACCGCTCCAGCGTGTTCCTGACTTATCGGAAAGGCCTTGTGACCGTTCTGGAGGGGCTGAGAGGCGCGCTTCAGGATACGACCGACATCAAGGCCGAAGTCAAGGGACTGGAGCGGGACAACGGCAGCTATAAGCTGATGCTGGACGAGGGCGATACGCTGGAAGCGGATGCGGTCATATTGGCGCTGCCGGCTTATGCCATGGCCCCTCTGCTGAAAACCGTACCGGATACGGGATGGCTCGGGGAGATGGACTATGTTTCGGTGGCGAACGTAGTGCTTGCCTTCGACAAGGACAGCTTGAACCATCCGCTCGACGGCTCCGGCTTCGTGATCCCGCGGACGGAAGGCCGGTTTATTACGGCATGTACGTGGACATCGTCGAAATGGCTGCATACCGCACCGGAAGGGAAGGCGCTTATCCGCTGCTACGTAGGCCGTTCCGGCGACCAGGACTGGAAGAGCTTGTCCGACGACGAGATCGTCAGCCGGGTCAGGCACGATTTGCTCGAGCTGATGGGAATACGGGAAGAGCCATTGTTCGTGGAAGTGACGCGCCTGAACCGGTCGATGCCGCAATATCAGGTCGGACATATGGAACGGATCCGACGGTTGAGAGAGCGTCTTGTCGCCGATTTGCCAGGCACCTTCGTGACGGGGGCGGCGTTCGAAGGAGTAGGCATTCCGGATTGCGTGAGGCAAGCAAAAGACGCAGCCGAAGCGGCCGCGTCCTATTTGGCAGGAGTATGATCGTGGTTGGACGTGGTTGGAGGCGGTGTTCAATTACCGCCTCTCAGACGGTCCAAATGAAGCGTAAACTCGTTCATGGCGACGCTGATCACTCCGCGGTCCTCGAGATCGCGCATCACTTGCATGAGCACCGTCTTCTGGACGCCGGCCATGCGGGATATTTCGTCGAAGTTCAGAGCCAGCTTCACATGGATCGTCGTTCCTTTGCGCGTTCCGTTTTTGTTCGCGAGCAGGATCAGATTTTTGACAACTCGGGAACGGGCGTCCAAAAAGGTCAGATCGTGCACGTGCTGGTTCGTATCGCGCAACCGTTGGGCCAGCTCCTGCATGATGCATAGCGTAATCTCGAAGTTCCACTTCAACAGCTCCAGAAAGTTGCCCGCGCCGAGGACGATCATCGTGGAATCTTCGAGCGTCTGCGCGCTGGCGGAGCGGGGCTTGCCATCGATCAGCGATAATTCGCCGAAGCTGTCTCCGGATTTGAAAACGGATAAAATTTTTTCTTCGCCGGCCTGGCTGGACATGAACAGCTTGATGGAGCCGGAATAGACGATGTAGAACGCGGAACCGGGCTCCTTCTCGCGGAACAGCACCGTTCCGGCTTTGAACGGTTTTTTCGTGCAAATCTCCGCGATATAGCTTAATTGCTTTTCGTTCAATTTGTAAAACAACGGGACTTGCTGCAGGAAGTCGATCATAACGGATAAAACCTCGCTTCACCCTTTTGCCATCACCCACACATTTTACCATACGGCAGGAACAGAGGAAATGGCATTTGCCCGGCGGTTACTAAGATTGAACGGAAATTTTCCGAAAAATGAGGAGAGTGAAAAGATGTCGGGACAACAGCAAGCGCGGAAAGACGGGAAGTCGGCGGCGGCGTTCGAGGAAGCGAAGCGGTACATACCCGGGGGGGTCAACAGCCCGGTGCGCGCTTTCAAATCGGTCGGTTTGACGCCGGCTTTCATCGAGCGGGGCGAAGGCTCGCGGGTTTACGATATCGACGGCAACTCGTTTATCGACTATGTCGGTTCCTGGGGGCCCCTCATTATGGGCCATGCGCATCCGGAAGTCGTTGAAGCGATCAAGCGGACCGCGGAGAAGGGGACGAGCTTCGGAGCTCCGACGCTCCTAGAGACGGAGATGGCCAAGCTTGTTTGCGATCGGGTGCCTTCGATCGAAATCGTCAGAATGGTAAATTCCGGCACGGAAGCGACGATGAGCGCACTCCGTTTGGCGCGCGGGTTTACGGGGCGCCACAAAATATTGAAATTCGAAGGCTGCTATCACGGCCATGCCGATTCGCTGCTTATTAAGGCGGGCTCCGGCGTGGCGACGCTTGGACTGCCGGACAGTCCGGGCGTACCCGAAGGCGTGGCGATGAATACGATAACGGTTCCGTATAACGATTTGGATTCGGTCAAAGTGGCGTTCGAGAAATTCGGCGAGGAAATCGCCGCCGTCATCGTGGAGCCGGTGGCGGGCAATATGGGCGTCGTACCGCCACTGCCGGGATTTTTGCAAGGGCTGCGCGACGTGACTCGGCAATACGGAAGCTTGCTCATTTTCGATGAGGTCATGACCGGATTCCGCGTCGGCTTCCATTGCGCTCAAGGCGAATTCGGCATAACCCCCGACCTGACGTGTCTCGGCAAAGTGATCGGTGGCGGTCTTCCCGTAGGGGCGTACGGCGGACGCCGCGATATTATGGAGCGGATGGCTCCCAGCGGCCCCATCTATCAGGCCGGGACATTGTCCGGCAACCCGCTCGCGATGGCGGCCGGTTATACGACCTTGAAGCTGCTTGCCCAACCCGGCGTTTACGAAGAGCTGGAACGCAAATCGGCACGACTGGAGGAAGGCTTTTCGAGCAATGCTCGTGAGCTTGGAATTCCGTCAACGATCAATCGGATAGGCTCGATGGTATGTCCGTTTTTTACGGAGACGAAGGTCATCGATTATGAGACGGCCAAAACTTCCGATCTCGCGCGGTTCGGCAAATACTTCGGCAATCTGCTCGACTTGGGCGTAAGCGTAGCGCCATCCCAGTTCGAAGGGATGTTCGTATCCTCGGTCCATACGGACGAGGACATCGAAACGACGATCGGAGCGCATTACGAGGCGTTGAAACGGCTGTAACCGATACAACGAACAAGACCACCCCGGTTCATAAAGGTGGTCTTTTTTTCATGAAGAAATTATTGGACTTGACCGTCTTCTTGCTCCCCGGAATCGACTTCCCGCGAATCGGACTGCAAATATTGATCCTCGTCGCTTCCCCAGACGCAGTCGTAGTTCGTCAAATCGGGTCTGTTCTTTTGCTGATCGTTGTTCTCGTCCATTCGGGCCACATCCTTTTTCGGCTATATACGTTTGGAGCTCTGCTTCCTACTGGCTGGCAGGGAGGGGGCGAGTGTAGTAAGATGGAGAAAAACCGAATTCAAAGGAGAACGCCATGTGCCGAAACATCAAAACGTTGTTCAACTTCGACCCGCCCGCTACCGAAGATGAAATTCAGGCAGCCTCGCTCCAATTCGTGAGAAAGCTCTCCGGCTTCAACACGCCTTCCAAGGCGAACGAGGCTGCGTTTCATCAGGCTATCGAGGAGGTGGCCGCGGTTGCCCGCAATTTGCTCGATTCGCTTGTCACGAATGCCGAGCCGCGCAATCGCGAGATCGAGATCGAACGCGCTCGAGTCCGATCCGCGAGAAGGTTCGGAACCGAAGCCAACACGACGTCAGCCGATTAAAAAGCCCTATTCCGAGCGGGCTTTTTTCTTTTTGACACAGAGATCGTCCCGACGGCCAGCAATCGGTAAGAAATCGCACCGACTTTTGCATGCTAGAATGAGGAGAGTTTGAACGAGGCAATATCAGTCCAGTCTATCGGGGGGATGGAAATGAAGCGGCAAATCTTATTTATACACAGTGCAGGGGCTCAAGGCCCTCATCAAGGAAGCTCCGATTTGGTCACAAGCCTGCAACAATCGTTAGGAGCGCAATATGACGTGCTCTATCCGAAAATGCCGAACCCGGAAAGGCCATCGTATGAACCGTGGAAAGAAAAGCTGGAACAGGAGCTGGCCGAGCTGGAGGGGGAGCTCATCTTGATCGGACATTCCTTGGGCGGATCAGTTTTGCTGAAGCATATTTCCGAGAATGGATACGGTCAATCCGTGGCGGGATTGTTTCTTGCAGCTGCGCCTTATTGGGGCAACGACGAGGAATGGAGCGTGGAGCAATTTCGATTGCTTGAAGACTTTCCATCCAGACTGGGCCGGATTCCCCGAATTCATATTTACCATAGCCGTGACGATGAAATTGTGCCGTTCGAGCATGCACGCCTTTACGCGGAGAAGCTTCCATGGGCCATTTTGCGCTCATTGGATAATCGAGGGCATGCTTTCGGCAGCGGTATTCCAGAACTGGTCGACGATATTCGAAGCTTGTAGGACTCGGCCATTCGGATTCCGGACCGGCACAAGGTTGTGTTGGCATAACGCTTCTGGGGAATTTACGTGTAGTGGGACAGCACATCGTAGTAAAATTAGGCGACAAAAACGAAAATCCGGGGTGAGTCGGTATGAACGGGGAAGTTAGAATCGAAACGGTTCTTGCGATCGAAGAACGTCTGAACGAGCTTGCGGAGCTACTGATCGAGGTTGTCGAAGATGGCGCATCGGTCGGTTTTTTGCCGCCCTTGCAGCGTTCCGAGGCTATTCGGTATTGGCAACAGGCGGTTGGTCCCGATGCGTCCTATTCGTCGCTCTGCTCGGCAATCGGATAGTAGGAACGGTACAATTGCACCTATGTACAAAGCAGAACGGCAGTCATAGAGCCGAAATCGCAAAATTGATGACAAGCCCGGATTATCGGAGGTTGGGAATCGGTCGCGCACTCATGCAGTCAGCTGAAGAAAGAGCGAGGCGGGAGGAGAGGTCGCTATTGGTTCTCGACACGAGAGAGGGGGATCCGTCCAATCGTCTCTATGCATCGTTGGGGTATATAGAGGCAGGACGGATTCCGATGTATGCGAAGTCGGCAAATGGCACACTGCACGCAACTTTATATTATTATAAAAGCTTGCGGATCCCCTAAAAGTGAAACTGTCTTCGAGGTTTATCCGTAGGCAGAGGGACCGAACGGCATCACTGAAGCAAACTAAATGAAGTTCACAAATAAGCAAATTTGGTTCGTTAATTGCTGAGCGGAATACTCCGCCAAAAAAGCCTCCGCATGCGGCGGAGGCCTATCGGTGGTGTACGGGCGAAGCGACGATGCGGCTTGAACCGCTTAACGCGCAGCCGCATCGTGTCGAACATCGTTGAAGAAGCGGAACGAATACAGCGCGCAGAGGCCTACAACGATATACACTGTACGAGTCAGCCATGAATGACTGCCTCCAAACAGCGAAGCCACGAGGTCGTAATCGAACAATCCGACGAGAAGCCAATTCAATCCGCCGACAATCAGAAGCGCAAGCGCAACAACGTTTAATGTTTTCATCCGTCGATCGATCTCCTTTATTTGCCTAGTAATAGGGTCTTACTTTCATATTTTGTCCAATTGCGGGTATTTATGCATGAAATGCTCTGGGTGACGATTTTTTTCTTCGACATGGGGACATAGATTGCCGAATCCTCCATAAACGAAAAAAGCGGCAGTCTGGAACTTGTCAGTTCCGGACTGCCGCTATTGTATTTGCATAAAGGATTTCAAATCCGTCTTATGTAAACGGTTATTGAGCAGGTGCATTCGTACCGGTCGTAGCAGGAGGCGTAGCGGCAGTTCCGGACGATCCAACTGTTCCCGAAGATACAGCCGAGCCCTGGTTCACCGTTGTAGCGGAAGATGCCGCTGTTCCGGAAGAAGCCGAAGTTCCGGAAGAAGTAGAAGTACCGGAAGTCGATGTGCCGGAGCTGGCAGGCGTGCCGGAATTGCTTGTATTGCCCGCCGCTCCCGAACCGGACGTTCCTGCAGGGCTCGGTGCGCCTGTCGTTGTGCCGCCGCCGCTGCCAGTCCCCGCTGCCGGTGGCGGAGTGGCAGGCGCAGTCGGTTGCCCGCTCCCGCCCCCGCTTGCAGCGCCAGAACTGCCGTTTGTACCGGTATTGCCTGCCGGCGTCGTGTTGTTTGTGCTGCCGGTATTTGCCCCGGTTTCAGGCTTTGTCGCAGGCGGAGTAGTCCCATTCGTTGCAGCTCCGCCGCCGGGAGCGGTTGCTCCCGAGGACGCCCCCCCCGCAGCCGGTGTTCCCGACCCGGCCGGAGGCGTTGCAGTGCCGCCGGAAGGTTCGGCAGGCGGGGTGGCATTCGTGCTTCCAGCCGTACCCGTATTGGAGCTGCCCGTATTGGCCGAACCGGAAGTTCCTGTAGAAGCTCCGTTCCCGGCTCCGCCGGCCGGTTTATCGCTTGTTCCGGTAGTGCCGCCCGTCTTCGGAGGTGTCGTTGTAGTTTTAGCAGGCGAATCGTTGTTGCTCTGCGTCTTGGCAGGCTCCTGCGTTTTCTCCGGCTCTACTTTTGGCGTCTGCGCGGGCGGTTTATTTTTCAGTTCCGCCTGCTCCTTCAAGAAGTCGGGATGGTCATATCTGCCGCCCGGATCGATCTTGTTCAACCCGTCCCATATGCGGTCCGCCTTGTACGAGTCCGGATCGTCGTAGACCAGAATGCCGGAAGGCAATCTGCGTTCGCCATACCGGCTTGACGGCTTCGTCAGAAGCTCTCCTTTCACGACGAGCTCGGAGGAAGCGCCGCCGTCCAGCAGACCGGCGTTGACCGCGCCTTCCTTCAACAGCAAATCCTGAACTTCCTTTAACGTGGCGCCGACGCTGCTCGTCTGGCGGCCGTCGATGATGACGAAAATAAGAGTGCCGTCCTCTTTTTGGCCGATCGCGGTACGGGGAGCGCGTCCCCAGCCGCCGTCGCCGGTCGTAATTTGCGGATTGCCGTTGGCGATCAGGCGCGGAGCCAAAAACGATACCGCATCCTTTACGCCCATTTGCTGCAGCTCTTGCAGGCTGTATTTGCCTACGACGAGCGTTCCTTCCTTGGTGAAGCCGATAATATGCTGAGCGTGGTACGGCTCGGCATCCGTATAAATCGCCTCGAATCCGGACAAAATGAGTCCGATCGGGGCAAACCCGTTGCCCAGCCCATCGGGATCGATAAAGCCGCCGCCGTTAATGCCCGCTACGGCGTCTGTCCGGGTTACCATGGAGCTGATTCGTTCGCCTTCGCCGACCTTGCTCGGCACGACGACGCGAATCGAGGTAGGGTCGTACACGTAAATCATTTTGCCTTTCCAAAACTGGCCGGAAATGTCTTTGGGCTCGCTGATCAGCTCCTCCACGGATCTCGCCTGGCGGACGGGATCGTGTTTGATCATGGCGAAATCCTGCTTTTCCATGGCGGACGTCTCCGTGAATTGATGCGACATCTTGACCATATAATCGCGTTTCTCCGGGCCGACGACGATCCAAGCCCAGTCCCGATGCTGTGTCGAAATGACGGTTTGCGCCAAAAATTCGCGAATCGACAATCCGGGAGGGGTCAAATATAAAAAGCTGGACGTCCCGAATATGAGCAGTGCGAACGTCAGCAATGTTTTTTTGAACCAACTCCATCCTCCTAGCTGTCTTTTGGTCTGAACCAATAGCTGGATGGCTGTACTCACCGCAGTCCTCTCCCTTTTCTATGCATGTGCCCATCACCCACCATCATACCATAATCCCGTTTGGTTTTGGATCGGCTCTTTGATAAAATAATAGGAAAAATCGGAGAAATCAGGTGAAGTCGTGAAGCAGTACTATGTGTTCGATTTTCCGCTCGAAATGTACGGCATCGGACTCGTGTTCGCCGTCCTGCTGCTGCTGATCGTATATAGCGCATACCGCAGGACGAAAGTGGCCGGACAAGCGGCCGGGAAGAGGAAATAGGCTTTTCGAACAAGCTTGAATCTAATAAATACGGTGCGGATTGCTATTTTTCAAAAAAACGTGTCATGCTCTCTTTCCTTCGTCCATATAAATTTATAGAACGGTCTTGACAAACTACCAAGGCAGGACGTTACGGAAGGAGGAATTACCGTGAGCGAACAGCAGCCCGGTCTGCGCTTCGATATTTACGAACGCGTTCATTTGCCGGAAGAGGTGTCCGCCATTTACGAGTTGGACGAGGTCGAGCTCACCCCGCAAATCCGGGTCGCCGTCGAAGGGGATCAAGCGATCGTGAAAGGATGCCTGTTGTTGGTCGGAACCTATTCGGGACAAGCGGACGGCGATTCGCGCGAGACGAAATCGCTCGAGCATACGATTCCGGTAGAAATTACGCTGCCGATCAATCGGATTCGCAGTGTGGACGACATTTCGGTCGATATTGAAAACTTCGACATCGATTTGCTATCTCCGCGCAGTCTAAACGTAACCGGCGTGCTAACCTTGAACGGCATCGAGATGTTGTCGGGCAATTCGGCGGCATGGCAGGATGAGGAAGAGGTTTTGTTCGTGCATGAGCCGGCCAGGGCAGACGAGTCGTCTATTCCGGTCTGGGTAACGGAGGCGACGGACAGAACCGAGCAGTTGGCCAGCGCGGAGCCTCAGCCTGAAATCGAGTCTCAGGAGGAAGCGGAACCGTCGAAGGAGGCCGAGCTCAAGGAACAAAACGAGCCTCAGGAAGAAGCCGAGCCGCAAGGGAAAACCGGGTGGCACGGAATCGGAGGACAGCCGGATAGAACCGAAGCCCAGCCGACCGCGACCGTTGCGGCAAGCTACAAAACCGAGAAAAAACGCGACGAGCTGCCGGAGGGCAATTTCGAGGATTACGAGGCATTGGCTCAATACGATAACGATTCGGCGGAAGCGAACAAAACGACCGGTGCGACGGAATCGGCCGAAGCGCTTGAAGCTTCCGTCCCGGAAGACCCGGATAAGGGCGAGATGAAGATCGCCTTCGGCAGCAAAAAGCCGGATGGCGGCCAGCCGTTCGATCTGAAATCGTATTTGAGCAAGAGCGACGAATACCGCAATCCGTCCCCGCCCGCTCATGCTTCGCAAAGCACCGGCCGGCAGGGCAGGGGATTCCGAAGCGAACCCGTTCCGGAGCCCGTTGCCGAGACTGGCGCCAATGATGTGCTGGAATGGAAAAACTTGTTCTTGTCCGCGAACGAAGAGCAGCAGTTCCGGAAAGTGAGGCTGTGCATCGTACATAAGGACGATACCGTCGAGTCCATCGCGAAGAAGTATGACCGTAAGCCCCAGGAAATCCGCCTGTACAACAGCTTGAGCGATCAAGAGGTAACGGAAGGCCAAGTTATTTACATCCCTTGAACCCCGTGAACATCATAAAGACGCGTCCCGATAAGCCCAGGCTTCCGGTGACGCGTCTTTTGAACGTTATACGATTTGTAAACTCTCGGACCGAGCAACGAAAAGCCGTTCCTCTGGTGGAGCGCCTCGATGAGGGGGAGCGATCGGGATCAGGAACGACGAGTTCCTCTATTCGACGGCGAGGGGAACAAATCGTTCTTTTATGAAGCCGAGAGTGAGCAGGCCCAAACGGAATGAAAAGTTCCGCTAATGGCCGAAAAAAGGCTGTAGAACGGGTTGCTGAGTGGAATACAGGAACGAATTGTTCCGTTACGGCCCTTTTTCGACGCGATGAAGAGCAATAGCGGAACTTTTCGTTCCGTTTCCTGCAAGGATGCGAACTCCTGGAACTGCGCAGTGTCAATATACTTCTAACAAAAATCCGAGGTAGATCAAGAATAGCCCGAACAAAATAAAGACGTCCAGCCCTGTCGGAAGCAGCAGTGTCCGCACGAACTGTATGCATATGAGCGGGAATATGACTCCTTTGACGGTATACCGGATTTTCCACCACCATTTGTCCATGAACGTTTCACCCCGTTTTTTAAAATCGATCCGGCCTATCGCCAGCCCGGTTGTCGGAAACAGTGTATGAAGAATTTCCCCATAAGGCTCCTTACTTCAAGTGTATGAACCCCCGTCCTTTGGATATGCTGATGCTATACGGAAAAACGCGTACGAACGGAGGCGTGCCGATTGTCACCGACGGTTCGCTCGGTTTATCAGGCACTATGGATAACGGCGTTGATCGCGGTAAGCGTCTTTGTCGTGAAACAAATGATCAGGCGGGATTGAATACGGAGCTATCGCCACGAAACCGAGCGTGAATGCCGGTGCGTTCGAATGTTTAAACGGAAGGCTCATTGACTGCATCGTCCAAAATGTTTAATATAGTGTATAAATCCCTATAAAGTGGAGCGAAGCTTTATTGCTTATTCCAAATACTTTACGGGGAGCCCCAAAATCGTATCCCAAAAAGTGAAGTCGGATATGGGGAACGATCCATACTCAAAGACTTTGAAAGGGAGTAGTAGGCAGCCAACCCTTCAGAGAGCGGACCGCTAGTCGCTGTGAGGTTCCGCAGGATGTAACTGTCGAAGTCGCCCCCGAGTCGCCGGAACTGTCGGTCGCTCCGTAACGCCGCCACACGCGGATACGGGACATCCGCATGTCAGCCGGCCGGCCGCAGCCGTTATTTGCTCGAGTGTCGCGCTTTGGCCCTGTGGACCGGCGCGGAATGAAGGTGGTACCACGGAAGCAATGCCTTTCGTCCTTTGCGGCGAAAGGCTTTTTTTGTTTTCTTTCTACGGGCCGCGCTACGACGAGGCGGCGGAATCAAACCGGGAGGTAATTGCTCATGACGGAAATTCAGGACACCACAAAACAGCCGTCGGTATCCATGCCGACGACGTACGACCCGAAATCGGCGGAAGCCAAATGGTACGCTTACTGGCTGGAAAATAACGTATTCGCGGCAGGCAAACGTCCGGATGCCATTCCTTACACGATCGTCATCCCGCCCCCGAACGTGACGGGGATGCTTCATATCGGCCATGCGCTCGATTGCACGCTGCAGGACATTATGACGCGCATGAAGCGGATGCAGGGGTTCGACGCTTTATGGCTGCCGGGTACGGACCACGCGGGCATTTCCACGCAGACGAAGGTGGAGCAGAAGCTGCGCGGCGAAGGCGTCTCGCGCCACGATCTGGGAAGGGAAGCGTTTCTGGAAAAAGTGTGGGAGTGGAAAGAGCTGTACGCGGGCACGATCCACGAGCAATGGGCGAAAGTCGGCTTCTCGCTAGATTACTCCCGGGAACGGTTCACCCTCGATGAAGGGCTGTCCCGGGCGGTGCGCGAAGTATTCGTCAAGCTGTACGAGAAAGGGCTCATCTACCGCGGCAACCGGATTATTAACTGGGATCCGGCGGCGCGGACGGCGTTATCCGATATCGAGGTCGAGCATAAGGAAGTGCAGGGCGGCCTGTACCATCTGCAATACCCGCTCAAGGACGGAAGCGGACATATTACCGTAGCTACTACGCGTCCGGAAACGATGCTGGGAGATACGGCGGTGGCCGTACATCCCGAAGACGAGCGTTATCGCGATCTGATCGGCAAAATGCTCGTGCTTCCCGTAATCGGCCGGGAAATCCCCGTAGTTGCCGACGAGTATGTGGACAAGGAATTCGGCAGCGGGGCAGTGAAAATTACGCCGGCGCACGACCCGAACGACTTCGAGGTCGGCGAACGTCACCGATTGCCGCAAATTCTCGTCATGGACGAATCCGGGGTCATGAACGCGAACGCCGGTCCTTACCAAGGAATGGATCGATTCGAATGCCGCAAAAAGCTTGTACAGGATTTGAAGGAGCAGGGAGTCCTGCTGCAAATCGAGGAGCATGTCCATCAAGTAGGCCACAGCGAGCGCACCGGAGCGGTAGTAGAGCCCTTCCTGTCCACGCAATGGTTCGTCCGCATGGAGCCGCTGGCGAAAGCGGCGATCGATAAGCAGAAATCGGGCGAGGGCGTCAACTTCGTGCCGGACCGTTTCGAGAAAACGTATTTGCAATGGATGGAAAACGTCCGCGACTGGTGCATTTCCCGCCAGCTATGGTGGGGACATCGCATTCCGGCCTGGTATTGCGACGATTGCGAAAGCATTACGGTGTCGCGGGAGGACGCCACGCAATGCTCGCATTGCGGAAGCGCGCACTTGAAGCGGGAAGAGGACGTGCTCGACACGTGGTTCAGCTCGGCGCTATGGCCGTTCTCCACGCTCGGTTGGCCGGACGATACTTCCGATATGAAAAAATATTTCCCGACAAGCCTGCTTGTCACGGGCTACGATATTATTCCTTTCTGGGTATCGCGGATGATCTTCAGCTCTCTCGAGTTCACCGGGGAGAATCCGTTCCGGGACGTGCTCATTCACGGTCTCGTCCGCGACTCGGAAGGCCGGAAAATGTCCAAATCGCTCGGCAACGGGGTCGATCCGCTCGAGGTCATCGAGAAATACGGCGCCGACGCGATGCGGTATATGCTGTCCACGAGCAGCACCCCGGGGCAGGATTTGCGTTTCCGCTGGGAGCGGGTGGAGCAGGCGCGGAATTTCGCGAACAAAATATGGAACGCTTCGCGCTTCGCGCTCATGAACCTGGAAGGCTTTACGGCCGCCGATATCGATTTGGGCGGAGAGCTGGGCACGGCCGACCGCTGGATTTTGCACCGGTTGAACGAGACGTCCGCGGAAGTGACCCGGTTGATGGACCAGTACGAGTTCGGCGAAACGGGTCGGCTGCTGTACAACTTTATCTGGGACGATCTGTGCGACTGGTATATCGAAATCGCGAAGCTGTCGCTGTACGGCGAGAACGCCTCCGCCAAGAAAACGACGCAGTCCGTGCTTGCCTACGTGCTGGACAGGACGCAGCGGCTGATCCATCCGTTCATGCCGTTCATCAGCGAAGAAATTTGGCAGCATTTGCCGCATGAGGGCGATACGATCGTATTGGCGGAATGGCCAGCCTATGACGCCAAATGGGAAGCGCCCGAAGCAGTCGCCGAAATGAATCTGCTTATGGACATCATCCGCTCGGTGCGCAACATCCGGGCCGAGGTGAATGTCCCGATGAGCAAAAAAATCGAGCTGCTCGTCCGCGCCTCGGGCGACGATACGCTGTCGATATTGAAGCGCAACGAAGAATACGTCCGCCGGTTCTGCAACACGTCCAGCCTGGAGATCGGCACCGGGCTCGCGCATCCGGAGAAGGCGATGACCGCAGTCGTCACCGGCGCCGAACTGTTCCTGCCGCTGGCGGGGCTGATCGACATTTCGCAGGAATTGGCACGGCTGGAGAAAGAAGTGCAGACATTGAATGCCGAAGTAGAGCGCGTGGAGAAGAAGCTCGCGAACGAAGGGTTCGTAGCGAAAGCGCCGGCCAAAGTCATCGAGGAAGAAAAGGCGAAAATGCGCGACTATGCCGAGAAGCGGGACAAAGTGCTCGCCCGGCTGGCCGAATTAAAAGGATAATCACCGTGCGAAAAGACGGCTATATCGGAACGGTCTGCGGAGTCGATCGACTTTGCAGGCCGTTTTCCGGAAATAGACCGATGACCAACAATTTCACGGACCAATTTCATATAGTAAAGGGATGAGACGTATGAATGGAGCGACCGAATCGGCACCATCGGCTTTCCGGACGGCGGATGAAGCGGTGAATTGGATCACGGGCCGGATGAAATTCGGCATTCGTCCCGGCATGAAGCGAATGGAGCTGTTCATGGAGAAGCTCGGCTACCCCCACAGGCGGCTGAAATTCATTCATGTCGCAGGGACGAACGGCAAAGGATCGACGTGCGCTTTCTTGACGAAAACGCTGACGGCATGCGGCTATGACGTGGGCACGTTCACCTCGCCGTTTATCGAGCGCTATCAGAACCGGATCCAATACAATGGCCAAGATATCGACGACGAATCGCTCGTCCGGCTCGTCAACGAATTGAAGCCGATCTTCGACGAAATCGCCGAGACCGAATGGGGAGCGCCGACGATGTTCGAAGTATCGACCGTGCTGGCGCTGCTGTATTTCGCCAAAGTCACGTATCCCGATTTCGTCGTCTGGGAAACCGGACTCGGCGGGCGGCTCGATTCGACGAACGTCGTCACTCCGATCGTCTCGGTCATTACGAACGTCGGCCACGATCATATGGAAATATTGGGCGACAGCTTGACCGCCGTAGCCGAGGAAAAAGCGGGGATTATCAAGCCCGGGGTACCGGTCGTAAGCGCGGTAGAGCAGCCCGAGACGATAGAGGCGATCCGCAAAGCGGCAGCCGACCGCAAAAGCACGCTCTACTTGATGCAAGATCAATTCAACTATGAGCCGGTACGTTCCGAGCTGGATGAGCAAACGCTTCATTTTACCGGCCCTTTCCGGCGTATCGAGCAGATCGACATTACCCTTAACGGGGCGCATCAGCTCAAAAACGCAGCCGTCGCCTTGATGACGCTGGAAGTGCTGCGCCAATATTATGCCGTCGTCATGGACGAAGAGCCTTTCCGGAAAGGGATGCGGTCGGCGCAATGGCCCGGCAGGCTCGAGATGGTAAGCAGGACGCCGCGCATGCTGCTGGACGGCGCTCATAACCCGGAAGGGGCGGAAACGCTGGCCGAGGCGCTTCGTTCGATTTACCGGTACGATAAGCTTCATCTGATGATCGCCATGATGCCTACGAAACAGCACGAGGGCGTATTGCGGCACCTGCTGCCGCTGGCCGATTCGCTTATCGTGACCGAGCCCGACTTTTTCAAAAAGGCGGATGCCGACTCGTTGGCCGAAATGGCCCGAAATACGCTCGGAGAGCTGAACAAGACGATCGACGTTACCGTGGAACCGAACTGGAAGACGGCTCTTGGCCTGTTGACGGAACGGACCGGGACGGACGATCTCGCGGTTGTAACCGGAACGCTCTACTTGATATCCGACGTGCGATCCTGGATGCTGTACCGCAAAGATTCTGACAAAGGCTGGTGATCGTGGGCGTGAATACGACGGAGCAGGTGCATTTTATCGGTATCGGCGGATACGGAATGAGCGCAATCGCCAAGGTGATGCTCGAGATGGGCTACACGGTGACGGGATCGGATTTGGCGAGCCAGGAGCTGACCGACAAGCTGGCGGCTGGTGGTGCGAAAGTATTCATCGGGCATGAGGCGAGCCATGTAAGGGGAGCTGACGTCGTCGTTTATTCCACGGCGCTGTCCAAGGATAACGTGGAGATCGCCGAGGCCGAGCGTTTGAACATTCCGATTCTCCACCGTTCCCAGATGCTCGCCAAGCTGATGGAGGCGCGCAAAGGGATCGCCGTTGCCGGCGCTCACGGAAAGACGACGACGACGTCGATGATATCGCTCGTCATGGAGGAATGCGGGCTCGATCCGACCTATATCATCGGCGGGGAAATCATGAACGTCGGCAGCAACGCCAAAGCCGGCAGCGGCGATTACGTTGTCGCCGAGGCGGACGAAAGCGACGGATCGTTTCTCCGGTATAGGCCGCACTATGCGATCGTGACCAATATCGAAGCCGACCATCTGGAAAATTACGACGGGGACTTCGGCAAGCTGAAGCAGGCCTACTCGCAATTTTTGAGCCAGGTAACGGGCGGCGGGCAGGCGATCGTCTGTATCGACGATCCGGACGTCAGGGAAGTTCTCGCCTCCGTTTCCGTCGATTCGATCTCTTACGGATTGGAATGGTCGGCCGATTATACGGCGTCGAACGTTCGTCTGGGAGACCGGCGGGTCTCGTTCGAGGTAGAGCACGAGGGGCAAACGCTCGGAACGCTGGAGCTGTCCGTACCGGGCCGGCACAACGTATACAACGCGCTTGCCGCCTTTATCGTCTGCCGCGAAGCGGGCCTGCCGTTCGCCGACTTTGCCGCGGCGATCAAGCTGTTTCGCGGAGCGAAGCGCCGCTTTCAAGTGCTGGGCGAAACCGAAGGCATTCTCGTTATCGACGATTACGCGCACCATCCGACGGAAATTCAGGCCACGATCAGCGCAGCCAAGGCGACGGGCAAACGGATTATCGCCGTTTTTCAGCCGCAGAGGTATACGCGCACTTATTTTTTGTTCGAGCAGTTCAGCAAAGCGTTCGGCGAAGCGGACGAGGTTATCATTGCCGATATATATTCCCCTGCGGGCGAGCGGCAAATCGAAGGAATCAGCTCGGAGAAATTGGTGGAGCTGATCGGGCGCAACAGCAACGAGAACGTCCGATACATTTCGTCCGTAGCCGAAATAACCGATTATTTGCTGCATGTCATCGCCGGCGGCGATCTCGTGCTGACGATGGGGGCGGGCGATATTTGGAAGGTTTCCCACGCTTTGGCGAAAGCTTTGGCGGAGCGGAAAAGCTGAGCGGGCGACGCTGCATGACAAAAAGCCGACGACTGAAACAGTCGTGCGGCTTTTTTTTGCGAAAGCATCATTCGCGTAGGAAAGTGCATGTACCGCATGATCGGTACAGGCTGGGTACCTCCGCGGACGTTTGCGGGACGGGAATCCATCCAATAGCGGAACTGGCGTACGCTATTGCCCCAGGTCTCCCTGTTGTTTGAAAAATAAAGGAAATCCGTTCCGGTATTCCGCAGTTCACTCCCCATCTTCACCCCGACAGCTCGAGATAACGGAGGAGGTTCCGTTATATTCAAGCGTGTAACGGAATATGGGACAATAGCGGAATCCAGTTCCTCTATTTACGGCAGCAAGTTGCACCGCCTCGTCAAGAGCCACCGATTTGGATGCGGAACATACTGCCGCAGTTTTTTAAAATCGAAATGTCGCGAGCTTTTTTAAAAT
The DNA here is from genome assembly GCF_006265175.1 of Paenibacillus hemerocallicola. GTDB lineage: Bacteria > Bacillota > Bacilli > Paenibacillales > NBRC-103111 > Paenibacillus_AB > Paenibacillus_AB hemerocallicola. The sequence goes on along the minus strand of NZ_VDCQ01000010.1, from coordinate 18,807 downwards.
CGAAATGCCGCGAGCTTTTGCCGACTATTTGCCGGCCTTCATCAGCTTCTCCACGTAGTCCAGGCCTTTGGATTGGCCCATGGCCAACGGACCGAGAATTTCCGTATCGACGACAAACATTTTTTTGTTTTTAACCGCGTTCAGCCCTTGCCATACCGGATTCGTTTCCAGATCTTTCAGTGTGATCTCGCTGGAATTCGTATAATCCTTGCCGATAAAAATGTACTCGGGATTCAGCTCCGCGATTCCTTCCAGAGTGATCTCTCCCGTATTTTTCATGCCGTCAAACGGCTTGAAGCCCAGCTTGTCGTAATATAGCGCCATGCGGGAGCCGCTCCAATACGTAAAGCCTTTTTTCCATGGCATGATGAACAAAGCCGTCTTTCCTTTTTGGCCCGACTGCTCCATAAGCGCGGCAATTTCGCTCCCCTTTTTATTGAAGCCGTCGATATATTGCTTCGCTTTCGCCTCTTCCCCGACGACGGCCGCTACCTGGACAATCGTCTCCTGCCAATTGAGGGTAGTATTGATTGTGACCGTTTTGGCGATTTTGGACAATTGCTCCGCGATTTTCTCGTCGAACTGCGAAGCGATGATGAGATCCGGATTCAGTGCGATGATTTTTTCCAGATTCGCCTCATCCCCCAGGTCGACTATAGCTCCGTCCCGGAGAAACGGGTCGTATACGGAAAATTGCTTCAAGGAGCTCAAGCCGACGACCCCTTTGACCGCCCCCGCTTGTCCGATTGCGAATAAATGCTCGGCGTAGGGGAAATAGGTGACGGCGATTTTTGGGGCTCCGGACTTTGCCGGCTGCGGCGAGGCTGGCGGTGCCGGAGATGCCGGAGATGCCGTTCCGGCGTTATTGTTGGTCATTCCGCCTCCGCAGCCTGCCAGTAAAACAAAGCATAAAACAATCAGTGCGGCAATGGGCGGCCAGCCGTGTCTACTTCTAAACATGTGTTACCCTCCGTGATAATGATATTCATTTTCAATAAATTATATCAAGGAGCGAGCGGCTGTGAGAATGGACAAATGCCGAAACAAAGGTGGATTATTTTCCAAATGCATGGCTTATCCTCGCGAATCGATCGCCAGCCTATCTGGTCAGACTCCGGAATTCGGTCGGTGACAGACCGGTATGCTTTTTGTATAGACGGCTGAAATAATGGGCATCGCCGTACCCTACGCTGACGGCAATTTCGCCGATCGTACAGCGGCTCGTCGTCAGCAGCTCCTCCGCGCGCTTCATCCGGTGGTGGATCAAGTAGTCGATCGGGGATATTCCGACGAATTTGGTGAACAAATAGGCGAAAGGCTTCGCCTCCATGCCGTAGCGGGCAGCCATTTCCCCAACTGTGAGCGGCTCCATAAAGTGATCCTGAATATAGGCAATCGCCTGTTCGATCGAACTTCCCGATTCGCTGTGCAGACGGTTACGCGAGTACGCGAACAACTCATGCAATATGCCGTGGAACAACTCCTTGGTCCGGATAGCGGCCAAATTTCCGGGAGTCCTGGAAGCCTGGTGAAGCTGTCTGAGCCTTTCGATCAGCTTCGGGTGTTCTCCCGGCTCCAGTGCGAAGTGGGTCTGCATGTAATCCGTAGGCAACTCTGCCTCAGCGGCAAGCTGCTTATAGTTCGGAGTATAATGTATCAGAAAAAACTCGAACTCGTCGGCAGAAGGGGCGATCCGAAGCTCCATCTGTTTGCCCCCGTGAACGACGGTGCCCGGGCTCATCTCGTAAGATGTTCCGTTAAAGGCAAAGGTCGTATGACCTCTGATCGCAAAAAGGAAGCCGGCTTTGGGCGTCAGGCGATCGCCCGTATGTTCATAAAACGGTTCGTTCGGATGCCTGATCGTATGATAAACCGCATCCACCGTAAGAAGAGCCCGGGCGAATTGCCCGGCTAGTTCGTTCAAGTCGACGATCATCCCGCAGTCCCCCCGATCCTTCGATTATACATGAGTTTGAAAAGCGAATGAAGCCTCATGGAGGCCGGATAGGCCGCGCTTCCTCCCTTTCCGAAATTACCTGTATCATAAAAAAATATTATTTTTCTAATCGTGATTCATTAAATTAAAATTGACAACGTTTACAGCGTAAAATATGATGAGGTTGACACCTTGTTCTACCCGTATTGACTATCCTGATTCATAAAATGAGAAGGCTGTGAATCAGTGGCCGGATTTGGAGCGCATTCGGACGAGGGGGGAGCCGATGGGTTAACTTTAAAGAAATGAAATGGAGTGCTGCATGATGAGAAGAAGACCGACTAAAGAACAATTCATGAGCTCGTTGGAGGAAATGATTCGGGCGCTGCGCAGCGAGATCATCGAAGGCACGTATGCCCCTGGCGACTATTTGCCGCCGGAAAGGCAACTTGCCGCGAAATTCGGCATGAGCAACAATTCGTTGCGCGCCGGTCTCGAGCTGCTGGCGGACGAAGGCTGGATCGAGAAGGTGCCGCGGGTCGGCAACCGGGTGGCCATGAGCCGTCCCCGGGTCAAGCTGAAGCTGGCCTGCACGTGGACGCCCTTCCGCAATATGGCGTTGTCGGAGCAATTGGAGCATTTTCACCGGCTGTATCCGTGGATTACGGTCGAAACCGCAGACATCAATTACCGCGATAAGACGGAGCTGTTCTCCAACGATTTGATCATGCTCGAGAACACCCAGTTTTACGGCCTGGTTGAAGATGGGGAGGCGTTTATGCTGGAACCGCTTGCGGCGAAGCCGGAGCTTTTTCCGAAAATATCCGATCTGTTTTGCGCGGATGGCCGGTTGTGGATGCAGCCGATCATTTTTTCTCCGATCGTCCTTTGCTACAACAAGGCGCATTTCCGCGAACGCGGCATGCTGGAGCCGGACGGCAGCTGGACGTGGGACGATCTCGTCCGGCATGCGGAGCTGCTGTCCGACGGCAAAGGCCGCTATGGATTTTTCTTCCATGTTCCGGCGTTGAACCGTTGGCCGGTATTTTTGCTGCAGAGCGGGGAACGTTTCGAATGGGAAGACGGCAAGCTGAGAAGCTTGTACGGAACGAAAATGCTGGAGAGCATGAAAGTAAGCAAACGCATCTTGCATAACCGGAAAGCGTTCCCGATGCATATGTCCGAAGACAATGACGATTCCCACCGGATGTTTCTGGAAGGGAAAATTTCCATGACGCTAACGAGCTACATGGGATTGAATGTATGGAATGATACGGACCTGGAGTACGATATTTCGCCTGCGCCATATACAGAAGAATTGCGGACGCTGCTCATTTCGATGGGCTTGGGGATCAGCAGTCGTTCCAGACATAAGGAGGAGGCGCAGCTGTTCGTCGACTTTTTGACGTCCGGCGAAGCCCAGGTCAGGATCAGGGATCGCACGATGAGCATTCCGAGCCTGGGGACAGTTCCGGGCAATACGGTCCCGGGCAAGATGAATCGTCCGTCCCGTTATATGCAATACCGGGAGACGATGTCTTCGTTCCGCACGCTTCGCGATTTGAATATGCCAATGAAGGCTATGAAGGAATTGGAGAAGCAATTGAAGGCGTATTGGGCGGATATGATGGACGAAGAAGAGCTTTGCAGCCGGTTAAGCAGCATTATGTCCGGGCACCCCGTACATTCATGACGCTGAACATTCTCTTCCTGCCTACCCGCAAGGAGGGAGATCACATGCGCAAATGGTTGTTATGGACAATCGTGCTGGCGCTTGGCATTCCGGTCGGTTTGATCCAACCGGCGCGGGCTTCGGCGAATACGGAATCAGAAACGGGGGCGCCTATAACGATGTATGCGAACAAATGGACGGTGCTGCCGGAAACGCTGACCGCGCCAGTCATCGACGGCGTGCTGTCGGACAGCGTCTGGAGCGGCGCGGCCGCGCTCGACGATTTCCGCACGGCATACTACAACGAGCCCGTGCCGGACGGTCCGTCCTACAAGATGTTTTACGATTCGACGAACCTGTACTTCGGGGGGACGTTCGCTTCGGAGGATAAAGCGATTTTGGAAAAGATCGAATTGGTCGTCAGTACGCAAACGTACGGCGAACCTCATTATGTCGTCACTTTACCGGTGACACCTTTGGCGAGAGCAACGAATACGGACTGGAACAACGGGCGTGAAATCGCCAAGGAAAATCCGCAGCGGGTCAAAGTGAATACGTTTACAACCGCTACGACGGATTCGGGCGGAAGAACGGCCGTGGAAGTATCGGTCCCGTTATCCGCCTTGGGCGCCGCGGTGCCGGCGCCGGGAACGGAGTGGCGGGTCAATGTCGTACACGTCCATCATCTCGGCACGAAGCCGCTTCTTACATGGGTCCCCATCCGTACCTCCACGTTCTGGGATACGGGCGGCACTGTCACCTTCAAAGGCAATATCGTCGACGAAGGGCGGTTGGGCAGCGTATTTTTCGGCCAGACGCCGATAGGGCAAAGCTGGTCGCCGGCGAATACCGAGCTGCGATACGACGGTTTCACGGAGAAGACGCTCTCGTTCGAACGGAGCAGCGCGCCTGATCCCGATGACGCCCTGTTTGCTCTAAAGTGGAAATCCCCGACGGGCGACTGGGAGCCGTTGAACACCGTCACTAGCGTTACGTACGGCAGCCGCTATGAAATAACGTTCGAGCATCCTCCCGTACTCGATTTCGGCCTCGTGGAGCTGCAGGTCTACTCTTATCGGGCGGATAGTCCGTCAGGAGGGAAGTTTGCGATCGTCTCGTTCGACCGGGACAGCCTGATCGAAGCGGGGCTGGCCTTGGCAGTTCCCGCCAACCCGCCAGCGGGAACGGTCCAAGTCGTGTATGCGCCCGCTTCCCAGCTCGTATTGGACACGCTGGAGCTGATCCCGGACAAAACCGGGTTTATTTTCACAGGGCTTCCGGAAATGCCCGAATTGCATCCGGACCAGCTGTACAAGCTGTCGACCGACAACAAAAGCCTCGTCTCGGTCAAGACCGGCACCGTATATCCGAACTCGCAGTACCCGGAGACGAATGTCGTGACGGCGATCAACCGGAAAGGCGAAACATTGGAATATCCTTACTACGAGGATGCCGAGGGCAAACGTTATTTTCTGTCCGCCCACCTGTGGTATTTGCAGAAAAATTACGCTACCGGGCAAACGGAGAAAATCGCCAAAACGGATGCGCTGGGCGCGGCGAGGCTGCTGTACCGGTTCGCTCGGGCGTACGAAGGCTACGTGCCGACGACCGACTACATATGGAGAAATTATCCGATCAACATTACGTCCGGCCCTCCGTTCAACTATTGGGGCGGCATGTGGTACCGCTGGTCCGTCGCCGATCTGAACAGCCTGCGCCCGCTGCTGCGCGCTTACGCGGAAGTGAAGAAGACGAACGCCCTATCGGTGCTCAGCCAGGAAGTCGGCGAGGACGTCGAGAAAAAGCTTGTCGAACAAATGTTCATTCCGTCGATGCAATATGCTCTCAGCTATCCGTATACGCTCGGCAATATGAATTATACCCAGTGGCTCGGCTTGATCGATGCCGGCAAAATGCTGAACGAGCCCGACTATATCCACAATGCGTTCGAATGGATGCAGGATTATGTCGAAACCCAGTTTTTATCGGACGGGTATTGGAAGGAAGTGGCCCCGTCGTATCACGTTCAGTCAACTAACGGATTGGACCAGGCCGTGAACGCGCTCGACGGATACACCGATCCGGCCGGTTACGCGTCGCCCCGCACAGGCAGGCGATTCGACAATTTGGATATGGCCAAAGATTATCCGATTATCGAGAGGTCGCTCAAGGACAACAACCTGCTCGTCTATCCCGACGGGAAAATGCTGCCGCTTCAGGATTCGTGGGCATCCGATAAAGCCCAGTCGCCTATTCAGAATGCCGGCTCGTTCTTGATGCCGGCCGCGGGAATCGGACGTCTGACCGCAGGCTCGGGAACCGCCCAATCGCAGCTGTGGCTGCAATTCGAGCCGAAATACGGCCATAATCATTTCGCGCCGCTTCAACTGAACCTGTATGCGGAAGGGCAGGAGCTGCTTCCCGACTTGGGCTATACGTACACGAGGGACCGGTCGTTCTCCTTGTCGGCGCTGGGACATAACACCGTAGTCGTAGACAGCAAAGATATGAAAATCGACAGCGTCTCCAAGCACGGCGGAAAAATCGGCATATTCGCTCCCGTCGGCACCGTTCAGGCGATGCGGGCGGACCAGAAGGAGGCTTACGCCGGACTGGAGCAGTACAGCCGGGAGCCTTGGTTCATATCGTTCCCGGGCGCGGATGGCGACCAAGGCTACGTAATCGACTTGTTCCGCGTATCCGGCGGCAGCCGCCACGAGTATACGCTGCAGGGAGACGCCAACCGCGACGCCGTATTCGAAACCGACATGACGCTGGACGAGTACGGTCCGTATTTGCTGCCGCCCGGAACCCAGGTGCAGGAGCCGGAGCAATTCAACGATAAAGGCAGCGCCGAGGGGCATTATTACGGTTATATTTCGGTCAGGGACGTGCAGAAGGCGCAGCTGCAAAGCGACCGTTACGATGTCACGCTCGTTACGAGCGAGAACGGCGCCGAAAAAGCGAAAATGAAAATAACCGGCTTGCTGGAGCCGGGTAGCAACGAGCTGTATTTGGGCCGATCCCCGTCGATTCGCTCGACGAGGCTGTCGGGAAAGAGCAAGGATACGAACGACGAGGCGGACAAATACGACATGCCGAAGCTCGTGCTGAGGCGAGACGGCAGCAGCCTGAAGAGCACATTCGTAACGGCAATGGAGCCCTATAAAGGGACGGCCGGACCGCGCCTCGATACGGTCGATCGGCTGCAGCTGACCGAAGGTCCGGAGGGGGCCGCAGCGATCAAGGTCACCTACGGCAATACGACGGATATTTTGATCAGCTCGCCCGGAGGAACGAACGCACCGGTAGTCGTGGACGATATGACTCTTCGGGGGAAAATGGGCTTTATCCGTATGGTAGACGGCGTCGTCCAGTCGATGTATTTGATCGGCGGCACGCAGCTGTCGAAGGGCGGACAAACGTTGACGGGAGCCGGTACGCTCCAAGGCGTCATTACGGCAACGAAACGGAAAGTGAACGGCGATCCCTATGACGGCATCGTCACCGCCGCTGCGATCGACGCCGCCTCGCTTCGGGGTAAATACGCCGTCGTGACGCATCCCGATCAGACGACGGGCGGTTACCGGATCAAGGAGATCGTCTCCGAACCGGGAGGGGCCATTATCGTATTCGACGAGCACGATCCGGGCTTCGAAATCCGTCCGGACGGATCGTCCAAAATGAACTATTATCCGGCCAAATCTTGGACCGGCACTCATTCTTTCCTAATCGACAACGTGGACGTCTATGACACGAATCCGCTGCAGTCGGTCAGCCTGCAAGCTTCGAAGAAAGATTTGCTCGCCGGCGAGAGCGCGAGCCTGACCGTCCAAGCGGCGCGCAGGGACGGATCGGCGCTTCCTCCCGGGGCGGCCAAGGCGACCTATGCGAGCAGTGACGAAAACGTGGTCCGGGTAGACCCGGAGGGAAACGTAGAGGCGATAGGGGAAGGGACGGCCAACATTACCGCTGTCGTCGATTGGAATGGTGTGACGAAGACGTCGAGCCTGCTGTTCACTTCGCAGAATCGGGCGTACCGTACGTTCGATTTCGTCAATTTGCCGATCTTGCAGCAGTCGGCTTCCACCCTGTACGTTTCCGGCTCCAACACGGTTCAATTTGAAGCGAATCAGGCGGGGGAATCGATCACGTTCGAATTCGAGGTCGACGAAGAAGCACCATTCGACATCGGGATCAAGCCTTTTTCGGCTGCCAGCTACGGGATTTACCAGATTTCGATAGATGGGAATCCGATCGCCTCCTTTGACTTTTACGCGGCCAGCGCGGGAGCGAGCGCCGTTTTCCGGCCTCTCGGCACGATGACCCTAGCCCCCGGCAAACATACGATGACGCTGGCGAATATCGGGAAGCACGCAAGCGCCACGAACTACAAGTTCGGAGTCAGCCGGCTGGAAGTAAAGGAGAAGCTCCTGGAACCGCCGGCATTGTCGCAGCAATCGGGGAGCGTCTACGCCGAAGAGGCTGTCGCGATAAGCTTTGTCGACGATCCTGTCTGGCGAGGGCGCTTGGCTTCCGTCGCGGTGAACGGCGTGCCGCTTTCGAGCGGACAATATACGGTCTCTTCGGGCAGCATCGCTTTCGCTGCGGGGGCGCTCGGAGGTGCCGGTCCGAAACGAATTTCTATCGGCGCCGAAGGATACCGGCACGCCATTACGGAGCTGGGGCTGATTGCTTCTTCGGCATTGTCCGGTCTGGCGGTTGTTCCGGGCCCGATCGTACCGTCGTTCGATCCGGGAATTACCGAATATGCCGTATCCGTAAGCAATGCCGTATACTCCGTGAACGTTACGGCTTCAACGTATAAGCCGAGTGCGCTGTTGTCGGTTGCGGGTCAAATTTACTCGAGTGCGGGGACCTTTACGCTTCCGCTGCAGGTTGGGGAAAATCCGTTTCCGGTTGTCGTACAGTCGGCTGGCGGACAATCTTCCGTGTATAAGTTGACCGTTTACCGGGCGGGTACCGATCTTTCGCCGACCGGCACCGTAACCGGCACGGTATATGTGCAGGGCAATGAGCCGCTCTCCGGAGCAGAACTCCGATTGGCCGGATATTCGCGATCTGCCGTCACCGGGGGGACGGGCGGCTATGCGATGACGGACGTTCCCGCGGGGCAGCATCGCCTGATCGTGACCCATCCCGAACACGGGCGAACGGAATCGGAGCTGTTCCGAGCGATCCAGGGGCAAAGCGTGGCTTTATCCGTATACTATCCGTTTATCGATACGGTTCCGCCCGTCTTGACGGTCGCCCGGACGCAAGTGTCGGCAGGGATGCAGGTGCTCGCGACGGCCGATGAAGCGGGCAAGCTGTACTTGGTGCCGGATGCCACGGCAGCCGATGCCGCTTCGATCATCGCCGCGTCGGCGGCCCCGAACGGCTCTTCCGCGAATGCGTCGGCGCAGGCGGAGGCGGCCCTGAATACGATCGGGTTCGCCAAAGGCAAATACAAGCTGTACGGCATCGATACATCGAACAATTTGTCCTTGGAGCCCGTAAGCATTACGATCGTCCAAGCGGCTTTGGGTGCTATTGACGAAACGGATCCGACTTTGACCTATGCCGGACTATGGAGCTCTTATTCCGGCAATTACGTAGGAGGGAAAATGCTTCTCTCGAGAGATATAGCCGGATCCGTGGAAATTCCGTTTTTCGGTACCCGTGCGAAATGGGTGGGGGCGAAAAACGCCGCCTACGGGATCGGCAACGTCTATTTGGACGGACAGCTCGCGTCGACGGTAGATTTATATAATCCCGCGCTGTTGACGAAGCAGGATTTGTTCGATACGGGGACGCTTGCGCCGGGCATGCATGTGCTGAAAATCGTGCCGACCGGCCAGAAGAACGCGTTGGCCAGCAATACCTACGTATCGTTCGACGCCGTGCAAGTAACCGAGCTCGGCTATGCCACGCCGGTCGTTTCGCAAGTTACGGCCGGGCCGGTATATGCGGGTACGCCGATATCGGCGGTCAGCTCGGAGAACGGCTTGCTTTACCTCGTACCGTCCGGAACCGCTGCGAGCTGGGGAGCGCTGGAGCAGGCCGTATCGACGACCGGCCAATCCGTTAACGGGGTGAAGATTACGGCGACGGCCGGAACCCCGGTATCGTTCCAGACGGCGAACATGGCCCACGGTCAGTACAAAGTGTACGCGGTCAATCCGGCGGGCGTCCTGTCGGCCGGCTCCGCTCCTGTTACGGTCATCGCGACGACCTCGTCCGTTATCGACAGCGCGAATCCGTTGGTCGCGTATACCGGCAGCTGGACTACGTCGACGAATGCCGGCTATTACGGCGGGACGGAGAGGATCGGAACGGCTGCCAATTCCACGGTAGAGATCGAGTTTTACGGAAGCCGGGGAGTCCTCTATGGCACGCTTGCTTCCAACGGAGGGTTGGCCGACATTTATCTGGACGGGCAATTCATCGAGACATACGATTTCTATAGAGGCGGAACCGGCGTGCTCAAATCGAAAATATGGGATACGGGTTTGCTGCCTCTCGGCATGCATTCGCTCAAAATCGTGAACACAGGCGACAAACACCCGCTGTCCAAAAACACTTGGATCCGTTTCGATTACTTGCAGACGACGGCTCCCTGAAGCGGTCGGCCGCGAAACAACGGCAATATGGTCGCGGCCGATCCAGCCAAGATCATGCATATCGCCATCTTGTCCCGCATATAGATGAGAACAAGCAGTTTCAGGGACAAGGAGTGGAGCGGGCATGAACAAGGCCAGAATTACGTACCGATTCGACGATCCGGGACGGGATGCGGTCCGCAAGGAGCCGAAGCCGGTTATCCCTTTGTTCAAGGAGGAGTTTACCGTCGTAGAGGATGACCGCTCGTTCGTGGCGGACATCCATGCGGCGGAGCATGCTTGGCCGAACGAGACGTCGGGCCGCACGCGCCGGGATTTTATCGATACGCAGCCGCTCAACCAATTCACCACCGACTTCGGAGCTTGGAAAAGCCCTTTCGAAGCGGAGACGGAAAAGGTCGAGCGGATGATTCGCGAATCTTCGGGCCCGCGTCAGCCCGATCGCAATCCAGATCGCCACCCAGATCGTCACCCAGATCGTCACCCAGATCGTCACCCAGAGCGCCACTCCGAGCGCCACTCCGAGCCTTTTCCCGGGCAAGAGCGATTTCCGGTCGAACGCGAGGCGCGATATGACGGACATATCGGATATTATGGACCTGAAGAAACGGAGCGGCAGCACGGTGAGCATGATGGCAGATACGTTCCGGCCGCCGTCACTCACGGCAGATACGAACGGCATAACCGGACCCCTTGGCTGAAAATCGTCGCTTCCGTTTCGGGGGCGGTCGCAACGGGCGTCTTGATCGGATTTTTCGTTTTGTCGATGTTCGGGGGGGACGAGCTCCCGGGCAGTCAAGCGGGAACGACCGGAGGCTCGGGAAAATCGGCCTCGACCGTTCCGGTACAAACGAAGACGCCGGCGGCGGACCCGTCCGGCGCAAAGGACAATGCGGCTCCCGCATCGTCGGCCGCCGCCGCGACCGTGTCCGTCAACATCGCCGCTCAATCGTACACGCTGCTGCAAAACGGCGTCTTCTCGAATCAGCAGGGCGCCGACGCGGCCGCGGCCGATTTGAGGAAGAAGGGCCTTGCGGCACACGTGCAGCAGTCGGACAAATTTTATGTTTATGCCGGAATGGCACCGAGCCATGATGACGCGCTTGCGCTCAGCAATGTGCTGAAGGAGCAGAAGATGGAGCTGTTCCTGAAAGGATTGACACTGCCCGCGGCGACCAAAATCAAATGGACGGGCGATTCGGCGGGGCCTGCGGAACAGTTTTTCGCCCAAAGCCATACGCTCGTTCAGACGATCGGCAATTTCGCCGCCGCCCGGCTGAAGGAGAAGACGCCGTCGGCCATCGACGACAAGACGCTGCAGACGATTCATACGGCTCATCAGGCGTGGACCGGGGCGAGCGGTCCGTTCGGCGCGGGTCTTGCGCAGGAGCAGAAGGCCGCGCTGCAAAAATGGACGACGGCGATGAATACCGCGGTAACGTCCATGGACGAGTACAAAAAAAATCAGTCTTCCGCGTTTTTGTGGGAAGCGCAGTCGTCGTTGATGCAAGTGCTGTTCGCGGAAAACGAGCTGCTCGCGGCAATCAAAGCGCAGTAAAACACGAAAACCGCCCCGGATATCGATGCCGGGGCGTTTTTTTTATACGATAGTCAAATTGGATACGGGAGTGCAGTGTGCCGCATCATCGGGGAAGGTCGGCTGTCTTTGCCGGTGCCTTGCGGTACCGCGAATCCGACAAATAGCGGAACCGGAGTATGCTAATGACCCGAGCAATCGCGTTAATGGCAAAATAACGGAAAACGGCTCCGCTATTTCGCGGTTCATGATCCTTTTCCCCTCGACAGATCGAGATAACGGATGTCTGTTCCGTTAACTTCAAATGTATAACGGAATTCGGGACCATAGCGGAATATCGTTCCTCTATATTGACGGCAACACGTGGTAACCGCTTCATCAAGGGGCCCCCAGATTGTATGCGGATTCCGCGGTCGTAGTTTTTTATGGAATGCGGAATTGGATTCAGGATGATGACTCCGTATAGGATTCATTCTGATTGCTGACGTCCGTGCCCTTCTTGGCGGAATCGGCCTATTTTGAATCGTTGGCTGTACTGACGGGAACCTTGGCGGCAGTCGAGTCTTTGAGTGCGTTCGCGGTCAATGCGCCTTTCGCTTCTTTCGTTGCCGAAGCGGCGACATAGCGGTCTATCATCGCGGCCATTTCCGCCCGGGTCATACTTCTCGCAGGCGCGAACGTTTTCTCCGTTATGCCGTTGAGGATGCCTTTTTGCTTCATTCTGTAAATCGATCCGGACGCCCAATACGTTAAGGGAACATCCGTAAAATCGGCGGCTTTCGTCCATGGCGACGAATTGGGGCCGTCGGTCATTCTCTCCAGCAGCGCGGCGACTTCCGATCTTGTGACGGCCTGGTCCGGACGTACCGTTCCGTCCTCGTATCCGCTTATATAGCCGAGGCTGATGGCCCGGCGGAACGTTTCATAGGCCCAATGCTTGCCGTTCAAATCTTTGAAAGTCGTCTCGGCATTGCCGTAAACGGTTTGCCGAACGGTTTGATTCGCAGTTTTGCTTTGGATCAATGTGTCGAAATGGAACAGCCTGTCGGCAATTGTCAGCCATTCCGCCCGGGTCATCGGCTTGTCGGGCTCGTATCGGTTGCCGATACCGCCTTCCACCAGACCTTTGTCCTTCAGCCGGACGATCGCGTCGGATGCCCAATGGCCGGAAATATCGGAAAATCCTCCGGGCAAGGCTTGAGGCAAATACGCCGCGATTCCTTTGGCGATTCCCGTCGCCAGCTTCATCCTTACCGATTCGTCCGCGAGCAAGGCGGCATCGGACTTGTTGCTCAAAAATGCGGTTTCGACCAAAATGCTCGGAACCTGTCCCATCCGGATGACGTAGGCGGCGCTCGGGACGATGCCTTTATCGGCAAAACCGGCCTCGGATACCATGTTTTGAAGCACGAGGCTGGCGAGCTGCTTGCTCTCCGGCGAGAGAGCCGTCATCGCATCGGTTGCGGGATAGCTTTCCTGCGGGTAATCTTTGTCGTAATAAAGGACAAGCGAGCCGTTCACGTTCGCATTGGTATGCGAGTTGGCATGGACGGATACGAACAGCGCGGGCGTTGCTCTCGCAGTCATGTCGACGCGCTCCGCAAGGCTTATGTACTCGTCGGAATCCCGGGTAAGTACGACGTCGTATCCGAGCTTGATCAACAATTGCCGAAGCTTTGTCGCAATGTCGTAATTGACGGTTTTTTCATAAAGTCCGTTTACTCCGACCGCTCCCGGATCGGAACCGCCGTGTCCGGCGTCCACGACGACCGTTTGAGCGGCGAACGCCTGCACGGGTGCGGCGATGAGGACGACAGCTGTTAGCAGCAGGTTGCATAGTCCGGTTCTCATTCGTCTCATGCGTACAAGTCCCTCCCCACTTTATTTTACATGCAACGCGTGTGTGAAGTATGCAGGAAAAATGAACCAGCAGGCTCATACGGGCGTGCAGTCGGGTGCGCTTCGATGTCGTTGTCAAAGTTTGGCGTTCCGCTGTATAATTAGGTCCGTGTCAACATACAAACGCGCATGCGCATGGTCGCGTGGGGGGAGGACGGCTTCGATGAAAAAATCCGGATTCATGCTCGTATTGTTTTTGCTGCTCGGGTTATTGGCCGCCGCCATCGTTACCCAGCTTTTGGCGTCCGTCCCTTGGCTCGGCTTCCTGACCAAATCGGCGCAAATTTCATGGGAACCGAAAGCGGATTTGAATGTAATCAAGTACGATTTGTACATTCTGGTCAAACTGAATGTGATCAGCATTTTGGGAATTGCGGCAGCAATTTGGATATATCGGCGGATGTAGCCGGGAAGGCGGAGAGACATGGTACAACCGACACTTATACTGGCTTCGGGGTCGCCGAGAAGGCAGGAGCTGATCCGGACATTCGGGCTTGCCGTGCGGATCGATCCGGCCGACGTAGACGAATCGATGCCGGAAGGAACCCCTCCGGACGTATTGGTCGAACAGCTGTCCTTGCGCAAGGCGCAAGCGGTAAGCAGCCGCGGCGGTCACGAGGAAGGCGGAATCGTCATAGGCTCCGACACGGTCGTCGTGCTGGACGGGCGCATATTGGGCAAACCGCGGGACGAACGGGACGCCATCGATATGCTGTGGGCTTTGGCGGGGCGGACGCATCGGGTGTATACCGGAATAGCTTGCATCGGCATCGGCTTGCCCGATAAAGGTGGATACGATGGAACAGCCGCTGACGTACGCTTCGGCGATCTTGGTCAATACCGTACCGTAGCGGATTCGACAAGCGGCCACCCTCTTGCCATTCTCGGTCATACCGTCAGTTCGGTAACGTTCCGGCCGATGAGCGACGAGGAGATCGCAGCATACGTAAAAACGGGCGAGCCGCTCGATAAAGCCGGCTCGTATGGCGTACAAGGGCTCGGAGCCGTATTCGTGGAAAAAATCGTTGGGGATTTTTACGGCATTATGGGTCTCCCGTTGAACCTTCTTTATACGATGCTGCTGCGATTGGGCGTCCGTTTTTTCGATCATTCTTAGTGGCAAGCGGATAAAGAAAATGAGATTTGCTGCGTCCGGCAATACGGGAATTCGGTCAAGCGGGAAGGGCCGCACATTCAATTTGGCATTCGCGATACCGGCGTAGGAATGCCGGCGGTTCTGACGGCACGCTGCTCTCCGGCAAACAGAATTCGGGGGTTGCGTTGAAGAACATGCAGGCTCGGCTGATGAATTTGTGCGGGAGCGAGATTGCGATCGGCAGAATGGAGGAACAGAGGACGGAGGTCGTCTTTGCAATACCGGCGGAAGCGGACGGTAAATGCAGGGCTTAAAATAAAAGTACAGGGTCTTTATTCCTGTTTTTTATTAAAATTTGTTCAAGAAGGCGCTTCATGAAGAGCGTCTTTTTTGGTGTCCCCAAAATGCGGTCTTTCCGGATTTCATGCGACTATCGCTTTGCTGTATAAGGGATGTCGGGAATAATGCGGTTTTCGAAGGCGTTCGTCTATCTCATTCATCATTAATTTTGCATTAAGAAAAATTGAAGCCGCTAGCACCTTGGCTGTCGGTAGTTAGAAGGCTATAATTTGGTAGGAAAGTACTAGGGTTTGTCGGAAACAATCGCCAATTCCGGGTGATGGCTCGGCAGTCCCGGAAGGAGACGGACGGATGACAAGCATCATCTTGCTGGCACAGCACGCAGCGCTTCTCAAACAATGTCTCTCCAGAATTTTGATGCATACCGACGGGGCCTTTGAGGTGATCGTGGTCAACGACGGGGCATCGCATGAGATCGCGGCATGGCTCGGTAAGGCGGACGACACGAAAGTCGTGACGCCGGAAAATCTCGCCGGGGTGGCGAAAGGCTATAACCTGGGAGCCGCTTCCGCCGCCGGAGACACGCTCGTGTTTATTCGAGACCACATGTATGTTGCGGAAGGGTGGCTGGACAGCTTGACCTCGTGTCTGGGCAAGAACCCGGACGCCGCGATGGTCGGTCCGGTATGCAACGACGGGGTTAGCGGAACGCAGCGACTTCCGTTTAGTTGCGATTCGATGCAGCAATTGAACAATGCCGCCCAAGCGGTCTCTTTGACCAGGGAGGGACGCGCTCGGCTTGCGACTAGATTGATCGGCGGTTTGCTCATGATCCGGCTCGAAGTTTTTGATGAGTTGGGCGGGTTTGACGAGCGATTCGAGCTGGAAACGTACGAGGATGACGATTTGTGCTTCCGCGCCTTGAAGCGGGGCTACCGCTTGTATGTGGCCGAAGACTGCTTCGTCCGATACGAGACCCCTCCGGCGCTTTTTTCCGAGGATCCCGATTGGTATACTCGTCAAATGCAGAAGAACAAAGCGGCGGCGACGGAGAAATGGGGCTTCGATATAACGGAGGCGCTGTCCGGTTGGCGTTACCGGCCGACGGTCAGTTTATGCGTGCTCGTCGGCAATTCGGAAGCGTCGCTTGAAGAATGCTTGTCCAGTGTATCGGGGCTCGTTGATGAAATTATTTTGATGGATATCGGATCTACGGGCGGGACCAGACATATCGCGGCAAAATATGAGGCCAAGATAGCGGAAATCGAGAGCGGCGTCGACCACGCCCATGCCAGAAACTTGGCGGGAGACTTGGCCACTCGCGACTATTTGTTGTGGCTGGAACCGGATGAATTTCTGCGCGCCGCGGACGTTGAACGATTTAAGGACCTTCTGTCTTCGCTGTCCGGCGATACGGATTACGATTACGTATCGATACGGTATGAGCTTCCGATCGACGATGCGGACTGGGCGACGGCAAGCTTGCGGCGCGTTGGTCTGGTCAAGCGGAAAAAGCGCTTTCGATGGATCGGCACCGATTGCGAATATTTGGATGCGGGTGGAAACGGGCTTCATTCGGATATTGATATCGCTCGTTCACGAAGACGCGTCGGTTCGCATCGAGATTTGTCCGGGTATGAGGCGTTATGGTCGTCCGGAGGGGATTTCCCGTTTGAGAATCTGCTGGATTTCGCCGATGGACTGGCGGACAACGGACTGCCGGAACAAGCTTTGAATGCATACGAGCGGTTCCTGCAAAATCCGGATGGAAGCGCCGAGAAGCGGATTCATGCCTGCGCACGTTCAGCCGATTGTCTGATGGAGTTGGGCAGGACGGAAGAGGCCAGGGGCAAGGCGATGCAATCGTTCGCATACGCTCTGCCGAGAGCGGAGCTATGCTGCAGGCTCGGATTTTACTTTGTAAAGGAGGGGAACTACGAGGAAGCGATTACTTGGTATAAAGCGGCCCTGGGAGTGCCGAGGTCGGACGCCCCCGAAGCGGGACTGCACCATTCAAGCTGGACCTGGCTTCCGCACCTTCAGCTGAGCGCCTGCTATGACCGCTTGGGTCAATACGATTTGGTACGCGCGCATATCGAGGCGGCAAGGGACAGTGCGCCGCAGGACGACATCCGGATATCGGCATTCTTGCGGCAACCGTATTCATTCATTTCATTCGTTGGAGGTAAGAACAATGAAAGACGCGAAGAAGAAGAAGGAATTGAAACAAACGCTTTATAAGTCGTCCGTCGCGTTTATGCTGGCAAGCCAGCTGACCGCCATTTTTCCATCCATAGGCTCGTTGAACGGCGGAGTCGCCTATGCGGCCAGCTTCTCCGATGTGGACGCCTCC
Source organism: Paenibacillus hemerocallicola (assembly GCF_006265175.1). Lineage (GTDB taxonomy): Bacteria > Bacillota > Bacilli > Paenibacillales > NBRC-103111 > Paenibacillus_AB > Paenibacillus_AB hemerocallicola. The sequence goes on along the minus strand of NZ_VDCQ01000010.1, from coordinate 1,391 downwards.
TCTTGGGCATACAAGTACATAGCGAAGCTGTCCGCTTTGGGTGCCGTGGAAGGGGACTCCAACGGCAACTTCAATCCGAATAGCCCGGTCAATTATCAGGAAGCGGTCGTCATGGCTTTGAGGTTCATCGGCGTCGAGGAAGCGAACCCGATGTTGTCGAATTCTCCGTTGAAAGCCGACCTGTGGGCCGAGAAATGGGTGCAGCTCGCCCTCGAGAAAGGACTTCTGGTAGCCAGCGAGGAAACGTCAAGCGCCAATGGCGAATGGGGCACCCAGCAGGCTAGCCGCGAGTGGGTCACCAAGCTGGTCGTACGCGCCATGGGCAAGTATGCGGAAGCGACGGCTTTGTCCAACGTGCAGGCTCCGTTCAACGACGCATCGAGCATTTCTCCTTGGGCCGTCGGCTACATCAATGCGGCTTCGCAGCTTAAAGTCATTAGCGGTTACCCGGACAATACGTTCAAGCCTACTCAACAGATTACCCGTGCGGAGTTCGCGGCCGTGCTGAACAATGCGGAGCTGTACGCGAATAGCCACACGAACCGGATTACGCGCGGCAATGTCGTGGAGTTGACCGGCAGCAGTCTCGTCTTGCTTAACAGTGCGGGGACGAGGCTTTCGTTCCAGATCAGCCCGGATGCCGTCATTTTCGGACAAAACGGCGCGGGATCGTCGATCAAGGCCGGCACGGCGGTTACCGTCGTTCATAGCGGCAATACCGCCTTCTTTGTGGAAGCGGCGGCCGAGGCGGTTGCGCCATTGGATATCGAGAGCTTGAAAGGTGCGACGGGTGCAACCGGCCCTGCGGGGGAAACCGGGCCTGCGGGAGCAACCGGGTCTGCTGGGGCGACAGGCCCTGCGGGAGCGACGGGTAATTCCGGCAGCAGGGGCGATACGGGCGATACGGGCCCTCAAGGCATTCAAGGGCCGGTAGGTCCGCAAGGGGAAGTAGGCCCGCAAGGGATTGCGGGTGTGACGGGTGCTACAGGTCCGCAAGGAGACATCGGTCCGACGGGTCCTCAAGGAGCGGCAGGCCCGCAGGGGATTACGGGAACCACGGGCGCAACGGGAGCGACCGGCGCTACTGGCGAGACGGGTCCGACGGGCGCGCAAGGGATTCAAGGTTTGATCGGCCCTGAGGGAGCGATTGGAGTAACGGGAGCGACGGGTGCAACGGGTGCCGATGGAGCGGCAGGAGTAGCAGGCGTTACGGGCCCGACGGGAGCCGCAGGAGTAGCAGGCGTTACGGGCCCGACGGGAGCGACGGGAGCCGCAGGGGTAGCAGGCGTCACGGGTCCGACGGGAGCGACGGGAGCCGCAGGGACAGCAGGCGTCACGGGCCCGACGGGTCCGACGGGAGCCGCAGGGACAGCAGGCGTAACGGGTCCGAC
>NZ_VDCQ01000001.1 GCF_006265175.1 Paenibacillus hemerocallicola | reverse complement strand
TCTATTGAAAGTCTTTTGAGGATTAGATGATGACGGGTCTAATGAAAGTCTTTTGAGGATTAGCTGGAAAATCTCCAGCTATATTTGAAGCGGATGTCCGAAAAACAGCTTTAGATGGAAAATGTACAGCTATTCTCCTGGCAAGATAGAAACCCGCACTAGAACCGAAGAATTAACTGTATGTTTTCCAGGTAATCGTCAGTAAAGCGTGAATTGCAAAAAAACAACTGTAGGTTTTCCATCTGTTTACAGGCGTAGAAGAAAAACGTCTATCGACGTATTTCAAGGATGAGCGACCGCGATTAAGCGGTAGTTTTCCTTGATTCACCATTTCGCGGCATGATTTATCGAAGCATCGCTTTTAAGCTTTTAAGCTTTTAAGCTTTTAAGCTTTGAAGCTTTGAAGCTTTTAAGCTTTGAAGCCTTTAAGCCTTTAAGCCTTTAAGCCTTTAAGCCTTTAAGCCTTGAAGCCTTGAAGCCTTGAAGCCTTGAAGCCTTGAAGCCTTTAAACTTTGAAGCTTTTAAGCTTTGAAGCCTTTAAACTTTGAAGCCTTTAAACTTTGAAGCCTTTAAGCTTTGCTGCTTTAGCGAACTCAAAAAATTCTGGATCGTCAAAAAAAATCCGATCTATATGGATCGGGATGCCGGGGTGTTGAGAAAGTTAAAAAAAGAGAATAGCAACCACTAAAAGGGGGTGGGGAAATGTACGCAAAGCGAAGCGTCTGACTTTAAAATCGAGTTGTAACCGCTAATTTTCATCAAGAAAACACGATCTTAACTGAAGTGGCGTGCATTCCCCGCCCCCTCGCCTTCGATGCATCCTCTTTTGATCACTTTCGCAACGAGCCAAGATCCCGATCTATAATGATCGGGATCCGTGATAGGGATGAGGCGGAATCATCGGACGGTCGGAACGTCCAGCCATACATTCCCTTTCTCCACAGCCTGTTGGGCAATCAAGCCGGGAAGCGTAAATTCCATTGCCCGGTATACGTCGATTCGCGGCTGCGCCCCACTGTCCAGCGCATCGATAAAGTCGCGAATCAAGTAATATTCGCTCGTGCCATGACCGCCTAGCGTCGCTTCCTCCGGGGCGAGAGGGTCGCGCGTTTCGCAACGGAGAGGCTGGGCGGTTCCTCCGAATTCGGGATGTCCCTCCACATAAATCCAGCCGTCGCTGCCATACCCGACGCGTCCGTTCTCGAGCTGTCCCTTGGAGCCGTATAACGCATAATGGCCGATCTCCGGTTTCCTTGGAGCGACCGAGCTGCGAAGCAGCTTAATCGTCGCTCCTCCGGCCGTCTCGAACAAGGCGACCTGCATGTCGATCGACCCGACGCCTCCAGCCGGCAAAATCGTCTTCGACGTCCCCGAGCCGGTAGCTTTGACGATACGATCGTTCAATATTTCCAATATCGGCCCGAGCGAATGGGAGCAATAATGCAGCGGCGCCCGGCGGTCCCTCCAATACGATTGTCCGGTCAGCGGATCGATGATCCGGCTGCGGATTTCATGCACATATTCGCCTTCCGCGTAGAAGATCGTACCGAACAACCCTTCCCGCACCCAACGCTTCCAGCTCTGAAAATAATGAAAATAGACCGTATTTTCCGCCATCATATATGTCCGGCCGGTTCTCTCCACCGCCTCGATAATGCGGAAGCAATCTTCGACGGTCGACGCCGCCGTCACTTCGCACAGAACATGCTTCCCCGCTTCCAGCGCGGCGATAGTCTGTTCGGCATGAAAGGGCACCGGCGTTCCGATCATGACGATATCGATATCCGCATTCAGCATTTGTTCGAACGATTCAAACCTGCCGGCTTCCGGAACGCCCAGCTCGTTCCCCGCTTTCTCCAGCAATGCCGAATCGGAATCGCATACGGCCGTTACCCGAATTCGCGGATGATGCATATACGCGGCGGATCGGCGGGAGCCTCCCAAACCGACCAAGCCCATTTTCCACGGATTGCCCATTTGATTTCCCCATTTCCCTCGAGAATGCACTTTCGTGCACCCGTTGTAGGTTTGAAATCCGTCAAAAAGCCAGTTGCCCGCCGTCGACGACTATCGTCTCACCCGTAATGAAGGCGGCATCGTCGGAGGCCAGAAAAGCGAACACGCCCGCTACGTCTTCCGGTTTGCCTACCCGGCCGAGCGGTATTTTCGCACGGATGTATTGCTCGATAAACTCGGGACTGTCGATCGCTTCGGACATTGGCGTTTGAATATAGCCCGGGCAAACGGCATTGACCCTGATTCCCTTGCCTCCCAATTCGATTGCCATCGTCTTCGTAAGCAGGACGACGCCACCCTTGGACGCGTTGTAGTGGGCATAATTCGCTTCCCCGACCAGTCCGTTCGTAGACGCCATGTTGACAATAACGCCTCCGCCCTGTTCCGCCATCCGATTCGCAACGGCTTGGGCTACCCAAAACGTGCCGTTCAAATTGACGTCGATTATTTTTCTCCAGTGATCCGGCGTAATCCCGAGAACCGGCTCCTCCCATGCGATTCCGGCGTTGTTGACCAAAATGTCGATACGGCCGAAATGCCGCACCGCCGCTCCGACAGCCGCCTCGACCTGATTGTGATCCGATACGTCGACTACGAATGTGCGCACGGAAGCTCCGGTCGCGGCAAGCTCCTCCGCGGTTGCCAGCAAATCCGACTCCACATTGGATACAAGAGCAAGAGCCGCCCCCTCGGATGCGAACCTTAAAGCGATCGCTTTGCCGATGCCGCGTCCCGCTCCGGTGATCAATACCGTTTTTCCGGCAAATCTTAACATGTTCGTCCTCCGATCAGTCGCGCGACTTCGCGATAACGTCGATTTCCACTCTAATCTGGTCCAACCCGCCCTCGAAGCAAGTACGCGCCGGCATCGGTTCTTGAAAATAGGTCCGGTAAACGGCGTTGAACCTCGAAAATTCGGATATATCCGCCAGTATGACATTAACCTTGACTACGTCATCCATCGAGCAGCCCGCCGCCTGCAAAATCCGTTCGATATTCGATAGCGTAAGCGCGGTCTGCTCCTCGATCGTATCGCCGACGACTCGTCCTTCCAAATCCAGCGGTCCTTGGCCCGAAACGAATACGAAACCGCCGGACACGATCGCTTGCGAATAAGGTCCGTCTCCCGCGGAGGCTTCGCTTGTACGTACTGCTTTTCTCATGTCCGTTCTCCTTCCGTTAAGCGGGAAACCCCGCACCATTTGACGATGATCCGTGCATACAGCTCCGTCAGCATCAGCAGAGAATCCACTTCGACATATTCGTCCGCCGCATGCGCGTTCGCCCCCGATGGTCCGAGAATGACGGCTGGCGTAGGACTGTACAAATTGAATATGAAGGCGTCGCACGCGAACGGCGCGCCTCGCATGACCGGAACCGCACCGCTCAGCTTTCCTGCCTCTTCGGAAAGGAGCGGAAGCAGAGAAAAGTCCGGGGAAACCTCCGAACCGGGCAAGAAGCGGATCATTTTGCGAAATTCCGGCACCTGCGCCCCTTCGAACATAGCCGTATAGCCTTCTATCAACTGCTGCATGAGCTGTTGCTCCGTCGTCCCGGGGTAGCATTCCACCCAAATATCGAGCTCGCACCGCTCTGGACCGACATCGCATAAAGCCGCTGTCAGATCACCGGCTACGAATCGCGTAGCGATTGCCGGCAGCCCTGCCGTCTCGCTATACCACGGGGCAGGACCATGAACCCGGCCTAATTCACGTTCGAACCGTTCCAGAAAAACGAGAAACTTCCCGGCGTCATAGAGCGGATTGACCAACGTCTCTCCGCTGAACGACAGCCCGGTCTTGCCGCGGAACGTCAGTCGCCACAACGCGCCGCCCCGCGTGGCCGGACAAATCGCCATATTCGTCGGCTCGGGAATAATGGCCGCATCGGCATTGTAGCCCATCAGTCTGCCTGCAAGCGTTCCGTTCGCGCCGCCGAATTCTTCGTCGACTACGGATTCCACCGTCACGTCTCCGTTCAGGCATACCCCAAGCTCGATCAAGCAGCGGACGGCCATGACGGAAGCGGCCAATCCGCCTTTCATATCGAATGAACCGAGCCCGTACAATTTGCCGTCCGACTCGCGGGGCTCCCAAGGGGACGACGACCATCCAGGCGCAACGACCGCCGTATCCGCGTGGCTCGAGAACAATAGCGATTTGCCTGCACCTTTTCCTCTCCAGCGTCCGGCAACATTCGGCCGGGAAACATAATCTTTGCCCGGAAAATAAGCCGGGTGGTCGCGGAAGCCCGGAGCCGCCTCCGGCGAGTAAAGCGACGTTTCCAGCCCCAAGCTATCCAGCACGGATGCCACGTATGTCTGGCAATCCCGCTCCGTGCCGTCGGTTACGAGATTTACGGTCGGGAACCGGATCAAATCCGATACCAATCCGACAATCACGGAACGATGCTCCCGCACCCAACCGGCAATCCGTTCGTCCAATTGACCGCTGTCCATACCACGCGCTCCCTCCACCCGGCGCGGCACATCCGGGGTGCCGCGCCGTTACGGATGTTTTTCCGATTATTTAATACGTTCCAGCCTGCTGCGCCTGATCCCGTCATGATGGCGATCCGTTATTCTCCGCATCGCTTCCCCGATGGCGTTCCAGGCCATATCCGGAGACTTGGCTCGGTAATCGTTCGATTCCGACCCCCGGAAGCCCCAGACGAGAATGTTTCTTGCTCCCGCATCATATGCAGCGTCCGTCGCCCAAATGATCTCTTCCTCGCGTCCGGACGGCGTGGCATATCCTTGGATCCATATATTATGGTCTTTGCCGAATTTGCGGCAAACGTCCAAATTCCGCTTCGTCGATTCGTACACGAAATCGTAAGGGTGGACGTCTTTTTTGCCGAGCCAATACGGATCGGATCCGATATTTTGCAGCGTATCGAGACCGCATATCGCTTCGATCGAGTCCAGATTGATTCCGTAAGAGCCGCCCAGCATAACGCATACGATATTCTCCATTTGTTTGCTACGGCTATGCTCCGTCACCTCGCGGAAATAATCGACGACCGACCAGATCCGGAACTCCTCGACCTTGTCGTCCAATTCGGCCGGCATATCATAGCCGTACCGCTCCCGGAACATCCCTTTGCACCGTTCGCAAGCGCACGTAAACACTTTCGGCTTGCCGTTCTCCATCGATTTGGCCGCCAAATGCGGTTCATCCCAAAAAATGCTTTTGCCCCCGATGTCCCGAACGACGTCGATCCATTCCTTCGTAAAGCTGCGGAAATGCGGACTGTTCAGGCAGGCCCGCACCGGATCGACGCTTCCGTCGGAATACACTTGGTGACTGTCGGGATAATAGGCGAGAAAATGCGACTTGTCCCCGGGAGGGCCCCCGAGCCCCCAGTTGTCGACCCAGACGTCCAGTCCGTGTCCTTCCGTCATCTGGATAATTTCCTTCATGATGGAGCGGTGCCGGTCCCAATCCGTATGGGAGAACATATGAACGACCAGATTGAAATGATGGTTGACGATATCCCGCAGATCGGTTTCCACATGCCTGAGTATACGGTTACCGTGGTAAGCTACCCCTTTGACCAATTTATCCGGTTGGTTGTGAATCATTCGACATTCTCCTCTCAAATGGCTAATCCGCGATTATGGCTGGGCGATCCGGCTGGCGGTCGGAATGAATTGATACCATTGGCAATCCAAGTACCCTTCCTTGCCTTGGAAAGGCAATCGAGCTTCTTCAAGCTCCTCGAGCCGATCCGTCTTCCCCGACGTGAAATCGCCTATCCGTGTGACCGTCGTCTCCAAGCTAATAAGAAGCCCGCCGTAACGGTAGTCGATCACTTCCCAGCCGAACGCCTTATTGACCTCGAACCAACGATCCCGGTGTGCGGCTTGCAACTCGCGAACTTTGCGGATCAAATCGGGAATGATGCCGAGCGCATAAGCATTCAGTTTCTCCTTGTCACGTCTGCCGTAAGCGTCCGCGAGATGGATACCAAGTTCGGCCTTGATCTTGAGCACCGAGCACAGCTTGCGGAGAATATCGAACACGAACCTGAACTCGCCTCCCCGCTCCGCATACGACTCGAATCTATTCTCGAGCCTCGCATAATACTCCTCCAGACCCCGGCCAGCCAGGTTGGAGTCGAACAGTCCCATCATCGGGTGCTGCCACAGCATGACGCGGGACGGATTGGCATTCGCCAAATTATCTCGCTCGATGCCCGGAATTTCGTCGACCCAGCGAATATCCATAAAGTCGTCGAAACGTCCGCCCGTGCAGAACGCGAACCGTTTGCGCAGCTTCTCTTCCGACAGCTCCGACGCATAGCCGTGCTCGGCGAACAGCTGCAATCCGAGAATCGCGGAGAACCAATCGCACTCCGTTCCGTCATCCCCCCACAGCGTGGCGATGATTTCCTCGACGCCTTCTCGCTTGCACACGTTCAATGCCGCATTCGTGGAACGCATCGTCAGCCCGTAATTCAAGACGAATCCTTTCCAGTTCCAGATGCCCCCGGCGAATACCGGAGTCGAACCGAATGCTTTATGCCGGCGTATCCAATCCTCGTAAAATGACTCGTCGGCGTGGTAATAGTCCCAGTATACGATTTGAACGTCCTTCGGCATTTCTTCGATGACGCGTTCGGGAATGACGGATGCTTGGTCGTAATAGGCCCCCGTCTCGGAGCCTGCCCGGAAGTACATGTCGCTCCACATCATCGGCTCAAGGTCGTGCTTGCGGGTAATTTCCAATACTCGGTGCAGGTGTTCGTTCATGATATCGAATTTGGAGCGGTAACCGTTAAGCTTCAAATATTCGCCCTGACCCAGCTTCCACGCCTCGTCCATCCCGATATGAAACCGTTTTGTACGGACGGCGGAAGCGGCGGCAACAATCATCTGCTCGATAAACTCGTACGTTTTCGGCTCTCCGACCAGCATCGTCTCCTCGTCGTCGCGGATATCGGCGAAGGCGCTCCATTTCAGCACGTCTTTCAAATGGCTGAGCGTCTGGATGCAAGGAATCATCTCGATACCTAGCATGAAGGCATAGTCGTCCAGCTCGCGGATCTCGTCCAGCGAATAACGGCCGCGCATGTAACCGAAATAAGGCTGTTCCTTGACGTCATAGCTGTCCTCGGTGTACAGCATGAACATATCCAAGCCCATAATCGCCATAAGCCGGATGAAGCGTTTGACCGTATTCGTTCTCATGACGGCATTGCCTTGAGACACGTCGAACATCGGACCGTTCATCTTGAATTGCGGCATTTCACGGATCGAGAACGAATCGAGCCCGTCTCGCAGCGCTTCCACCAATAGGCCCAACGCCCGAAAAAAATGGATGCGGCGATTATAGGAAAGCTCGATCTCCCCCCGTTCCCGAAAGACCGACAACTCCGGCCCTTCATGCCGCACGACTCGAACAGATAATCCATCGGGAGCGCAAACGAACCCGAAATCGGCAGCCAGGACGGCGATTCCATCTCTTAAATCCGAAATTTCACCGGTAAAGTGAAGTCTCATAAGTAGTCCTCCGTTACTAATCGTGCAAGCTTCGACAGATCGCGCCGACTTTGCTATAATAGGCTATCCCTTATAACCATATCAGGGTTTGCCGATAGAGGAGTAGATGGACGATGACCAAGTTCTTGGACTATATGATCAGTTCTTTGCCGATCCGAATCATCGAATTGAAGGTCGACCGCTCCAAGCTGAAAATCAAAGGACTGACTCCGCTTCAATTCGGACATTTGCCGGGAAGAACCCCCATGAGGCGCAATTCTACGACAGAAAGCTGGGCGTTCACCTATATCGTACGGGGAAGCGGGACATACCAGATCGGAGATGGACCGGTACAACGGCTCGAGGCCGGGAGCCTGTTCTGGGAATACCCGGGCGAGGTGTTTCATTTCGGGCCCGATGCCGGTAAGGATTGGGACGAATATTATGTCAATTTCGAAGGGCCGCGCGTTGCGGAATGGCTCGACAGCCTCATCCTGGAGCCGGACAAGGTGCAGCGCGTCGGACTGGACAAGAAATGGATTCACAAAATAGAAACGATCGGGGATTATATGGAAAGCGGCATTGCCGACAACGCCGACCGCGCTTCGCTGCTGCTCGAATCGCTCGTCTACGATTTTTGCAGCGCGAACGAGGGGCGTAAGTCGGGCGTCCGACCGGAACGCAAGCCGGAGCTTGTTATGCGCATACTGGAGGATATCGGAGAGAGCTTGTACAAGCCTTGGGAAGAACGCGACATATGGGAGCGCAACCACATCTCGCGCTCCACGCTGCGCCGCATCGTCCATCAGAACACCGGGTACGCCTTGAACGAATACGTAAACCGGTTAAAAATTTCCGAAGCGAAGAAGCTGCTGCGGATGACGAACCTGCAAGTCAAGCAGATCGCGCAAATGCTGGGCTTCGAGGATATCGCCTATTTCGCCCGCCTATTCAAGAAATTTTCCGGCATGTCGGCCATGACGTTCCGCGATAAGCACAGCGATGCGACTTGATAAGGACGTTATGGCGCCAGGCTCTCTGCCGTATAGAAAATGTCTGGCATTTTCAGCCCGCTACAGATCATTAGCCTTCCAGGATCGCGATTGCCCTGACGGGCGAGCCGTCTCCATTTTTAATTTTCAGAGGCAATCCGTAGAACATGAAATTCTGCTCCTTCGGGATGCGTTCCAGATTAATCAGGTCCGTATAGGTGACGATACTATGGCCCAGAAGCGTTCTCTGGAGCTCTTCCGTAATATTCCCGCCTACAAAGCCCGGTTTACGCGATACGATTTTATCCGCCAACTCCATGCCTGCCTCGTCCGTAAAAAAGAGGCCCGTTTCCGCAGGCCAGTCCGAATGGCGCTCCACGACCCGGGCTTTGCCGAAAAAGCGGTGAAGCGGAATCTCATCCAAAGTTGCCCCGCCTTCGTGCATGTGGGAATATGCGTCGACATGCGTACCGGTATGAGACCCCATTTCCAATCTTCTTAATTCCCACGTATTCGCTTCATGCGTATGGACAATTTCCAGCTTTACCTCCGGATCGCCGGGAAATACCCTCATTCCCGTGTACAGGGGCATCGTTAAATCAATGACGATGTTGTTCATGGCCGTTCACCCGTCGGACCGCTTCCCGACTCGAACTCCTTGAACATTTTTTTCGGGGCGACCGTGCGCCACGCCGCTTGGAAATGCTCCCTCAGGTCGTTCGGATCCGCTTCCGTTAATTTCACCAGCACATACGGGTACTTTCTATAATGCTCCGTAATGGAATATACTTCCGGATTGACCTGCATGACGATATCCCGCGCGGACAAATCCATCTTCAGGACGAGAGAGACTCCGTCCTCGTGTAACCGTGCCAGCAGCTTGTCCTTCAGCTTGAAGGATGGCGTGCCGTAGGATACGCTTTCGGTCACTCCCGGCAGCGACAGCGCCATCCGGCGAATTGCTTCGAACCGTTCACTGTTCACAAATAGCCCTCCCCGACACATGAAGCGTCCATCGAACTAAGTTTTCTTCCTCTTCGCTCTCGCCGCGTACGCCAGTGCGACCAGAAGCGCTGCCGCCAACAACGCAATAGCCGCGACAAGTACGGTTTTATTCTCGCCCGTCTTGTCGGATTCCGATTCGGGCGCTGCCTGCTGCGATTTATTCGGGTCTCCGCTGCCGTCAGCCGTATCTGGCGCGATTTGATTAGGCTGCTGCGGCATGTTGACGGTGAAGGAAAACTTGTTTTCGACGGGATGTCCGTCCCGGCCGATAATTTTCCAAGTCACGGTATATTCTCCGTTTGGCAAAGCCGGGTTGATTTTACCGCTCATGGCGCTTTTGTCGATGCCGATGCCGGACACCTTGACCGATTCGTTCTTCTCGTTTTTAAGTTCGAACGTGCTTAATGGCTCGATATCCGTACTGAACTCCATGCGGATTTCGGTTAGCGGCTTATCGATCGTCTCCCCTTTCGCCGGACTGGAAGACTGAAGCCCGGTATGGGCAAAAACGGTTGCCGGCGCAAGCAGCAGCAACAGGACGGATAGGAGCAAGCCTATCCCGGTTTTGTTCATCACCCGCGTACATCCTTTCATATAGCAAAGTCACTTCAAGTATAACAAACCTCGGCTGGATTTCGTTCGCGCGTATGGAACAACTTTTCGAACAATTGTCATATGAGCAAACGATCACATAATCAATTTGTGCTATGATGATGGAAGAATGCCCAATTAAAATTACATTATTTCCGATTTGAGGTGTATCATGAGCAAAATACGAGTTGCCTCTACGATGGTCGTCGGCTTGTCGCTCCTTGTCCTGGCCGCATGCGGCGGGGAGAAATCGTCTTCGGCCGGACACGATCATCCCCACGAGACGGCCGCGGGAGACATACAGGAGAAGACGGCCTCGATCGAGAAGCTGCCTTCGTTTCTGGACAAGCAGCGCGATGAGATCCGGATCGCCTATAAGGTTGCCGCCCAATCCGCCGATTTCCTCCAATGGATGCCATGTTATTGCGGCTGCGGGGACAGCGTCGGACATCAAAGCAACAAAAACTGCTTTATTAAAGAAATTCAGAGCGACGGCTCCGTCGTGTGGGACGATCACGGCACCCGGTGCGGGGTATGCATGCAGATCGCCGTTACGACGTATAAGCTGAAGGAGCAAGGCAAAACGGCGAAGGAAATTCGCCAGGTCATCGACGAAACGTACAAATCCGGCTTCGCCAAACCGACGCCTACTCCGATGCCGAGTTAACAGATATTAACAATAAGAGCCTCTTCGCGGTATGCAAGAGGCTTTCCAATGGAGTGGAGTCCGACATGTACGCCTATTTTTCGGAAACGCTGCTGTACCTTTGCTTTGCATTCGTAAGCGGAGTCGTACTATTGAACATGGTACCGGCAAGCGCCAAGCCGGCTGTCCGGGTCCCGGGGACGCTGCTCTTCAATGCGGTTATCGGAATAGCCGTTCTTTCCCTTGTGCCGGTCATTAAAAATACGATTTTCCTTACCCAGTTCGCCGGCCCTTTCTGGGAAATCATCGACGACGTCCTGCTCGATCTCGAGTTCGGCAAGGCGTGGATCTGGATGTTCGTCGGCTGCACCCTGTTCTTGGCAATGCTTACGTTCCGGGATATTAACCGGTCTTCCGTATCCAATGCGATTGCGGCTGTGCTGACGCTCGGATTGCTGTTCTCGTACGGTTGGGCAAGCCATGCCGCCGGTCAGTCGGAGTCTTGGGGCTTTCTGGCGCAATCGTTCCATCTGACGGCTGCCAGCGTATGGATCGGGGTACTGCTCGCGGCAGGCTGGTTTGCCGACCGCTCCGACAACTGGCTTCGGTTTCTGCGCTGGTTTCATCCGCTGGCCATTGCTTGCGTGCTCGTCATTGTCGGGGCGGGCTTCGTCATGATGGCGTATATTGTTCCCGATTACACGAACAGCTGGATCATTTCGTACGGGCAAGCGCTCCTGATCAAGCATCTTCTGTTCGTTCCGGTTCTGGCCTTCGGAGTCATGAACGGATTTTGGATGAAACGCAAATTGGCGCGTAATCCGATGTTCGATCCGAGACCTTGGTTCAGGGCGGAAAGCGTCCTCGTCACGCTGATCTTCGCGGCTACCGCTTTCATGGGCATGCAGAGACCTCCGCACGACGATCCCGAAAATCCGGAGCCTCTCGTCCCCTCCCTGCTGTTCCGGGCGATATATGGAGGGGATGCAAGCGTTGAGATGCAGGTCATGCCCGGCATCGACCCGGTCAGCCTCGTATTGGCCGCCTTATCGCTCGGCCTGCTCTTGCTGCTGTTCAGATGCTGGAGCCGGAGCAAGCCGTGGCAGGCGGCTTGCGTCGGTATCCTTTTCGTCGTATCCGCTTATTTGTCCATCATGCTATCGATTCAATGAGTTTTCCTGAGCAGCCTCATGCTGTTCAGGATTACGAGCAGCGCCGCACCGGTGTCGCTCAACACCGCCATCCAAAGCGTAAGCCATCCGGGGAAAATGAGCAGCAGGGCGACTATTTTGACGATAAGCGAGAACCATACGTTTTGCTTGATAATCCGCAGCGCCTGCCTGCTTATCCGAACCGTATAAGGCAGCTTCTCCAAATGGTCGGCCATCAGCACGATATCCGCCGTTTCCATCGCCGTATCCGTTCCGGCGCCGCCCATCGCGATTCCCAGATCGGCTGCGGCGAGCGCCGGGGCGTCATTGATCCCGTCCCCCACCATCGCTACGCGCTCGCCGCGCTGCTGCAATCGAGCGATCGAGCCTACCTTCTGCTCCGGCAATAGCTCCGGAAAATATTCATCGATTCCGGACTCCCCCGCTATTTTGCGTGCAGTCCCTTCGTTATCGCCGGTCAGCATCACCGTGTGACGGATGCCAACCTCCTTCAGGCCGCGTATAGCCTCTACGGTCGTTTCCCGAGCCGTGTCGGCTACGGCGAGCATGCCCATCACCCGTTCCCGCGTCCCGACGAGCACGAGCGTATAGCCTTCCCTTTGCATTGCGATCGCTTCAGTTTGCCATGTACCCTGTCCCGCTCCAAGTTCCTCGAACAGCTTCGGACTGCCGGCGAAATGCTCGACCTCCGCTATCGTTGCCCCTGCGCCTTTCCCGACAAAATTGTTGTAGTTCGCTCCGACCAGGACGGGAGCGGCGCGCTCTTCCGCTTGCCTTACTATGGCCGCCGCTATCGGATGCTTGGAACGCTCTTCGATCGTCCGGGCGATGGACAGCAAATCCGTCTCGTTGCCTTCCCATACGGTTGTATGGACGACGCGCGGCTTTCCGGTCGTAAGCGTGCCGGTTTTATCGAAAGCGATCGCGGTCAGCTGTCCCGCCTTCTCGAGCGAAGCTCCTCCTTTAATAAGCACCCCGTTCCGGGCCGCGCTCCCGATTGCGGAAACAATCGCAACCGGCGTCGAGATGACCAACGCGCACGGGCATGCGATAACGAGCAGCTCCAACCCTTTATACAACCATTCGCTCCATGCCTCGCTCAGCAAAATCGGAGGAACGATCATGACCAGAACGGCCAACCCGAACACGAGAGGCGTATAAATGGCTGCAAACCGATCGACGAACGCTTGCGACGGCGCTTTTTTCTCCTGCGCTTCCTCGACCATCTGCACAATACGGGCGATCGCGGTATCTTGCGCCAACTTCGTCACGCGGATCTCCAGAGCGCCACTCTCGTTGATGGTGCCGGCATAGACGGGATCTCCGGCGCCTTTATCTGCCGGAACCGACTCTCCGGTAATCGGCGCTTGATTGACGGCGGATTGTCCGTCTATGACGTCGCCGTCCAACGGAATTTTCTCGCCCGGCTTGACTATGATCGTACTCCCGATCGCAAGCTCGCCGATCGGCTTCCGGACGAGCAGACCGCCCTGCTTCACCCACGCCTCGACGGGAGCTGCGCTCATCAGTCCGCGGATCGAATTCCGGGTACGCTCCATGGACCGGGTTTGCAGCATGTTGCCTATCGCAAAAAGCCAAACGACCGTGGCGCCTTCGAGCCATTCGCCGATACAGGCCGCGCCTATCGCGGCGGTCGTCATCAATACGTTCATATCGAGCGATCTGCTCTTGATCGCGTAGAAGGCGCTTCTGGCCGGTTTGTACCCTCCGGCGATGATCGACAGAGCGTACAGCAGCGTCCGGAAATCATCCGATACGCCGGCGAATTGCCCCAAATAACCGAACAGGAGCAGAACGCCGGATAAAACGGTCATAGACTGGTGGGGGTCCCGCCATCCGGCTTGACGAACTTCCGCCCCGCCGATCGGATAAATCGGGGTGGCCCGGTACCCGGCTTTTTTCACTTCCTGCACGATGTCATCGGCGGTGTTGTCATGCTCGATCTGCATCTTTCCGGTAGCGAAATGGATACGGACCTGCTTGACCGCTGGGTTCATCCTTAAATGATTCTCGATTGTCATGGCGCAGGAACTGCAGTCCATCCCTTCGATCCGGTACGAACGAACGCGTTCGTTCGGAACCAAGCGCCCTTCTTCCTCCGCGGTCTCCGCATGCGCAGTATGGTGGCGGCCCGGACCATGACCGCATGTTGCGTCGCATCCGTCATCTTTATGATCGGCGTGCCGGTCTTCCTCGAGGACTGTAAACGCCACGTTTTTTTTGAACGACCATTCCTTCGGCTTATTCTCTTCGCTCATCCCGCAAACCTCCAGCTCCCATCCTTGTTGCCAACATATTATCACTTGCTCATATATTCGTCAATGATAAAGCCCGAAAGCCGACTGCAGCTTCCGGGCTCGGAATGGGGCGCATGGGGCGCAAGGCGGCCTTTTCTCAACCGACCACGAATGAAATGACCGCACCTATAAAGTTGCCGGTCCCGAGCATGTTGTTGTGCCAATTTTTTTCCGATTCGGCGCTGCCGTGCATTTTGAAAAAGTATAAGGGATCTCCGCCGGACAACGTACCTTTGCCTTTCTCGTCGCGTCGCGCATAATTTTCCATCGTAATATAGTCCGACCCGCTGCGGGCGACGACTCCGGCAAAGTGGTACATGAAAATTTCGCTTTTATCGGCGATGCTTTCCTCCGCCGCAGTAGCAATGCCGAACGTCGTAATCGCATCTCCGATTTTCGGCATCATATGCTCGTTCATATTAAGCTCTTTCATGATTTCGATCGTTTCCTCATCGTCCTTGACACGGCGGAATTCGGTGCTGATCTCATCCATAATCGCCAATAGCGCATTTGTTTTGCCGGTATCGACCGCCAGATTGTAGGCCTCGGTATATGCGCCGACAAAATCCCGTCCGGTCACCCGACTCAGCAACTCGGTCATTAATTGATACACTTTTCGGTTGCCTTTCAGGTCGAGCCCTATCTCGCCGGTAATAAATTGAGCGGCTTCATTGCACCGTTGCGGCGTCTTGACATCGAGGCCCCGCTCTTTTTTGTCGGGTACGACCGGAATGACTTGAAACAACATTTTGATGCCGCCCTCGCTCGCAATCTGCAATATTTTTCCCGTCGTTTTGAGCCTGACCTTGCCTTCCAGCAGTTCGTTCGCTTCGTCTACCCGCTCCTTCGTTGCGAAGAACACTTTCGGCTCGCCGCTCGTATCCTCGATAGCCAAGTCCAACTGATCGGAAACCATCAAATTGGCGTTGCTTTTGCGCACCAGATTGGGCCCATACTTGTCATCGGCCCCTTTTTCCTTGCCGAAAAAGCTGCCGTCCCGCTCCTCCTGACTAATAAAGAAGTCTTCGTCGCCCGATGCGTCCTTATTTTTCAGCAATCGTCGATACTCTTTCTTGACGGGATACCGGTCGTCTCCGGACTTGACTACCGCATACCTCTGGATGACTGGCCGTCCGCTCGCCGAGGGAGTCCGCATCGCATCGAACCTCCGCTGCAGAAGCCTTCCCGTCGCTAGGTTCCCGATCGTACGCTGAAGCTGGAACACATCGTCACGCGGCGCGAGGATTGCCCTTTGTGGAGCTTGCTTCGCAAGAGCGCCGTCGTGCGAGCCTTGTGCCGTTTCTTCCCTCCTGCCGGGTTTGGACATTTTCATCCTATTCATGACCTCCATCCGCTTGGGTTAGGTGACCGGCAATGGTTCCTGCAAAGAAAAAAGCAGGAGATTCACGCCCTGCGGCGCTCACTTCCTGCTTCAGATCGGCTCGGCTATCCGGACGGCAATCAAGATGATGCAGCCGGGTCCGCTTGGCATTCCTCGCATATCCCGTAAACCTCGAACCGGTGATTCACTATTTTGAACTCGCCGGGAAGTTCCAGCTTATGGTCCATCGGACAATATTCGAAGGACAACGTTTTCTCGCAATTGATACAGATGAGATGGTGGTGGTGATGGCTCGTGCAGCTTCCGCGAAATTTCAGCCCTCCATCCATGAAATAGAACTGTTCCAACGCTCCCATTTCGCTAAGCAGCCGGAGGTTGCGATAGACTGTATCGAAGCTGACGCTCGGGTAATCGACAGTCATTTGGTCGTATACGTCCTTCGGGGATAAATACCCTTCGTTTTTGACGAAAATTTCGGCCAACGTCCGGCGCTGCTCCGTAATTCTCCAGCCGTTTCTCGCCATGATGTCGATTATTTGCTTTACTTTATTCGCGTCTGTCATGAAGATAATTCCTTTCCGCTCCGCATTACCCTCATAGTGCAACAAATGATGCACTCCTGTCAATCGGTCGGGACATTCGCCAACGATTCCAGCAGGGTAACCCGTCTTTTTCCTATTTTGTATTGACCCAGTCTGCGGTAACGGACGTGAGTAATTTTAAAGTCCTTGGCAGATACGAGAATGACGACCGATGCCGGAGCCAGCACAGGCTCCAACCGGTCCAGCAGCAGCCCGGCCGGATCGCTCGCCTCCGTGTTCCACTCTACCTTGTTGCCGTATGGGACGTCCGTCAGGACGATATCAAACCGCTTGCCCTTCAATCTTTCATTCGGTTGCGTTGCGTCCGCTGCGAAGCATTCCGAGATCCCGGCCGATTTCGGGAAAGAGCCGATCCGTTGCCGCAGTCTCTCCGCGCCCGCCAATGCTTCCGCGTGCGATTGCTTGCCGTAACTGTCATGCATCTGCTCAATTTGCTCGACACGCTTCCGCAGTCCCTCCGCCGTCAGCAGCGATAAGTTTCTGCAGGCCAAGTCAACGGCCGACGGATCGATGTCCGAAGCGGCAATCGACTCGATATCCTCCCCATGCAAAAAACCGATCGAAGCGAGCATATAGGCTCCGCCGCAGCAAGGGTCATAGATCCGGTAGGGGCCCCGGCTCCCTTTGCCGCTCAAGATAGCTTTACCGCGCTGGAACAGCTCGCTCGCCAGCCGGACGGGAAAAGCGGTCGAGCCGTGCTGATTGTAAAGCACCCGACCGCTAGCCAAATCTTCGTAATTTTCATATTCTGTAGCAAACTGGTAACTCACCGGATCACTCCAACACGTTTTACTATTCATTGTACCACAAATGTCCCCCGACATAGAAAAGCCCGCCATATGGCGGGCAAGCGGACCGGGTTACGGGACGGCGCCTTCCCGTGCGCCGGATCGCAACAGAAGGTCGGTGGCTTCGAATCAGACCGTCCGGCTCTCTCAGCCTTAGCATCAGCCTTAAGGTTCACTTATCGACAACCGGCGCTTGGATAAAGTCTACGCCAACACGTTCAGCACGTCGTCGATTTTTTTCCCGTTCGAGATAACGCCGTAGTTCATCCAGCTCAAAAAGTCGACCTCATAGACGCTGTTGCTCCTTACGGCGGGCAGGGCGCGCCACAGCGGGTCCTGCAGCACCTTTCTTTCTTCTCCGCGCCTATTGGAATGAAACTTATCGAAAGCGACGAACAGCACATCCGCGTCGAGCCGGGAGAGCAGCTCGGGCGTAAGAAACGCGCGATTATGGGTCAAGGTCAGCTCGCGAACGAACGAATGCGGCGTCAAGCCCAAATCCCCGTATAGAATCGGATGGATATAGTCGCAGCTGGAAATGCCGTAAAAACTTATTTGACCGGCCGAAATGCGAAGAACCGCCACGGACTTGCCTCTGACGAGCCGGGTCAAAACGTCCCTGGCTGCCGCCGCTTTCTCGTCGTACACCCGGATGACCTGCTCCGCCCGATTCGGGCATCCGAGCAGCTCGGCGATCGTCCTGAGCGAGGAACGCCAATCTTTCCCGATTTCTTTCACTTGGTACGTCGGGCCATATGGCTCGAACCGGCTCCGGTCCAATCCTCCGTCCAGCAGGATAAGATCCGGCTTGTATTCGGTAAGCATCCCAAAGTCGGCGGATGTAATTTCGAATTCCGGGGTATGCTCGAGTCCGAGGTAATCCTGCTTGCCCCACTTGGCGTGCGACCATTGCAGAACGGGCCGGATGCCGAGCGCCAGTACGAAATCTTCCAGACATGGCGCTACGACACGCACCTCGCCGTGTGGAAGCTGCCCCTGATGCACGCGTCTATACAGCGAGGGCGTTACGCCGACCGTTTGCTTGAAACGGCGATTGAAATAATATTCGTTGCTGAACCCGGTGTTCGCGGCAATGTCGTACAGCCGGTCGCCCGTCGACCTGAGCAGCTGTTTGGCATGGTCGATCCGCAATCCATTCAGAAAATCGAGCGGAATTTTGCCCGTCAGCTCCCGGAACAGACGCGTATATTGCCACCGGCCGACGTTCGCCTCCGCCGCGAGCCGTTCTACGGTCGTCGCTTCCCGGAATTGCCGTCGCATCCGCTCGATCGAACGTTCTACGGCCATTCTCGTATTTTGCGAGTCGTCTTTGCCGATGCCTGCTCTGAACAAAAGAAAACCGAGCAGCTCCAAAAACCGGATATGCCGGTAGAACGATTGCTGGGGTTCATGATCGTGTCGGTACCGGTACAATACTTCCAGCAGCTCCACGAATCTTGCGAACGGCTGCGGCTCCAATATCCTTTCATCCAGAAACGTTTCAGCCTCCGACACGAGCAGGTCAGATTCGCGCTTGCCCGCTTCCGTCCGTTCCGCCACGAAATACAAGGCGTAAAAGCATGCGGGCCGCCCGCCCGAATAGTCGAAATGCACCTTTGAGCCAGGCGGGAACACATGGACTTGGCCCCGCTCCAGCCGGATCCGCGACCGCTCTTTTATGATCCATCCTTCACCTGCGGTTACGATCAGGATGAGACGGGCATCGGCTTCATTCAGCTCGGTTTGCCAAACCGTCGAGCCAATGCGATACCGGATATCCGTCATCGCGTAATGGATGGCTTGACGTTCGACCGGCTGGTTTTCATTTTCGTTCAACCTGCATCACCTCGATTGAGAATCATTATCATTTATTGTAAAACAAAAAAAGAAGTCGTTCAATACTTTTGAACGAGCTTCTTCTTTGCTTTACTTGATCAGCGCCTTGAGCACATCATCGATTTTTTTGGTATTCGCCGTAATCGCCCATGTTTGCCAGTACGTCCGATCCAGCTTGTGGACATTGCCGTTCTTGACGGCCGGTATCGATTGCCAAAGCGGGCTGTCCAATACTTTAATCGCTTCCTGATTATCCGCCGATGTCCAATTGCCATTGGACGGGAAAATGAAAATATGGTCGGCGTCGAGCTGCGGAATGACTTCCAGGGACAACAGCGCATGGTTGTCCTTAATATCCGCGACGAGACGCGGCGCCTTCAAGCCGAGATCCTTGTATACGGTCGGGCCGACGAAGCCTTTCTCCGCGTTGAACACCGCCAATGATTTGTCGCCGATATTGAGTCTGACGACCGCGACCTTTTGCTCCCCGACGGCCTTGGCCAGCTTAGCCTTGGCATCGGCGGCCTTCTGATTGTACTGCTGTAAAATTTGACCGGCTTTATCCGGGATTCCCAGCAGCTCTCCCATCTTCTCCAACACTTTCGCCGTATTCTGATTGATCTCGTCGGGCATCCGATACGTAGGAGCTATCTTCGAATATTGCTCGTACCGTTTGGCATCCACCCCTCCATCCACGATGATCAAGTCCGGCTCCGCCTTGAGCAAAGCCTCTACGCTTCCGGTAATGTCAAACGCCGGTACATCGTCCAGACCGAGGTAATCCTGCTTGCCCCATGTCGGATGCTGCCATTGCACGATCGGCTTCACGCCGAGCGCCACCATATAGTCCTCCAAGTAAAGCGCAGCCACCCTCTTGGGTTTAACCGGCACTTTCACTTCCCCGAATGCATCCGTTACAACGCGGTACTCCGTTGCGGCTCCATTACTTGCCGGATTCGCCTTTCCGTTCTCCGCCGACGCCGGACCTTGCTGACCGCCGCACCCCGCCAAGCTTGCGATTACGAGAAGCAATAGCGCAAATCCGATTGCCTTCGTCCGAATTGCCTTTGTCATGACCTACTCCACTCCCGCTGTAATGATTATCATTCTCATTAAATACAGGATGATTATAGGCCTTGCCGTCCTATCCGCGCAATGTCCATTCTCTTGCACTTTTTTATACAAACTCGTGCTGGCTGCATGAGGTGCGGGACTCCTCGGAATGTTCCAACCGAAAAGCGCCTTATCGTTTGACGTTTTTCATAATTTCGGCGGCCACTGCTCCGACAGCGCTTTCTTGCCGAGCGCCGTAAAAGCTTCGTTATAATTGCGGATGCTGCTCAGCTTGTAGATGTTGCCCGCTTTTACCGCTTGCAGCCCGCTCCATATTTTGCTTTGCTGGAGCACGTTCTGGTCGCTGTCGGCCATCAGCACGATATGATCCGGATTCAGCTCCAACAGCGCTTCCAGACTCGTCACTTTGCCGCCCCACTTGTCCGGCTCCGGGGTGCCCGGCGACCGGGGCAGCTTCAAATCGTCGAAAACCATGCTGGCAACGCCGGTGGTCGATTCTCACGCGGATTATTCCGTAGCGAAACTTAGCGGAACTGTTTTCCGTTAATGTCACGGTTTCCGAAATTCCTCCGGAATTAGCGGAACTGAGCTCCGTTATCCATACTTTTAGTGGAAAAAAGGGACGCAAACGGTGTAATAACGGAACGCGGTTCCTTTATTTTGCAATCGATGTCCGGTTTCAAGTAAATAACGGAAGCAATTTCCTTTATTCCTCGCTTGTTAGTCAATACGGCAACCCTCCCCGATCGCGCGCGTTTGCGGATTAAGTTGTCCTAACCAAAAAAGCGTTAAGTTGTCCTAACCAAAAAAGCGCCGAGCCCGGAGGCCAAGCGCTTTGAGCATGCTATACGGACACCTTACTTATACTGGATCAGGCCGAAGGAAATTCCGACAGGATCAACCAAATACGCCAAATAAAAATCGTCGAACTCCATCTTCCCTCTTACGATTTGCGCTCCGTTTTCTATGGATTGGCGGATCGCTTCATCGATGTCGCCGACTTCGATTTGCATCCGGGTTCCATGCGGAAGTCGTGCGTCCCTTTGGAAATGCCGCCGTCGATCCCTGCCTGCTGACGCAATCCAGTTGTGAGGGGATGGTATCCCCGGTTCGGGGCCGTAACCTTCCAGCCGAATACGGATCCATAAAAATGCGCCGCATGCTCCGGGTCCCGACTGCTAATCTCCAATGCCACAACTCGTCCCATAGAACAACCTCCGCGAATGGAATACTTATCCGGCTTCCATTATACCGAATGTTTGTTCGTATGTAATTCGTCAGATTGCATAGCGCAGACGGTCAGATGCAGTCCGAGCCGCATTGCCCGGCTTCCGTCTTCCTTTCGACAAGGGAAATATTCGCCCCGAGCGAGCGAAGACTGCCTATAATATCCGTATAGCCGCGCTCCACATGCTCCACGCCCGTAATCCGCGTCTGGCCTTCGGCTACGAGTCCCGCCAATACGAGACATGTACCCGCGCGAACATCCGTCGCATGAACCCAATCTCCGACCAACGGACGTCCGCCTTTAATAAAGGCGCTATCTTTGCGAAGCTCGATCTCTGCTCCCATCCTGCGGAGCTGGGGAACGTGGTTGAACCGATGCGGAAAAACTTTCTCCGTCACGATGCTTTTCCCTTTCGCCATCAGCAAAAGGGCGGTCATCGGCTGCTGCAGGTCCGTCGCGAAGCCCGGATACATCGAGGTACGGATTCGGGTCGCCTTGACAATCCCGGACCCGATCGCGGTGACGCTGTTCTCGCCGATCTCGATCTCGAGCCCGGCCTCCTTCAACTTGGCGATGCAAGAACCCATATGCTCCGGTATAACGTCCTTCACCGTTACTTGTCCTCCGGTCATGCCCACGGCCATCAGAAACGAACCGGCAACCAACCGGTCGGGAATAACCGCGTGAATCCCTCCGTTCAAATAAGGTACGCCCTCGATGCGTATGCAATCGGTCCCCGCTCCGTATATACGGGCGCCGAGCTGATTAAGCAGCGCAGCCGCATCGACGACCTCCGGGTCGACGGCCGCATGATACAAATGCGTCCTTCCTTTGGCCCGAACGGCGGCCAGCATGCCGTTGACCGTCGCCCCGTGCGAAATCGTATCGAAATAAATGTCCGCTCCCCGCAGCTCCGACGCTTCCACGACATAATGGTCCTCTCGGAACGTAACTGTCGCTCCCAGCGCCTGGAATGCTTTGATATGCTGATCGATCGGCCTGGACTTGAAATCGTCCCCTCCCGGAAATCCGATCGTCACCCGGCCGAATTTCGCGAGCAGCGCGCCCGCGAAATAATACGAGGCCCGGTAGGCCGAAGCTTTGCCCGGATCGATCGTCGCGCTATGAATAAAGCGGGGATCCAATCGAACGTCCCCGTTGTCCTGTCTTTGCAAATCCAGACCGATATCCCTGGCGATGCCGACGATTTGCCTCATATCGTCGATTGCGGGGATGCCTTCCAGCGTGACGACGTCGTCGGCCATGCATGCTGCGGCCAGCAGCGCAAGCGAGCTGTTTTTGGAGCCGGGAATATGTACGGAACCGTTAAGCGCCCCGCTCGTTTCCACTTGTATATATCGCATGATCAGCCTCCGATTCAGGTTCGCTATTTAGGATCGTTCTCCAGTATATACCCGCTGCCGCGCACAGCGCTGATAAGAAACGTATCCTTGCCGTATTTTTTGCGTATCCGGTAAATTAACGCGTTAAGCTCGTCCATACTGACATCCGGTATTCCATCCGGACCCGTGGCCCGGTCGGCCCATACCGCCGCTTTGATTTCGCCGATGGACACCAGCCGGTTTGCATGCTCGTGCAGCAGCTGAAGCAGCAAATATTCCTTCTCCGACATGGAGATTCGTTTGCCGTCGATGACGCATTCCCGCTTTTCCCATTGGATCGTCAAAGGTCCATGGGGCTCCTCCCACTGCTGGGTGACGCCGAGCGGCTCAAGCTCCATCGTCTGCTCGCCGAATAAGTAGGAGAAATGAATGACGGTCATGCCTTTCGCCAGCTTGATCATATCGCACGATTGCAGCGGATAAGGGGTGTGGGGGATAGCCCTTACCCCATTGATTTCGGTTCCGTGGCGGCTTCCCAAATCGTATAAAACCGCCTGCTCGCCTTCTTTGCGAATAACGAAATGCTTCCTTGATATAAACGCGTTCGTGAAAGAAAAGTCGGGGGAATACTCGGCGGACGTTCTGCCGATGACCGTTTCCGCGAAGGATAAATTCAGACAGGTTCCAGGCCGGAAAGGGTCCCCCCGGACAATATACAAACAAGCAAACGTATCCAGATTCATTCCCTCCGAAAATTCATTGCGGTCTATACCATCATACCTCATCCGGCAACATTATGAAATTATGAAGTCACTGACGCAACCCTCATAATTGACTCATTTATAGGAAAAACATCTGTCGACGATACTCAAGGATGTGCGACCGCACGCAAAAACGCCCAATATCCGACTTCCGTCATCGATATATTGCTTGATTACTTGGGACGCGCTTCCGGGCAAAGCCACTTCCTGCATTTGCATGTGCGGACGACAAAAAGAAGCCTGCGCACATTGCGGCAGGCGTTCCGGTGCTGCATCTATTCAATCGTCCGGTTTATCGTCTACGCGTCAGGCAGCTCCAGCCATTGATACGGAGTTTGGGCCGCCTTCAAGCCATACTCGATAATCGTAATAATCGCGACCGTATCCGCAAGATCGACAACCGCTTTGCCCGTCTCGAAGAAAGCAACCAGGCTTTGAATGAACGCTCCGAAGAAGTCTGACGCAATTTTGATCGACTTGGCATTCCCAGTGGCGTAATCGACGATCATGCCGAACGAAGTCCCGTTTCCGAAATGATTGACGGTCGCTTGTCTGCCGTCGGCATACCCGATCAACAATGCTGGAGAATGGTCCGTGCCGGTAAACATGACGCGCTTGACGTCGCTTCCCATCAGGGCTACGATCGGCTCGATTTGATGGATCGAGTAATTGGCGAACTTTCCCGGCCCCGTACTGCAAATCGTTTGAATCCCTTCCTTGTCCAGCCCGGCATATTCCGACGCGAAGCGAAGCGCCGAGGAAGAGTACATCGGCGTACCGGATTTCGCCGCCCATTCGAATAGAAGCAGCGCGGTTTTACGGTCGGGGGCGAACGTTTTGTCTATGTAGGTCGGCTTGCCGGATTGCAGCGGAAGCTTGGACAGCTCTTCGTGATACTCCGGGTAATCGGGCGACAGTACGATCAAATAATCGCTTTTCTCGATAACGGCTTCGATCGACGGCAGCAGCTCGATCCCTTTCTTCTCGCACCACTCGGCGTTGCCTAGACCGCCCGGCTTATCGATTTTGCCGTATGCATAGGCGACCTTCATCTCGCCGCCGGTCGCACTATCGATCCAGCCCGGATATTTCTCCGCATGCCATTCATCCAAAAAATAGTCGATAAAACCAATTTTCTTCATTCCGTTCACCTTCTTGTCCGTTATCGTAACTATTGTTCTACACACAGCTACCATTATAACAGAATCGGAGTTTTTTTTCGGAATTTATTTTAATTCAGGTGCTGTGTTCCAGCAAAAAAAAGCCCATGACCGCTACTCGCTGACGTCACAGGCTATTCGTTCCATAAAAGGTATTATTGATTGAAAATATCGGTCAATACGGGGACGATTTGCGATTTGCGCGATACGACGCCCTTCAGAACGGCCTTATTCTCTACCAGCGTTACGTTGTAAGCTTTCTCGACGGCATTCGTGGCCTTGCCGAGCGCAAGAGCGACCGAATCGTTATTCAAGATGTCAGTTACGACGAATACGAACAAGTCCAGACCTTTCTTGTCGATAATCTCGTTAAGCGCGGCTTCCAGCTCCGCTTGGCGGGAGAGCACGTCGTTCGTGTCGACGGCGTTGACTTGCGCAATTTCTACTTTGCTTGCGCCCATCGTAAATTCTTTCGCATCGAGCGAAATCAGCTGGCTGATCGTTTTGTCGCTCAGGTCGGCTCCGGCTTTCAGCATTTCCAAGCCATAGCTCTCGGCATTGACACCGGCGATTTCGGCCAGCTCTTGAGCGGCGGCCACATCTTCCTCGGTGCATGTAGGCGACTTGAACAGCAGCGAATCGGAAATAATGGCGGAGAGCATCAGACCTGCGATCGGCTTGGAGATGGAGACACCGTTTTCTTTATACAGCTTGTTCAAAATGGTAGCCGTGCAGCCTACCGGCTCGGCGCGGTAATACAAAGGATGACTGGTCTCGAAATTGGCGATCCGGTGATGGTCGATTACTTCCAGCACGCGAACTTGATCGATGTCGCTGACGCTTTGCTGGCGTTCGTTATGGTCGACGAGGATAACGCTTTTCGTCTCGCCCGCAACGGACTCGACAAGGCGCGGAGCCTCGATTCCGAATTGAGTCAATGCATATTGGGTTTCCCCGTTAACGTCGCCAAGCCGAACGGCTTCGACGTTTTTTCCCAATTTAGTTTTCAAATCGGCGTAAGCGATTGCCGAGCAAATCGTGTCGGTATCCGGATTTTTGTGCCCGAAAATAAGTATTTTCTCCATTGTTTAAGCTCCTCCATTATTTTGTTGGGCCAGTCAACTATAAATTATAACGTTAAATCCGCTTTATTCCTATGCTTTTACACAGAATTTTTTGCGAATTTTTGACATCTTGCCTAATGGAGAGTTTTCGCTTATTCCAGAAAATCTTTCAGCCGTTTACTGCGGCTCGGGTGCCTTAGCTTGCGCAGCGCTTTCGCTTCGATTTGGCGGATGCGCTCGCGGGTAACGCCGAATACTTGCCCGACTTCCTCCAGCGTGCGAGTACGCCCGTCGTCCAATCCGAAACGGAGACGCAGCACGTTCTCTTCCCGCTCCGTCAGCGTGTCCAGCACGTCCTCCAACTGTTCCTTCAGCAATTCGAATGCAGCAGCGTCCGCAGGCGCCGTCGCATCGTGGTCTTCGATAAAGTCTCCGAGGCTCGAATCGTTTTCCTCGCCGATCGGCGTTTCGAGGGAGATGGGATCCTGCGCGATCTTCATAATTTCCCGCACTTTATCGTCGCTAAAGTCCATTTCCTTGGCAATTTCCTCGGGTGTCGGCTCGCGTCCGAGCTCTTGGAGCAGCTGTCTCGATACGCGGATCAGCTTGTTGATCGTCTCGACCATATGTACCGGAATCCGGATCGTTCTGGCCTGGTCGGCGATGGCACGCGTAATCGCTTGACGAATCCACCATGTTGCATACGTACTGAACTTATATCCTTTGGAATAGTCGAACTTCTCGACCGCTTTAATCAAACCGAGGTTGCCTTCCTGAATCAAATCGAGAAACAGCATCCCGCGCCCGACGTAGCGTCTCGCTATGCTGACGACAAGCCGCAAGTTCGCTTCGGCCAGCTGTCGCTTCGCCTCCTCGTCGCCCTGCTCGATCCGCTTGGCCAATTCGACCTCCGCTTCTCCCGATAGAAGTTGAACGCGTCCGATTTCCTTCAAGTACATCCGAACCGGGTCGTTAATGCCGATACCCGGCGGCAGCGACAAGTCGTCGTGCGCCGAGAACTCGTTCCGTTCTTGATCGTCCTTGTCTAATGAAAGCTTTGTCTCAGATACCGAGCGTTGATCGTTCGCCATAAAACGGCTCCATCCTCCCTGGAAAGTAGAACAAAAGTTTGTATACTGCTTCGTTGGTTGCTCCATCGGTTCTTATATTGACAAAACCTCAAGAATATGGTAGTGTAAAATTTGAATGAACTGAAATTCGTAAATGCTATCCGGCATTATATCATGATTTTTAACAAATTTCAACATGTTATTGCGGTGTCCTCTTCTATTGTGCAAGAGGGCCCTTTCATTTATTCGGACAAGCCCAAATAATGTCCCAATCGACCAAAACGGCAACAACACGGAACTATTTTCGCTCCGGTTGTTGCCGTTTTGGTTGTTCGGATGCCTGTCCCTAGAAATGCTGATTCGGCTGACCGGGATATGCATACCCCGGATAGGCAGCCATTGGTTGTATGACATTCGGTGCCTAAGGTTCGTGATCGGCATGAAATAACATTCCCACTTGACCGGATACCCGGCAAGCCTCCAATTGCATTTTCCGGATGGCGGGCGCATATAGTGAATCATACTTTTTATCATAAAGGAGACTTTTCCATATGCCATCCATCATTTTGGCTCCGATCAATATTACCGGCGCAGACGGCAACGTCACCTTCGGAGATGTCGTTCAAATCTCTCCCAACAGCTCGTCGAAATCGTATTCGGGCTCCGGAGGCGGTAATGTAGGCATTTTCGCCCAGGCGATTTCGCTGCTCAGCTTCACGATTACGTCCGATCCCGATGTCATCGATTCGATCTCGGCCTTAAAAGGCTGACGAACCGCCGGAACGTCAAAAGGGCAGAACCATACGCCGCTAAGCGCGTACTGTTCGGCCCTCTTTTTTTACCGAGCGATCATCAATCATAAAATCGGACATTCACCTCATGCATGCGTTCGCTGATTTTGGCTTTCCTTAATTGCATTTGCAGCACTCCTTTTCTGTAAACGGCTTTACAGCTCTCCGGCAAAATATGCGTAGGCAGCTTGACGGTCTGTTTTATATCGTCCGGCAGTCCTTCCAGCTTGATCCGGTTGACTCCGACATACGTTTTCAGATTTTGAGCCTGCGTTTTGTCCGGAATGTGGATTTTGACGATGACATTATTATGAGTTTCGAAAATTTCCGTACGGAGCTGCTTATTCATCATCTTCAGATCTACCGATTTCGGGAACGCTTTCTTCATGACGTCCTTCACGATATGCTCGACCCATGCCGGATCGTTCATCCCGTCTATCGGCGCAGACGGAAATTTGCCGCCGAAAAATTGTTCCAAGCCTTTCCAATCGAAATTGTTCAAAAACTGGCTTTTCGGATCATCCATCCCTACCCTCTCCTTATATGCTCCATTATATGAGCGGTTTTCCTTCCTCATGATTGCCGTGTCGAAGTATCATACCGCCCCTTTCGTACACATACAATGAAATAACGACATTTGATAAGGGTGTGACTGGATGCCGGCCATTGTCGGGAATATTACCATATTGAGCGTAGGCCCCAGTTCCATCGTACATATCGGAGACGCCATCCAGCTGGCGCCGCAAAGCACGTCCAAAACGTTCGCGGGAGCGGGCTCGTTTAATACAGGCGATGCCGTACAAACGTACAATGCCGTTAGCAGCACCAATACGTACGATGCCGATATTGCCGATACGAACGCCGTTTCGGCCAACGGGGCAGGTGTATTGTAGACTATGAATCTTATCGTTCATCAAAGCATCGTCATTCATCAGTTGCGAGTCGATTCGGTAGCCAATTCCTCCGTCCTTCAAATCGGCAGCGCGGGGATGATCAAAGGCCTTTCCAATCTGTACAATACCGGCGGATTTACCGCAGCCGCGCCTCCTGCTTCCCCTGCGGGCGCGGAAACGCTCGTTCCGCTCCCCTCCCCAAGGTGACGCCGGACCGAAACCGCCGACTTCAATGAGCGCCGGAAAGGGGGAAACCGATTGAATACGCTGCCGCCTCAAGCCTATTTCCAACAGTTGAACGCTTACTTGCAATGGCAGACGCAGAAGCTTCAGGAGCTCGAAGCCAAAGTCGGGCAGCTGCAGCAGGAAATCGACGAACTCAAAAAGCAGCGTACGGTCAATGTGGAAAAAATCGAGTACAAGTTCGACCAATTGAAAATAGAAAAGCTCGATGGCACGCTTCATATCGGTATCTCCCCGGAAATCGGCAAATCGATTGACGATTTCACGGTGAATGGCAGCGATGTCCAGACGACAATGGTACAAACTGACGCACGGTCGAGTATTCGAAGAGAAATCGACCGTTTTTTGGAAGAAGACGGGCGGGCTTCGATCAAGGAGTGGGAACAAAATCACCGGATCGCGCTTGGAGAAGGGTATGCGGACTTTATGATCGAGGACATCAAAGGGCAGATGGACAAGCGCATCGACCATTACTTACGGACAGTCCAGGATGATCCGAGCTCCGGGAGGCTGAAGGCGGACATTATTGTAGACAAAATCAAAACCGATATTATAACCGCGATCGAACAGCATATGGGTCAAAAGAAAAGCAAAGGAGATGGAAGCGCATGAACTTTCATGTTGAAAACAAACAGTTGTCCGTTGGCGCAATCCGAATTATCGGGGTAGCCAGCTCCTCGGTCGTATTGATAGGCGATACGAAAGAAATCGTTCTGTCCTCGATTTTCGACACGCCTCCGGAATCGCTTATTATCGGACCGTTGGTTCCTCTCGCGGCGGAAAGGTGACGGTGCGTCAATGGCCAGAATATCGGCGGTAAAGAACATTTCCATAAATGAAGTAGGACTCGGCTCTATCTTTATAGCAGGAGATTGCGTCGTTGTCACACCCAGAAGCATAGCTTTGGCGATTCAACGCCAAACTTCCAGATATAACGGAAACGAGGGCTCCTTTCAAGCATACCCGATTTACTCCAGACCGATCCCGCTTCCCTCTCCATCCGATGAAGTGCATATTACCGAGACGAATCTCAGCGGATTTATCCACGTAGGAGCGGTAGATATCATTTCCATATCTTCATCCTCCATACTGCAGACGGGCTCCAACGCGATGATCGAAACGGAAAGCCGTACTAAGCATATTCGCCAAATTCAGCGCAGACCCCGGCCGCAATAAGGAACGGAGAAACAAAAAAAGCTTGATCGCTCAAGCTTTTTTTGTCTTTCAAAACGTATTATAAATATTTTCGCACTCTTCTCCTGTCGGCTGATAGAAGCAGTGCAGCTTCCATCGTCCTACCAACGGCTGATTGTACCACGTCGGCGGGCAGTCCCCCTCCGGCCTGAAATACCACAGGCTGAATTTCCCCGGCCAATTCCGTTCTCCGTTAACCGCCCTTCTTGCCAAACGCTTATCCCGCTCTCTCACTTTTTGATAAAAGTAACCGTGCTGGACCGCTTCGAACGCATGCTCCTGGTACACCATTTGCGGGATCGTCCGGATATTTTTGAAATCGGAGCAATTCGCCCTGATCCGGTTAATGCCCACATTTCCGACCAGCATCATCCCTTTCTCGCCTTCTCCCTCCGCTTCGGCCCTCAGCAGCCTTGCCAGCAAATCGATATCGCTCTCCCTGGCTTTGACAACAGCCATAGTGTCACCTCTGGTTGTTCAGATACCTCCAGAATATTACGGTCCGCCCCGATGGGTGACTGCGGATTTCCCATATTTGCCGTCATATAACCAGATCAATCCGAACATCCAGCAGCCGCTGGCCAAATATCCGCCCAGGACGTCGCTCGGGTAATGTACGCCCAAATAAATCCGGCTAATGCCGATCGTCAAAATAAACAGCGAGCTGATCGCGATCAGTACGATTCGCCCCGCTCTGCGAGGAATATGTCTCCACAGCAAATACGCAAGGATGCCGTACAAGCTGAAGGCTACCATCGAATGCCCGCTCGGAAAGCTGTAGCCGTTCGCCTCCGCGATCCGGTATATTTCGGGACGTGCCCGTTTGAACACCAGCTTAAGCAAATAATTGAGCAGCCCCGTACCGCCCACTACCGCTACCAGCAATAAAAGCTCCATGCGATGCTTCAATGCCGCATACAGAAACAGTGCGGCCGATGCCGTAATGATGGCTACGGGAAGTCCGGTCCCGATCCAAGTGAAGAATGACAAAATATACGTAAGCCGATCGTTTTCCATTCCTTGAATCGAGGCGATAACCGACGAATCGAACACGGCAATCCGGTTGGCTCCGATCAATAGAGCTACGCCGGCGAACCCGATCGCGCACAATAAACTTATGGCCATGGCGCGCGTGACCGGATTCGAAAATAGGTTGTACAACACTGAGCGAGCTTCCTCCGATGATCCGAAAATGGTTGTCAAGTTAAAATAAACGCGAAATTCTAATGAAATTCTCATTTTGGCCACGAATTGCCGACGAGATAAGGAGTTGCTCCGAACGGGCCAAATTATGTCTGTTTTTAATATGATAAGGTAGTAGCAAGCCATTAAGCAATCCCGCGACTTAAAACTATACATCAAGCCTAAGGAGGAAACCATGAAAACTACCGCAAATAAACGTATCGGACAAGCCATCCTTACTGTCGGCCTAAGCTTTACCGTCTTTATTGCCGGAAGCGCGTTTCTGGCCTCTCCTTCCGCCCATGCGGCACCGGGGCGGGATAATGGCTGGAATTTCGGATGGAATCAGGATTGGAACAACGATTGGAACTACGATTGGAACGCGGACAAAGGCTCGTCATCGGGCTCGGACAACGAATCAGGAGCGGGCTCGAACGCGGGCTCCGAATCCGGCTCTTCGATCTCTAACGATATTATTTCCAAAGGCAAGCAATATATCGGCGTACCATACAAGTTCGGCGCGAAAACGGGAAACACCAAATCATTCGACTGCTCGTCCTTCACTCAATATTTATACGGGTTAAACGACATTTCGATTCCGCGCGAATCCATTGAACAATCCCGCGCAGGCACCTACGTGCCGCGCAGCCAGTTGAAGCCGGGCGATCTCGTCTTCTTCTACTCCCCGGTCCACCATGTTGCCATTTATATCGGCAACGGCAAAATTTTGCACACGTACGGCGATCCGGGCGTCACGATTACCGATCTCGAATCCGGCTGGTGGGATGAGCATTATACGACTGCACGCCGCGTAATCCAATAGGCTCCTTACGAACCCCGAATCGCTTGATTCGGGGTTCTTTTTTTCCATCGTTTCAGAATGTGATGATTCCATAAAGCGGACTGCAAAATGATGAACCAAGGATAACTACCGCCGAATCGCGGTCGCTCATCCATGAAGTACGTCGATTGACGTTTTTCCTATTTTCCCAAATAATGCGTCCCGTACTTTGTTATACTGGTAGTATTACCTAATGACTTATGATGGAAGGGGCTGACCTCAGCGTGAATTCATTTCAGTACCAGAATCCGACCCGAATCGTATTCGGCCGCGGCTCCGTAGATAAGCTCGGCGAATTGGCCAAACCGTTCGGTACAACTATCCTGCTCGTGTACGGCTCGGGAAGCATCAAGCAAACCGGGCTGTATGACAAAGTGATGGGCCAGCTGAACGAAATCGGTGCCAACGTTCTGGAGCTCCCGGCGGTCGAACCGAACCCCCGGCTCTCGACCGTCAAGAAAGGCATCGAAATCGCAAGAGCCGGTCAAGCCGACCTGATATTGGCGGTAGGCGGAGGAAGCGTGATCGATGCTGCAAAAGCGGTAGCCGTCGGAGTTCCCTATGACGGCGACGTATGGGATTTTTGCATCCGCAAAGCGGTCATACGGGACGCGTTGCCGCTTGCAACCGTGCTGACCTTGTCCGCAACAGGCTCCGAGATGAACGGAAACTCGGTTATTTCCAATTGGGAGGAGCGGCAGAAGCGTTCGTTCGGCAGCCCGTTTGCCTACCCGAAATTTTCCATCCTGGATCCGGCACTTACGTATTCGGTGCCCCGCAACCATACGGTATACGGCTCTATCGACATTATGTCCCACGTATTCGAGCAGTACTTCAGCCTGACCGAGCACACCCCGCTGCAGGAACGGTTTTGCGAATCGATTTTGCATACCGTTATCGAGAATGTCGGAGGCGCTCTGACCGATCCGGGCAATTACGAAGCAAGAGCCAATTTGATGTGGGCCGGCACGATGCAGCAGGATTGGGCGTCTCACGGAATCGAGCATGAAATTAGCGCCATTTACGATATCCCCCATGGCGCAGGATTATCGATCGTGTTCCCGAACTGGATGGAATATGTACATACGGAACGGTTGGACCGATTTGTTCAATATGCGGTCCGGGTATGGGGGATCGATCCTGCCGGCAAGTCGGATCAAGAAACGGCGCTAGCAGGCATCGAAGCGACACGGAATTTCTTTACGCGTATCGGCGCGCAAGCGCGGTTGGCCGATTTCGGCATCGGGGCCGAGCATTTGGACCGTATGGCGGACGAAGCGGTTCGTTTCGGTCCGATCGGCTCGTTCAAGAGACTTGACCGCCAAGACGTCAGGAACATTTTGGAATCGTGTTTGTAAGCAAGCCGACCATGACGGCATGGAGAGCGTTCGTTTGAGGGAATGCTAGTGGATAGAAAATGTACCTGTATGGGAGGTTTATTGGTAAATGGAGTCCGGCAGCAGCTCGTCTTTGGCCAGCATGCTCAAGAAAGGCAACGCTTCGTCGGGTGCGGCCGCGCTCGGCAACTTTTGTATCGCGATCATCAAAGGCATTGCGGCCTATGTGACGGGAAGCGGAACGATGTTCGCATCCACGATGCACTCGATCGCCGACGCGGTCAATCAGGCTTTCGTATACGGAGGCAGCATCCTGTCGGAGCGCAAGCCGACGAAACGGTTTCCGACCGGCTTCGGCCGCCTCATCAACATTTTTTGTATGATTGCGGTCATCGTCGTATCGATTATGGCGTACGAAACGATCAAGGAAGGGTTTCACCTGATCCGGCATCCTGCGGTTTCGCACGGATTTTGGCTCAATTTCGCCGTACTGCTCGTGTCGCTTATCGTTGACGGAGCTATTTTGTTTAAAGCGATGAAAGAGATTTTGCATGAAACCCGCGCGGAAGGCAAAGGAGTCGGCATCGTAAAAACCGCCTTCCAGAACGTAAAACGAGCCGCGCCTCCGACCCGACTCGTCTTCTACGAAGATTTGGTCGCTACGACCGGGGCGCTGCTGGCCATTATTGCGATCGTCGCGACGGCTGTAGCCGACGTAAGCATTTTGGACGGAGTCAGCGCGATTCTGATCGGTATGCTGATGGTAGGGGTCGCATTCCGCGTAGGCTATGACAATATGGTCGGGCTGATCGGAGTGGCCGCCCCGCTCGCCGTGGAGGAGAAAATTGCCGCCATTATTTTGGGAGACCCGGATGTAACCGATATTAATAAAATGCGGATTATTCAAGAAGGACGCTTCTATCACGTGGATGCCTACATCGAGCTTCGGGCGGGCTTGACATTGGCCGTTGCCGATGACATCAAGTTCCGGGTACGCGACAAGCTGCTGGTAGACTCGGATATTGCCGATGTAACGCTGGGCATTATCGAGGACAACGGTATCCGGGACTGGAATCCGACGCCGGAAAAGGAATAGGGCAACTGAATAACCTGCAGACTTTGCCCGACCAAAGCCGCTCCATGGAATGAAATCGGAAAGGTGCTGCAGGTTTTTCTACTGCCTTATCATTTGAAGATGGACCCGTTTTTGCTGTATCGCTTCTGTATTATCGCCTGAAAGCATGGCCGTTTCCTCCCCGATCGTTGCTGCTTGCCCCTAATTTCCCTAGCCTAACCATTCGCATCTGCATTTCCGTATTCCTCTTTTTTCGCGAGAATACATGGCCTTCGACCGGACATCTTGATCATGGCCGTTGAAGCGGCCTCCCCTTCGGATTTCGGATCGAAGTTTGATATGATATGAAACATACCGATAACTATTCGGATCAGAAAAAGGTGCGTGCAAATTGAGAATTCATATGCTCGTTGCGGATGACGACCCTCATATTCGGGAACTGCTCCGTTTTATTTTCAATAAGGAAGGCTATGTCGTATATGAAGCGGAGGACGGCGAGCAAGCTTCGCGCATTATGGAGACCGAGCAGGTTCATTTGGCGGTCGTGGACGTGATGATGCCCGCGAAGGACGGCTTGGAGCTTTGCCGGGAAATCAGAGGCCATTACGACATCCCCGTCATAATGCTGACAGCCAAAGGAGAGCTCGAGGATAAGGAAAAAGGATTCGTTTCCGGAACCGACGATTATTTGGTCAAACCTTTCGAGCCGAAAGAGCTGCTGTTCAGGGTCCGGGCATTGCTGCGAAGGTATCGGCTTGTGTCCTCCGAAGCGATAAAGCTGAACAACACCGTGATCGACCGGAGAAGTTATGAGGTGAACATCCGCGGCGAATCGATCGTTATTCCGCTGAAGGAATTCGAGTTGCTGGCTCAATTAGCCGCCAATCCGGGGCGAATATTCACAAGGGAACAGCTCATTCAGCTTATTTGGGGTGCCGATTACGAAGGGGGCAGCCGTACGATCGACGTTCACATTAAACGTCTTCGGGAGCGGTTCGTCGACAGCGCCGACGATTTCGTCATAACGACCATACGCGGTCTCGGGTACAAGCTCGAGGTGAACGGGTTATGAAAACGCTCTATATACGCATCGTCGTTACATTCATAGCGATCGCATTGGTCAGCAGCCTCTTGGCGCTATTGCTGTCGAACGTTTATTATTCGAACAAATTCCGGGACTATAATGATCGAAAAATAATGAACATCGGCTTGGAAATCCGCAATCTCCAGCAACAAATGCCGACTGTCGATCTAAGCCGATACTTGACCTCGATCGGAAACATGGGCTTTCAGATTTATGCCGTCAACGAACGCCTTGAAGGCACCTATTACGGAGCTCCCTTTAAGCATCGGGATATCGATCCGGAACAGGTGCGCAGCGTTTTGCGGGGAGAAACTTACAACGGGATTTTGGAACAGCGCCACTTTTTGACGGTAATCGGTTTTTTCGAGAACAGCATTCGGAACAGCGTCGGACTTCCGCTTAAAGTGCAGGAACAGCCATACGCGTTGTTCATCCGCCCGAATCTGGAGCAGCAAATCGGAGAAGTGCGTATGTTATTGGCGCTCCTGCTCGGGTTCACCTTCTTGTTCAGCATCGTGCTGATCGTCGTTTTGACCCGTTATATCGTAAAACCCGTCGAGCAGTTGACGGTTGCGACCAACAAAATTGTCGAAGGACAATACGATATCGAAATGGACGTATCGAGACAGGACGAGATCGGAAATTTGGCCAGACACTTTGCACAGATGGCGCGATCGCTCAAGCGGTTGGACGAGATGAGACAAGAGTTCGTCGCCAATGTCTCGCATGAAATCCAATCCCCTCTGACCTCGATTCAAGGATTCGCCCAGTCCATTCTCGATAAAGAAGCTACAGTCGAAGAGCAAGAGCGGTATCTTCGCATAATAGCGGAGGAGAGCGGCCGATTATCGTCGTTGAGCAAGCAGCTCCTGACGCTGGCGGCGCTGGATAAAGAGGCTGCCGCTTTGAAACGGACCAATTATCGATTGGACGAACAGCTCCGGAACTGCTTGATCGTTACGGAATGGCAATGGTCGGAGAAAGGGCTGTCGATCGAGCCGGACTTGCCCGAGATCGTAATCGGCGCCGACCCGCAGCTGTTGACTCAAGTATGGCTCAATGTGATTGCAAACAGCATCAAGTTTTCCCGTCCCGGAGGCACTATTTCGATCCGGGTCGACATCGGAAGCGATATCGCGGTAACGATCGCGGACACGGGCATCGGGATACCCGACTCTGAGCTTCCGCATATATTCGACCGGTTCTACAAAGCGGATAAAGCAAGAAACCGCACCCAGGCCGGAAGCGGACTCGGCTTGTCTATCGCCAAAAAAATCGTCGAGCTTCACGGCGGATCGATTTCCGCGCATAGCGAGCTTGGGAAAGGGACGGCCATTACGGTCCGGTTGCCTTCTTGATTGACAGCCAAAACGGACAGCAAGCGATAATCTGTAATGTTCCGTTCATCGTCCATTCATAATCCTGTCCTACAATCGCATGAGAAACAGGACAGGAGGTAACAAACCGTCATGAGTAGTCCCTTCAGCAAATTGGCCCGAATCATCGCCACTCCAAGGGGAGCCAAGCTGACGTTGATCGTGTGGCTGCTTGTCATCGTCGCTCTAAGCGTCGCTGCGCCTGGCGCCAAAAAGTATGCCGTGAGCAGCGGAGAAGGCAGCATAAAGGACGACACCCCTTCTGCCGTTGCACGGCATATTGCGCAAGAACAGTTCCCTTCCGACGAAGGACTCCCCGTACTGCTCGTTTTTCATGCGCCTACCCCAATCACCGAAGAGGAACGGGCCGGGGTCGAGGAGATCAGCAAGTGGCTCTCATCCGACAGGAAGCCGGAGCATGTGGCCAGCGCCATTCCTTATCATCAGCTTCCACAGTCGGTTCGACAAAAAATGGCGTCGGACGATCAAACGACACTCATCCTGAATGCCGCTCTGGAGAAGGATTTGGCGTCCGATCAAATTTACGATACGCTGCGGCAAATCCGTGCCTACGCGGAGCAAACCGGTTCGAGCCGTTTGCGGCTCGAGATGACCGGGCCGGCCGCGATCGCGGCCGATACGATAGCCTTGTTCAAAAATGCGGATCTCGTATTGATGTTAGCTACGATCGCACTCATTCTAATCATTCTCGTTGTCATTTACCGTTCCCCGCTTCTTGCCGTCATACCGTTAGTCATTTCGGGGGCCGTCTATCAGGTCGTGGACCGCTTGTTGGGATTGTCCGGCAAAAACGGCTGGTTTCTCGTTGACAAGCAAGCTCTCTCGATCATGATGATCCTTCTATTTGCCGTGCTGACCGATTATTGCCTTTTCCTATTGGCGCGCTACAAGGAAGAGCTGGGAAGCAACGCTTCCTCTTATGATGCGATGAAATCGGCGCTTACCCATGTGGCGGAGCCGATCCTATTCAGCGGCGGTACGGTTCTGGCGGCAATGCTGACGTTATTCGCCGCCGCGTTCAAACCATACCATCACTTCGCGCCGGTATTTTCCGTGGCAATGGCCGTTATTGTGCTCGCAGGGCTGACATTGATTCCTGCCCTATTCGCCATACTGGGGAGGAACGTATTCTGGCCTTATGTGCCGAAGCGGCGGGATCGTTCCGTGCAGCCAACCGGATTTTGGAGCGGTGCGGGAACGTTCGTAACGAAGAAGCCCGCTATAACGGCGGGAGTGCTGCTCCTCTTGCTTGCAGCGGGTTCTTTAAACATCGGGTCGATAAAGTACTCTTTCAATTTGTTGAATTCATTTCCGGACAACGTATCGTCCCGGACAGGGTTCGAATTGTTGAAGCAGCGCTTTCCTCCCGGCCAATTGGCTCCCGTATCGGTCATTTTGAAGACAGAATCCGAAATCGTGCTCGATTCTGCCTTTTCCGG
Source organism: Paenibacillus hemerocallicola (assembly GCF_006265175.1). GTDB lineage: Bacteria > Bacillota > Bacilli > Paenibacillales > NBRC-103111 > Paenibacillus_AB > Paenibacillus_AB hemerocallicola. The sequence goes on along the minus strand of NZ_VDCQ01000001.1, from coordinate 271,416 downwards.
AAAATTGACCGCCTTGACCGAGTCTATCCAAAAGCATGGGGGCGTTCATTCGGTCACGCCAGAAATAACGCCTCAGTTGACGGCGGCAAATGCGGCTTTGCCGAGAAATTTTTTGTCAGACCGGAAGCATGCCGTGATGCTTCAAGCGACATTGTCGGATGATCCTTACGCACCGGCATCCTTGAGCTTGATCGGCAAATGGCGGGAAGCAAGCACGTCCATGCTGCAGGAAAGCGGCTTCGATCCTTCGAACGCCTCCCTGCACTTCGCCGGACAGACGGCGGAGCAGTATGATGTGAAAGCGATAAACCGGCGGGACACGATCGTAATCTTCTCGTTGATTGCCATTCTGATCACGATTATGCTCGCTTTCCAAGCCAGGTCGGTCGTGATGGCGATTACGATGATGGCCACGATGCTGCTATCTTATACGGCGACGCTGGGCTTCGGGTGGATGTTGTTTCACGACGGGCTCGGCTTCGATTCCATCAGCTACCGCCTGCCCGTATACACTTTCGTATTCTTGATCGCCTTGGGCGTCGACTACAATATTATGCTGGTATCGCGAATCCGGGAAGAAGCAAGCAAGTATGCGTGGAAGGAAGCGGTCAGCAGGGGCGTCTCGTTAACGGGCGGCGTTATCTCCTCTGCCGGCCTCATACTCGCGGCCACCTTCTGCGTGCTCATCACACAGCCGCTTCAAGAGCTGTATTTGTTCGGTTCCATGATGGCTATCGGGATTATATTGGATACGTTTCTCGTAAGAGGCATGCTGCTCCCGGCGTTAATGGCACTGATCGGCAATCGTTTCGCTAGCGATACACCCAGAGGAGGATGATGATTTTGTTCGGTTTCTTGTTATTTCTGCATCTTGCGGGTTTGATGGTTTGGCTCGGAGCTTTACTGGCTGTAGTCGTTATATTGCCGATGCTGTACAAACAATCCGGGGCGGCAACCGCCCATGCCAATCCATTCGCCAGTCGGATCATCCGCGTCTTCGGCATGCTCGCCCACCCCGCCGCGGCAATCGTTCTTATCAGCGGAGTGTTCATGATAATCGACATGGATTTGGGTCAGGATAAGCCTCTCTGGCTTGAAATCATGGAGAAGGGCGGAGGAACGGTTATACTGCTTGCACTCGCATGGACGGGCATCCTGGGTCGAAAAGCAAGGAAACGTCTGATCGCTGCTGCCGGACAAGCCGTTACGTTGACCGGCTATAGGACCGCGTCCGCAAGCATTATGGTCCTCATCCTCTCTATCGTGCTCATAGTCAGCTTGAAAATATAATCGATTCTCGCCTTTTACGCTCGGATAAGGCGGCGTCGGCCAGGTTCGTTTGCTGGCGCCGCACTTTCCGGCAGTGTAATAAGCGGGTTGCGTGAATCTGCGCGTCCGTGGTAATATATACCTTGTCTTCAGGAACACGGAGCTGTGGTGTAGAGGCCTAACATGCCTGCCTGTCACGCAGGAGACCGCGGGTTCGAATCCCGTCAGCTCCGCCATTCGACCTTTTCTCCATGCATGTAATTAACGGCAACCAACGAGATGCGCAAGCATCTTATTTTTGTATATACCCGAATAAGGCGATGATTGGCATGAGACGAGGACGTTTTGCTCCGACCCCTTCAGGCAGACTGCATATCGGCAATGCCCGTACCGCCCTGCTCGCTTGGCTGCAGATGCGCTCCGCCGGCGGGGCCTTCATCCTGCGCATGGAAGATATCGACAAGCCCCGTTCCAGACCGGGGTTGGCCGAAGCCGTAATCGAGGATCTTCGCTGGCTCGGAATAGACTGGGACGAAGGACCCGATGTAGGGGGAGTATTCGGACCGTACGTACAGAGCAGACGGGAACAACGCTATGAAGAGGCAATAGTACGCTTGATGAGCGAAGGACGGCTATATCCCTGCTATTGCTCTCGTGCCGAGCTGGCCGCAATCGCCAGCGCCCCGCACGGCCTCTCTTCCGAAGGACCGGCCTATCCCGGCACCTGCAGGCATCGTACGGCTCGGGAACTTGCTGACAGAGCCGCCGTGAAATCGCCCTCCTTGCGCTTCGCAATGCCGGACCGGCCGCTTCATTTCGTGGACGCCTTGATGGGGACGCAGTATTTTTCCGCGGGCGCCGGGGGCGATTTCGTAGTCAAGCGCGCAGACGGCATATACGGTTATCAGCTTGCGGTCGTTATTGATGACGCAGCGATGGAAATAACCGACGTTTTACGGGGTTCGGACCTGCTCGACTCGACGCCGCGTCAACTATCGCTGTACGAAGCGCTAGGCTTGCCCGCCCCGAGCTTCGCCCACGTGCCGCTACTATTCGGACCGGACGGACAACGGCTGGCAAAACGGGACGACGTTATTAATGTCGCCGGCATGAGAGCGGCCGGCGTTCGGCCGGAAGCAATCATCGGTTGGCTTGCGTATTGGAGCGGACTTCTCGATCGTCCCGAGCCGGCGAAGGCTTCCGAGCTTATTCCCGAATTCGAACCGGCGAACGTATCAATGGAACCGGTGGTCGTTACGGAAGAAGCGCTTCGCAAGCTCGTCGGCGGTAGCCGGTAATCCGGTGCAGTGAACAGAAAAAACGGCAGGCTGCTCATTCCGGAGCAATCTGCCGTTCGTTCGCTCAGACGTATTCGTCCCTCAGCATCGACATGATTTGCAAAGAGACGAAACGGCCGTCCACGAACTCGCAATCCCTCAGTATGCCTTCCTGACGGAAACCCAGCGACGCATATAATCGTTCCGCTCGTACGTTTTCGGTACGCACGTCCAACCACAGCCGGCGAACGTTCCAATGGGCGAAAGCAAGCTTCTTGACGACTTCCAGAACGTCGGTACCGTATCCTTCTCCTTTGGACACGATAACGAGCCGCTTCAATTCGATCGATTGCGAATGCTTGTTCAATCCGTTCAACATCACATAGCCGATCCGTTCCCCAGTATGCCGATCGGTGACGATAAGATGGGCGAGATCGGGGCTGCCGACAGCGTCCGAATGCTGCTCCGTCGTCCATTGGCCGATGTAGGCTCTGTTTTCTTCGGCGCTCTCGACTTCCAGGACGAAATCCAGATCCGTTTGCTCGGTCAGCCGAAGCCGAATTCGTTCCGATCCGACCATCTCTTCCTTGAACAAAGACTTCCTGTCTTCCCGATCGCGCAAAGCGGCCGGCACCGAACCCGGCTTCGGATTTTCTATCGCCCAATAGCGGTTGCCGAACGGATCTTGAAACTTCATATCCAAGCCGCCGCCGCCCCCCTTGAGCACTTCTCCCGCACGGGCACCGCTGTCGATCAATTTCTCCCGGAGCTTGCGTATGTCCGGCGTAACGAATTGAACCGAGAAACCGGGATGATCCTTCTCGTTGCCAACGAACCAAATGCTCTCGGAATCGTCCTCGGGCGAGAAGATCAACAGCTTCTGTCCGCTCGGAAGCCGGACTTGGGCGATGCCCATTTTCCATACAAGCTCGCAGCCCAATACGTCTACATACCATTCGATCGCACGATCGTAGTCGTCGCCAGGGACCGGAATGCCCAACACTACCGATTGAACCCCGATTCGTTCCACAGCCCTATCCCCCATTCGTTCGGCATTTCCAAATACTAGTCTATACTAGCTGCAGCTGGATCGACAATATGAAAAATCGACGAATGGCGAGTGACATTATCCGTTTAGTGAAATCCCGCCTGGAGAAGGGAAACTAACCAATGAGTTCAAGGATAAAAAACACCGTTTCCGAATTAAAGCTCGGATCACGGTGTATGTCGGCTGCTTTATCAAAAAAACCAACGAATCGCTTCAGGAAGCTGCTTGATGAAGAAGACGGAGTCGTGCGTAGCGCCTGCATCGATGACGAATTTCAGGCTTTGTGCGGGAAGCCCTTGCTCCAGCAATAGGTCGCGGGCTTTTATCGTATTCGGCACCATCCATTTCTGGATATTATCTTTGTATATCCCCTCGCAGTCGCCTACGGACATGAATAGCTTCCGTACCCGAGGAGGCTGAGGCTGTTCTCGCATGTAGTCGAGATAGCCATCGTACCAGTACGAACCGGATAAAGAACCGACCGCTCCGAACACGTCTGGACGCAAGTATGCGGCATGCAACGAGACGAGTCCGCCGAAAGAAGCTCCGACGATTCCGGTATGCTCCGGGGATTGCAGCGTCCGATACCGACTGTCGATATGCGGCTTCAGCCGGTCCGCCAGAAAGGCGATGTACTCCGGGCTTTTCCCGCCGAAATCCGGCCTGCCTTCCACGAGAGCTTTGGCCGGCCATGGCGTATACTCTTCGTTGCGATTGTCCGTCTCGACCCCCACATAAACGACTTCGGGAATGCTGCCGATCGCAATGAGATGCTGCAGCCAGTTCGCACAGTCTTCGAACAAATAGCCTCCGTCATGGACGTAAAGTACCGGATAGCGGTTCTCCCCCTTCGCATAGGAGGGTGGCAAGTAAATGAGGATGCCGCGTCCCTCGAACGTCTCTTTTCTTGCCAGATTCATACTCGTCCGTTTCACCCGATTCGCCGTTATTTGGACAGGTTTGTTACTGCCGCCTTAAGGAAATTGATTTTGCTCCATGCCGTACCGCCCTGTGCGAGAGGATCGACGACATTGACGAACACTTTGCCGTTTTTGAACGCGTTCGTGCTTTTAATAATCGGATTGTTCTGCAAATCCTGGAGTGCGGTAGGCTTATCCGTATTTTCGTCCTCGGAAAACTGAATGAACAAGTAGTCGGGATTCATCTGTGCAAATTTCTCGACCGATAGCGTCTCTTGCGCCTTGGCAGCCTTCACTTCCTCCGGCACGGCCAAGCCGAGATCGGTATAAAGCGACGGGTTGAAAAATACGTCTGCCGGATATATCGCGATATTTCCCGAACGGACGCGGATGGCGACTACTTTTTTGTCTTTTAATTTCTCTCCGAGCTGTTTTTTGGCCGCTTCCGTATCCGCTTTATACTGCTTTAGCACTTCTTCGGCTTTCGCCTGCTTGCCGGTCAGCTCGCCCAGCAGACGCAAATTCGCCTCCCAATGGGTCGAGATGTGGCTGACCGGGAATGTCGTAGCGATCTTCGTCAGCTTTTCGGCCGTTTCGGCCGGAAATTTGGATGTGCCGAGGATGACGTCCGGCTTCAGCTTGACGATCGTCTCCAGGTTCGGCTGCGTTTTCTCGCCGATCGATTGCGATTGTCCCGTAATGGCCGCGAACATCGGAGGGAATTTGCCGCCGACGGAAATCGCGCCCTTCGGCTTCACGTCCAGAACGATCGCGTCCTCCATTGCTTCCAAAGCGCCGGTAATGACAATATTCTCGGCCTTCGCCGGAACTTTGTATTCCTTGTCCAAGTATTTGATCGTGCGGGGCTCGTTCGCGGCCGGAGCGGCGACCGGCGCCGTGGCCGCCGGCTGTGCCGGGGTCGCGGCGCCTTGGGTCGTGTCGGCTTGCTTGCCTCCGCAGGCGCTCAGGACGACCGCGAGTAATGTTAGGGCTCCTATGCTTGCCAGCTTTGTTCTCATGATTCGTTTCTCCTTTTGGTTCAATTTTTTTGGGTCATCGCCTTTTTGCCGCGATACAGCAAATAAATGAAATAAGGGACGCCGATAATCGAGATGACGATGCCGACGGGAATTTCCACAGGCGAAAATACCGTTTTGGCGATAAAATCGGAGCCGACGACGAGCATCATGCCGATCAACCCGCAAGTGGGTACGATTCGCTTATGCCGCAGGCCCACAAGCCGCTTGGCGATATGCGGAGCCATAAGGCCGATGAAACCGATTCCGCCGGACACGGATACGCAGGCGCTGACGATGCCGATGCTGCTCAGCAGCAGCAGCGCTTTTTCCTTCTCGGCTGCAACGCCCAAGCTTCGGACGCTGTCTTCCTCCAATTGGAACAGATCGAGATAATAGCTCTTTTTCCATATGACCGGAATAAGGACGATGAGCCACGGCAGCATGGTCGCGATAAATTTCCAGTTCGCGTTATAAATGCTTCCGTTCAGCCATACGGTCGCCATTTCGAAATCGGAGGCTTTCATCTTCAAGGACAAATAAAGCGTGATGGCGCCAAGTCCCGAAGCGATCCCGATCCCCACCAGAATGAGCCGCTGGGGGTCCAGCCTCCCGTCCTTCCAGGCAAATGCATAAATCAATGCCGCTGCGCCCAATCCGCCGACCAGTCCGAATAGGGGCATCATCATGATGGCCGTCCATCCCGTCCCTCGTACCGCGCCTTGAAAGAAAAACAAGAAAATGACGATGGCGGCACCCGCCCCCGCATTAATGCCGAGAATGCCGGGATCGGCCAGCGCGTTCCGCGAAACGCCTTGGATGACCGCTCCCGCTACCCCCAACCCCAATCCGACCAAGGCGGAAATGACGATGCGGGGAAGCCGGAACTCCAGAATAACCAGATCGTGTTCCGGCTTCGGATCGATCCGAAGCAGAGTGCGAACCGTATCTCCGATCGAGATGTCGAACTCTCCGTTCGTCAAGCTTACGTACATCGCGATTACGATGATGGCGGAGCATCCGAGCAGTACGGCGGCATAGCGGCGGGAAGAGACGTTATGCATGCTTCCGTCCTCCTCTCGTGCGGGCCAAGTAAAGGAAGAACGGTACGCCGACCAATGCGGTAACGACGCCTACCGGCGTCTCGAACGGAAAGTTGATAAACCGGCTCAGCACGTCGGACAACGCGAGAAACACGCCGCCCAGCACCGCCGCGCACGGAACGATCCATTTGTAGTCGACGCCGATCAGAAACCGGGTGATATGCGGAATGATGAGTCCGATAAAGCCGATCTTCCCCGCCATCGCCACCGACGCCCCCGTCATGATGACGACGGCACCGAGCGCAGCCGCCTTGACGAGTACGGTCCTTTGCCCGAGTCCTGCGGATACTTCATCCCCCAAAGAAAGGATCGTGACCGATCTGGAGATATACAGCGAGATGGCGATTCCGATAACCGCGAACGGAACGGCAAGCTTGATCAGATCCGGGTTCATCTGATGTAGCCTGGCATTGTACCAGAAGCTCACATTAAGCGAGGTTTGGAAATAGGTCGCCATCGCCGCCGATACGCTGCTCAGAAACGTGCCGATAATCGTCCCCAGAATAGCCATCCTCACTGGCGACATGCCTCCCGGAAGCAGCGACGCCATCCCGAATACGAGTACGACTCCAAGCGCCGAGCCGATGAAGGAAAACATCATCATTTCGAGCGACGAAGCTCCGGGAGACAAAATCATGCAAAGCGTTATGACGAATGCCGACCCGTCGGATACCCCCATAATCGATGGAGAAGCCAAATAGTTCCGCGTCATCCCTTGCATGAGTGCCCCCGATACGGCCAGGAAAGCGCCGATCAGAAGCGCGCCGAGCGCTCTCGGCAGCCGGGAGCTTACAATAATCTGATGGTTGACGTTCCCGGGATCGAAATGAAAGACTGCCTCCCACACCGTTCTCGCATCGATATTGACGGCCCCGTACAAGATGGAGATCAGTACCGTCAAGACGATCAACAGCGGGGAAACCGACAGCAACGCCACAGGTACTACCGTTCTTGCCCGCATAACGGTCCCCTGCCTGTCTGTCTGTTCCTACGCGGCTTCTTCACGCCGTATCATCTCCGATATTTCCTGGCGGTACCAGAGCGAAGGGTGTGTTGTGCAAATGCATCCGTTCCATTACCCCTTTCCGATTTCGAGCTTGCTTTTATGTAGGTAATGATTATCATTATCACTATAGTGATAACGTTTCTCATTATAAAGACTTCACTAGCATTTGGCAACAATAAAATACGGAGGAAAAGATGTAGTAAACCCCCACCTGCTTCATTGGCGGGAAGGGGCCTATTTTAACCTGAGTTGCACTCTTCGATTCCTCGCCAATGACCGCGACACGCCTGTAGCGTTGTATTACACGGAGTGGCCGATTTGACGTGCACTCATGACCGCATTCAACCAATCCAGCTCCGTTTGCGTCATTACGCCCGTATACGCTTTCTCTGCCCATTTGTAGTCGCTGATCAATCCTTTGCGGTATAATCCGTCCAGCGAATCTGCGAGCATCTTCCACTGCCACTGCTCCAGTTGCATCGCTTCGTTTTCTTTGGCATTAGCTGCAGCAGCAGCCGAGTCGTATTTCGCAAGACCGTTTGTCTCGATAATGCCGATCAATTTGGCCGCATAGTCCGGATCGGTTGCGTACCCGGCCGCTTGAAGCGCCAACGCCGCGCCGAAGTAATCCAGCCTTGCGCTTCGCTCAAAAAATCCGGCCGCTGCAAACCGCTTGTTTGCGATCAAAAAATCGCTATGGTCGATTACGCTTCCTTCCCAGCTGTCGTAAACCCGAAATCCGTTTACAACGCCGATGAAATGGCCGTTTACGAATTCCCGCGTGACCAGATCCTGTCCGGTCCCTTTTATGCCAAATAAGTTGTTGCCGGGCGCTGACGCCCCCCACCCGCTTTCGAGTGCGGCCTGAGCTATTGTAATCGACGCCAATACGCCGGTACGGATTTGTTCGGCGATGGCGAATGGGGCGATTGCAGCAATAAATGTTGCCTTATCCATTCGTCCCGTCCCCTTTTGTTCCGCCGCTTCTCTTGGCGGATTTATCGATCGGTTTCCAAGTGCGCGGTGACTGCTGCAGCTGCGCTAGTCCAGCATATGCGAGCATTCAGCGATCTGCGCGGTCAGCAGCACAATTCGAGAGTCAAACAAGGCGTATGTCCGGATGTAGTGCACAAAGCGCCGTGAAATGGTCGACGAGCGTCATGGTGCCAACGAATGCGGGATAGCTGATGCGAAGAAAAAAGGAAGAAGATGTGGATGATAATGAGGTTGAGGAGGAGCAGGAGACGTTGAAAAAGCCCCCTTCTGGAGCAAGGGAGCGTCAACCTATACCTTATACTATATAGTATCGTCAGTAATATAAGCATCCGAAATTGAGCCGTTGACTGCGCCTTAAACGGATGGCTCAAATTCCCTTTCCGTTCATTGTGCTGACTGATAGTGCTTTAGTGCCAATTTCAACCTGCTTCTGTCTTCCCGCTTTATCGGCGGACCAAGCCGGCCTAAGCAGTAACAATTAGATTCACTAAAAGTACCGAAGCTTTTGAGAATACAATCGTTGAGATTTCGAATCGGTTGCTAATCCAATTGCTTCACGATACAAGCATCCTGCCTGCCACGTTCCAACAGTCGAATAATTCCCTCTGCCGTCTGTTCCGGCGTCGCCAATACTCCCTCGTCGTACGCCTGCTGAAAAAAATGCGCCGTCGGCAGCTGATCGGCTTTACTGTTTCTTGCGACCGATTGCATGCCCGTATCGATCATACCCGGATAAACTACTAGTAGTCGCACCGGATACGCCGCGTTCTGCTGTTCCATATTCACACACTCGGTAAACATATTCAACCCGGCCTTGGAGCTGCAATACGAACTCATTCCGGCGAACGGGGTTTCTGCACAGCTGTTTGGCAACCAGCCTCAAATCCTCGTTCTCGCTCCGGGCTATGCATATTACTTCACTGTCCGGTCCGAGTAGCAGCTTGGCCAAAGCCGCGCCAATCCCCCGCGACGTTCCGGTAACGATCCAATAACGGTGGCTCATAGCCGGCTCCCCTATCATCGGACGACCGCGTCCAACGCTTGCAGCGGCCGGTCCAGCTTCGGATAGCCGGTAATCTTGTCCCGCATCGAAAGGGGCAAATACCAGACGGCATGATAAGCCCGCATCGCGACGCCGTTTGCGCCGTTCAACTCGTCAGATCCGCCGTCCCCAATAAATACGCATTGCTCCGCCGTCACGCCCAGACGGTCGCAGGCGAGACGATAAATGGACGGGTCCGGTTTGGCGTAACCGGCTTGATAGGAGAAAATGACCTCATCGAAATAAGGGGCAAGCTCGCAGTCCGGCCAGGCGTGCACCTCTTCCTCCGTGCAGTTGCTTATAAGTCCGAGCTTCAACCCTTCTTGCTTGAAGGCGCCCAGCAGCTCGAATACTTCGGGATCGATGCCCTTAAAGGCGGCTCTCTTCTCCAAAACCCGCTCTTCGTACAATTCCTTTACCGTCCGCTCGTCCGCTTCCACCTGTTGACCTTCCAGAATATGTCTCATGACGGCAAAATAATCGGCGAATTGTCCCGTCATCCGTTTATTGTGAGCGGCTCCCCACTCTTGGCGGTATACGTCGTGCGCAAGGCCGAGCCTCTCGGCATGATTCCGGTTCGCCCGGCTCACCTTCCGGATGCCGTCGGCATATTCGGAAATGAGCGTTTCGAATAGATCGAAAAGCACCGCTCTCGTCCTGATCATGGAACACCTCCTGTATTTGTCAATTCCATTATCCCAATCCGGCGGCCGGCACACAATTGTACAATCTGTGTCATTAGCGATTCTGCCGGAAAGAGTCGCGAAACATCGCCACTGAAACGGTGAAAAGCGGCACTTCGTTCGTCCGTGACGAAAGAAATGCCGCTCGCATTTATACTAATTAGAACCTGTTCATTGGCAGATGTAAAGAAGGACTAATGCTCCATAGCTCCAAGCACGACCCCATCGGGCAGCAAGGCGGCAATCTGCTCCCGCAGGCCGTCCCGCTGCTGCAGCCGCTCGCATAACAGCATCACGATCCCCGAATCGTCGCGGCTGCGTATCAATCGACCTATTCCTTGGCGCAGGCGAAGGAGCATATAGGGCAGTTCGACCTCCTCGAACGGAGCCTCCGCCTGTTGGCGCTTTGCCGTGAAAACGGGATCATGAGGAGGAAATGGCAGCGACCAGATGATGACGTTCGACAAAGAAGGTCCGGGAATGTCGAGGCCTTCCCACAAGCTGGACGAGCAAAGGATGCTTTCCTCGTCGTTTTGGAAAGCTTGAATCAATGTGCTGATTTCTCCGTCGCCTTCGAACCGGAACCGATAGCCGGCCAGTTCCGGATACCGGGCCAGTTCCCGCTTGAACTGCTGCAGTTGTTCGCCCGCCGGAAACAAGAGCAGGGCTCTACCGCCGGTTTGCTTAATGCCTTGCACGGCGATCTTCATTTTCTCCGCGAATGCTTCCCCCTTATATGGTTCCGGCGCGACAACCTTCATCTGATTCCCGTAATCGTAAGGAGATGCGACCGAAAAAGACAGGTAAGATCCGATTCCGAGACTTTCCGCCATATAATCGAACCCGCCGTCCACCGATAAAGTCGCCGAAGAGAAAATAATCGGCTTGCTCGAGCCGAATACGCGCTCCCGCATCACTTCCTTGACGGTTCTCGGCATGATCGCGAGCGAGAAACCGCTCTCGTTCTCTTCCGCCCAGCATAGCAGCGTAGCGGGGCTTTCAAACAACGACAGTGCCTTCTGCGCCATTTCCAGATGCTCCTCGACGATCCGGAGGTTGTATTCGTTCAACGTGTACAGGCCGCTTTCAAAAACGAGCTCCTCGTCAATCGCCTCTAGCAGCATCCGGAATCGCCGTACCTCTTCCAGAACATGCTCGTTCAACCGGATTTCCTTCCGGTCCGACCCGGGGACGGCCACGCTTTCCCGCTTCAGCGTGTCGAACATATTCTCGCTTTGGGCAATCGCCTGATCGATGCGCTCGGCCAACGATTCCCGGATTTGGCCTTGAAGCAGCCGGGTAATCAACTCTTCAAATACGGGATGCTTAAGCTTGTATGCCAACGCCTTCTGGGCGGCGAACTCCAGCAAATGCCCTTCGTCGAAAATGACCGCGCTATGGTCGGGGAGCAGCGGCAGCTGCCCTTCCCGTTTTCTTCCTTCGTACGTCCATACGTGCTCCATATAAAAGTCGTGGGAGCAAACGATGATGTCGGAGGATTTCCGGTAATGGTCGCGGGAGAGCGTCATGCCGCAGCGGTGCCGCTTATCGCATGCGAAGCAATCCTGATAAACGTCCCAGCCGATCTTCTTCCATTGCTCGTCGTTGAATTGCGGATAATGCCTTCTGTCCCCGTACGCGTGAAACGATTGCAGCGCTTCGCGATTGCGGACGAATCCCGGCAAGCTCTCATACAGCTCTTCGAATTGCTCCGCTTCTTCCTCTCTGAATCTCGCTTCGTTCAGCTTCACTAGACAAACATATTGTTCGGGCGATTTTCCGAGTCGCGCATCTATATCCAATTGCAAATAACGGGACAGCTTCGCGATATCCCCTTCCGGCTTGACAAGCTGTTCGATCAGCGATTCGTTCGCACAGGCGACTACGACCGGCTTACGCGTATGGCGGGCGTAGCAGAGCGAGTACAGCAAATACACGAGCGTCTTCCCCGTGCCTACTCCCGCTTCCGCAAAAAGCGTACGTTTCTCTTGAAATGCCTTCTCCAGCTGAAACGCCATATAAATTTGCTCGTCCCGGACTTCGAAGCCGTGTTCGGGCAGCAATTCGTAAAACACATCCGCAACCCAATTGCCGACTTGCTTCATAAAAGGCTGAGAAGGATCATAATCAAAAGGGTACCTCTTCATTCAAGCTATTCCTCCAATCGAATCGACAGCGACTCTGAACAGTCTACACTGAAATCGGTCCGACCGCCAGTCTGTTATAACCTTCCACGGTATGGTATAATATAGACACAGAAAGACAAGAGCGCGGATTACACCGCATCTCTTGTCTTTTTCGTTTCGTATTGGTTGGCGCAGCGGCACGCTATTCCGGCGCGACCACGATTTGCAAGCCTTCGTTCTCGGCGGCACTCCTTATCGGCTCTGGCGGCTCCCGGTCCGTAACGATCCGATGAACGTCCTTGAACCCCGCAAACGAATGCAGAAACCGCTCCCCGAACTTGCTCGCGTCGGCGACGACGTTCACTTGACCGGCCCGGCGCATCGCGTGCCGCTTCAGCTCCGCTTCGAACGAGTTGGAGTTGCTGAAGCCGTGCTCCGCCGTCATCCCGGTCGTTCCGAGAAACACTTGATCGAACGCCATCGTGCTCAGTGCTTCGATCGCGATTGGCCCGACCATCGATCCGGTCTTCTCGAGCAGCATACCGCCCGCCACGATCGTATGAATTCCTTTCTCCATCAAAACCGCGGCCACATTCAATGCGTTCGTAATGACCGTAACCGAGCTGTCGGGACTTATATGCTTGGCGACCTGCAGCGTCGTCGTGCCTCCGTCGATGAAGATCGCCTGATTCGGCATGACCAGTCCGGCAGCCGACTTGCCGATCCGCATTTTCTCATCCGTAAGCATCGCATCGCGGTCCTTTAACGAGACGTCGAGCGTAACGGGAATGGCGCCGCCGAACGTCCGTCTTACCAGACCCAGCGCTTCCAGCTTTTCCAGATCGCGACGGATCGTCATATCCGTGACCGCGTAACGATCCTTCAGCTCGCTGATTTTCACTTCGCCTTCCCGCTGAATCTCGTTCCATATTTCATTTTGCCGTTCGTTCAAGTTCGAGCGCATTCCCGATTCTTCACTCCGTCAACCGATCCGCTTCGGACGGCACAAATTCGTTTCTACCCATTATACCGGATTAGTGCGGCTTTTGTCATATGGGCCTATCCAAGCGACGCCGTCCGTCCCCGGAGTCCACCCTTCAAGCGGCAATCCGGGAGCTCTCCTGCGCCAGCCTTTCTCGATCCGGCGCACGACGGAAGTCCACGGGACGATTCCGCTGGTGGCATCCAACGTTTCCACACTGCAGGCTCCTACGGCGACTGCGGCCGTCATCGTTTCTTCAAGCGGCAAGCCGTGCAGAAGCCCGCACAAAAACCCGGCAATCGTGCAATCTCCCGCCCCCGTCGTCCCGACGACCGTCGTCTCGAAGCACGGAGCGAGCAATTCTCTCTCACGCCAATCCGCAATTGTCGAGGGCATGGCCGCGCCGATCCGACTCATTCGATCGGCATCGCCGGTCGTGCGCACGTACAACCCTTCTTCCCCGAGCTTAATGCCGACTACTGCGGCCCCCATCTCCACAAGCTGTCCGGATATACTCGCCAGATCATGGGCGCTGACGGATGCTTGCGCCCCGCCGTTTGCTCCCGAACCGGAGCGGTCCGAACCCAACATGAATACCGTTTCTTCCCAGCTGGGCAAATAAAGGTCTACGTAAGGCAGGATGCGTTTCAGGATGGAACGCCAGTCGACCTTCCCGGAGGGCGAGTCCGGATCGGGACGGGACATGTCGAGCGAAACGGTAAGCCCCTTCGCCTTCGCTTTGGCCAGGAGCTTCTCCAGCTCCCGTCCGTCGTTCTCATACATTTCCTTCATAAGCGGCGGATATCCGAAATGAAGCAGCTTTGCCCCATCGAGCGACTCTTCGGATACGTCATCCGCCTTAAATGTATCGTTCGTGCCCGGACAATGGAGGAAAATACGGTCCGAGCCCGATGGGCTGATCACGATACTGTACGAGCTCTGCTCGCCGCCGCTTACGATCATCCCGTCGGCCATGCGCGGGCTATGCTTACCCAAGGCTTCCATAATAAGACGGCCAAATGCGTCGTCCCCGACCTTGCCCATCAGCTTCACGGCAACTCCGAGCCGATGGAGCGCCAAGCCGGAATTGGCGACCGTACCGCCAGTCGAGAGGACCGCCCCGCCTACATGTACCAACGCCCCCGGCTCGGCAAGAGCCGCCAAGCCCGCTTGACCCATATCCGGGATAAGGTCAAGGCATATATGCCCGGCGACGATTACGTCCGTCTGTTTGTCCGGAGCGATATCCGGCTGATAGTCATGCTCCGGTCGGTCTTGCGGATGCCGCAAACGAATCCCTCCCGCCGATATGCACCGTTTGTCCGGTACGATCCGATTCCAGCGCGGCCGTAAACAGTTTATGGCTGCCGGCGGCTTCCTCCGGCGTAGCGCAATGCAGAGGCTGCTTCATATGATCGCGATTGACAAGCTCGTCGCAAAACGCCGCCCACATTTGCAGAATCGAATCGGAGAAACCGAACTCGAATATGCCCCCGGTAATCGTGGAATATGCCGATTGGTAGGGCACGTCCAACGTGTGCCACGCCTGCTCTCCGCCCGGCTTGTAAGGCAAGGAACGGATTTCCTTCGGATTTTTCGTCGTATACTCGGCCGATAGCTCGGTACCGTTAATCCGGATAAACCAAGTATTGGCATGACCGGGCGCGATCCGCTTCATCGACAGCACCATCGGGAACTTGCCGAGATCATTATTCACGTCGCATGCGAGAATGGCGTTGTCCCACGTCTCGCAAGGAACGTTTCCGCCTTTGCCGTCCGGCCGCTCGTCCACCGTTTTCTGAAGCAGCGCGCGCACGCTGTTCGGCTGCCAGCCGAAACGAAGCGGCAGGTGCAGCACATGCATGCCCAAATCTCCCATACAGCCGTATTCGCCGTTCGTGGCAATGCGCCGCTTCCAGTTGATCGGCTTCAGCGGATCGAGATCGCTGCTGTGCCAGAAGCCTGCCTCCACTTCGATGATTTTGCCGAACCGTCCTTCCCTGACCCATTCGCCGATCCGATACGCTCCCGGAAAAAACGGGAATTCCGACGAGCAGCGAACGAGCACATCCGGAAATTTCGCCATTTCGGCCATGATCCGATCGTTCGCCGATCGGTCGATTCCGAACGGTTTCTCGCCAAGCAGATGCTTCCCTGCCCGGATAATGTCGATATACAAGTCCGCATGCAGGTTGTGAGGAACCGCGCAATATACCGCATCGATATCCGGATCGGCGAGCAGCTCGCGATAATCGGTAGTCGTCTTCGTCACGCTCGGTACGTATGCCTTGAACCATTCGGCCGCAGCCGGGTTTGCGTCGCAAACCGCCGTAATCCGCGGCTCGAAATCGACTCCCGTCAAGTGGCACCAGCGTGCGGCGGCGCTTGCAAATTCTTTGCCCATCAAACCGCAGCCGATGACGCCGAAGCGTATTGTCTTTCTCGTCATGAACGTCACTCCCCCTTAAGTACAGCCATAGCCTGCACGACCGTGGCCCCGTCATGCACGATCGTCATAAATGCCCTCGTCATGCGGTCCGGGTGAGCGTGCTGGATGACATTGCGGCCGTATACGATGCCGGATGCGCCTTGCTGCATCAGCTCGTACGTGCGGGACAGAATCGTCTCGTCCGGAGCCCGTCCGCCTCCGCGCGGCAAGACCGGTTTGCCCGAAGCCGCCTCCACGACTTTATGGTATTCCTCGAGATGATCGCACGGGTCGGCTTTGATAATATCCGCTCCGAGCTCGACGGCCTGACGGACGAGCGGCACGATTTTGCCCAAATCGCCGTCTACCATATACCCTCCATGCGTTTCGTTCGGCAGCATCACAAGCGGTTCAACCATAAGCGGCATGCCGTACCGCTCGCACTCGGGCTTCAGCCTGCATACGTTCTCCACGCACTGATGGTACAATTCCGGCTGGTTAGGCAGCAGCAGCAGATTGACTACGACACAAGCCGCATCCAGCGATACGGCCTGCTCAACGGGATTGTGGATCAAGTGACTGAACAGATGGCTCGGGAGTGTCTTGCCGTAAATATTCGCGACATCGGTACGCAGTACGAGCGATGGCTTCTTCTTGCCCGGAATGCTTTGGAGCAAGGTCGCCTGTCCGGGGCTAAGCTGTATCGCATCCGGATCGGCCGCGACGATCGTCTCGATCGCCTGCTTCATGTTCTCGATACCGCTCAGGAAAGAAACCTCATTAAAAAAGCCGTGGTCGATCGCCACATCGAAACATTTGCCGTCCTCGCCGAACAGGCGATTCATTCTTGGAATAATAGACACGGGAATACCTCCTAAGAGTTCATCAATAGAAAAAAATTAATGTTCGTTTGTAACATTTATAATGTTATATTCAAACAACTATTTTGTCTACATAAAAAAACAAACCTTTTCCGGCGACCCGCAGTCGACCGGAAAAGGTTGTTGTCGTACAATCCGTATTTGTAGAACTCCTAATCCGGCTGGATATTCCGGTTCGATCGGCTTCCTCGATCAATCGGCGAACAAGCACCCTTCCGATCACACGGCTGTCGCAATCCTGAATATAATATCGGTTACGTCAGACTCCGAAAACAATGTTCCAGCCTGATCCTATCGTCTTTCGTTCCACAGGAAGACATATATACGATATCGGGCGGGCTTGCATTTGCCGAATCTTCCTCGAGCTCGAGCTCAAGCACGCGCATCATCTGTTTGACGGTTCCGGCATTGCCGTCCATGACGAGGACGTGAGGGGGCAGCAGTTCCCGAATCGCTTCTTGGAAAAATACGAAATGGGTGCATCCGAGAACGATCGCCCCGTATCGCTCCAGTTCGAACGGAGCGAACTGCTCCCGCAAATAGGCTAGAACATCCGGACCGTCGAACGTTCCTTCTTCGGCAAACCGAACGAGTCCGGGCAGTCCCAGCGTGTCTACTTGACTGGGCGCCTCCAGCTTGCCGAGCAGACGGCGGAATTTGTCTTCCTTCAGCGTGAGAGGAGTGGCCGTCACCAACACCCTTCTGCCGGATTCCCGCACCGACTGGAGTGCCGGCTTGACTGCCGGCTCCATCCCGATGATCGGGAACGAATACCGTTTGCGCAGCCCGTCTACCGCTACGCTGGTCGCGGTATTGCAAGCGATAATGATCGCACTTACCTCGTGGCTTCGCAAAATGTCTTCGATGCATTCTTCCACGAAGCCGTAAACTTCTTCCTTCGTATGGGTGCCATACGGCACATTCAACGTATCCGCGTAATAAAGATATGATTCGGACGGAAGCTTGCGGCTTGCCTCGCGCAAAACCGTAAGGCCCCCGACGCCCGAATCGAAGAAAACGATTCTCATAAGGGCTCCTCGTTTCGAAGATGAACAAGGGGACCGGTCGATTACGATTCCCCCCGGTCCTCCCTGTTTTTCCAGCTGCTGTCCGGCATCGGGTCGGAACCCAACGTCGTCTCGAACACTTCCGCCCGCCAAGCTTTGCGGGCCGGCTTTTTCGGACGTTCCTGCCGAATGTTTACCGTCTGGGCGTACGCCAAGCTCTCGAGCAGCGATCTGCCGACGGCGGCGTTGGACGTCTGAGGCAACTTGTCGTTATCCGGCATGCCCTTCGTCCCCGGCCCATCCCCCGACGAGGCCGCTCTGCGCATGTCGCGGAGACGGGCTTGCAGCAGCTCTACCTCTTTGCTCCAGTCTGCCGGGGCCTGTTGCTCTCTGGCAGCCGTCTGTTCGGCTCCGACCGGTTTGATTCGCTCGTTCAATGGATCACCGCCACCCGAGGTACAAGTCGATTGCGCACATCAACCTTCATCCTTCTTATCATAGCATGATTTGCCTGATCGTGTTCGCGGATTTATACGCGTTTCAGTCCGTTTTCCGTCCCGATTTCCGGAGGTCCTATCCTTTTCCCCTACCCGGGTCCAGATTCGTTTCCCGTCGCTGGTCCGTTCAGGAAAATGCGTCGCTCTTTTACAATAAAAGCAACAACGAAACCAAAGGGTGTTCGAACGATGAAAGAAAAGAAAAAAATATATATTTTGCTGACCGATACCGGGACCTTATTCACCAGAATGATCAAAGCCTATACGAAAGAGCCGTTCAACCACGCTTCGCTGGCTTTTGACGAAGACCTACACGAGGTATACAGCTTCGGCCGGAAATACGAATCGAATCCGTTTCTCGGCGGCTTCGTCAAAGAAAATATGCTCAGTCCGCTGTTTCTGGACGAGAGGCGCGACACGAAGTGCGCCGTATACTGCTGCGAAGTCGGCCATGCCGCCTACGAGCGTATTCGCCAAACGGTGAACGAGATGGAGCGCAACGAGAGCAAATACAAATATAACATGCTCGGCCTGCTCGCATTCGTTTTCAATATGAAGCTGAAACGGAAGCACGCCTACTTCTGCTCGCAGTTCGTATCGGAGATGCTGCTCTCCGGCGGAGTATCGCTTGCCGACAAATGCCCGGAATTCACGACCCCCGGCGATTTGGGCAGATCCGAGCAGTCGAAGCTGCTCTATACGGGCAGCTTGCGGGAATATCCCCCGCTATCCCTGCGGTTCGACGAGCCGATAGCGGCGGACGCCGATCCGATTACTGTCCAGACCTCATAAAGGCGTATCGACAGGCGCGTTCAAGCTCTCGGCTTAACCCGATTGGTCGGGATGGCGGACATCGGATCATCCGGCCAATAATGCTTCGGGTACCGCCTTTTCAAATCTTTCTTGACGTCGAAATACGTTTCCCTCCAAAAGTTGGCCAAATCCCGCGTCACCTGGACGGGGCGGCTTGCGGGTGACAGCAAATGCATCGTAACCGCCACCCGGCCGCCGGCGATAAAGGGCGTTTCGGTCATGCCGAACAGCTCTTGCAGCCTGACCGACAACGATGGCGCGGTCGGATCGCCATAGTCGACCGGAATCCGGGAGCCGCTCGGCACCGCAATATGCGTAGGCGCCCAGTCGTCCAATCGTCTGCGCTGCTCCCAAGTAAGCGTCCCCTCCAATATGGAGGCGAGGTTCAGCTTCTGCAAATCGCTGCGGGACCGCATACCGTGAACATGCGGCGCCAGCCAGTAATCCAATGTCCCGGTTAACGCCTGATCCGTCATGTCGGGCCATTCCGGATCGAGCCGCCTCAAGAACAGCACACGTTCCTGCATCCTTCTCGCCGTGTTCGTCCATGGCAATATGCCGATACCTTCCGTTGCGATCCCGTGCAGCAGCGCACGCACGGTTGCTTCCGAGGCCGGCTGCGGAAGCGGATTGTCCTGCAAAACGATCGCTCCGAGACGTTTTCTCCGGCGAGCGCGCACCGCCTGGACGGTCGACTCCCATTCCACGATCGCTTCTTCGCTTATCCGCTCGGCGCATATCGTTTCCAGCTCGCGCAGCGTTATAGGCGCCGCCAGCATGATTCGGCTGTCCGTTCCATAATCGTCCAGTTCGGCCGCCACGAGATAAGGGGATCCGGCCATATATTGCTGGTCGGCGAAAGCCGCACCTCTTCCGTTGCTGAGCAAAAACTTGCCGTCTCCGCGCCCTTGCGCGATCCGGTCCGGGTAAGCAAGCGCCAGAAGCTGCCCGCACGCATCGCCGGCAATCGCGCCGTCACCGTTAATGCGCAACGCCCGCCTCCAATTGTCGGCTTCCGTCCGTACCCGCTTGACGGCCGCTTCATCCATTTGTCCGAGCTGCCCCTGACCGCTGACCGCCCTATTCCCTAACGCCTCGAGTCTCAGACGCAAATCGGCCGAAACCGGATTGGACGAGCCTCTGCGATAAATATCCCGTTCGTTCAACAAGGCGCCCAGCAAGCAGGCGGTTTCTCCCAGACCAAGCGGTATGGAGCGCAATACCATATGAGCCAAGCGCGGATGCAGCCCGATATCGCTCAGCCTTCGGCCATAGGCCGTGATCGATCCGTTTGCAGCCAAAGCGCCAATCCAGGTCAGAAGCTCCCTAGCTTGCCGGTAGGCGGGAGCCGGAGGAACATCCAGCCATTGCAGCTCTTCGGGATCGTCCGTCCCCCAAGCGGCAAGCTCGAGAGCCAGCGAAGCGAGATCGGCTTGGGCAAGCTCGGGGATTCCATGCGCATCGAAGCCGGACTGTTCCTGCTCCGTCCATAACCGATAGCATACGCCGGGGCCGAGACGTCCCGCCCTTCCTCTCCGTTGGTCCGCCGAGGCGACGGAGACGCGCACGGTCTCCAGCCGGGACATGCCCGTCTGCGGCGAAAACTTGGGTACCCGCATCCAACCGCTGTCGATAACGATTCGGGTGCCTTCGATCGTGAGGCTGGTTTCCGCAATCGAGGTGGCCAGTACGACCTTTCGCGTACCGGGCGCGGCTGGCGCAATAGCCCGGTCCTGAGCGTCCTGCGGCAAGTTGCCATGGAGCGGCAATATCCGGATCGAACCGTCCGCCGCGAGCTGCTCGGACAGAAGAGACGCCGTTCGCCGTATTTCGCCCGTTCCCGGCAAGAAGACGAGGATGTCCCCCGACTCCTCCGTCAAAGCCCGCATTACAGCGCGAGCAGTCGTCTCCTCCATTCTGCTCTCCGGCCTTCGGTCCATATAGCGGGTTTGAACCGGGTACATGCGTCCCTCGCTATGGATAACCCGGGCATCGCCCAATAACTCGGCCACCGGCGAAGCATCAAGCGTGGCCGACATGACGGCAATTCGCAGATCTTCCCGGAACAACGCCCGCGACTGCAGGCAGAGTGCCAGTCCGAGATCCGCATGAAGGCTTCGTTCATGGAATTCGTCAAAGATGACGAGACCGATCCCTTCCAAGGCCGGATCGGCCTGCAGCATTCTCGTCAATACACCTTCGGTTATAACTTCGATGCGGGTAGAGGAACTTACCCGCGTATCCATTCGGATCCGGTACCCGATCGTGCGTCCGACTTCCTCGCCGATCGAGGCAGCCATATAGGCCGCGGCCGAGCGGGCGGCCAGCCGCCTGGGCTCCAGCATGACAATCCGTCGTCCGGCGAGCCATGGCTCCTCCAAGAGAGCCAGAGGTACGCGCGTCGTTTTACCGGCTCCGGGCTGAGCGACGAGCACCGCACTTCGGTGCTGGTGCAGATGATGCTTCAATTCCGGCAGTGCGGAATCGATCGGAAATACGGTCACATCGTTTCTCCCCCAATACGGCATCCTGCCAACGCAGGCAAACCATTCTTCTATACAAAAGTATACATAAGCCGATCCGGTTCGTTCAAGCTTTCCCGGGACGTGCCCGTTTATTGTATAATGGAGCTATACCGAAGAAAGGGAAAGATTACGATGACGCCCGATAATAAACGCAACTTTTACCGCCTATCGCTGTCCGCCCCATTGACCGGTACACTGAAGATCGTCGGCTTGAACGAGAAGAAGCTCGATTCCAAGCTTGCTCTGGTGTTCATGCTCGATCTCGGGGCGGGCGGGATGCGAATTCATGCCCATCACAATTTCCCGGTGACGCCTGACCTGCTGCTGGAATTCCGGTTCACCCTGTTCCATTCGGAGCATAGATGCTTGGGGACGCTCGTCAGAAAATCATCCCATTCCGATACAGTGTATGAGTATGGCGTCGTGTTTTCTTTGGACGAAAACGAACGCCAAGCTCTTCTGCAAAATATCAACATGCTTAATATCAAGCTGCGACACGCAACCAAGCTAACCAGCTGCAGTTTCAGTACCGACGAAGAGATCGAGAGCTTCTATAAAGTTTCCGCGGCAAGCGGGATTCCCGCCCTACAGGCATGATCCTGCATTTCCTATATGCTCCGACTTAAGTTTCATTGACAGTCTCCGGCCCTTCCAAGGGCTTTTTTTGCTTCTCAGGACATAAATTGAACCTTACTGGGTACACGGTATGATGCCGCAGCGGGATTGCTTACACCCCGGACGCGCTTGGCGCAACGGTTACAGCCGTGCGCGAATACTGCAGAGCAGTTGGCCGAGCGGGTTGAGAAGTATTTAATCAGTTTCGTTAGCGACGCCGCCATAGATTAAGTTGTCAGAGGAGATTGCAACTTATGAAGATTAGTCAATTGTCGGGGCTTCGTCTTAGGAAAACAAGGAGAAATGCTGTTGAAAATTCGTGAAGGTTCTGCAATACTATCAATAAAATTATGAATTAAGGGGGATTCGATTATGGAAACCGTTGCGGCCAAAAGATGCGACACACTGGTGCCGAGGCGTTGAAGTTTGAGGAAAGGCCAGAAACCGCACCCGGGTTGCAGCCCCTTCAACCAACCGCGCCGCAGGCGGCGTTAACGGTGAAACGGTGGCCTAAAGATACCATAGCGGCAGGTTATCGTCATACCGTCGGTCTTAAATCGGACGGCACGGTGACGGCTATGGGTGATAATAAATATGGCCAATGTGATGTAAGCAGCTGGCGCGATATGGTGGCGGTTGCGGCGGGTAATGCTCATACGGGCAATGCTCATACAATCGGGCTTAAATCGGACGGCACGGTGGCGGCTGTGGGTTGGAATAAGCATGACCAATGCGATGTAAGCGGCTGGCGCGATATGGTGGCGGTGGCGGCAGGTTGGCGTCGTACCGTCGGGCTTAAATCGGATGGCACGGTGGCGGCTATGGGTCGAAATCATGAAGGCCAATGCAATGTAAGCGGTTGGCGTGATATTGTGGCGGTTGCGGCGGGTGACTGGCATACCGTCGGGCTTAAATCGGACGGCACGGTGGCGGCTGTGGGTTGGAATAAGCGCGACCAATGTGATGTTAGCGACTGGCGCGGTATTGTGGCGATAGCGGCGGGTAGTAATCATACCATCGGCCTTAAATCGGACGGTACTGTGGCGGCTGCGGGTTGGAATGAGCATGGCCAATGCAATATAAGTGGCTGGCGCGATATTGTGGCGGTTGTGGCGGGTTGCTCTCATTCCGTCGGTCTTAAATCGGACGGCACGGTGGTTGCTGTGGGTCGAAATCATGAAGGCCAATGCAATGTAAGCGGCTGGCGCGGCATCCAACTGCCCGGCAATTAGTTTTCAATCTTAATAATACATATAATATTGAAAGCCATGCGCCGATTTCTCTCGCATGGCTTATGTTTTGTATTAATATCCTGTTTTACAGTCCTTTGTAACATAATGAGCATCGCAGCACGCTGACATTGTAAGCCCACTTGCTTTGTAGTCCGCGATACGGGCTGTCCATTCTTGGCGACGCTGTTCTATAGTGGTCACAGGGCACCTCCGATTGGATTAGGCTGCTCTCGTTCTCTCACGTAAATTTGAATTCTTGAAGGTGTGTAGGGTATTACGCTTACCCCGAGCACGGTTGAATCCACGATAATACGATACTGCAACGCTAAATAGTTAATGCCATTAATAAATTTAAAATACGCCTCCCATATTCATAATTTCCCATAAAGATGGGCAACCCAGTACTAGACGGCAACGGAATGGAGGTTGATACGGATGAGCGATTTAATCAGAAAAGCGATGTCGCTGGGGATCGGCATTACGATCATGGGCAAAGAAAAGATCGAGCAGGTCGTAGACGAGTTGGTGAGAAAGGGCGAAATAGCGCCATCGGAATCGAAAGAGCTGGTTACGCGCTTAATCGAGAAAGGCGAAGATCAGAAAGAAGAAATGAAACGGGTCGTCAAAGAAAATATGCTCAAGCTGCTTGACGAGCTCCATGTGGCGACCAAGCAGGACATCGAGAGACTGGAGCGGCGTTTGGACCAATTGGAAGCCCGGCAGTCGGATAGCCAATAATGCCCGGAAAGGAGTGCTGCGTTTGTGATCGGCCGAAGGCTTCGTCATATCAATCGGTACAGGGACATCGCTATGGCCCTCACGCGCCACGGATTCGGCTTCGTTGTCGAGGAAATGGACATTTTCCATTTGTTATCCATACCGGAACGAATGGGCTGGACCTCCGCCAAAGCCGATCGAAAAACGGTCGGGGAACGCATCCGCCACGTCATCGAAGAGCTCGGTCCGACCTTCGTGAAGCTCGGGCAAATCGCCAGTACCCGCTCCGATCTGATTCCCCCTTCCATCTTGAAGGAATTGGAGAAGTTGCAGGACAACGTCCTCCCCTTCTCCTTCCATGAAGTCCGCGCTATTGCCCAAGCCGAGCTTGGCATCGAGCTGGAGCAGGCCTTCACTTCATTCGATACCGAGCCGGTAGCCGCGGCGTCGATCGGTCAGGTCCATATCGGAACGCTGCATTCCGGCGAACGGGTGGCGGTTAAAATCCAGCGTCCCGGAATCGACTATACGGTCCGTACCGATTTGGCCATACTGCAAAACTTGGCTGTTTTGGCCGAAGCACGCTTCGAATGGGCAAAACGATTTCAACTGAGGAACATGATCGACAGCTTCGGCAAATCGTTGATCGAAGAGCTGGACTATACCGTCGAAGCGAGAAATACGGAAACGCTGTATAAACAAACCCTCCCGCATACGCGCATCCGCATCCCCCGAATATATGGGGAGTACAGCTCAAAAAAGCTGATGACGATGGAGTTTTTGGATGGAACGAAATTAAATCAGCCCGAGCAATTGCGAGCAAGAGGCTATGATCCGAAAAGCATAGCGGAGAAATTGATGCAGGCCATCCTTCAGCAAATCTTTATCGACGGCTTCTTTCATGCGGACCCTCACCCGGGCAATCTGATGGTGCTGCCCGGCGAAATAATCGCCTTTCTCGATTTCGGCATGGTCGGCCGGCTGACGCCGGAGATGAAACAGCATTTTGCCGCTCTCATTATTGCATTAATGCGCCAAAGCACTGCGGGGGTCATCAAATCCGTCTTGCGAATGGGTCTGGTTACGGAACAGGTCGATATGCAGCACTTGCGGCGCGATGTCGATCGGCTGCGGGACAAGTATGTCGGCGTTCCTTTTAGCGACATCAGTCTTGGCGAGGCGGTCAACGATCTGTTTGATGTGGCTTACCGTCACCATATCCGGATCCCGACCGATTTTATACTCGTAGGCAAAACATTGATAACGATCGAAGGCTTGGTGGAGCAGTTGGACCCCGATATCAGCATCCTGCGAATTGCCGAGCCGTTCGGCAAACGTCTGCTGTTGGAACAGCTGCGGCCTGGCAAGGTAGCCGACTGGGTCAAGGAACAGATTGCCGATTATGGAGAATTGCTGGTCCATTTGCCGAAGCAGCTGAGCGAAATCGTAACCGTGCTCAAAAGAGGGCGGCTGGAAATCGCCGTACCGGATTTCGATAAATTTTTAAGAAAGCTGGACCGGATCATTAATCGGATTTCGTTCAGCATCGTACTGCTGTCGTTCAGCATTATTATGACCGGGCTGATCATCGGCTCGTCGTTAAACCGGCAGGCCAGCATGCTGTGGCACATTCCCGCCCTGGAGATCGGATTCGTCATCGCGATATTTCTCGTCGTATGGCTGATTCATTCCATTTTTAAGTCGGGAAGATTCTAATTAAGATCTATACGACAAAATATCCCCACAAAGTCGGGCTTTTGCTCCGATGCTAGTCCAGGTGATTTGCGGGGACCCCGAAACTTGTAAATCTATACGACAAAAAAGACCGCCGGGGACGGTCCATGCCAAATAGTTAATGGCATTAATGATTAACCCTCATAACAAAACCTTCATAAATTTGTCGGGAGTCGTACCCGGCTCCATCGCAAACGAGACATGCACCGATCTTCCGTCGGCATGCTCGAAATATTGCCCCGCCAAACGGAACCCTCTTTGCTGAGCCGTCCGGTACAGCTTCGGGAATGTCTGCGCTGCTGCAATCGCATCATCCTTATTCGGATAGGCGTGCAGCACAATAGGTTCTGCTTCCGAGTAAATATTAATGATGACATGATATCTTCGTGCCGCGGTTTCCTCGACATACAGCTCATATTGGTGATCAAAAGCGTGAAATACGTTTCCCATCGCCGTCATTCATTCCTTTCTTCGTGTACAAGGAAAAGTTCGACGCGTCACCCGCCTACTCCTTCCCCGGCACATCGCGATGTCACAAATAATACATCAATCCGTACGGTCGAGTGACGGAAAGAAAAAATAATAGGAACATATGAGCCGGCAGTCGCTGACCGGTTTTGTCAGGGAACCGATAGTAAGATGGGCTCGTGTCCTAAACATGCCCCAGCATTATGGAGAGGAGCCCGTCCATGCCAAAGCTAGACTTGACCAAAACGTACAAAGCGTATTACAACGCTCCGACAAGACCGGAGTCCGTCGAGCTTGCGTACAAATGATGCATATCGGGCCCTCTGAGACCGAACCCGATACCGTCAAACGAATCGAAGCGTTCATGGATAACCAAGGGCTCGTCTATAACGGATTGCACCATGAGATTTATATATGCGACCCGCGAAAAGCCGATCCGTCCGTTATGAAAACGATACTGCGTTTCCCGGTCGCGAACCGTGAATGAAGATTCTCACTTTTTTTGAATCCTCCGGACTGCTCATGCTCCCTGCATTTCGCAGCAGCCATTCCTTGGTTACCTTCGTTGCGGTCCGGAGCTCGTTTCCTTAACTTTAAACAAAAAGGCCCCTTGGCGGCATTTATCCGCACGAAGAAGGCCTTCTTTTCACTTGTGCCCGATACAGTCGAGCCGATTACAATTGTTTCGATTCCGCCTGATGTTCCCTCTTAAGCAGCTCCTCGAGCGAATAAGGAAACAATGGCCTGCCCAGCTCCAAAATCGCTTTGGCGTACAGGCGGATTTCCTGCTGGGCGTCATGCTCCAGACGCTGATTCAAGAAATGGCAGACGGCTTGCAGCGAAGACGTCCAATACCACCGGACATACATGCCGTATGCCGGCAAAAAGAGCCTTGCCTGCTCGGCACATACGCCGTCCGCCAGCGCAGCTTCGTATTTTTCGATTCCTGCGTCGATGTACCGCATCAGCTCGTCGGTATGTTTCCGGCCGAGCTCCGACTCCAGCGGCTCCCCGCTCCCTTGCTTGGAGTTTTCCGGCTTGCTTCTCCACTCGCCGGGCTCGGGTACATAGAAAGTCGGTTCTTCGGTGATGTAGCGGCGGCTCGACTCGTTCCATGCATCCAAACTATCCCCCGTCGCCTCGAGCTGAGCGGAGCCGATTACGTATTTCCCTCTTGTGTTACGGTTTACCCGGGTCCGGTAAGCCTCTTATGGTTTCCCATAAGGACAGACTATATCATCATCCGCGTGGGATGCCGTGCGCTTCGAGTTCCCTTGAACCCTACTCCCTCTCGGGATAGTCGTTGCACCTTCCCCAATTTCGGCAGTACCTGCTTCTATAGGGCTTGGCTCAGGATTATCCTAGCTCTCGACGGCCTTAGACGTCCCCTGAATTCACACGGTTCCATACGATTATCGCTAATCGAAGGGGCTATTTTGTAGGTTTCTACAATAATCACCATTGTCTGGCCACCATCAGCGGAGCATACACCTCGAACTGAAGCATGACATGGCGAAAGGGCGACGTATGCCCTTCCCGAGCGAGGAACTTGATCAGCTTGACGTCTTTGTCGCTCAGCTCCTTGGATTCCTTCGCGTACGACACCCGGGCCGCGTTGACAACGCTCAAATCCGATCCCATATGGTTCACAAGCCTGACATAGCCTTTATCCAACACCTTCAGCATGGACACGCCGATCTCTCCTTTAATTCTGATAAGGGTTGCAACTATCGATTGACAGCGGGTCGCGGAAAGGATTATGTTACTTTGTACATCATTCCATCTTCCCATCAGGAGGTCCGAATTATGACTCTATACTCCGACACGCGATATACCGATACCGACTTGTCCGATATCGCACTCTCTGCCGATAATGACGTATGGCGGGGCTCTCAGTTTCACAGATGCCGATTTCGCGGTTCGTCGCTGACCGAATGGCATACGGAATCGTGCACATTCGACAGCTGCGATTTCACCGGCGCATTGATGAACGGATCGTTGCATCTCGGGTCGGCTTTCACCAATTGCAGCTTCCAGCATGCAAACCTGTTCGCCTCGAAGTTCGACGAATGCAAAATGACCGGCTCCGACTTCGCCGAAGCCACGTTGGACGGCATCACCGTCAACGGTGGCGATTGGTCGTACGTCAATCTGCGCGGCGCTAGGCTGGATAAGCAAAAGCTGCGGGGAGTGAGGTTCCGGGAAGCCGACTTGTACGAATGCAATCTGGAGAAGAGCGATTTGCGGGAAGCGGATCTGACCCGCGCCATATTGGCCAAGTGCCGGTTAACCGGAACGGATTTGCGGGGCGCGATATTGGACGGCCTCGACTTCAAATCGATCGATTTCAAGGGAGCGAAGCTGGACGCCTCCCAAGCCGTTCAATTCGCCCGCTCGTACGGAGCTATCATCGATACATAGTCGCCTTGAAGCTTTCCACGGCCGACACCCCATCTCCTGCTCGTTATACGAACATTTTTTCGGGACCGTTGTATGGTCTGGCGCAATAATGCATTCGAACAAAGAGGCCGCTTGCCGTCGATCCGGAAGCAGCCTCTTTAAGTACAACCTTATTTATAGCGATTAATGTAATCTACCGCTTTGCGGATATCGATCTCCGGCTGGTCGCCGACTTCGCGTTCGATCGTCAAGTAGCCATTGTAGCCGATGTCGACTAGCGCTTGGAAATACGCATCAAAGTCAACCTTGCCTTCTCCGAGCGGAACTTCCTTGAATATCTCTCCGGAACGGACCATTTCGGCGATTTTGCCGTGATCCATCGGCTCGTAGCCGAGGGCTCCGTATATCTCGCGGGGATCGACCTCTTTATAACGGATACCGTCCTTCACATGCGTATGAACGATATATTCCTTCAAAATATGTACGCCTTGTACCGGATCGTCCCCCGTGACCATGACCATATTGGCCGGATCGAAGTTGACCGATACCCCTCTGCTCGACAACGTGTCGAGAAAGCTTTTCAAATGCGCGGACGTTTCCGGACCGGTCTCGATAGCGAAAAATCCTTCCATGCTGCTGGCGTATTGGCTCAGCTCCTCGCAAGCCTGCTGCATCGTTGCGAACACTTCGCCGTTCCGGTCGTGCGGTACGATGCCGATATGCGTCGTCACGATATTGGTGCCCAAATCTTTGGCCAAATCGAGAATACGCTTCGATTTTTCCACCTTTGCGGCATTTGCCGATTTATCCTGGAAGCCGTGACCGCCCAGATCGCCGCAAAGCGCGGAAATTTCCAGGCCGAGCGACTCGATATAAGCTTTCAGCTCGCGGCGTGCGGCCGGAGACAAGTTCTCGGGATCCATTTCACCTTTAACCGCATAAATTTGGACGCCTTGCGCCCCTACTTCCTTCGCTTTCTTCAGTCCTTCGCGGACGCCGATGCCGAAGCTGTCGACGATGACGCCGATTTTGTTATCCAGTTTCAACCGAAATCTCTCCTTCATCATGTGATTTGCCGTCCAGCAGGCCCTGTTCTCTAGTTCGGCAAAAGCTTCCACAATCCATCCGGATGTAGAACCTAATCTCCATTGTACTAGATTTTGCATAGGGAATACTAGCCCTTCCGATAAGCGGTACAGAATGTCGCTATGCCAGGATGTTGCCGTTCACGCGGATTTCCACGAAGGCGCGCTGCCGCAATAGAGGCTTTATAGGTGTCAGTGTCATCACCTGATCGATATGAAATACTCCCCGAGGCAAATCGGTGACTACATATAACATTTCCGCAACGAACGCGGCCACTTTGCCGGTCATGTCAGCTTCGTTGCTTCCGTTCAGAAAGCATTCCACATAAACATCGCGCTCGTCCTTTTTCCCCATGCATCAACCTTAAGCGCGTAGCTGTCTTGTCCCCAGCGGATCAAACCCGCGACTCGAATCGCGGCTCTGCGAACCGGCTTCGTCTCCAGGAAGGACAGCATGTTGACCGCCTTTAGTCCGGCCAGCAGCATGGTCGCCGCTCCGGAATCGAAGCAAAGCCTCGTGGATACGGACGGTACGCGAAGCGTGCGCGGCAGCGTGTGCTGATCGGGAAAGTTGAACCGGTACGCTTTCTTTCGTCCGAAGCCTGTTCCGAAGTCCACCAGCTTGCCGTCCGTAAAAGCTGAAACGGAAACCTTTCCCCCGTTCTCTGTCACCTCGAAGCTCTTATTCACATTTTGCAAAGTCCATTCCATCGCAGCATCGCCATGCGAGTCGCCCAAGCCGAGCATGACGGATATATCGAGGGTGGCCGTCGCGTCCATTCGATTGACCGCCTCGAGCGCCAACAAGTTCGTCAAGCCGGGCGCAAGTCCTACGCTCAACACGACTGCAGCGCCGTTCGCCCGCGCATCCTCATGCAGCCCCTCCGCCTTCGACAAAAAGGAGTTATTGGCGGTCACGTCCGCGTAATGGGTTCCGCTGCGGATGCATGCCCGCAAGAAATCGGTATTCTCCTGATCGAGACACATAACGACCGCCCTGAACCGTGCGAAGAAATGCTCCCCGATCGGTTCCCGGATATCCAGCCGCAAAGGCAAAACACTCCCTGCGGTCGTTCTGCAAAACCGCTCCGCGCGCTCCAAATTTCTTCCAGCCGCAAATACTCGGCCGGGAGCCTTTCGGCCCAATTCTCTGCATATCGTTTGTCCCGCTACTCCATAGCCGCCGATTACCAATATGTCGTTTTTCATCGTTTTCTCTCCCCGCGTATGTTTGCATCCCTTATCCTTGCACAAATTGAAAACTGTAATAATAATTATTTTCAATCATACGCCTGGAAAAAGAATTCGCCATCCCACAAATCTGGGATTTTCATTATCAAACGCGGGGTGACATTGCGAAAGGCCGCTTCCTTATGAAAAACGAACAGACCAGTCTTTCTCCTCGCGGAGGATAGACTGGTTAGCCGGGCTTAATAGGATTGCGCAACCTTTTGCAAGCCGTGGGCAACTTCGCGAATCGCTTGCTCGTCGGACAGCAAAATATGCTGCGTCAGCCATACCGCTTCCTTCTCGCACAGACGCTCGCACACCGGACAATCGTATACCCGCTCTTCGCCGGTCCACATTTTGGTCGTCTCGATAATCGATTGGTTGCGGTTGAGCGGAATATACCCTGCGGCGAGCGGTACGCCTTCGGCATTCGCTTTGCGGATGAAGTCGTTTTTCTCCGCCTGCTCCAGATCCAGCTTGAACATGTACAAATGGTAGGCGTGCCGCGTAATTCTCGGATCCTGCTTCAATAACCGGATGCCTTTCGTCCCGGATAGCAGTTCGTCGAGCAGCTTTGCATTTTGCTCGCGCTTGCTCATTTGCTCTTCGAGCCGCGTCATTTGCCCCATAACGACGGCGGCCTGAAATTCGGACATCCTGTAGTTTTGTCCAAACCGGTCGTGCTGATACCAGCCGCCGTTCGGAACCCGGCCGACGTTGCAGATCGACCAGGCGTTTTCCCAATAGTCGCGGTTGTTCGTCGTTATGATTCCGCCTTCGCCGGCGTTCAAATTTTTGCTCGATTGCAGGCTGAACGTTCCGAGATCCCCGATCGCGCCTATGCCTTGTCCTTCCCAGGACGCTCCTACCGCTTGCGCCGCGTCTTCGATCAAGGCGAGCCCGTGCTTGGCGGCAATTTCCTTCAATCGCGTCATGTTGGCGGGAGCCCCAGCAATATGGACCGCAATAATCCCTTTGGTCCTGGCTGTGATCAGCGCTTCGACTTTCTCGGGATCGATCAATAACGTATCTTCTTCGATATCGGCAAATACCGGGATAATCCCGTATGCCAACGCTGCGGATGCAGTAGCGATAAACGTATAAGGCGGAACGATCACTTCGTCTCCCGGCTTTAGCCCCGCTGCCTGAAGCGCAACCGTGATGGCAACCGTTCCGTTTACGACGCTGACTGCGTACTGGGCGTTCTGAAGCTCGGCAAACTTCCGCTCCATCTGTGGCAGCTTCGGCTCATAGTTCGATTTGGCTGCACCCCCGGCCCCGCCCCATTTGCCGGATTCCAGCACTTCCTTCAACAGCTGCATCTCCAAGTCGCCGTAGACCGGCCACGTGGCGAACGGCGTAGTTCGAGCCGGACTTCCTCCGTCGATAGCCAATTTTCCCATGCCAAATCCCCTCTCCCGTATTCGCCCGTTCCGGACGATGACAAGATCAGTTTAACGGAATCGGGAGAAGGCCGTATGCCATTTCTTATCCCGGGCAGGACATTTTATGAATTTGCACGGAAAAGAAAACCGCCCGTCGTCGGAAAGGCTGTCCGGCTGCGGGCGGTAATCGCATTATAAGGTACTGCTTCGTTCCACAAGCTGCTGCTGGGCCATCCGGATCATTTCGCGGACCATCGTTCCGCCGATTTGACCGCCTATTCTACCTGCCTGCTCGGTCGTCAATTGACCGTTATTGCCCGGGGACAACGGAATGCCCAGCGATTTTGCCACCGCGAACTTGACATCGTTCGGCTCGGCGGGATCGACCGCATATCCTTGCTGCTGCATAACCGCCGCCTTGAACGAATCGAGACTGCGCCCGGCTCCGGGCACGACCGGCGTGTTTCTGCTTCGTCTTCTGGCCATGTTGGATCACCTCACTCATTAGAATGTCCATCCGCTCGCAACGTATTCGGGTTGTACCAACCCGGATTTTCTCGTCCAATACGAAGGTAGCGCTTTCCCATCCGATGTTGGCAAAACATTGATTGCTGCGCGGGTGAACGGCCGATCGGCCATCGTCATTTGCTGGCGGCTGCTTTCTCTTCCTCTATCGCTTTTTTCACTTTCTCGTCCGTGTTGCGCAATGCCGTATTCACGTCCTGCTTGCCGATAATGACATCATTGAACTCCTTGGCCAAAATGGTCGCCGGGTCCGTCGTAATATCCGGGTTGAACGCGGGTGTCGGGGCAAATTGGTTATAATAGACCGCCCCCGTATTTTTGCCGGCCAGAGCCGGGGTTTGCTGACCGAACGTTTTGCGGACCTCATCGTTTTTGAGACTCGTCAGTTGGCCTTCCTTATTGTTTTTCGTTTGTACTTCATCCGACACCAGATGGGCGACGGCTTGGAATGCCTGTTCCTTGTTTTTGCCGCCCGAAATGAAATACACTCGCGGCTCCGCTTGAAATCCGATTTTCGGAGCATCGGGGAATGTGGGGGCTCCGACCATATCCCAATTCAGCTTCTGAAAGCCTTCCCGATTATAGGACGACAGAGGGGAAACGATCATCGCGAGATTCCGGTCCGTGATGAATGAGACCAACTCCGAGTTGCCGTCGCCGCCCGCTTTGAAGCCGTTCAAGTTGCCCTCGATCTCGTAAAACCGCTTCACGCTGTCAAGCAAACGCTTCCAACCCGCTCCGCCGTTAACCACTGGTTGAGCGCTTACCGGATCGATCAATGGCAGCGACAGCTGATTGCCGTTAAACACGAGACGATAAAACATGCCCATCCCCCGATACGGCGTCCCTCCTTCCGAACGGGTCAGCTTGCGTGCCAATTCGTAGGCGCTGTCCCAAGTCATCCCGTCTGTCGGATAAGGTACGCCGAACCGGTCGAACAAATCCTTGTTGTAAAACAACACCATCGGATTGAAGGAATCGGGCAGTCCGAACATTTTTCCTTCACCGGATACGTTTTTGATCGTTTGCACGGCGGCGGGATCGAACCGCCCCAAGTCGTACTTGTTTTTGGCAATCAGCTCGGTCATATCGTATTGCAGCCGGTACTGCAGCAACACCTTCCGCATTTCCGAGAGAGACAGCCAATAAATGTCGGGCACTTTCCCCGTCGCGATCAGATCCTCCATCTTCGTTCCCGGCGGCGTGTAGGTAAGCGTGTAGTTGGGATATTTCGATTGTACCGGTTTGGCGACCTTCTCTTCGAACAATTCTTTGGTCATGGAGCTGCTGGCCGCATAGAAGACCAGCTCGGCCGGAGCCGTCAGATCGGCTGTCTTCGCATTCTCCTGCTTTTTCCCTGAATCGGCTGCACAGCCTAGAATTGAGATAGCGCTTACCGAAACGGTCAATGCCGCTGCCGCGCTTTTTAGCCAAGACATATAAACTCCCCCATTGCAATCAGTTTCGGCCGAACTTCACAGCGGCTCTATATTCAGTATTGGCGATAACGGGAATGCCGTAAATAGAAAATAGATCGAACAATATGGAAAAATAATCGAACATACCTCCGAGTGTCAAAACTACTTTTTTTCCATATGAATCAACTCATATTCCATTTACTCTTTACTTCCTTGAGCTATAATTAAATCATACGATCAATTAATATTCGATATTTTCTAGGCGGACATGAGGGGGGACGACCTGATGCAGCATGCCTTTTTCGACCGGATTCATATGCGGATTATCGATGTACTGCGGAGGGACCGGACTTATGCCGAATCGATGGATTATGCGATCCGCAGCCGCAACACGCACATGCGGAGTCTCCTGTACGTATACGATGGCAAAGGCACGATGGTGCTGGACGGGGTCAGCTACCCCCTCTTTGCCGGCTGCGTCTTCCATTTTCCGTTGAATCGGGAGCTATTGATCAACTGCTCGCGGGAGCATCCGATTTGCTATTTTACGGTCAGGCACGATTACAAGTTTATCGAGTGGGAAGGAACGTCGATCCGTTGGACCGAGCCCGGCGATCACGTACTCCCGTTCGACTATGTCGTTCCGATGCCCGACAAAGAATCGATGCTCGCCGATTTGCAGCGTCTGCACAACGTATGGCACAACAAGCAGACCGGATACGAGTGGGAATCGAAGCTCGCCTTTCTCAACCTTCTCCAGCGCATTAGCGAACAGCAGCAGCATTTGGAGGAAAACAATGTCGCGGCGCAATCCATCCTGCAGAGCATGGATTATATTCGCAACCATTATCACGAGCCGTTGGAAAGAGAAACGTTGGCAAAGAAAGCTTCTTTGTCAACCAGCTACTTCTCCGTCCTGTTCAAGAAGCAGACCGGCTACTCCCCCGTTCAGTATATTACGAAAATCCGGCTCGACAAGGCGAAGATGCTGCTGCGTCAAAAGCATCTATCCATTTCCGACGTAGCTCGGGAAGTCGGGTTTCAAGACCCGCTGTACTTCGCCAAAGTGTTCTCTCACGAAATCGGAGTGCCTCCGAGAGAATATCGGAATATGTAATGAAATTATTTCAGAAAGAAGGAATGTGCCATGAATCAGCCGCATTATCCCCTTCTCGTGTACGGAGCGACATTCGCCGGACTCGGTATCGCGACGGCGGCGAAAGACCGGACGCTGCTAGTGGAGCGCACTGCCCTTGTTGGAAGCGAATTCATCGCCAGCTATAATCCCGGAGAAGATTGGGAAAGCCCGGTCGGGACATCCGCCGCGCATCAATTGCGCGAAGAGCTGTTGCAACGGAATCTTCTCTCCGGTGACGGCAAAGTCCATCTTCCCGCTATCGCTCCGGTGTTGTTCCACTTTATACGGCAGAACGGACTTAACGTGCGGATGATGACCGAAATCGTCGATGTCGCGGCTCGCGGACAAGGGTATGAGGTAACCTTGTTCAACGCTTCCGGGCTGCAGCGGATAACCGTCGACCATATTATCGATACGACGTCGACTTGCTCGTCTACCCCGAAGCTTCCCGCTCCGCTTATCTCCAAGAGCATCAATGCCATGCTGCACAGCGAGACATCGGCCTCCACTCCGCCTCTTCCGGACGACGATACCGACGTACGCTTGGTCGAGGGACTTATGCCTGGAGAACTCATATTAAAGCTTGCCCTCGACAGCGAGGACGACTGGACAAAGGCGAGAACGACACTGCATAGGTACTGGGAGCGGCATTTCCGGGCATTCGAGCCTTGGACTCTGGCCGCCTTGGCCGACGCGTTCGAAATTCGCACCGACGTCCGGGAGAAGAGCGTTGACAACGACGGTTGGACCTGGTTCCCGTCTTCCACTCCCTCCAACTTGATCCAATCGTTCGATGCAGGTTATCGGAAAGGAAGTCAACTGTATGAAACTATCATATCGGCTTAATCGATCAGTAGCGGTACGGGACGTTCCGAGCGCTCCATTCGAGTCGACTTACGACATTATCGTACTGGGGCTCGGTACCGCCGGCGCGATCGCCGCGATTTCGGCAGCCCGCCGGGGACATAAGGTGCTCGGGCTCGAACGGTTGAACTGTATGGGCGGCACGGGAACGGCCGGCACAGTTCAAGGCTACTACTTCGGGTCCAGAGGCGGGGAATACGAGCAATTGGACGACGAGGTAGCCGCAATGGGCAGCCAAGGGTATACGCGAACGGGAGGCGTCAACGGCGAGCTGAAAAAATATGTGCTGGAGAAAAACGCCATCGAAGCCGGCGTGATGATCTGCTACGAAGCGAATGTCATCGGCATGCTCCTGGAAGGAAATAAAGTCGTAGGCGTTCGTTGGATCGGCCCAGACGGCATCCGTGAAGCGGGCGCCTCCATCATCATCGATTGCACGGGGGACGCCGAAGGCTGCGCGATGGCCGGCGGGGCATTCCGCATGGGAAGGCAGTCGGACGGCCTGCAGCAGCCTTTCTCCAACGTCATCAAGCGAGTTACCGGCAACGGGGCCCATCAGTTTTATACCGACTCCGGCTATGTCGATCCGACCGACGGCGACAGCGTGTCCGACGCTATTATCGATTCCGCTCTGCGGTCGACGCATCTGAAAAACCGCTACGAAGCAAGCGACCGTTTCATCTACGTAGCCCCGCTCCTGGGTATCCGGGAGGGCCGTTTCATCGACGGTGAAAATAACGTAACCTTACCGGACTTTCTCGAGGACCGGATAACCGGCGAGCCGCTGTTTTACGCCTACTCGAACTTGGATAACCACAGCAAGGACGTAGCGCTCGAAAGCGAAGCGTACCAAGACTGGATCGTGGCAGCGAGCTTGTGGGGACTTAACTTTTCCGTTCCGATTCCGCTTGGGGCATTAATACCGAGAGACCTCGACGGCTTGCTCGTAGCCGGCCGCTGCATCGCCTTGGATCACGATATGGCCACTTGCGTCCGAATGAAACGGGATATGCAAAAATGCGGAGAAGCGGCCGCGATCGCCGCCGCATTGTCGATCGAGCTTGGCGTGCCGCTTCGGCAAGTACCGTACCCGGCTCTCGCGGCCATATTGCGCTCCACCGGATGCTTGGATGACCGTAACCATGTAGGCTTCCGCATTCCGAGCGCCAACAAGAACGAGACCCACTCCGAGCATAGCTGGCTTACGGACAAATCCCTGATCCGCCAGCAGCTCGGCGGAAATAAGCCGGGATTTGCCATTTGGTCCGCCAAACGGCTCGGCGATCGAATCAACGGCGATTTGAAGCAGTGGCTGAACGAGTCCGGAGACGATCAACTGGGCCGCAACTGCGCAATCGCTCTCGCCCTTCAGGGAGATCGGGCGGCGTTGCCCTTGCTCAGGCAAATGGCCCGGGAAAGGGATAGCTTCGTGCCTCAAACAAGCCGCAAATATAACCAGGTACGCGGCTACACCGCCATTTATTTGCTCGGTAAGCTGGCAGACAAAGAAATCGTGTCCGATCTGCTCGCATTGATGCGAGATCGCGCCTCGTTCAGCAACGTATCGACCGACGCGGAGTTTATTAACAGCGACGAAGAGTATTATTTCCAATACTTTACATTCTCTCTCATGGCTTTGTTTCGCGTCGGCGATGTGCATGAGGATATCCGCGGGACGATCTCGGACGCGGTTGCCGGTATACTCGGGCAAGCCGACTTCTCGCTATCCGTTACGTTAAAGCCAAGCAAGGACCAGCAATACGCGATGACCGGCACGATACGTCGTCTTGCCGCTTCCAAGCTGCAGCGATGGGGAGTCGAGGCGTTCGCGGTATAGCTCCTAATAAACAATTGGAATTGACCGCAGGGGAATCCCGCCAGCGGTCTTTTTCCGTTAACTTTTGGGTGTTCATTATGCAGGAGCCTTGTTTCCTTGTATAATAGATATGAGACAATAATACGGTAAGGGGTAACCGGATGAATATCGCTTTTTTTCTAGTGCCGAAACATGAGGTCATCTGCTTGACCGAACAGTCGACGCTCCGCCAAGCTTTGGAGCGAATGGAATTTCACCGCTATACCGCCGTTCCGGTGTTATCTGACGAAGGTCACTATATCGGAACGATTACGGAAGGCGATCTGCTCTGGTATTTCAAAAATACGCCGGGCGTTACGTTCGAGAATGCCCACCGCCATCATCTTTCTTCCGTCCCGATGAGAATGCAGAACGCCCCGGTCCATATCGATGCGAACATGAACGACCTGATATCCAAAGCAAAAGCGCAAAACTTCGTGCCGGTTACGGATGACCGGAAGCAATTTATCGGCATCGTGCGCAGAAGCGACATTATCGAATATTGTGCCGCCCAATTATTTAGCGCAGCATCGAAACAATAGGCTTGCGCATTGCCGAGGCCATGGAGACATATGCGGATATGTCTCCTTTTTTATTGCTTCCATCCTCTCAGTTTGCGCAGGCTCATACAACCGTTTTGCACCTTGTTGGACGCATTTGATGCCAAGATCGATTTGCCGGAGCCCTTCAACCCGCCCCTATTTCACTTTTTACTGATTTTTAGCAACGCAACCGCAAGTTCAATCGTATAGTAATCTGACGTCCAGCCCATCTTTTTCGTTTCCAAGTATTACGATCAAAGCGTGCAGCGGTGATTTTGCAAGGGCCCGGGAAATGGTATGGTTGAACCAGTACCGTATTTTCATTCCAAGAAGGAGGAATATAAACGAATGAATTGCCCAGTATGCGACGATGTCAAAATGCGCGAGGTTCAGAAGGCAGATATTCTGATCGACATATGTCCAAACTGCAAAGGGGTTTGGCTCGATCGGGGAGAGCTCGATAAGCTGATGGAGGGCGTTCGCGAAGTCCGGGAACCGTTTAACCAGTGGTATGACGGGCATGAACAGAAGGATTACCGCAAAACGGGCTATGAGGAACGGCCGACGTATCCGAACGAGCATTACGATCGTCACCATCCGAAATATAAGAAGAAGAAAAATGTGATGGACATTTTCGGCGACCTCTTCGATTGATCATTGGCCGCATATAGGGGTATGCAGCAGCTTGTCGCAAGGAGGTGTCCCCTTTGGAAGAAGCTGTAGAGCAGATGTTAGGTAATCTATTGTCCGACCTCGCCCCCGTCCTGCTGTCGTTTCTCCTTGCCAACATCGGGTGGCTGCTGCTCGCACTCGTCGTTATCGTTTTCCTGATCGCGATAGCAGGCTGGGTGATCAAGCATAAGCTCGTATCCGGCTGGTGGCGGCGGGTCGTGAGCAAGCACGACGAGTCGGCCGGGAAATTGAACGCGATCATCACGTCCGACACATTCAAAGGCTTAGAGCAAGGATTCGTTCAAGGAAGAACCGAGCGCACCTTATCACAGCTGGAGGAGCGATTGTATGCGCTGCATCGGCAGTCCGAACAGCTTCGCAATCAATTGACCGATCGGAAAGTTCCGTTCTTCTCGCTCGTAGAGCCGCTGATCCGCATTAACCGGCTCGATCGGAACGTACGCGAGTTTTCGCGGCAGGTCGATCGATTAGCACATGATGTATCCGGCATTGCGAGAGCGGAGAAGGATACGATTCATTCCGTGCGCCAAGCCGGAGCGAGATTTAGTTCCGTATCGCAGACGATTGCGCAATTGATGGAACGGACCGGATATCCGCTGGATGAGCTGAACCGGGAGCTGGGCCGAGTCGAGACCTTGTTCCGGCAGGCCGAGCAAACGTCCGCCTTCGATACCGTCCAGGCGCAATCCGAGCTGACGCCGTTTTATCGTTCCATTGACGTTTTGTCGGGAAAAATCGAAGCGCTGCAAAAGCAGCTGACGATATTCGACGAAATGCGGAACCGCATCCGCGTACAAAGCGAGCCTCTTGTTTCCGCGGACGCCAACGCTGCCGCCGTTCTAAACCGAATCGACCCGATCGTCCAAAGGCTGGAGCAGTCGCTGCGTATGGGCAGAAGTATCGATCTGCGGGCCGCCGCCTCCGAGATCGAGCATCTCGTGCAGGAGGCGACCGATCTCGTGGAAGCGAATCGGAGCGGAGCTTAGCCCGTATGACCGCTCTCTTGCGGTCTCCCGGCACGACTATATGAACAAGAACAAGCCGCGATCCTTAAGGTCGCGGCTTGTCCTTGTTCATTCTTCGCCAGTGGAATCCGGCCAACTATTAAAAACGGAAATCGTCGTCCGTCAACGTCTCCACGTGAATCGTGCGGACGTACCCGTTGCCTTTTTTCGAGAAAAAGTCATGCTGCTTCGTACGCGTGCTGATGCCGTTGAAGACGATCGGGTTGACTTCTTCCTCCGGGAATGCCGGGTCCAATCCAAGGTTCATCAATGCTTTGTTCGCATTATACCTGACAAACTTCTTGACTTCATCCACCAACCCGACAGCCCCATATAGCTCCTCGGTGTATTGCTCCTCGTTCCGGTGCAAGTACTGAAGCAAGCCGTGGAACGTCTCGAGCGCATCCTTGCGCTCGTACTCGTCCAATTCGGCGAACAGCTCCTGCGCCAGCACGCCGACGTATAGGCCGTGGATGCTTTCGTCGCGCAGAATCAGATCGATGATCTCGCCGCTGCTCGTCATCTTGCCTTGACCGGCCAAATATAGCGGATAGAAAAAGCCGCTGTAGAACAAATAGCTTTCCAGCAATACGGACGCGGCCATAGCCAAGTACAAGTCTTTGCGCGTCTCGATGCCGCGGTAATATTGGGATATCGTCTCCGCCTTCGTCTGCAGGCAGCGGTTGCCTTCGACCCATCGGAATACGCCGTCGATTTCTTCGGTCGTCGCCAACGTCGTGAAGATGCTGCTGTACGATTTGGCGTGGATTTGCTCCATCATGCCCATAAACCCGAGCACCGCCTTGCGTTGCAGCCCATCCACATGCTCCATGATTTTCGGCATGCCGACGCCGCCCTGCACCGTATCGAGCAGCGTCAACCCGCCCAGCACCTTCATGTACAGCTCACGTTCGTTATCGGTTAACGTCATCCACGACATTTTGTCGTCGGACAACGGAATTTCCTCGTCGGTCCAAAACTGCATAATGTTTTGATTCCAGAACGTATTCGAGAAGTCGTCGTCCGGGCGGTTCCAGTTGACGGCCTTCATCGGCCCTTTGTTCGTTTTGTCCATGATAGGGTTCTCCTTTTCGTTCGCCGGGCGGGTACATCACACCGAGCAGCTGATGCACTCTTCGACGGACAGCCGATTCGTCCGGGTATAGTAAAGCGACTTCAACCCTTTTTTGGCGGCATATATATAGTAACGGGCAAGCTGCCGGGTAGTCACGTCGCTGTTGACGTGAAGCACGGTCGAGATGCCTTGGTCGACGTGCGTTTGGATTTCCGCGATCAGATCCAGCACTTTGAACTGGTCCATATTGTAGGCCGATTTATAATAGAAGAAATTGTCCCGGCTCAAGTAAGGCATCGGGTAATAAGTCGTCGAATTCGCATACGTGCGTGTCTCGATTTGCTCCACGATCGGCATGACGCTCGAGGTCGCGTTCTGGATATACGAGATGCTCTGGGTCGGCGCGATCGCCAAACGATAAGCGTGATACAGGCCGTGCTGCCGTACAAGCTCTTTCAGCTTCTGCCAGTCTTGCGGAGACGGAAGCTCGATCCCTTCGAACAAAGACTTCGCCTTATCCGAGGTCGGACGGTAATCCGTGTTCTCATAAC
Organism: Paenibacillus hemerocallicola; assembly: GCF_006265175.1. Lineage (GTDB taxonomy): Bacteria > Bacillota > Bacilli > Paenibacillales > NBRC-103111 > Paenibacillus_AB > Paenibacillus_AB hemerocallicola. Next base: position 229,266 of record NZ_VDCQ01000001.1, on the reverse strand, counting down.
GATCGAAGTAAGTCCCTTTCGCATACTCCGACTTCTCGAAGCCATCGAAGGTTACGCCGCGCGAACGGGCGATATCCATGCTTTTCTCGATCGAGTAATAGTTCATCGCCATGAAGAAGGCCCGGGCGAACTGGATCGCGTCATCGCTGTCGTACGCGATGCTGTTCTTCGCCAAATAGCCGTGCAAATTCATCGCGCCGAGTCCTACCGAGTGAAGCTCGCGGTTCGCCTTCGCCACGCCGGGCGCGTTGGAAATGTGCGTCATGTCGCTAACCGCGGTTAAGCCGATAATGCCTTCGTGCACCGACTCCTTGATCTTCCTCCGCTCCATCACATTGGCGATGTTGAGGGACGCCAGGTTGCAGCTGATATCCCGTCTGATCGTGTCGGCTTGACCATAGTCGCCGATCTCCGACGTTTCCTGCAGCTGGAATATTTCCGTGCACAGGTTGGACATTTTGATCGTGCCGATATCTTTAAGGGCATGGGCGCTGTTGGCATTGCTGCGGTTCATAATGTACGGATAGCCCGACTCGAGCTGGATCGTAGCGATTTTGACGAGCATGTCGCGCGCGCTCATGACGACTTTTTTGCGAACGTTCTCGTTCGCGATCAGTTGGTCGTACATCTCGTCCATATCCATGTCGTCCATATGTATTCCGTAAGAGCGGTAGACGGAGTAAGGCGCGAACACGTGCAGCGGCTCGTTGCGTTCGGCGAGCTCGTACAGCTTGTTCGGGACGATCAGTCCGATCGACAGCGTCTTCAACCGGCTTTTCTCGTCCGCGTTGATTTTCTTGCTGTCCAGAAATTCCATGACGTCCCAGCCGAAAATATTGTAGTAACCGGCTCCGGAGCCTTTGCGTTGGCCCATTTGATCGGCATAGGAGAACGCATCCTCCATCAGCTTGAGCACCGGCATAATGCCCTTGGCGGCACCCTCGACACCTTTGATCGGCTCGCCCCGGCCGCGAAGCTTGGACAGGTTGACGGCTACGCCGCCGCCGATTTTTGAAAGCTGCATGCAGGTGCCGATGCCGTAATTGATCGAGTTCAGCGAATCGTCCAGCTCCAGCAGGAAGCAGGACACCATCTCGCCTCTTCTGCTCTTGCCCGCATTGAGGAATGTCGGGGTAGCGGGCTGCAGCCGCCGCTCCATCATCGATTCGGCCAAGGCTCGCGCAGCGTTCATGTCGCCCCTTGCCAAGTGCAGGGCTACGATGGCTACCCGGTCGGGAAAATGCTCCAGATAAAAGGAACGGTCGTCGCTTTTTACCGCATAATCGGTATAAAACTTCGACGCGGCCATGTAAGAAGGGAAATCGAAACTATAGGCGTGCGTAATGCCGTATATCTCTTCGACCTGCTCCAGCGAATAAATCTCGAGCACGTTTTCGTAGAAGTCCTCATCGATCATATAGCGGATTTTCTCGGCCGTATTCGCGAAGCGAACGCTCTTGCGGGCGACCTCCTCCATGAAGGCCACTACCGCTTCCCGATCTTTATCCAATTGGAAAAAACCGTCCTCGCTGCGCTGCATCAGCATGTTGTTCAATTCAATATGACGCAACTGCGCTCACCTCCTGCATGAATCGTTCCACGTCTTTCGTCGTTCCGGCCAGCTCGAACTTGCTCAAGATCGGCACTTGGTACAAATCCGCGATCCGGTCGGCGCTGCGCGCGAAGCCTTCTCCCCAGTTGCGGTTGCCGCTGGCGGACACGCCGACCATTTTGCGGTAATTGCGCTTCAGGAACGACATCGTCTTGTCGGGCGCCTGTCCGAAGCCGGTCGTATACGTTACGAGCACGAAAGGCTCGTCTATGGTCATCTCATTCTCGATCGGAATGGCCGGCAAGTTCAGCTTGCCGACGAATCTTTTCACATTTCCGGTTTTGGAATCGTAAACGATCAGCATCTGGTGATGAATCCCCTTCCCCGTGTTCCCCACGCGCATGAAAAAAGCGCATCAGCGACAATAGGGCCGGATGCGCCGAATACGTGCAGGTCAAAAAAAAATGACGGCAGTAATAACGACGTAGCGGACACCCTCCTATCGACCGTAGGGGACTGTGTCGATAACGGGCAGGTCTCCTGACTCGGGGATCATCGATTGTCGCCGCCTTCCCGGCTGAAATCCAGCCAGTGGCCTTCCGTACGCGAATCTACTCCCTTACAGTGGCGGGACCGTGCCGGCTTCGCACCGGACTTCCCTATTAAGCTTGTTCCGCTAGATTGGCGGAAAAGCACCCGTTACAACAATATGTAGTTTGTATTTAATAATTTATATCAATATATTGTGCATGTCAATGCGACTAACCATCTATTTTTCTATCAAAACGGGTTGACATTCGGCGAATCCGCTATGGGCCTGCCTTCCCGGGATTGCATATAAATTATCAGAATAACGGAACAAATCGACACTATCGATACCGGAGGAGCGGCATTTCACAGCATGAAAAATCCTCCTCTGCACGAGGAGGAAGCTTTGGCGGTATCTTTTCTCATATGACGTAATCCAAAACATATTGTTCCGCCCGCTTGTACGTCTTCGCCCCCGATAAAGGCGGGGAGTACAGATGCAAAGATACGGTTCTGCGGGCTCCCGGGTTGCTCATCTGATGAATCTGGCCCTTCGGCGCCAGTATCGTCTGACCTTCCCGCATGCGGAATTCGGCGACGTACGCCGCTTCTCCGCGCTCGTCGACCTGAAACATCGCGTTCTGCATAATGCCCTCCACCACCAGCGCGCAGCCTGCCGAGCTGCCGTGATCGTGGATGTACGTTTCGCTGCGTGCCGGCAAGTGAACGACGATCGCTTCCACCTCATCGGAACGATACAGGACGTTGCGTCCGTACGGCAGCCTTTCCGGCTCCGAGACGTACGGAGCGACAAGTTCCGGCGTGCAGCCTATAGCCGCCAACGCTTCCTTCAGCTCGCGCACGTCAGGACGTTTCAGCGGCGATAGCGTGTCGCACAGTCGTTTGATCAAAATCATGGGACACCCTCCCCCGGTTGTGGGGCGATATTCCGCCTTACTCATCTATATGAGCGAACGTCCCGGTCGGTTCGGCCTATACAAGCTATCCGAACGATTCCGATTATGAACCAAGCAGGCGAATCGGCGTACCGGTCAAAAAGGCGTGAATATTTTGTACGATGTCTCGGTAAAACACCCGATAGCTCTCCTCCGTAACGAATCCGACATGCGGCGTAGCCAGCACATTCGGCAACGAGCGGAACAAATCGTCTGAGGGCAGCGGCTCGATATCGAAAACGTCCAAGCCCGCTCCGGCGATCCGGCCCTCGCTCAAAGCTTCTCTAAGCGCGTCCTGATCCACGATCGGAGCGCGTGACGTATTGATCAAATAAGCTGTCGGCCTCATCAAACCAAGCTCCCTGGCGCCGACAAGCCCTCTGGACCGCTCGCCCAGAACGAGGTGAATCGAGACGAAGTCGCTGCTCTCGAGCAGTTCTTCTTTCGAGGCCGCGAGACGCACCCCTGCAGCCAGCGCTTTCTCCTCCGTCAAGTTGGGACTCCATGCGACAACCTCCATTCCGAAGGCAAGGCCGACTTGGGCGACTTGCCCGCCGATACGCCCCAGTCCGAGCAATCCGAGCCGCTTTCCGTACAGATCAACCCCGATCCGTGTTTGCCAAGTGCCGTTATTTCTAATAGACCCGTTCTCGGGTATCAAATGTTTGGTCAGACCGAGGATCAGCGCCCACGTCAGCTCCGCCGGACCGCGGCCCCCTCCTCCCGTCCCGCTCACCGCGACTCCGTGCCGGGCCGCCGCTTCGAGATCGACGGAAGCGTTTCTCATGCCTGTCGTGACAAGCAGCTTCAAGTGTGGCAGCCGGCGGAAAAGCGATTCGCGGAAAGGGGTCCGTTCGCGCATGATCACGACAATCTCGCAATGAACGATAGCTGCCGCGAGTTCGTCCTCAAGCTCGAAATGGCGGTGAAACACTTGAATGTCCAAGCTGTCGGAGACGGTGGACCAGTCGGCCATTGACAGCGATACATGCTGATAATCATCCAAAATGGCGCAGCGCAGCTTCATTACTCATTTCTCTCCTTTGGTCGGCTTGTGCTGTATTTGTTCGTTCTCTATATGAAAATCTATATAGTCTACACCTATTTCTTTACGCTACAATGGTTAGTATGCGACTTATAGCGATAAATTTTAGAGCTGCCCGATGATGGACATTGAAATTGGATTGCAACTCGATCGTTGCAAAAGGAGACAAGTTCAGATGGAGCAACAAATCCCTTATTCGGTACCCGGAACCGTTCAACGGACCATGCATTCCCGTAACGGCAATCGGGAATACCGTATATTCGTATTCAAACCGGCGCACGCAGCGCCTCCTTCCGGCTATCCGGTCGTCTACCTGCTGGACGCCAATTCCATATTCGCCTCGGTCGCCGAAGCGGTACGCTTGCAGTCGCGCAGAGCCGGCGGCGTGGAACCGTTCGTCATTGCGGGAATAGGCTATCCGACGGATGAGCCATTTGCCAGGGTGCGAAGATTTTTCGACTATACCGTCGAAGCGACCTTGGAGCAGCTTCCCCATAGACCGGACGGCTTCTCCCTGCCTGCGACGGGCGGCGCGGAGCTGTTTCTCGATTTCATCGAAAACGAGCTCAAGCCCTCGATCGAACGGGAAATTCCGATAGACCGGAAACGGCAAGCTTTGTTCGGACATTCGCTCGGAGGCTTGTACGCGCTGCACGTGTTGTTCACCCGACCCGGACTTTTCCAGGCCTATATCGCGGGGAGTCCGTCCCTTTGGTGGAAAAACAAATATTTGTTCGATGAAGCGCAGCGGCTCCGTTCGCGAATGAATCAAGCCAATGCCGCCGTATCCTTGATGATTGCCGTCGGCGGACAAGAAAAACCGTTTATGATCGAGGACGCCGAACGGATGGCAAAGTCGCTTTCTTCTGCCGATATTCCCGGTCTAAGGCTAACTTACAGCTACTTCGGGGATGAGGGTCATGTCTCCGTTCTTCCGCCGATCATTAGCGCCGCATTAAGATTTATGTCCGGCAGTTCTCCCACGCCGCGATAACAATGACGGAGCAGCAGTACCGTCTCGAACCATTGGATTCGTTCCAATAGGGCGACGGCGGCTTCGTGCCGCTCCTTCTCCACCTGCCGTTCCACCGCGTCGACGAATCGGTCGGAGTTCCACCTGTCCGAGAGGACAAGCGACTCCAGCTCGGATTTAACCCGATCGGACCCCACGCTTGCCAACACTCCCGGCTCCTTGGACATCTCGAATACCGCCAAGTGCAGCTCCGTGAATATGGGGTGATTGCCTACGCGTTTATACCAATACTTCGAATTCCAATAGTCGCCTTCCATCCGGTGCATGATCGCATGCCAATAGCTTCCGTCCGGCGTATGTATGTCTTGCGAAATCGTATGGGAAGCATCCAGGCTGTCATTCCACAAATGCATGCCCGAGAGAAACGAATGGGCGTACGGTTTATACTTGGCCTCGACTTGCTCGGCCCATCCGCCTATGACCGCGGCGATCGAAGCGTCCAGCTCCCCGTTCCATACTTGTACCGGCCTCAAGACTTGTACAGGCTTCCGCCCCGCCAGCTGACGAACCAACTCCATCATGCGAGAATCCCTCCCATATGCTTACTTACGTCTGCACCCAGTATAACACAGCAAACCGAGCGGAATGCGTCCTATTTGCAGCGACGGAACGAAAAAGACGACGCACCGACATGCTGTGCATCGTCCTATTGCCTCAGACTCCCCCCAGTTTCCTTACAATGCCCGAACCATGCCTCCGTCCACGAGAACGGCTTGCCCCGTTACATAAGTGTTGGCGAACGATCCGAGGTAAACGATCGTCTTGGCGAATTCTTCCGGCGTTCCGTAGCGTCCAAGCGGAATCTGGTTCATGAATTGCGTGCGAACCTGCTCCTCGGTCATGCCCTTTGCATCGGCGGCCCGACGGTCCAGCTCCACGATCCGGTCCGTTTCGATTCGTCCGGGTCCGACCGTATTGACAAGTATGGAATCTTTCCCGAGTTCGGCTGACAAGCTTTTTGTCAAAGCATATACGCCGGCACGGAATACGTTGGACAAAATCAGGTCGGGAATCGGCTGCTTGACCGACACCGAGGTCAGATTGACGATCCGCCCGCCTCCTTGCTGCCGCATATGCGGCAGCGCTTCGCGGATGAGACGGACGACGCTCATCAGGTTTTGCTGAAACGCGGCTTCCCATGCCGCATCGTCGAACTGGTCGAATCCGCCTCCGGGCGGACCTCCCGCGTTCGTTACAAGCACATCGAGACGCCCAGTCCAGTCTGCGGCAGACTGAATCGTACGCGATATATCTTCCTTGCGATTAACGTCCGCTTCCACCGCCAACGCCTCGCGTCCAGTAAGCCGTTCGATTTCCTCCTTGGCCTGCTTCAGATGGTCCGCATTGCGGCTCGAGATGACGACATTCGCGCCTTCGCGGGCGAACTCGATTGCGCTAGCCTTGCCCAATCCTTTGCTGCCCGCCGTAACGAGCACCGTTTTCCGATCCAACTGCAAATCCATCGCTTATCGCTCCTTCGCCCAGGTGCCGGATTAAAATATTTTATTTTTCTCGCTTTGGGTCAGCTTGCGCGCCGGAATGTCCAGCACCAGTTTGCCATCGGCCAACCCCCATATGCGCGAAGCGTTCCGCTCGGCCATCTCCAAATTTTGCATCGCCGCGATGACGATCATGTTTTGATCTTTGCACAACGCCCGAAAATCCTGCAGCACTTTCGTCGCCGATTCCGGGTCTAGTCCCTTCGTCGGCTCGTCCGCCAAAATGACTTGAGCGCCTTGCGCAAGCGCTCTCGCGATGGCTACGCGCTGCTGCTCGCCTCCGCTCAGCTTCTCCGCGGGCAGCATTTTCGCTTTGTCGAGCAGGCCGACCCTCTCCAAGTAATCCATCGCCCGTATATGCTCTCCGGTCGATATCGTCCCCGTCAGCTTGCGCCACAACGGGAGCTGATAAAACCGGCCGCTGAATACGTTTTTCAAGGCGTTTTTTTTCGGATGCAGCGCCGGACGTTCCTCGAGAAACGCCCATTCCTTGCGCAGCTGGAGCTTGTCCGACCATTTCGTATTCGACAGCTCCTTGCCGTCGATTATAAATTGGCCTTCCGTCCATTTTTGCTGCAGCGCGATGCAGCCGAGCAATGTCGATTTCCCGCTTCCGCTGGCGCCGATGACGACGACGAATTCGCCTCTGTCGACTTGAAAGCTGACTTTGGACAGTATCGTTTGGCCGTCGGTCAATGTTTTCGATAAGTTTCGTACGATGATCATTCCAATATCAGGGCTCCTTTTGCCGGCGGCGACTGCCGTTCGATTGCCGGATCGCGTTTCCCACTCATTATACCATGATTTTCGCGGTCGGGCAGGTCGGACCGATTCAGGGCTGCACGGCGGTGCCAAACAAACGTATTTTGCGAATCGAACCTCCTTGCTGTTGATCCCACAGCAGAATATTCCCCTCCGCATCCACCGTGAACGGCCCGAATTCCTTTACCGTAGGAACGCTCTCGCCGATCGGAGTCATCATGATGGAGCCGTTCGGATTCGTGACTATTGTGCGCTGCCCGTTCTCGTCAGGCTGTTGAATTTCTTTCAGTGAAACATAAGGCGACAACCGCCCGCTCGTATCGAGCGTGTATATTTGCTCGTAATTTGACAAGTAGAATATCCCGTCCCTTGCCGTTGCTTGACGCAACGATTCCACATTTACTTTCGCGACTTGACGGGTAGCTCCGCTGCTCGGTTCCAGCTCGGTTAGTGTCTGCGATATTTTGTCGAAGTAATAAATTTTTCCCTCTTTGATAGTCGCCGTGAGCTTGACGCTTCCCGAGCTTTTATCGATCGAAGCGATCGGGTCCGCTTCGCCGCCCGAGGCGGATGTGTAAATTTGGCTATGTACGATATCGCTGAAGTAAAATTGCTTACCCTCTATAGCTAGGAGGAAATTATCCTGAAGCGGTTGCATGCCCCCCGCCGATGCATTGGTAACCATTTGGATATCCGGAGTAATGCGGTAGACGATGCTGGAAATGCTGCTCTTTAGCAGCGATTGGCCGGTTCTGTTGTAAGTCGCGTTCGTATTGTTGGCCAGCAAATAAACATTGCCGCTCTGTTCGTCGTAGTACAGCGCTCCCGGGGCAATATCTCCGTAGGACATTTCTTTTTTGCCGCCCAACGGCTCGGTATAGCTGAAATTGAACCGACTGTCGAACGAGTCCAGTGTAACTTTCGCCCGTTTCGTTTTGGCGTCGTATTGAAGCAAAGCCAGACTCGTCTCCAGCCTGTCTTTCGAAAACAAAACGTACACGTTGCCGTCCTTGTCCGTCACGATGCTTTGCAAGCGAGCGGGAAAATTGAGCACTTCTCTCAATTTATTGCCCCCGATCAACGTTTCCATCGCAATCGTCTCCAGTTTGTTCTTCTGAACAGGCGGTTTCGCCGGCGCCTCCTCCTTCGGCGGGGTCTCCGATTGCTTGGCGGTGATCGTGATCGTGCCTGTAGCCGTATCGAACGATACGGCTTGATTCAAGCTTTCCGCAATGAATCGCAGCGGTACCATCGTCGTCTCATTGACGATTTGAGCCGGCTGGTCCAACGGCTCGGATCGGTCATTCACGATTGCAGTCTTGCTTCCGATGACCAGTCGAAGCTTGTATGCTCCGGCTTGGATCACGATAGCGCTCTCATCGCCGAACCATTTCACCTCGGCCCCCAATGCCTCTGACACGGCGCGAATTGGCACCATTGTAGTATCACCGAACAGAGTCGGCTCGACGGGCAACAATAATTCCTTGCCGTTTACCGCAGCCGTTTTGCTGTTCAGTACCATTTTTACGGACGAAACCGCTTGCGCGGTCGCCGTTTTTTGTCCGTCCTCCGCATATGCCGGACTCCCCCCGATCAGCAGACCGAATGCCAGCGCCAAGCTGACGGTTTTGCGTTTGTTCATATAGACTCCTGCTTTCTTTATGTTTAGGCAGCCTTTTCCAAAGATAAGCTCCATTTCCCATACTACCGCTAGCCCCGAAATAGATGCAATACCATTTACGAAAAAAACGCCCGTTTCCCCATATAGGGACTCGGGCGTTTTGCGAAATCGCTTTTATAAGGTAATGCTTTCCTTGCTGTTCAGCGCATGACACGTTATATCGTATTCTTTCAGCATCGAAGCGAATTTCTCCGTATCCTGACGGATGACCGGGAATGTGTTGTAATGAAGCGGGATCACTTGCTTCGTCTGAAGCCAGCGGGCTGCGATAACGGCCTCTTCCGGTCCCATTGTGAAATTGTCCCCGATCGGCAGCGCGGCCAAGGCGATTTCGTTCATTTCCCCGATCAGCTTCATGTCGCCGTACAAGGATGTATCCCCCGCATGGAAGATCGTCGTATTGTCCATTGTCAGCAAAATGCCTGCCGGCTGTCCGGCATACAAGTATTGATCGCCCTCGCGCAGGGAAGAACCATGGAACGCTTGGGTGAATTTGACCCGGAAGCCGTCGAACGAATAAGAGCCCCCGATGTTCATCGCATGCGCTTTGGCCCCAAGTCGGATACAATGCATCGCCAGCTCGAACACCGCGACGATCGGGCAGTCGTTTTGCTTGGCAATCTCGATACTGTCGCCGAAATGGTCGTCGTGCGCATGGGTCAGCAGCACCGCATCCGCTTCGATCTCCTTCGGGGATACGCCGGATTGCGGATTGCCGGACAGGAACGGATCGATGATCACCTTTTTGCCGCCGCTCTCCGCGTACAGGCATGAATGTCCGAAACATGTAATGTTCATTACGGTCACCCTCTCTTCATCCAAATGTTGGGTACCTCTACATTTTACATAAATTATTTCGCGGAAGCCAACGATACGGATGGAGGTGTAACTGCCCATGACAACATCCAAGCGCCGGAAAGAAAACGCGTGGAAAATGCGCAAGCAAAATCAGCAGCCGCACGGTAAAATTACGCCGCTCAAGGAATTGTCCGACTCGTCGGAGCAAGGTTAGGTCAGCCTCTTCAAGGAAAGAACCCCCTGGCAATGGCGAAACCGTTCGGTTTGGCCTTGCCCGGAGGTTCTCATTTCTTTGTATCCCGGAGGGATCAGGTGTTTTCGTTTTTGCTTATTCCGTTTAGCGAGGCGGGAAATGCTTTCGATTTATCCGCATGCAGCGTTTGCGCTTCTTCCTTCCTACGGGACATATTCTGTTGTTCTTTGAATGCTTTGCGGCGATGATGCGGCATTGTTGCACCTCCGTAAAGTATCTTTTAAGTTACCGTTCCTTCTGCTTGCCCGGCAGCTTGCGGTCCGGATCGCCCTTGCCGTGGGTTCTCCGATTTTTCTCGTCCTTTGCTTGCGTGTCGTGCAGCTTGTTCAAGTAGGACTGCGTATCGTCCATGGCGGCTCCTCCTTTTGCTGAACACTTCGCCCCTATTATGTCCACAAACGGCCACCGCCTCTGCTACTAGCGCTTGTCAATTTCAGTAAAGCGAAAAGGCTCCCTCCCGGATGGAGGAAGCCGATACTTCGATGTCCTTTTGCTTAAGCTTTTTGACGGAAAAAGTTCCAGCCGCCGAGCCTTTCCGGATTGCCTTTGTCGTCCGCAAGCAAGTCGTTGTATTGCAATGCGGCTTTGCGGAAAGCTTCGACGTATTGGTCGATTTGCTCCGTATTGAAATGCTTGAACCAAGGGATGGAATAAACGCGTGCCGCGATCCCTTCGGAAATTGGCAGGCTGCCCTTCGGCTGACGCAAATCGCGCGAAGCGTTGGCAATAATCGTCGGTTTACCATGGCCGTACACGTCGGCGTCTTGCTGCAGCGAATGCAGATGGAGCGGCAAGTTGCAGCCCGGTCCGATCGATACTCCCTCCGCGCGCACAGCTTCGCAAAATCGGGTTACGGACAAGCCGCCGAGCTCTTCCGGAACATAGTGGCCATGCGTCGCATACCAGCCTCCCATCGTACTTCCCGAGTTTTTGGCCGGACGGTGCGCTCTCAAGCCCGGTACGCCTTCGAGCCGATCCCAGAAATAGTTCATCGCTTTGTCGATTTCGCCGATTCGCTCATCGTAATATTTCAGCTGAACGCGACCGACTGCCGAGCTGACCTGATGCATCCGGAATTTGTAGCCGCCGAGCGGCAAGCCCGCATGAGGCTGCAAGTAAGGAGTTTGAATTTCCTGGTTGTACCGCTCGTAATGCCCCAATGCGATAGCGCGCTCATAAATCTCCAGATCGTTCGTGACGAAAATACCGCCCTCCCCGATGGCAAACGATTTGCCCGCCATCAGCGACATGGCGCCTACATCCCCGATCGTTCCTACCCGGCGGCCTTTGTAATATCCTCCCTGCGCATGCGATACATCCTCGATTACTTTGATGTTATGCTTCTTGGCGATTTCCATAATCGGATCCATATCGGCCGGATGTCCCAAGTAGTGAACGACTACGATCGCTTTCGTCTTCTCCGTAATCCGATGCTCGATATCGTTCGGATCCAGACACAGCGTAACCGGATCGATCTCCGCAAACACAACCGAGGCGCCTAGCGAATAAGCCGGCAATGCCGATGCCCAGTAAGTAACGCTCGGACAGATGATTTCATCGCCCACTCCGACGCCGCAGCCGTAAAAAGCTCCCAGCAAGGAGTTCGTACCGTTATTGAAGGCGAGCCCATATTTCATATCGAGCCAATCGGCGAACTCGCGCTCGAATTTCCGCGTAATATCCGTTCCGGACATCGCGCCGTCACGCAAAACTTGCACGGCTGCCGCTTCATCCTCCTCGGTAATAATCGGCCATTTGAACAGTCCCTCTTGCGACTGCTTAACCGCTTTCGTTCCGCCGAATAGAGCCAGCTTTTCAGTTCCGATCATGTCAGTGACACTCCTTCAATGGATAATTTGCAAATCGTTATTGGATATGTGCATTTACCAGCTTACCGCCCAACAAACGAATAATGCTGTCGGGATGCTCGTCGCGCAGCGTATAAGCGGCTTTCGTTCCGTCGCTGCGAAAACGGATTTCCCTCCTGAACGGCGCTTTCGCCCGCAGCAGCGCAAATTGCTCCCGGTTCTCGATAAACCGGCGCGCCGCTCGTTCGGCTCCCTCGCGAATTCGGCCTCTCGCGGTTTCAGGATGAAGATGAATCGCCCCGTTATTGCGTTCCTTGTAGCCCTCGGTGTTAAATTCGTCTCCGCTTCCCGGCATGAGTCCGCGTTTGACGGAAACCGTCTCGATTCCTTCGACCAACGCCGCAGCTTCTATTGCGAAAGCTTCGTCCCCGGCGCCGAATATCGAGCGTATACCGAGAGAAGCCCCGCAAAGCGCCAGCTGTCCGAACTCGCCGACCGATGTGCCGTTAATCGTATAATCGATTACGTTGAACCAGCCGGTATGCGCCATTTGCGCAAAAGGAGTTCCCGCCTTGGCATGCTGGCCGATCCAAGCAATCGCATCGAATGAGGCATCCAGCATCGAGTAGTAGTTTCCATGGTAAGGGCCGCGCATAAACCGCGCCCGCGCGTCCAGGAGCAAATGGTTGATCCCGCCGTATCCATGTCCGTCCACGACTATAAACTCATTCGCTCCCCCTGCCGCGAACCCTTCGATGGCGGCATTCGTCTCCATCGTCAACAGCTTCTTCCCGTCCTCGTAATACCGGCCGCCGGGGACGACCCAGTCGTCGTGATTGATCATCCCGGCTACGCCTTCCATGTCGGTCATGATGAGCATTTTCACGGCCCATCCTCCTAGAGCAGATTAGCCCGGCCGAACTTCGGACAGCCGTCTCCGAAGCGGTAAATGGGGCTTCCTTTTCTCGTATGTAACTATATAATAAAAGGGAAAGCGCCACATGACAGAAACGGCTTCGCCAGATGTCATTTTTTAATCGTTTTGTCGCTCCCCATACGGGGCGTGGATTGAAACTGACAAGGGGGAACAATATGGCGAAAACCATATACCCGGAATACCAAGAGCATATCGGCGGCCTGAAGATGTCCGCGGACGGCAAGCAGCGTTTTTTTATCAATATCGGTACGGTTACGCAATCGGCGCTTCACCATCACGATTATGCGGAGCTTTCCTTTTTCATCGAGGGAACCGGTTCGGAGTCCATAAACGGGGTGGCTCACCGCATTCGGCCGGGCACCGCTTCGTTTCTGCTCCCCCATCATATGCATAAGCTGGAGAGCGACCCGGGACGAACGATGAGTAAATACCGCTGCATGTTCGATTTGCCTCTGCTGTTCAGCGAGTACGAGGACCCGGAATTTTCCCGTCTCGTATACGGAATCGGAACGACCTCCTCCTCTTTCGCCGATTTTGACGGTGACGCGGCGGAACGCATGATGGCGACGATGAGACAGCTGCACGAGGAATACGCCATGCCGGATACTCCGGGAAGTCGTCATATGATCAGGCTGAAAATTAGCGAGGCCCTTCTGCTGTTCGTGCGCAACGCAACAGGGAATGACCGCTCCCCGATCAAGGATGGCCCTGAAGAATCCGTAAAAATGTCGCCATTGCTTCAATACGTGCACTTGCATTATACGGAGAAGCTTGCGCTTGAGGATTTATCGCGGCAGTTCCGGTACAGCGTGCCCCACATCAGCCGCTCGTTCAAGGAGCAGACCGGTAAACGATTTCACGATTATGTCCGGCAGCTTCGTATCGAAAGCGCGATTACGATGCTGCTGCATACGAACATGTCGGTAACCGATATCGCAACTGCCGTCGGCTTCGATTCGTTCCGGACGTTCGCTCGCGCTTTCCGGGATATGAAAGGGCAAACGGCTAGCGAGTATCGCGCCATGATGAGAGACGGCGGAAGCGGAGCTTTACACGGCGAGTAATCTTTGCAGCGTTATTTGACTATATGAATTTGGGTGCGATGTTAACAGACAAGCCCTTTTCGCGCATTTTTATGCTTGTTCGGATTGAGCGGTTGCACGTGTGGGAAGTGAAAGACTGCTATCCACGTCCAACCCGAAGGAATCCGCGCTACATCGAAGGGAAATAATCCAAAGCGCAAAAAAGATGCACCCGCTAATAAAGCGGAGTGCATCTTTTTTGCAAGCATTTTGCCGTACAGCATGCTCAATACAGTTTGTCCAGCACCGCCTTGGCCGTCATCTCCAATGCCTCGTACGTACGCTCCTTTTGACCGAGCGCAACGGCTGTGGACAAGACGTCCAGTGCATGGATTTGCGACATTTTGGAGGAGAACGAACCTCCTTGCAGCGGACTTTCCTTAGAAGCGGTCAACAAGACGACGTCAGCGAACTGTGTAATCGGCGAACGGGCATGGCTCGTCAAGCATAAAATGCGAGCCCCTCTCCGTCTGGCGATTTCCAGAGCATCGACGAGATCCTTCGTGCTGCCGGACGTAGAAACTCCGATTACGACGTCGCCCTTTTTCAGCAGCGCCGCATTCATCGCGATGATATGCGCATCATTCTCCGCCGAGCAATCGTAGCCGAGCCGCATGAACCGGTACTTGGCGTCAAGCGCCGTGATACCGGAGGAGCCGACCCCGAAGAAATACAGCTTCTTCGCCTCGCGGATGATCGCAATCGCCTTGCGCAAGCTTTCTTCGTCGAGCAGCGTCGTCGTATTCTCGATATTTTGCCGATTCATCGAGCTTATTTTTTTCACGACGACGGACAGCTCGTCATGGTCCTGAATGTCGCCGTGAATATTTTGCGAAGGAGTCGACAAGTTTTGGGCCACGGACAGCTTGAATTCCTGATAGCCTTTGAACCCGAGCTTGCGGCAAAACCGGATGACCGACGTTTCTCCTACGCCCGACTTTTCCGACAAATCGGTAATCGTGTAAAAAACAGCGGCCTCCGGCTCCTTCATGACGACGTCGGCGACTTTCTGCTCCGATTTCGTCAATGAATTGTAGATGCTCGATATTTTCAATAACGTATTGTTCAGGTCGGGAATTTTGGGATGTTTCATACGAGTTTCACGAACGGCTTATACTTCGTTCCAGATGCGGAACGCATTGTCGATAGCCGCTTTCGTCCCCCATTTGCATTCCTCTTTGCCTTCGAACTCGATCGACACGTATCCGTCGTAGCCGGAAGCTTTCACGACGCGGATCACTTCATACATATCGATATCGCCTTGGCCGACGATCGCGCCGCGCAAATAGTTGCCGCTCGAGGTACGGAACCAGCCTTCTCCCGGATTGCGGTAAGAAGGACGGACATAAAAGTCTTTCAGGTGAACCATCGAAGCGTACGATACGCTCTTCTTGACGGCCGACACCGGATTCTCGTCTACGCACAAAAAGTTGCCGATATCGATCGTATGACGGAAATTCGGACGGTTGACCGCCTCGATGATCCGGTGCACGCGCTCGGTCGCCTGAACGTGAAAACCGTGGTTCTCGATGCTCGTCACGATGCCGTATTGGTTCGCATAATCGGCAATTTCCATGCTTGCCTTGACGATCGTATCGAAATCCTTCTCGAATTGGGCGGTACCCGTCTCCGGAATCGGTCTGGACGCTACGTCATGGCGCATCCTTTTGACGCCGAGACGATTGGCGACGTCCACGTGCTTTTTCACGCGGTCAATCTCGGCTCGGTAACCGGCTTCGTCCAGATCGATGAATTTGGCTCCGATGGCGTAGTTGGAAATGTCGATTCCCACTTCCTTCGCTTTGTTCACGATCGCGTCCGTCAGATCGGGATCGCTATCCAGCGAAATGCCGATCGGCACGATCTCGACATGCTGTCCGCCGTTGTCGGCGATCCATTGGATCGCTCCCAAAATGTCGAATTCCTTGGCTGCGATTGCCCTGGACAAGCTATAAGTGCTTACTCCGATTTTCATGAATGAATCCCTCCGCTTGGTTTTGTTCCTTTCTCATTGTAACCGGACCATGCCGGTTTGTCTGCCATTTTTTTCACCGAAAATTAAGGAACGCCGTTCCTTTTTTTGCCTGCGCCGTACCGTCGGCAACCGGAAAAAACCGATATAGCCGAATTCGCATTTTCTTTTTGCTCCTTCGTATGGTAGTATGAAGGTCTGTTTTTTGTAGGAGCAAAGTCAGAGCCCCTCCCGTACTTCGAAGGAAAGGGTCAGGGTCAGGCTCAGGCTTTGTTCCGGAACGTCAAGCCGATGGTTGGGAGGTAACTGAATTGGAGATTCAAAGTGCCTATCAAGAGGAATTGGAAAAGCTGGAGCATACGTCGGCATGGATCGACCGGAAGCTAAGCGAGCTGCAATCGGTTCCGCGGTATTTCGGGGATAATTTGACCGAGCAGGTATTGGACTCGATACGCGAAACGGCTCGCCACAATTTATCCGGCGCCACGGACGAGCCCTACTTCGGAAGGCTCGATTTCAAAGAGCCGAAGGACGCTTCCAGCCGTCAGCTCTATATCGGCAAATTCGGCGTAGACCACGATACGTCCGGAGAACCGCTCGTCATCGATTGGCGGGCGCCCGTAGCCAGCCTGTTCTATTCGTTTACGGGCGGCGAAGGGCCTGCCTCCTATGAAGCGCCGGACGGCGAGATCGAAGGACTCGTTTATTTAAAGCGGAATCTCGTGATCCGCAAACAAATATTGCAGCGCGTCGTCGACACGTACGACCGCAATAGCGACAGTCCGGCCGTAACCGACGAATTTTTGCTGTACAGACTCGGCGAGAACAAGGACAACAAGCTGCGGGACATCGTTTCCACGATCCAGGCCGAACAGGACAAAATTATCCGTTCCGCGAAAAATACGGCGCTTGTCATCCAAGGCGTGGCCGGGAGCGGCAAAACGACCGTCGCGCTGCACCGACTCGCCTATTTGTTGTATCAATACCGCGAACAAATCCGCGCCGAGCGAATGATCATATTGGCGCCGAACCGGATGTTTCTGGATTATATTTCCTCCGTTCTGCCGGAGCTGGGCGTCGGCCATATCCAGCAGACGACGTTCGAGGATTGGGCGCTGGAAACGCTGGCCGACCGGATCACGCTGGCCGACGAGTCGGATCGACGGGCCCGATGGTTCGCCTATGGAGGCGAAAAGCCGGTTATCGACGATGAGGCGCCTGGCCGCTTCAAAGGCTCGCTCCGCTTCATGCAAGCGATACGGGGCGCCCTCGCGGATTTCGAACGCTGTTTTGTCCCAGAGTCGGACTTCGAGCCATGGCCTGGCGCGAAATGCTCTGCCGACAAAATGCGGGAATGGTTCCATGAGGAATACCGTCACTACCCTCTAATGAAACGGAAGGAACGCGTCGAAGGAAGAATCAAACGCTGGCTCGAAATGGAGCTGAACGAGACGCGTGACCCGAACGTTCGGAAGGAACGCAAAAAGAAAGCGACGCAAAAGCTGAAAACGTTCTGGAAAACATGGCCGGACGATACGCCCTTTGCCTTTTACCGTTCGCTCTTCCCCAATTCGGCCCGCGAAGACGGCGCATCGTCAAGAACGCTCGGAGATTTGACCATCCCGGCTCAGGTGGCGGAGGAATCGGTACTTGCATTCCGCAAAAACAAGGTTTATCCCGAAGATCTTGCACCGATGATGCTGATCTATAACGGCTTGTACGGTATTGACGGCGACCGCACGTTCGACCACGTCGTAATCGACGAGGCTCAAGATTTTTCGCCTTTTCAAGTAGCGCTGCTTAACAACCACGTCAAGAGCGGATCGTTTACGATATTGGGCGACATGTCCCAGGGCATTCACGCTTACAAAGGAATCCGATCGTGGGACGAATTTCTGAGCCTGTTCGAGGCGGACGATCGCGCTTATTTCACGATGGAGAGAAGCTACCGATCCACGATGGAAATTATCCGTTTCGCTAATGCCGTCCTGGCAAACGGCATACCGGACGCGATGCAGGCGGTTCCCGTTTTCCGCAGCGGCGAGAAAGTGAAGATGCTATGCCATGACCGGAAGCGGCGAACCGATACGATCGTTCGAGCGCTGCGCAAATTGGAGAGCGGGCCCGCTTCCACGATTGCGGTGATCGGCCGAACCGAGCAGGAGTGCAAGCAGCTGCATACCGCGCTGCTCCACGAGGACATATCGGCGACGCTGATCGACGCCCAGCGGCAAAAATACGAAGGCGGCTTATCCGTCGTCCCGGTCCATCTCGCCAAAGGGCTCGAGTTCGACGCGGTCATCCTGATCGACGCGGACGAGGAACATTACGGAGCCAATGAACACGACGCCAAGCTGATGTACGTAGGCTGTACCCGGGCGCTGCACGATTTGTGGGTCATGTACGCCGGAAAGCCGTCCTCCTTGATCGCAGGAACGGACGACGAGTTCGTCAAGCATATCGAGGCATGACCCGATAACGAAAAAGAGGCTTTGGGACCGATCGGACCCCGAAGCCTCTTTGCTTTAATCTCACCAAACCTTCCGACACTCGCCCGCTAATGGATCGGAACCAGTTCTCCAAGCTTGGGCACGAGCAGTCTCCCGGAGCTTAATCCGTTCGCTTGCCAAGCGGCATGCAGCCTGTCCAGCGCCTCTCTCGGCGTATCGTCCGCCAGACGGAACGCACCATAGTGCATCGGCACGAAGGTGGTCGCCCCTACGTCCATGAATGCTTGAACCGCTTGTTCCGGAGAGACGTGCTGAGGAGCCATGAACCATTCCGGCTCGTAAGCCCCGATCGGCATTAGCGCGATATCGATTGCGGGGAATCGCTTCCCGATTTCCGCAAATCCGGGAAAGTAACCGGAATCGCCGGCAAAATAAACGGTCTTCTTCGCATCCAACCGGCTCTCTTCCTCTTCGTCCCGTCCCGTCTCGATTATCCAGCCGCCCCAATGGGAACGATTCATATCCCATAACGTTCTGCGGGTCCAGTGCTCGGCCGGCACGAATGTAAAGGCCAGCTTGCCGACCTTCGCACTTTCCCACCAGCCGAACTGCTTCACGTTGGACAGACCTTTTCGCAGTAGCAAGCTGCCTACGCCCTCCGGAACGAGATGGATCGGATTGCCTTTCAAAAAACGCAATGAAGGGATGTGCAGATGATCGTAATGGCTGTGCGACAGCAGAACGATATCGATATCGGGCAGATGCTCCACCGCGATTCCGGGCGGGGAAAGCCGTCGCTCGAAGCCCATCCGTTCCGCCCATACCGGGTCGGTCAGTATGTTCATACCGCCCGATTGGAGTAAAAAGGTGGAATGTCCGACCCATGCGAATCGGGGAGTTTCCGCATACGATTCGAGCTCTGTCGGATCGGAAGGCGAACTGGGAACCACAAACGACAAATCTTTCACCTTCGCTTTGCGTTCCTTCCGCCATGCCCGCAAATCGCGAAATGTCGCGCGTTTCGGCGCTCCACCCATATTGTTATAGCTTGCCACGGTCAATACTCCTTTCCACTGCTACCTTTCATACGGGATTTCGCACGCTCCGGTTGCAAAAAATGCCGATTGCCGATTGCGGGCTTGGCAAAGTCAGCGTTTCTTTCCTTCCGCGCTCCAATAAGCTAAAATAAAACCAAATCACAGTAAGCGAGGGGAGTTATCGATGAAGTATTCGGTTCGCGAAGAAATCGCCAACGCGATCAGTCACGGCATAGGCGCTATGCTGAGCGCGGCTGCGCTTGCCATACTGGTCGTGTTCGCCAGCCTGCACGGCGACGTGTGGCACATTGTCAGCTTCAGCATTTTCGGCACGACTCTCGTTCTGCTCTACACCTGCTCCACGCTGCTGCACAGCTTTCGCGAAGGAAAAGTGAAGGACATCTTCGAGATTTTGGACTATTCCGCCATCTATTTGCTAATCGCCGGAACGTATACGCCCTTCCTTCTCGTTACGCTCCGCGGCCCGCTCGGCTGGACCATATTCGGTATCGTCTGGGGCTTGGCGGTAGCAGGAATCATTTTCAAGGCATATTTCGTCAGCAGGTTCATCATGCTCTCTACGGTATTCTACATCGCCATGGGTTGGCTGATCGTGTTCGCCATTAAACCGCTCTATGAGCAGCTTCCTTGGAACGGCTTGCTGTGGCTGGTAGGCGGAGGCATTTTCTACACGGTCGGGACCGTTTTTTTCATTTGGCGCAAAATTCCTTATCATCATGCGATTTGGCATACGTTCGTCATCGGCGGAAGCGTCTGCCATTTCGTTGCAATTCTGTTCTATGTGCTGCCGATGCCAGGTACAGCCTCCTGAGCCATACGGTGTAGCCTATTTGTTATCCTCATAGGTCCGGTTTCCGAGCTGAGCTGATATCCCCCGGGAGTCGGATCGCCCTCACAAGGGCGAACGATATTTCTTTCGCTCCAAATACAGCTCCATCGTCCTCCTGCTGCCTCCGCGCTGCGGGGATATCGGCGGAAATTGGTCCGGCCGGTATAAGTGTACGCGCCCCTCCTCGCTGTCTCTCGCACTCCCTCCGATCGCCTTCGCTTCATAGTAAAAATGGAGCATCGGTCCGGGATAACCTGCATTTTTGTTAAAGCCCCAACCCAGCAACTCCGTAATCGCAACATGAAATCCGGTTTCCTCATAGGCTTCCCGAACGGCCGCTTCCTCCGGAGACTCCCAATACTCTCCATGCCCCCCCGGCAAAGCCGCCGGATACTCTTTCGGCGCACTCGGCGGTAAAATCGCGACGATGCGGTCCTCTACCGCAACGATAATGATGACTCCCATCGCGTTCGTCGGGTAATGGACCCAGCCGCACGAGAGGCAGCATACCCGCTCCAAATCATCATCGTTCAAAATCTTTTTCGCAAGAGCTTCCCTGCACATTGGACAAAACCGATAACGCAGTCGCGGCAATACGATTTCGGGATACAACATCACGTTGGCGTCACTCCCAATTTTCGATAATTGGGACATAATACGTCCCTATAGGACTTTTTACGTCCCTCATACTCATAGTAGCACCCATTATATGTTAAATCAATCCGATTATGCGTGGAACCGATTTTCGCTGTTCCCTCCAGGTCCAATCTCCCGGCTCGGATGCACTCCAACCGACGAGAGCATAACCTCCCCCGGATTCGTCGCATAAAAAATAGGCCGCACGGTCCTTTCGCCGTACAGCCCGGGTCTGCCTCAACTTTCCGAATTTTACGCTCAAGCGCACTAAACGCATAGTGGCACTGCAGGATGACGTTTGAACCACATGTTTGCCTTTCCAATCGCAGGTCGTCGTTGTCCGTCCTTCCCTTTACTTGAATTCCATCTGTTCCAATGTAACCCGATGAAAGTCCCAAATATACCGCATGTCATACTCATACGTATCCGCTTCGATCCAACGGTATATAAGCAATATGACAACGCCAAAAAACGCCAGACATCCCATCATGCAGATTAGAAACAAGCCCATGGGAACAACGACTCCTCTCCTGAATGTAATCGCTTCCAATATTAATATGAAACAAACGTCAAAAAAAGCACCTTCGCATGAAGGTGCTTTCCTGATTGTTAACCGATACATACTCGTTCCGACCTTTAAACCTTCTCCGCGACCATCTTGTTCGTAATGGATCCGAGCTTCTCGATCGACACGGTGACGACATCGCCCGGCTGCAGGTAGACGCGCTTCTCCGGCGGATATCCGAGAACGACCCCTTCCGGCGTGCCGGTCAAAATAACGTCGCCCGGTTTCAGCGTAAGATGGCGGGACAAGTAGCTAATAATTTGTTTACAGTTGAAAATCATGTCGGACGTGTTGGAGTTTTGGCGCTGCTCCCCGTTCACATGGCAGCTGATCCGCAGGTTGTTCGGGTCGGAAATCTCGTCCGCGGTGACAAGCTCCGGTCCGAGCGGCGAAAAGCCGTCGCATACTTTGCCGAGCATCCATTGGTTCGTGCGCAGCTGCAGGTCGCGGGCGGACAAGTCGTTGACGACACAGTAGCCGAATACGTAATCGAGCGCTTCCTCCTCGCTGACATGCTTCGTCGGGCGGCCAATGACGATGGCGAGCTCCGCCTCGTAATCCACTTCCTTGGACGTGATCGGCAGCTCGACGTCGTGACCATGACCGGTTAACGTATTGTTGAATTTGTTGAACAAAATCGGGTACTCCGGAATTTTCGCGTTCGTTTCCTCCGCATGCTTGCGGTAGTTCAGACCGACGCAAATCAATTTCTCCGGACGTGTTACGCACGGGCCGTAAACGACCGAATCGGCATTCAGCCATGCCGCGGAATCCGACTCCGCTTCGCGCACGAGCGACTCTATCGCTTGCCGGGCAGCCGCTCCGCCTTCGATCAGCTCATGTACCGTTACCGGAAGCGAGCTTCCTTTGCCCGAACGGGCTGCGGCCGTTACGTTCAAAATGCCGCGATCGGTTTTCACGCCCAAATGGTTCTCGTTATTCGTTTGAATAGTGACGAATTTCACCGTTAAGTCCTCCCCCGTTTGGCAATTTTCCGTCCAATCCCAGCTTGTCCGCCGCGCCTCGAAATGTCAGATGCTCAGCCGGAACAGCTTTATGGCATTGTTCGAATAAATGTCTTCCCTTTGACGCGGTGTCAAATCCGCTTCCTGAACCTGGGCATAATTCGTAATGAACGAGCAGCCTGGCATATCCGAGCCGAACAACACCCGGTCGGAGCCGAGCTGGCTCACGGCATAATCGATGTCTTCCCTGCCGAACAGGGAGCCGGAAAAGTCGGTCCATACGTTCGGCTTATCGCGGACCGCCTTGATGCCGTGGTACGCGTTGCCGCCCAAATGAGCCATGATCAGCTTAGCCTCGGGGTACCGGTCGGCCAGCCTCGCTACATGCTCGCCCGTCGTCTCGTCAGGCAATTGATTGACGGCTTTGTGAAAGGCATGCAGCAGAATCGGCACATCCAGCCGGATGCAGCGCTCGACCAGCGGATAAACGAGAGGATCGTCACAGTAAGAGGCGATCCACAGCTTCAGTCCGACCATTCCATCGTCTTCGATACCGCGTCGAAGCGCGTCCTCCGCATTCGCATGGCGCGGATTGGCGTACACGTATCCTTCGACCAAATCAGGGCGTTCCTTGCGGAAACGGACGATGTCGTTGTTATGCTGCTCGATTTCGGCCTCGTTCGGATATTGCCGCGCGATTCCGGAAACGATGATTTTGGCAATGCCGTACCGTTCGCAATTCGCGATCAAATCATGGGTATGCGGCTCGTACCTGCCGCCCCAGACGTGCGTATGCATATCGATGATCATCAGTCGTCTGAGCCTCCCGGCTTGCGTCGGATTGAACCGTCATTCTCTATGGTAATTCAAGCGGGGCGGCATGTAAACACCATTTAAAGATTTTTATGTGAAGCTTCGCTTACGGCATATAATAAAGCTTCGTGCTGATTTCTTTGGCTCCTTGCAGAACGGATTGTCCGATTCGCTCCCACATGACCGGCTCCCATCTCGATTCCGGCATCGACACGCCCAATGCGGATACGATCTGTCCCGAAGCCCCATAAATCGGTGCGGCGACACAGCGTATGCCGTGAACCGATTCGCCAATGCTATATCCGACTCCGTCTGCCCGGATTCGGTCGATCTGCTTCATCAATTCTCCGAAATCGGTTATGGTCGTATCCGTCAGCCTGCCCAACTGCTTATCCGGATAAAGCTTCGCAATCTCCACCTCCGGCATTCCGCTGAGCAGCACCTTCCCCATAGCCGTCGCATGTAGCGGCAGCTGCATGCCGAGGTGCGAAACGAAGCGAACCGGATGGGTGCTCTGCTTCTCGGCGATATAAAGCGCCATTTCCCCATTGCGGATCGTCAAAAATACCGACTCGTTGATGTCGTCGATCATTTTTTGCGCGGAAAGCTGGAATTCGCCGGCAAGATCGGTCCGCTGGGCGTATTTGCTGCCGATTTCGAACAGCTTGTAGCCGAGACGGAACGTCTTGCCCTGTTTGTCGGACTCCAGGTACCCGCGCGCGAGCAAGTTTTGCAGCAGCTTGTAGGCGCTGCTTGCCGGCATTTCCAATTCCCGCGACAGCTCCGTCAAATTGATCGGCTCGTGCCGCTCGGCGAACAGCTCGAATATATCCAACACCCGGTCGGCGGATTTTACCGTAGTCGTTTGCTTCTCGGTCTCTTTCATAAATACCCCTTTCCGGCGAGCTTGGCAGAATGTTCCCGAAGCGGAACGCAGCCTTCTTGGCTTATAAACGGTGCAATTAAGATAGCTTGATCAGTTGTCCGCCGTCGACGACCATGGAAGTTCCGGTCACGTACGACGAATCATCCGATGCCAGGAACAAGGCCGCGGAGGCGATCTCCTCCGGTTGGCCTACCCGTTTCATCGGGACCGTGCGCAAATAGTCGGCGATGGCCGGAGGGTTGTCGATCAGCGGCTTTGTCAGCCGGGTCTCGATAAAGCCGGGGCAAAGCGCATTAACGCGGATGCCGTGCTCCGCCAGCTCCAGCGCCATGGACATCGATAAATTGATCATGCCGCCCTTGGTCGTATTGTAATGAACCTGATCGCTTTCCGCCTGAATGCCGTTTACGCTCGACATCTGGATGATCGAGCCTCCGCTTCCCAGACGCACCATCTCGCGGGCCGCGCGCTGACTGACGAGGAAGGCGCCCTTCAGGTTAATATTCATATGGCGGTCCCATTGGTCTTCCGTAATATCCAGGAAGGGCGATACCTCGCAAATGCCGGCATTGTTCACCACAATATCGAGCCTGCCCCATTGCTCCACGATGCCGTCGATCAACCGATCGACCTGGCCTTTGTCGGAAACGTCGGTTTCGAAGGCGAGCGCCTCCCCGCCCTGCTCCCGGATCAAGGCGACCGTTTCCTCAAGCGCGGCTTTTCCTCTGCCGCACAGCGCAACCTTCGCGCCTTCCCGCGCGTACCGGAGCACGACCGCTTGACCGATGCCGTGAGAACCGCCCGTAACGAGCGCGACTTTGCCGGAGAGCCTCATGTCAGTTCCCCTCCGTCAGCCGCACGAACACCCGGTCGATCGCCTGCAGCGTCTTCTCGATATGATCCGCCTCATGGACGGTCGAAATATACCACAGTCCGTTCGGCCGAACGAGAACGCCTTCGTCCAGCATCAGCTCGGCGAATTTGGCGTATTTGCCCGAATTGCGCTTTTGGAACGTATCGAAATGCGTGACTTCGTCTTCTTCGATGAACATGAAATGGAATACCGGCCCGATTTGGTTGACTACGCCGCGATGACCATGCTTTTCGAACAAAACGCGAATTCCGGTTGCCAGCTTGATCGCATTGTCCTCCATTTTACCATAAACGGCGCCGTCGTTTTCGGTCAGCAGCTCGAGTACGGCCAGAGCGGAGGAAGTGGCTACTCCGTTGCCGTTCAACGTACCGAGGTGGCTCACCTGCTCCGAATCGATCAGCTCGAATATTTCTTTGCGTCCGCCGACAGCGCTGACCGCGATACCGCCGCCAAGCGCCTTCCCGACCGTCACGAGATCCGGGTTGATTCCGAACCGGCCGTGTGCGCCGCCAGGGCTGAGCCTGAAGCCGGTAATTACTTCATCCATAATAAACACGATATTCAGCTCGCGTGTCAACTCGCGAATTTGTTCCAAATAGCCGGGCAGCGGCAAAATGCAGCCGGAGTTGCACATGACCGGCTCGGAAATGACGGCCGCGATTTCGTGCGCATGCGCGCGGAGCGTCGCCTCCAGCGTCTCGGGCTCGTTCCAAGGCAGCAGGATGACGTCCTGCAAGCTAAGCTCGCTCTGCCCTTTCGTGCCAGGAGGCACGCTGTCTGCGGCGGCGGAGGTCGCCTTCTGCATCATGTCCGGACTCGGAAAAGAGGTGAAGATCGAGTCCGACCAGCCGTGATAGTGGCCGTGGAACCGGACCACCTTGCTCTTGCCCGTATAGGCGCGGGACAATCGAAGCGCCAGCATGACCGCTTCCGTGCCGGATCCGCTTAGGACGACTTTGTCGGCGCACGGCAATACTTCGGTCAGACGGCGCGCCAGCTCGATTTCTCCGTCGTGCTGCAAGCCATACGTAATCCCTTTTGCCATCGCCTTGCTTACTTTCTCGTTAAAGCCCGGATGGGCGTGACCCAAAATTAGCGGACCGTAGGCCAACTGGTAGTCCAAATATTCATTTCCGTCGACGTCCTTGACCGTTACGCCCGATGCCGATTCGACGTAAAGCGGCGTCGGCTTCATCGAGCCGCGAAGCGTGCTTGCCACTCCTCCTGCCAATACTTGCTTCGCTTCCGCAAGCTTCGCGCGGGATTTCTCAAAAGTTTTCATCTTGTTTCCCCTCTCCAGTCGATGTCTATTCGATCGAATCCAACGGATAAATCGGTCTTTTTACGGCTTCGTAACGAAAACGGTGCATATTGGCCGTACAGCAGCCCGGAGTGTCCACCTCGATCACGAGCTTGGCCACATCGCCGAAAGCGGTTCTCCAGGCAATGGCCGCTTTCACTACGATCATATGGAATTGCTCGGGCTGAAGCCCGACGAACTTGACGTGGCCCGGATCCCACGGGGCAACCCGCTCTTCGGTCAAAACGACCGTAACGTTGCCGCATTCGATTACGGCGGTCAAGCCCATCCGCGCGTACTGGCCGGTCATATAGGCGCCGATATGGCGATAGTTGCCGTCGAACAAAGTGCGAATCCGGCCTTCGATCTCGACGGGCTCGCCATGCAGATCGTCGCTTTTCCCTCCGATTGCGCAGCGCAGCACCGCCCCGATTCCGTGCTTCGCCGCAAGGCGCGCCGCTTCGGGATCGCGGATCACGATCAAGCTTTTTTTCGGAGCCGTCAGCAGGTGAGGCAATATATGCGTCGCATCGGCGGGAGAGCCTCCTCCGACATTGTCCGAGCTTTCGATCAGAATGACCGGTCCTTCCGGATGGCGGACTGCCATGGCTACCGCTTCGGCCGGCTCCAGCTGTTGAACGGTGAACCGCTCTCTGCGATCCCAGGCGGCCGCCCGCAGCTGCTCGCAGCACCGCTCGGCAAGCTCCGGATCATTGTCGACCGTGACGACGAACGTCATGCCCGCATCCTCGACATCGCTGTATGGGAATCCTCCGGCTACCGATATGTTGAGCACGCCTTGCACCTTTTCCAGCTCGAAGGCAAGGTCCATCATTTCCTTCATAACCCCCGATGCGGTCAGCATCGCTTGCGGAGCGACCAGCATCCGCGTATGGACGAGCCGTTGAACCGGCTTGATATCGCCCTTCAGCTGGCTGTTCAACAGGTGTACCGCCTCGACCGCCCTGTCGTATGTATCGACATGCGGATACGTGTCGTAGGCGACGATAATGTCCGATAAATCAACCATTTCCGGACTGATGTTTCCGTGCAAATCGAGCGTCACGGCCATCGGCAAGCTTCTGCCGAACTTCGCCCGCAGCCGGCGCAAAATTTCTCCTTCCGCGTCCGGATACGAGGAAGCGACCATCGCACCGTGCAAAATGACGACAAGCCCGTCGACATCGTGATCCGCCGAATCGGCTATCCCGTCCGCGATCGCATTGAAAGCGTCGTCGGTCACCATACCGCTCGGCGTCGCCTGAGTGTAGAAGCCCGGACGCAGCTCCAAGCCGAGATCGCGGGCCGCGTCGATCACGCCGCCCATCGATGTCTTCGTTCCCGTATAGCGATCGACGAAAGCGGCCGTTCCGACAATCCAATCGTTTTTAAAGGCGTCAAGTCCCGTCAAGCCGGGTGCAAACGTATTCGTCTCGTGAACGACTCCGACGACTCCGATGACTTTGGGACGGTTCGTTTTCGTTTGCTCCATCGATTATTCCCCTTCCGCTCCGCACCAATCGACCATAATCTCGGCATACCAGCGGATCAAAGTGTAATAGCTGTCCAAATCCATTTGCTCGTCGGCCGCATGCGCGTTGGCACCGGACGGTCCCAGCACGAGCGCGGGCGTCGGGCTGTGCAGGTTGAACATAAAGCCGTCGCAGGCGAACGGAGAGCCTTGACCGCGTGCCGTCTCATGGCCGAGGGCGATCGAGCCCGCGCTGCGGACGCTCGCGAGAAAGCTATCCGTTTGCGGTCCGGCCGGCATCTCGCTTCCGGATAAATACCGGATAAGCGGAGTGATGGTCGGCCGGCATTTGGCGAGGATCGGAAAATGGGGCAGCTCGCTTTCATAAAATTCGTCCAGCATCGCGAGAATTTGCTCGGCCGTCATTCCCGGATAACCCTCGATCCAGAAATTGAGCTTGCCGTCCGCAGGCAGCTTCTCCTGAAGCTCGCGTTTCGTATCGCCCGACAAGATCGACAATACGACTACGTCGATTCCCCTGTCCGTATGGCTCCACAGCGGATGCGGCTTCACAAGCTCGTTCAGGCGCAATTTGAACTTTTGCAGCAGCATGGCAAACGAAACCGTCGCATCCAAGGCGCTGATCAGTTCTTCGCCATTGAATCCGATACCGCTTTTGCCGGAAAACTCCGCCTTCCATATTCCTCCGCCCAAGTGAGCGGGATACGGAATCAGGTTGGTCGGCTCGGGGATGATCGCCATATCGGGGTTAATCCCCATCAGCCTGCCGGCAAGCGTTCCGTTCGCCCCTCCGTGCTCCTCGTCTACTACGCTTTCTATATATACGTTACCCGCCAACCGTATACCCGACTCCTGCAAGCACCGTACCGCTTCCAATGCGGCGGCCATTCCGCCCTTCATGTCGTAGGAACCGCGTCCGAACAGCTTGCCGTCCCGGATCGTCCCCGAGAAAGGGCCGTCCTGCCACGGCTCTACACCCTCATATACCGTATCGGCGTGGCCGGAAAAAACGAGCGAGCGGCCGTTGCCCGTTCCGCTGAACAAGCCGTGCACATTGGGACGGCCTGCGTAGTTGCGGGTATTCATATAAGCCGGATGCTCCTTCAGGCCGGGCACGGTGTCGAGCTCGTACGTCGTCACCTCGGCCCCCATCGAGCGGAGCCGATCGCCGAAATACGTTTGGTAAGCGGCTTCATTTCCATTGGGCGGATGATTTACGCTCGGTATGCGGACCAGCTCCGAGGCCAAGGCGGCGGATTCCGCCTTGTGCCCCTCGATCCATAACGCGATTCGATCGGATAGAACGTTTCTGTCCATTAGCCTTCTCCTCTGCGGGTCGGAGCGTATGCGATCACGTCGATTTCGATCAAATAGTTGCCCAACCCGCTCTGCACGGTCGTTCTTGTCGGATAAGGCTTGCTGAACAGATTTTCGTAAGTTTTATTGTAAGCCGGTGTATCGGAGATACTCGTCAAATGTGCGTTTACTTTAATGACATGATCAAGCGTCAAGCCGGCCGCCTGCAGAATCGTCTCGATGTTGCGCACGCTTTGTTCCGTTTGCGCTTCGATCGTATCTCCTACGACTTCGCGGGTTTCCGGATTGACGCCGACTTGACCGGATACATACACGAAGTCGCCGGCGCGAAGCGCATGGGAGAACGGAAGCGGGAATTGCGGTGCGTTGGGAGCTTTGATTTCGATAGACATGATCATTTCATCCTCTCATCAGTTGGGTTATCGTATTTGTCCTCTTGCATCGACGGGGAGCCATTTCTCGAACCGTCCGTTGCGGACTCCCGTTAGCCGGTCCTGCAAATTCGTCACGACGCAGCAGTGATTCGGCACGATTCTCAATTGCTGACCGATCTCGTACGCTCCGCTGTCCGGAACTTTCACGATGCCGTGCTCTTCGCTTAGCCTTTCGATGACGGCGCCCGAATGCCCCAAAATAATGCCGTAGCCCGGATGGTACTTGCTTACGTCGCTGCTAAGCGTTTTCGAGCCTGCATCTATAATGATCGTTCCGGGTCTCGGACGTCCGACGACAGTAGCGACGATCGTCATGGCAAGCAGCTCTTGCCCGATCAGTCCCATCGTCCATTGCGTGCCGTCGCCGAATACGTAAGCGCCGGGGCGCATTTCCGTCACGCCGAGACCGGCTATGTCGGCGACGAACTTCGAGGTCGGAGTCGAGCCCACGCTGATCTCTTCGATGGATATGCCGGCTTCCTCCACCTTCCTTTTCGTCAAAAGAAGGCTTTCGGCTTCCTGCTTTGCTATTTCCCGGACGGCATCATTGCTGTTATAGCCGTATGCGTGTCCGGAATGGGTCATCAGACCGGTTACCCGTATATTCGGCAGGTCCGTAATCCGTTTCACGACGTCGGCCGTTTCATCGCCGGGCTCCTTGCCGCACCGGTTCAGCCCCGTATTCACGTCGACATACAGAGAGATTTCCCGATTCAAGCTTCTGCCGAACGCCGACAATTGGCGCGCGACGTCTACATCATCCGTGCTGAGCGTAATTTTGGCGTTTTCCATCAGCCTTCCGAGCCGTTCGAGCTTCGGCGCCCCGATCACCGGGAACGCGATCAGAATGTCGTTTATGCCGGCCTCCGCCATTACTTCCGCTTCGCCCAGCTTGGCTACCGTAATTCCTGTCGCTCCGTACCGGAGCTGCTCCTTGGCGATCCAGACGCTTTTGTGCGTCTTCGTGTGCGGCCGCAGCTTCACGCCTGCTCTGGCTGCGGCATTCGCCGTCTCCCGTAAATTCCGGTCCAATACGTCCAAATCGATCTGGACGGATGGAGTATCCCATTGCTCCATGGCTTCGATCCACTCCCCGATTGTTTCGCGCGCCTCCGGTCCCGAATCGAGCCCGAAAACACTTTTCGCGATCATCGTAACATAGCAATTCTTTCACATCAAGAAAAACTTTTTCTAAATAGAAAAAAGATCCGCAAGAAACGAAAATCGTTTCCATACGGATCGTGCAGAAATTATTGTGCGTCGGCGAAACGGAAAAAAGGAGCATAAGCCCCTCTCTTCCCGGGCTGTGCCACCGGTTATCCTTTGATGGAACCGAGCAGCATCCCTTTGACAAAATATTTTTGCAAAAACGGGTAGACGATCAGGATCGGGATGATGGCCACGACGACGGTCGCCATCTTGATCGTTTCCGGCGGCAGCGTCTGCAGGTCGCTCGCGTTGACATTGAGCTCGGAGCTCACGCTTGGCGATACGATCATATTGCGGAGCACGACCTGTATCGGCATCAGATCCTTGTCGGTCAAATACATAATACCGCCGAAATAGGCATTCCAGTGACCTACCCCGTAGAACAAGCCGAGCGTTGCCATAATCGGCATCGAGAGCGGCAGAACGATTCTGAACAGTGTCTGCATGTCGCTGCAACCGTCCACCTTGGCCGCTTCCTCAATCTCGCCCGGCAAGTTCTCGAAATAAGTTTTCATGATAAGCAGGTTGAAGGAAGAAACGAGACCCGGGATGATGAGCGCCCAGATCGAGTTCAACAGCCCTGTCGCTTTGACGACGATATACAGCGGAATCAAGCCGCCGGAGAACAGCATCGTGAAGACGATACCCATGAGCACGATATTGCGTCCCGGCAAATATCTTTTTGACAGCGGATAGGCCAAAAATGTAGTGATGAGCAAGTTGCAAAACGTACCGATAACCGTAACCCTGATCGTAACCCATAATGCGTTAGGGATCCGGTTGCTGCTGAAAATGTATTTGTACGCTTCCGTCGTGATTTCATTCGGCCAAATGACGAACCCGCCGTTGCGCAGCACCTCGGCGATCGGAGTAATGGACATGACTATGACGTAATACAAGGGGAACAATGTGGCAAAGCCGAACAATGTCATGGACAGGTAGATGAAAAAGTCGACAACATAATCGGATTTGGTCTTTTTGAGTATGAATGACATCGCTGTGACCTCCTACCAGATCCCGGACCCGCCGAGTTTTTTCGAAACCTTGTTCGCCGTAACGACCAGCAGAAACCCGATGACCGATTTGAAAAAACCGACCGCGGATGCCACGCTGAAATCCAAGCTTTCGATTCCTCGTCGGAAAACCCAAGTATCGATAATGTCCCCGACCTCATACACGCGAGCGTTCAAGAAAATATAAACTTGCTCGAAACCGGCGTCCAAAATATGTCCGATACGCAAAATGAGCAGCAGGATGAAAACTTCCCGGATACCCGGCAGCGTAATGTGCCATATTTGTCTCCAGCGTCCGGCACCGTCGACGACGGCCGCCTCGTAAAGCTCATTGTTGATCGTGGCGAGAGCCGCCAAATAAATAATGGCGCCGTAGCCGGTGCTCTTCCATATATCGGTCAAAATGAGAATCGGACGGAACCAGTCTTTATCGGTCAGCAGATTCAACGTTTCTCCCGTATTGTCTCTCCACCAGGTGCTGATCAATCCCGCGTCAGGTGCAAGGAACGAGAATACGAGACCGTACACGATAATCCACGACAAAAAGTACGGACCGTAGGTTACCGTTTGAATGATGCGCTTGAACCACTGCAGCCGGATTTCGTTCAAGATGAGCGCTAGCAGCACATCCGGCAACATATTGAAAACGATTCTGTAAAAGCTGATGAGCAGCGTATTTCGGATAAGATCCGGGAAATCCGGCGAAGTAAATACGGTACGGAAGTTCTCGAATCCTACGAATTCGCTGCCGAAAATGCCTTTGCCCAAGTTGTACTTTTGGAACGCGATCATCAAGCCGCCCATCGGAATGTAATGATAAATGATGTAATACAGAACGCCTGGCAGCATCATCAAGTAAAAATACTTGTAGCGGACAAGCGCTCTTCCGAGCAGGAGGAACCTTTGCTTGATGCCGGTTGATTCGTCTGCGTTCCCTGTAGCAACATGATCTGTCTTCACTCTTGCACTCCTCCTGTTTGATTTGCGTTTCTTAACGAAACGGTAAAGCGTTTACAAGACTACCCCATACCTACATCATATTCGTAATGTTTTCCGATTACAAGGTTTGCATGACGCAAAATCTGTCTTTAAACGGTCTTTATTACGTTATCGTTAATGAACGCGGAAAGATCAAATACGCAATACCTTTTTGTAGCAGGCGATGCCGTACCATTCGACCGTCTCGGAGCCGAAATCGCCCGTGGCGCTTGATATTGCGGGAATGTACACGACAATGTCGTAGTCCGATGATGGGCCGTCCAAACGAATACTTCCATCTTCGCCAACACCCGCTTTCAAGCTGCGCCGATATCGCTCCCAGTCGTTCACTTTTTTTCCTGTCCAAAAATCGAAACCGAGTTGACGCGCTTCCGCAACCAATTTCCGGATCGAATTCCGTACGGCTTCCCAGTTGTGAATATGCACCTGATGGTACAGGAAGTGGGCCACTCCGCGCACCCGCTTTACTTGTTCCAGAAACGGACGGATTACACTATTATCGGATAAGGTCGACAGCTCCAAATCTTGGGTCAGGAAGCTCATTTCCAGTACGTCGTACATCCGGTTGCCGTCATTTGCCCAAGCGATCGGGAAATACGGATGACTTGTGCCGAACAGCATGCCGACATTCCCCTTCTTGCTCGGCCCCCGCGTCTGATCGGCGGCAATCCCGTTGCGCTCGCACCATTCGAACAGCTCTCCCCATCCTTCGAACCGGGTGTAATGATTTTTGTTCGAGGTAACCGATTCCAGCTCCGCGGCATCCTTCAGCCATTGCAGCTGGCGGGCGAATTCTTCTTCCGACCATATTCCTTTTTGGGTTTCCAGACCGTTAAAGTGAAAGGCAAGCTCATGTCCGGCTTCTTTAACCCGCTCGTAAATAGGCTTTCCATATCCGGGCTCCAGCATGCACCAAGTCGTGTTCAGTCCGACCTCGGCCAGCAGCTCGAGCGTCGCTTCGGCGTATTGATCCTTGTTCTGATCGCTATCGTGGGACACCATCAGCACATGGGATATGCCATCCGGGTAATAGCCGATGAACGGCAACGTTTTCCCGTCCGCGACAATGGCTTCCAATAGCGAGCCCAGAAATGCCTCGCGCCACAAATCCGCGTACGGATAAGCGAAATAGGGCATGCCCGTATCGGTAATTTTGCGGTCCAGCTCCCAGTCTACTGCCGCTTGATCGTCCGCTTTCAATATGTTGTCGTTCAACGCGCCCGTTCCGTCGGATGCGGGAGCGCCGTCTTCCAGAACCGGACCATTTCCTTGCTGCAAATGTACGATCGTGTTCCATATATCGACGGACCAACGGTACAAGCGGCCGTTTCCAACCGGGAAAATTTGAAGGGCGGCGCCTTCAAACGCGCCATCCTGCCGATCGCGGAATATCGAGCCTTTCTCTGCCGAAGGGATCGTGCGATCGGCTAGTACCGGACGCCACGGAGTCGCTCCCAAAAATCGCAACGGCGTATTCTCGGAGCCGCTGTTCCCCAGATCGGCGTATCCTACCGCCACTTCTTCCGCTTTCGCATAACCCAGCTTTCCCCCGAGCTTGTTCAACCCGGCACAGCTTATGACGATACCGCCGCTTTCCATGTATGCAGTCAAATGTTTGACCGTACGGTCGTCTTCGGCACATGCCGCAGCAACGATGACATCGCAGCCGCACGTTTCCGCCTCGCCCGCATCATGTAATTCGACAAAGCTCATACCTGCGTGTGCCAGCACTTCCCCTACGTACAGTCCGAATGCATTCAGTCCGAACGATTGCAGTTTGGATATGGCTTCCCGGTCACGCAGCACGGCAATCTTAGCCAAGTTCGTCATGATAACCTCTCCTCTTCGATTTACCGTACGACAACGGATTTCTGTTCAGCGCACGATTGTAAATCTGTATTTTACATGTATGCAACGATGAAGAAACAATTTCGATGGTACCACATTGCATCCCGATTCGGCAATGAAGAAGTTTTGGCAAGGGGACATTTTTTGCTGAAAAAACAAAAAACAATGGAAGAATAGGCGCATTCTTCCATTGCTGGGCTGTCTCTATAAAATCGTGGAGGGGATTAGGGCTGATATTTCGGATCGGGCTTGAACGTTAACGGGTAAACCGTTTTCCCGCCGCATTCATCGCATTCATGCGTGTAGCATTCGGATTGCTCTTCCATTACGGTTCCGCATTTGGAGCATTGCTTTTTCGGAAGCGTGTCGAAAAATTGATTGACCGGCAGCAGCATTCGGGTATTCACACCTTTCGCCTATTATTTGTACTATTACAGATTTTTTTTTGTGTTTTTATTATATAACAACATAGAATGGAATGCGAGTTGTTTTTTTGTTAATGCAAGGTTATCGGCCATGCCGGACGAAACGATTAGTGAATCGACTGTCACTGTTTGCGAACCAAAAAAAGACCGTACCGAAAGGTACGATCCCTATTTATGAAATAGCCGGATTATTCACGAGTACAAGTGGACCATTTCTTCATCAATCAAAGGAAGGCGTTTCATCCGATCCAATTCGAGCTTAAAGATCGATTGCTCCTGTACGGAGTATTCGATATTTTGTCTCAAATGCTCGACACGACCGCCAGCCGCGGCAAGCAGCTTTTTCATCTGCCGTAATATTTTCGGACTGATAGGAGTCCAGTTTCTTATCCAGAGAATCGACTTTGGTGTCCAATGAACTCGCGGTACACCCTTTTCCCTAATGGAATGATTGTACCCTATCGGATGCCGCGACAGAGGAACAGAATTGGGCAATAATGGAATTCAGCCTCGCTATTCCGACAAAATCCGGAACGAACCGCTCCCCCACGATCCGAGCCGTCCCGTACTGTCTTCGATCTTGCCGTAAACGGTTATCATTTTCCGGGACTGATGAATCAGCTCGGCCGTAACCGTTACTTTCCCCGGCTCAAGCGGCGACAAATAATGCACATTCAAATTCGTCGTTACGACTTTGTCGTTCGGCCTGGCAACCATCACGGCCAAACCCATCGCGTTGTCGAGCAGCGATGCGTGAACCCCGCCATGGAGGATGCCGATACCGTTCAAATGCCGTTTCTCCACCTCCAGCGCTACGACCGCTTTGCCGGGCTCCACATGCTCCAGCTCGCAGCCGAGCTGCTCCCAAAACGTCCCTTTGGCCGCTTCCTCCAGCTTGCGAACGATTCGTTCCAGGTTGCCGTCCATCCTGCCGAATCCCTCCAATGCCGCTTTTCAACGGAGTGACACGCGTCCGAACCGGTCGGGTTACACGACGACGTAGCGCTCTGCGGCTTTTACTTTTTCCGCCACCTGCCGCTTGAGTCGGATCGTATCCGGAGGCGTATGCCGCGTCCATTTGCGCAGCACCGACAGCTGCAACGACAGCAGGTCGCCCGAGGCCATGGCCGCGACCGATTGTTTGGCCGCCCGCTCGATGGAAGCGAAAGTGTCGTGGACATATACGGACGTCATGATCGATGCAAGCTCTCCTCGCTTCTCCCCGGATTTTGCCGTTATTTTCTCCGCTCGCAGCAGCGCGCTTTCCATGGCATAGATTGCGATCATCATATCCGATAGCCTCGCCAGCACCTCCTGCTGCTCCTCCAGCTCGAGGCCGTACGTCTGCACGGCTTGCCCCCCGACAAGCAAGAAGATTTGCTTCGCGGTAGCAAGCAGCCGTTTCTCCTGGGCGAAGCGTTCGTCCGTATCGGACTGTTCCGTCGGCTCCAGCATGCTCTCCTGTACGGATTGCGCATGCTCCATGAGCGGAAGCTCGCCCTTCATCGCTTTCTTCAGCAGTGTTCCGGTAATCAGCAGCCGATTGATTTCGTTCGTTCCTTCGAAAATCCGATTGATCCGGGAGTCGCGGTAAATGCGTTCGATCTTGTATTCTTGAATAAAGCCATAGCCGCCATGGATTTGTACGCCCTCATCGGCAACGAAATCGAGCGCTTCCGTGCCGAACACTTTATTGATCGAGCATTCCAGCGCATATTCCGCGATCCCTTTCGCCGATTGCACGCCCGCCGCATCGCTGCCATGATCGATATTTTGCAGAACGGCATCGATCAGCCCCGCCGTCCTATACACCATACTTTCGAGCACGAACGTCGCGATATTCATGTCCGCAAGCTTTTCTCCGATCAACGGGAAAGAGGAGATCGGCTTGCCGAACTGGGTTCTCTCGTTGGCGTAAGCGGCGCTTAGCGAGATCGCATCCTTGGCGGCACCTACGCACCCGGCCCCGAGCTTGAACCGTCCGATGTTTAAAATGTTGAAGGCGATCACATGACCTTTGCCCGGCTCGCCCAACAAGTTGTCGACGGGTACCTTGACCTGATCCAAAATAAGCGGACATGTGGAGGAGCCTTTGATCCCCATTTTCTTTTCTTCCGGACCGATGCTCACTCCCTCCATCGTTCGCTCGACGATAAAGGCCGAGAAATGCTTGCCGTCGATTTTCGCATAAACGATGAATACATCGGCGAATCCGGCATTCGTAATAAACTGCTTCGCCCCATTCAATACGTAGTGCGTCCTGTCGTCGGACAGTTTGGCGGTTGCTCTCGCGCCCAATGCATCCGAGCCAGATGAAGGCTCCGTCAAGCAATAAGCCGCGATCTTCGAGCCGTCGGCCAAGTCCGGCAAATATTTCCGCTTCTGCTCGGGCGTCCCGAAGAAGACGATCGGCAGCGTGCCGATTCCGACATGGGCGCCGACCGAGAGGGCGAACGAGGACCCTTTGGCCAGCTTCTCGCTAATGAGCGTCGAGCTTACTTTATCCAGGCCGAGCCCCCCGTACTTCTCCGGTACGTCGACTCCGAGCAATCCAAGCTCCCCGGCCTTGCGAATCAATTGCACCGTGAGCTTGTAATCGAGCTTTTCCAATTCGCCGTCGTGCGGAAGCACCTCGTTCTCGATAAAATGCTCGGCCGCCTCCGCGATTAACGTCTGCTCCTCGGACAAATCTTCCGGAGTCATGATGCTTTCCCAACTAGACGAATCTATGACGAAGCTGCCGCCCTTCACAATCGTTGCCATAATGGTCCGCCCTCCTCAATCGGCATATACTTCGAAAACTCCTGCGGCGCCCATGCCGCCTCCGATGCACATCGATACGATACCGCGGCCTCCGCCCCGCTTGCCCAGTTCACGAATTAGCGTCGTCGCAAGCTTCGCCCCCGTGCAGCCGAGCGGATGTCCCAGGGCGATTGCACCGCCGTTGACATTGACTTTCTCTTCGTCCAGTTCCAATGCGCGTATGACTTGGATACACTGGGACGCAAACGCTTCATTGATTTCGTACAAATCAATGTCGTCCTTCTCCAATCCCGCGAGCCGCAGCGCCTTCGGGATCGCCTCGACCGGCCCTATGCCCATCACCTCGGGCTCCACGCCGGCGACGGCAAATGCCCGGAATGCCGCGAGCGGCTTCAAGCCCAGCCGCTCCGCCTTGCCGCGGCTCATGACGATCAAGGCGGCTGCACCGTCGCTGACCGGAGAGGCGTTTCCTGCCGTCACCGAACCTTTCGCGGAGAAGGCTGGCTTCAGCTTAGACAATGCTTCCATTGTCGTATCCGCTCTGACGCATTCGTCGGCGAAGAACTCGATTGTTTTGCTGCGCGGTCCTTTCGCAAGGTCGTACTCCGGCAGTACAGCTCGGACCGGTACGATTTCGTCGGAAAATTTGCCCGCCGATTGCGCGGCAGCCGCTTTACGATGGCTGCCCAAAGCGAACCGATCCTGCTCCTCGCGAGTGATGCCGTATCGCGACGCAACCTTCTCGGCCGTATGGCCCATACTTATATACACCTCGGGCATTAGTTCGAAGATGTCGGGATGAGGCGACAGCTTGAAGCCCGTCATCGGGACGTGGCTCATACTTTCCACGCCGCCCGCAATAACCGTGTCGGCATAGCCCAGCTTGACGCGCTCCGCCGCATAAGCGATCGCCTGAAGACCGGAGGAACAAAACCGGTTGACGGTGACCGCGGGAACCGAAACGGGAAAGCCGGCATACAGCGCCATCGCCCGGGCGAAGTTGAGCCCCTGTTCACCTTCCGGCATGGCGCAGCCGATGACAATATCCTCCACATCCCCTTTATTCAAGCCGGGAGCCCGGTCCATGACCGCCTGAAGCACCGTTTTCCCCAAATCCTCGGCCCGGACGTGCGCCAGCGCTCCTTTGCGTCCTTTTCCGACGGCCGTACGGACGGCCGAAACGATGACCGCCTCTTCCATCCGAATCACCTCCTTAATTTCTAAGCGGCTTCCCGGTTGCGAGCATATGCTTCATTCTCTCTCTTGTTTTCGGCTCTCCGCATAAGCTGAGGAAAGCTTCGCGTTCCAGATCGAGCAAGTACCGCTCCGATACGAGCGTTCCGGCGGCTACATCGCCCCCGGACAGCACATGGGCCAGCTTTGAGGCGATTTTGTAGTCGTGTCGGGATATATATCCGCCTTCGAGCATCGTGCGCGCCCCGAGCTTCAACACGGCTTTCCCGTTGCGGCCCGCAACCTTGACGCCCTTTTCGCCGTGAAACGCCTTGCCTCTCCGCTTCAGCCCGATTACGGCATTCCTTGCCTCGAATAGTAGAAGCTCTCGGCTCATGATCGTCCGGTCCGTGCTCCGCAACAGACCGAGCTTAACGGCTTCCGGCGCGCTGCCCGACACTTTCGCCATGCCCAACGTCTCGAAGGCCTTGTTCAAAGCGGGCTGAATGTCGTCATCGGGATCCGTGCCCGATTCACCCGCACGGACCGCCATCTCCGTAGAGCCTCCGCCCGCGGGTATGAGCCCGACTCCGGCTTCGACCAATCCGTAGTAAGTCTCGGCATAGGCGCACACCTGATCCGCGGCCATGCACACTTCCACGCCTCCGCCCAGCGTCATCCGATGCGGCGCGGCTACTACCGGCTTCTCCAGACGCTTCAGCTCGAGCATCGCTTGCTGGAACATGCGGATGATCCGGTCGACTTCGTCCCACTCCTCCTCTTGGGCTTCCATCAGCAGCAGCATCAGGTTCGCGCCGACGCAAAAATTCCGTCCCTCGTTGGCGATGACGAGACCCCGATAATTGCGGCGAACCTCTTCCGCGCTTTTGCGGATCATCGTTAAAATATCGGCGCCAATCGCGTTGTTCGGGGAATGGAACTCGAGGCAGGCCACCTCTTCGCCAATATCGATCAAGCTGGCACCGCTATTGGATAAAACGGTTCGCCCGGCCGCCTTTAAAGATTTCAAAGACAAATGCTCCGGCCGATCTGCCGGCTCTGCATACCTCCCCGCGTGAACGTAGGCGGTTGTGCCGTTTTGCTTCGTGTAGAACGATTCGTTTCCCGCCGCGATCCAGCTCTTGACCCATTCCGGCAGCGCAATGCCTTCCGCTTCCATTCTGGCCGCGGATTCGGTCAGCCCGATCGCATCCCACGTCTCGAAAGGACCGAGATCCCAGTTGAAGCCGAGCCGCATCGCTTTATCCACGTCGGCGATCGAATCGGCGATCTCATACGCCTTAGCCGCCGCATAGGCGAGAACATGCTTGAGAACGTTCCAGGCAAGCTCGGAATACTTGTCGGTTCCCGACAGGACCGCTTTGCACTTCGCGGCCGCCCCTTTGGCCGTTTTCGCCGCATCCAGGGACGCCGATTTGATAGCGCCTGCCGAGGGCGCATAGTCCATCGCGTTAATATCGAGCGCCAATATGCGGCTTCCTTGGTCCGTTTTGAGCTTCTTGTAGAACCCTTGCCCTCCTTTCTCGCCGAGCCAGCCTCGCCTCACCATATCCGTCAATAGTCCGGGCACCGCGAAATTTTCTTTTTCCTTCGGGTCGTCCACGTGCTCGTATACGTTATTCGCCACATGGACGAACGTATCCAAGCCGACCAGATCGAGCGTGCGGAACGTCGCGCTTTTCGGCCGACCGATCGCGGGACCGGTAACCGCGTCGATTTCCTCGACCGTGTAACCGTGCTCCGTCATCAGCTTAAGCGTAACGAGCAGCCCGTATGTCCCGATCCGGTTGGCGATAAAGTTGGGCGTATCTTTGGCGATGACAACCCCTTTTCCCAGCCGCTGCTCCAGAACTTGCTCCATCCCCGAGACGATAGCGGCATCCGTGAACGGACCCGGTATAAGCTCGACCAATGGCATATAACGGGGAGGGTTGAAAAAATGCGTGCCCAGTACATGAGTTCTCATCGATTCCCCGACCGATTCCGCCATGGCGGCTATCGAGATGCCGGACGTATTGGAGCTGACGACCGTACCGGGAGTCCATACCTTTTCGATTCGGGCCAGCAACTCTCTCTTCCAATCGAGCCGCTCGGTTATCGCTTCGATAATCCAATCCGCCTCGCCAAGCCGCGCGAAATCATCCTCGACATTCCCCGGCATAATCCGTTCCGCGTACCGTTCGTCATAAAAAGGCGCCGGATTCGTTTTCTTCAGCCGCAGTATCGCTTCGGCTGCAAGCCGGTTGCGGACTTCGGGATCCGCAAGGCTTTTCCCTGCAGCTTCGTCCTGTGGCGACAATCGGTCCGGCACCCGATCGAGCATAAGAACGCGAATCCCCGCATTGGCCAAATGAGCGGCGATTCCCGCCCCCATGACGCCGGAACCGATGACCGCTGCCGTACGGATCGTTTTCATCGGGCAGTTCCCTCCTCCACTGAATTCTATAAGTGCCTTTACCATGTTCTTACTGTAAATCATGAGGCTGTTGAAAAAGTCTGCAAAGAGAGGAAGCGCCGCTCTCCATCTCAGGAATTTGCCATTCGCCGACTTCCTAATGCGGTCCGAACACGGCCGCAGCCAACAGCTCCGACACATCCTTGGCGGCTACCCGTTCCTCGGCCTCCAGCAGCTTCGTCCCGTCCTCCATCATTGTCAAGCAATACGGACATGCGCTGGCGATTACGGTGGGAGCGGTCGCCAAGGCTTGCTCCACCCGCGCTACGTTAATCCGTTTGCCCGCCTTCTCCTCCATCCACATCAGTCCGCCGCCCGCCCCGCAGCACATCGCATTGGCGCCCGAGCGTTCCATTTCTTCGAGCGACAGCTCCGGAATCGCTCGAAGAATCGCTCGCGGTGCGTCATAGCCGCCGTTGTACCTGCCCAGGTAGCACGAATCGTGGTAGGTCGCCACTTCCCGGACCGGATAGCTCGGTACAAGCTTTCTTTCCTGTAAAAGGAGAGCGAGCAGCTCGGTATGATGGACGACTTCCGCCTTCAGCCCGAATTCGGGATACTCGTGTTTAAACGTATTGTACGTATGAGGGCATGCTGTAACAATTTTCCGCACCTTATACTTCCGGAACAACGCGATATTCTCGTCGCAGCATTGGCGGAACAGCAGCTCGTTGCCCATGCGTCGTGGCGTGTCTCCCGAATTTTTCTCTTCCGCCCCGAGGATCGCGAACCGGACTCCGGCATGCGCCATCAGCTTCACGGTGGCGATCGT
Organism: Paenibacillus hemerocallicola; assembly: GCF_006265175.1. Lineage (GTDB taxonomy): Bacteria > Bacillota > Bacilli > Paenibacillales > NBRC-103111 > Paenibacillus_AB > Paenibacillus_AB hemerocallicola. Next base: position 187,063 of record NZ_VDCQ01000001.1, on the reverse strand, counting down.
TACCTTCCGGGTACGGTTGTCGTATGAACCCATCGACCCGACGAAAAACAAATAATCGAAGTCCGGCTGTTCCCGTACCGTCGGCACCCATACTCCATCAAGATCGTCCAACCACTTGTCGCGGTCGCTTCTGCTTATCCCCCATGGATTGCCCTGACGCTCGATATTTTGGAGCGCGCGTTGGCCGTCCCCCGGTACGTTCCCTTCTGTCAATACCAGGTAGCGCCTCATGTCGATGATTTTATCTACATGCTCGTTGCCGACCGGGCATTGGTCTTCGCAATTGCGGCACGTCGTGCACGCCCATAGCTCTTCGGCCGTCATCACGTGTCCGATCAGCTCCGTTTCCATCGCAAGACGATGTTGCTCTCCGCCGTTGTCTTGTTCGTCGGAACGATCCGCAATTGTTCGAAGCCAGCTTTCCTTCTGCCGCTTCATCGTCGGACCGATATCCGTAATGCCCTCTCCGATCCATTCGACGCGAGACTCTTTGGGTTCGGGGCGAAATGCGGAAACGGCGGTTCCATTCGCACCGAAAGCGAATGTCGGTACCCACGGCGTTTTCGAGGTGATAGCGGCTCCTTTCTCGGTCAAGTGATCGCGCAGCTTGACGATCAAATGCATCGGCGAGAGCAGCTTGCCGGTGCCGGCAGCGGGGCATACGTCGGTGCAACGGCCGCATTCGACGCAGGCGTATAAATCGAGAAGCTGCTTTCGCGAAAACTGCTCGATCGCGCCGACGCCGAACGTCTCCGCTTCCTCGTCCTCCAGATCGAGCGTCCGAAGCTTCCCGGGAGGATCGCTGCGGGCCAGGGCGAGATTGACCGGAGCCGTGAGCAGATGAAAATGTTTGGATTGCGGGATATACACAAGAAAGGCGAGCAGCAGGAGCAAATGCGCCCACCACGCGGCATAATAAAGCGCTTCACCCGCCGGTACGGCTATAAATCCGTCCATGGCCGCCGCCAGCATGGAACCGATAGGCGCCAGCGCGGATGCCGGTTCTTCCTTCCATATCCGTTCGAATGCGGATACGAACAACACCGAGATCATGAGTCCCCCGATAAAGAACAGAACGATGCTGGGCTTCCAGTCTCGCTTCAATCTGCGCAGCTTCTCGACATATCTGCGAAATCCGGCGTACAAGATCGCCAAGAGAACGGCCGTGACGGCGATCTCCTGGGACAAGACAAACCATTCATAGGCCGGCAGCGGAAGCCGCACACCGAATAACCCGTTCCACACGATGTCGATCGCACCGATCTGCAGCACGATAAAGCCGTAAAAGATGACCAAGTGCATCAAGCCGCTCCGCCGGTCCTTCAGCAGCTTCTTATGTCCGAACAATTGCGCCGCCCATTCGCGCAAACGCATACGGTCGAGCCGTGCCGGTTGTTCGGTCCTGCCGAGCATCACATAAGCGGCGCGATGGCTGACCGCTTTCCAGAACCAGAATACGCAACAGCCCGCTGCGCATAGAAACAGTACGAGGTTGACGATTTTCCAGGTCATAGCTGCCCGCTCCTTTCCGTTTCAAGCTTCACGGCCGGATTATTCAGGCTCTTCGCATCATATACATTTATACGGCCGATACCGCAGCAAGCTTATTCGTGATACTTGCATTGTATTATCGACAAGGGTGGTCCCATGACAAAAATGCTCGTCAAGGGTCCGCCGAACCGCACGAAGCTCACCTGTATGCTGGTCCGAAAGGAGAGAGCGCCATGAATGTAATCGTATTGATGAAGCAAACGTTCGATACGGAGGAAAAAATACGAATACGCGACGGGAGTATCGACGAGGAAGACGCAAAGCTTGTCATGAATCCGTATGACGAATACGCGGTGGAGGAAGCGCTCAAGCTGCGCGACAATCATGGCGGCCAAGTAACGGTCGTGTCCGTCGGTACGGAGCGTAGCTCCGAGGCTCTGCGCACCGCTCTTGCCATGGGTGCGGACGAAGCGGTTCTGATCGCCGAACCCGCCGACGCCGACGAAGCCGTGCTAAGCAAGCTATTGGCCGCCTTTCTTAAAGGCAGACCGTTCGATATCGTGCTCGGAGGCCATTTCTCCGTCGACCGGGGCTCCGGTCAAGTCGCGATTCGGGTCGCCGAGCTGCTGGACATCCCGCATGTAGGCGCCGTTACGAGGCTTGCCGTCGACAGCTCGGGAAAGTCGGCGGTCGCAGTACGGGATTCCGAGGGGGACGAGGTGACGATCGAAGCTGCGCTCCCTGCCTGCTTCACCGCCCAGCAAGGCTTGAACGAGCCCAGATATCCTACGCTGCCTGGCATTATGAAGGCGAAGAAAAAACCTTTTTCCCGCATCAGTCCGGCGAGCCTGGGCTTGTCCGAGGAGCTATTGGCGCCTTATACGGAGAGGAGCGCGCTCGCTCCCCCGCCTCCCCGGCAAGCCGGTCGTCTCATCGAGGGCGAAGTCGCCTTCCAGGCAAGCGAGCTTGTCCGGGCGCTTCGCGAGGAGGCCAAGCTGATCTGAATCGTCAACAAATAAGGAGGGAAACCGATGAATCGCCAAGTGCTTGTAATCGCCGAGCTACGCGAAGGAAAGCTGCGCCAAGTCTCTTTGGAGTCGATCGCCGCGGCACGTTTGCTGGCAGGTGAGGCCGGGACCGTCTTCGCCTTCGTTTCCGGAGCCGACAAGGAACAGCTTGCAGCCGAATTGCTGGCCTCGGGAGCCGATCGGGTCTTTTCCGCCGGAAATGATCAATCGACCCGGACGGACACGGAGAGCGTATTCAGAACCGTCACCCGCCTAATAACCCGGCTGCAGCCATCCGCTGTCATCCTGGGCCATACCGCCTTCGGCAAAGATATTGCGCCAAGATTGGCAGCGCGGATGAATGCGGGGCAAATCTCCGATGTAATAGCTATTGAACAGTGCGGAGATACGTTCAGCTTCACGCGCCCGATTTATGCCGGCAAGGCGTTTGAAAAAAGGCGGTTTCGCCAAGAACCGTGGGTCGTCACGATCCGGCCGAACAATTTTCAGCCGTCGGACGATCATGCTACAAATTCCGTTCAGCCGCTCGATTCGTCATCATTCGAAGCGATCGAACCGGAGCAACCCGATTTGCGCACGGTCGTGAAGCATATCGTGAAGCGCGCGACGGGAAAAACCGATTTGTCCGAAGCGAAAATTATTGTTTCCGGCGGTCGGGGGGTGAGAAACGCTGACGGGTTCAAGCCGCTCGCCGAGCTGGCCGACTCGCTGGGAGGCGCGGTAGGAGCTTCCCGCGGCGCATGCGATGCCGGCTATTGCGATTACTCGATGCAAATCGGTCAGACCGGCAAAGTCGTGACCCCGGAGTTGTATATCGCTTGCGGTATCAGCGGCGCCATCCAGCATGTGGCCGGCATGAGCGGATCGCGGGTCATCGTGGCGATCAATAAAGATCCGGAGGCTCCCATTTTCAAAATAGCCGATTATGGTCTTGTAGGGGATTTGTTCGATATCGTGCCACTGTTGACGGAGGAATTCAAACGCCTTTTGTAGCCTCGATAGGGTCGTAACCCGTCAAGTGCACGCGTTCGGCGATAACCCGGTACCCTTCGGGATTCGGATGGAACCGGTCGTCCGATAAGTAATCGTCCTCCTTGCCCAGAAATGCGTCGTACACATCAACGATATGAATGTGTCCCGATTGAAGCGACCGCAAGTGCTCGTTGAATTTGTTGACCCAAAAAACGGCCTCCTCGAATTCGGGGAGCGGATTGTAAAGGCCGATCACTCTGACGGCATAAGCGCCGCTTCCCTCTTTCAGTTGGCGAATAGTTTCTAGTATATGGGAAATGTTTCGCTGGAACCGCTTTAGAGCGGACATTAAAATGCGGCTGTCATTGTCGAAATAATACCGTTTCGCCGCTTGGATCAAATCGTTGCCGCCCGCCGTTAACGTAATGACGGCCGACCTTTCCGCAGCCGATCGCACCTTCTCGTCCGTCCGGATCACTTGAAGAATTTGTTCGGTCGTCGCTCCGCTCTTGCCCGCATTTTTCGCTATTACCGTCAAACCCAGGCTGGTCTCGGTCAGCCGGATATATTGCTGCACGAAGCTGCTACCCGGCGGTGCTCCTTTCCCCGCCGTCAACGAATCGCCAAGCGCCAAATATACGAGTTCCCGCTCCATGAAACCAACCTCCGCTCGCAGTTGTTCCTATACCATATTCATAAAGCTTCCGATTGCGCCCAGTTCCATGCAACTATTTCTCGGAGCGTTCGCATTCCTTTCCCTAATCCGTTACAATGTCCGTAGGAAACGCCGGAGTGGGGGATAAGGATGAAAAAACAGCTATTTAATGCCATTAACGAAAATGCCGACACGTTGAAACGAATCGCTCTCTATATCGGCGAACATCCCGAACTGGGAAACGAGGAAGTATTGGCTTGCGCGGAGCTGACGGGCGAGCTGAAGCGGCAAGGCTTCCGGGTCGAGACGGATATTCTGGGACTGCCTACGGCTTTTATCGCCACATACGAGTCGGGCAAGCCCGGTCCGATCGTCGCCTTTTTGTGCGAATACGATGCGCTGCCGGGGCTCGGTCACGCTTGCGGCCATCACCTGATCTGCACGATGGGCTTGGGAGCGGCCATCGGCTTGAAATCGGTGCTCGACGGGATCGGAGGCGCCATACGCGTATACGGCACACCCGCGGAGGAAACGAAGGGAGCGAAAGTACCGATGTCGGAAGCGGGGCTGTTCGACGACGTCGATATCGCGCTTATGGCCCACCCGTTTCACCGGTTCGAGAAGTCGGGCTCTTCTCTCGCCATGGATGCTCTGCAGTTCGAATATTTCGGCAAATCCGCCCATGCGGCGGCGAATCCGCAGGACGGCGTCAATGCGCTGGACGCCGTGCTTATGCTGTTCAACTCGTTGAATGCGCTGCGGCAGCAGCTCGCCAGCCATGCCCGAATCCATGGCGTCATTACCGCCGGCGGCGAAGCTCCGAATATCATTCCGGAATATGCTTCCGCAAAGTTCTACGTCCGTTCCGCCAATCGTCCGTACACGGACGAGACGGTCCGAAAGGTCATCCGCTGTGCGGAAGGAGCGGCTCTGCAAACCGGCTGCACGCTTGCAACGAGCAACTACGAATACTCCTATGACGAGCTGAGTACGAACGGACCGCTATCCGAAGCTTTCACGGCTAATCTGGTCGGTCTAGGCGTTGCGGCAGAGCGGATATACGATGGACAGGATCACGGCTCTCTCGATCTTGGCAACGTTTCCCGACGGTGCCCTTCCATTCATCCGTTCGTTCAGGTCATCGATGAAACCCATATGCTTCATACGCCCGAATTTCGCGATTTCGCCATGACCGAACGCGCTTTGGACGGCATGATCCTATCCGCCAAGGCGCTGGCCGCCACCGCATATGATGTCATTTCCGACACAGTCCTCCTGCAAAACATAAAATCGGCATTCCGGGCAACGAAATAGTCTTCCTTGCGGCAATCGCACAGTCGGTCGTGCTCCGGCCGAACGGTAGTCATGAACATAAAAAACCTCCGTAGCCACGTATTCCACGTGGAATGGAGGTTCTTTCGCATTCGATCTATTCCAGCACATATGCAGCCAACAAAGCCGCTGTATTCGCGATCGCGTCCGTATGCGTCCGCTCCATGCCGTGCGAAGCATGGACCCCGGGGCCGATCAAGGCGGCACGTATATTGCTGCCTCCTCTAAGCGCCGCCGAAGCATCCGAACCATAGTTCGGGTAAATATCGACCGCATGCGGGATGTTGTTCTTTTGGGCAAGACGGATCAGCCTTGTGGTCATATCGTAATCGTAAGGGCCGGAAGAATCTTTGGCGCAAATGGATACGTCCGTTTCTTTGCAGCTCAAATCGTCTCCCATCGCGCCCATGTCGACCGCGATCAGTTCCCTGATGTCGGGCGGTAAATAGGCCGCCCCATGTCCTACCTCTTCGTATACCGAAATGACGATCTTCAACGTCCTCTCCGGCGCAACTCCCGAATCCCGCAATCCCCGAAGCAGCGCGAATACGGCCGCAACTCCCGCTTTATCGTCCAGGTGACGCGATTTGACGTATCCGTTCGCCAGCAATCGGGTACGCGGTTCCCAGGACACGAAATCGCCGACCGATATGCCGAGCGCCAACACTTCATCTTTGCTCGCAACGTTCTCGTCGATCCGTATTTCCATGTTCGCTTCCTCGCGCTTCAATTCCCGCGCATCGCCATATACGTGAACCGACGGCTTCACGGTCAATACCGTCCCTTCATATTCCCGACCGTCCCGGGTGTGAACCCGGCAATACTCGTTCTCGACCGAGCTCATCATATATCCGCCGACCGGCGTAAAGCGGATCGTTCCGTTCGGCTTAATCGAGCGGACCATCGCCCCGAGCGTATCCACATGCGCGGAAATGCCCATCGCTTCCTCCCGTTTGCCGGATACCGTGATGATAACGCAGCCTTTCGGCGTACGATCCGGGACGAAGCCGAGCTTCGCGGCCTCCTCCTCGACAAGCGATACGATTCGTCCGCAATAACCGGACGGACTCGGCGTCTCGAGCAGCCGGGTCAAAATATGAAGCATATAGTCCCGATTCACGATCATGGTATCCCAACCTTTCCTGATATTCATTGTCATTTTTTTGATGTAGAATCCCGGCAGGTCAACCGGCACAAGACGGTCGTATGATATCGGATGCGTATGGCAAACTACAATAGGCGAGGAGGTGATCACCATGGCAGGACGCAACAATCGCCCCAAAAACAACGGTCCGGCGGGACACCCGTCGCAGATCGAACAGTACCGCGAAGAGTTCTCCATAGATTTGAGCGAAAAGACGGAGAACGAGCAACCGACGGACAAAAAGGACAAAACGCGCTTTACAATGTAAAGCCGTAACCTCGTCAACAAAAGCGGAGAGTGCCTTCTTGCAAAGGCACTCTCCGGCTATATCCTTCTCAACTGCGAACCGGCAGCCATTCCAGGACGCGCCGTATGTACTCGTCCCAGAAATCCCAGCTGTGTCCTCCCGGTCCATCCTCGTATTCCAGCTCAAACGAGAGCGAACGCGCATGGTCCAAAAACTTGCGGTTAGCCGAGTACAAATAATCCTCCGTACCGCAAGCCTGATACAGCTTCGGCTTCGGCCCGTCCGAGGCGGCAACCTTCTCGGCAAGTTTAAATAAGTCGTCATCCTCGGGAACTAGGGCCCCCTCGCCGAATATGAAGCCAAAGTCCTTCACCCATCGTTCCTTGGTTCCGCTAATATCGAGCGCACCCGACAAGCTTGCCGCCGCCGCGAACAGATCCGGCCGCCGAAGCGCAAGCTTGAAAGCTCCGTAACCTCCCATGGAGAGCCCGGCCGCAAACGTATCCTCTCTCTTGTCGGAGAGCGGGAAGTAAGCTCTTGCTTTGGCCGGCAGCTCTTCGCTAATAAACTTCCAATACGGATATCCACCCGCCATGTCGGAATAAAAACTCCGGTTTACAGCCGGCATGACGACGGCGATTTCTTTGGTCCGAACGTATCGCTCGATTGAAGTCCAACGCATCCAAGCCGTATGATCGTCGGAAAGTCCGTGCAGCAAAAAAAGCGTCGGATATTTGCGGTCGGCGGGCTGGCCCGGCTTCGGATCCGGCAGCAGCACGTTCATCGACGCTCCGATCGCCAAAGTTTCGGAAGAAAAATTGCACTGCATGAATGCCATAAAATATCAACCTTTCCATTCTATATATCATCCGTATCTCGATCAACCTATTTCAATTCGAACCCGATTGTCAGATCCGCGATCGTACGCTGCTCCAATTCGAACAGCACCCGTTTTTGCCAATCCCCGGCAAACTTCGTAAAATAGCATTGCATTTCTTTCCCGAATATTCCTTCGGAGGTCGAGTCCAGCAACGCCTGCGATAGCGGTTCGGACAGCTGGAGCGCGCGGTATACGTCGGCAAACGTGATTTGAGCCGCCGGTTTGGCCAACAAATAGCCTCCGTCCCGGCCTTCCTTGGCGACTACAAGATTATATTTGGACAACTGGGCCATAATGCGCCGCAGCAGCGTAGCTTGTGACTCCATTTTAACCGCGATTTCGCAGCTTGGACACACACCGTTATGAATCGCGAGAATGGCCAGAGATTGCAGGGCATACCCGAACCATTTCGCGTTTGGCGCTTCTTTTTTGTTCGCTTCCATCACGGTCACCCCCCATTTCTATATTGCCTGTTTTCCATTGCGTTTGCAATGATCATCGGTGCTTTTAGCGCAGAAAAAAAGAGGAGGGCTAATAGCCCTCCCTCCGTTCCATAAACCGAGCTATTGAGCGCGGCTCATTTGCACTCCCATGTCAAGCTTCGATCGAATTCCAGAACGCCACCTCTTCCAAAGGCAACCGGGTCGTCGGATGTCCTTCCTTGGCGGCTTTGCCGAGAGCGATCAGCATAACCGGTGCCCAGCGCTGCGGTACGTCGAACGCTTCCTTGAATTTGTCGGCATCGTAGCCGCCCATCGGCACGGTGTCGTACCCTTTCGCCTTGGCCGCCAGCATGAGCTGCATCGATACGAGCCCGCCGTCGACGAGCGCGATGCTCTTCAATCTGTCCTCGCCGAGCGAGCCGTAGGTTTGTACCGTCCGCTTGACGAAATCGGCTTTTACCGATTCCTGCATGTACCCCGCTTCGACGGCACTGCCGTATATCGTCTCGGCCTTTTCGTAAGCAAGCGGATCGGCGAATACGGCGATAACCGCCGATGCCTCGACGACCTGCTGCTGATTATAGGCGATCGGCAGCAGCTTCCGTTTCAGCTCCGCATTTTGCAGCACCAGGAAGCGCCAAGGCTGCAAGTTGGAAGATGACGGAGCCATAATGGCCGTTTTCAAAATGTCCTGCAGCTCTTCCTTCGATATGGTCCACTCCGAATCGTATACCCTCACGGAGCGGCGTCCTGCGGCTACCGAAATAAAATCCGCGTTTGTTGCCGTCTGCGCGCCTTGCTTAACTTCAATCGTCATCGTATGATTCCTCCCAAAATAGTTCTATATAACTATGCATTAATTAGCACAGTATATCTCGCGATAAGATTGACTGACACTCTCTGCCAGTGCTAATTCGGCTTCACGCCTTTTACTGTTCAAACATAAACACAGTATATGACGGAACTGTTCCAATGTCAATCACAGTTTTCGCGAACAATAATTGCTCCTACTATCGGGTACCCAAGCGATTTTTGTCTTTATGTCGTCCCCTAACGGATTTTTGATTGTCGTACCTGTATTTAGCCTGTACAATATGAGAGGAATTATTAATTCGATAAAGCGAGGTTTCGATACATGATCATCGATTGCCACAATCACCCGGATTGGTACGGCTATAACGTCACCCGCTATCTGGACAACATGAAGCAGTACAATATCGACAAAACATGGCTGCTTAGCTGGGAATGCCCGGATGACGAATACAATCCCGCTTACAAAAAAAGTATTCCCGACGCCGGCTTGCCGGACGGTCCGATCTCGTTCCGCCGCTGCGTGAGCTATGCCGAGCAGTACCCGGACAAGTTCATCCTCGGGTACGCCCCCGATCCGCGCAGGCCTGACGCGATCGACAAGCTGGACCATGCCATCAAGCTGTACGGTGTCCGCGTATACGGCGAGATCAAGCTGAGAATGATGTACGACAACCCGGACGCCATCCGCTTGTTCCGTTTTTGCGGGGAGAAGGGGTTGCCGGTTACCGTCCATATCGATTACGAGTTTGCAACCGGATCCAAATATCCGCGTCCCAACTGGTGGTACGGCGGAGGCATCGAATCGTTCGAGCGCGCGGTCGAAGCTTGTCCAGAGACGATCTTCCTAGGTCATGCCCCCGGCTTCTGGGCGCACATCTCCGGCGACGATCAATACGATAAAGCGTCCTACCCGACAGGCAAAGTCGTTCCGGGCGGCAAAGTGGCGGAAATGCTGAACCGTTATCCGAACTTGTATTGCGATATATCCGCAGGCTCGGGCGCAAACGCCTTTAAGCGAGATCCGGAGTATGCCAAATCGTTCCTGCTCGAGTTTCAGGACCGCATCCTTTACGGACGCGATTATTTCGACAATGTCCATCAGGAAGTGCTGAATTCGCTCGATCTTCCGGAAGACGTTCTGGCCAAAATATACTCGGGCAACGCCTTGAAGCTCGTTCCCCTATCCTGATACAATACAGCTATAGCCGGGAGCTCTCCGTCGGGGCCGATGACGGTCGCGGAGGTCCCGGCGATCAGGTTAAAGGAGAACCACGACCCGATGCCCAACATCTGGACTCATTTTCTGTTCGGCCGCGAGCTGGCCGACAAAGTAGGACTACAAGAAGCGTCAGCTACTCCGGAACTTCTGCGCACGTATCAATTCGGCTGCCAGGGGCCGGACTTTTTGTTTTACCACCGCTTTCTTCCGTGGCAGTCCGGCGGCATGCCCGGGATGGGCAGCGCTATGCATTCGGCCAAATGCGGACCTTTCCTTCTTGGCCTGTTGGATCATGTGAAGGGCAAGCCGCTTCGTTCGACGGAAACGATCTATGTGCTCGGCTTTTTGACCCATCATATATTGGACCGCAATGCGCATCCGTACGTCTTTTATTTGTCGGGCTTCAAGAAATGGTATCATCAGCGGTTCGAAATCATACTCGATACTTTGGTGGCGCGGAAAATTGCCGGCGTTGAAACCTGGAAGACGCCCGTATGGAAGGAATTGTACGCCGGGGAACGTCTGCCCGGCAATATGGCGACCGTATTCGACCGACTGGCCCGCCTTCATTATCCGGAAATTGCCGAACGCTTCGGCGCAAGCGACTGGGATGACGCGTATCGCGATATGATCCGGGCCCAGAAGCTGTTTCACGATCCAACAGGGGTGAAACGGAGTATTACCTTCGGCAAAATCGAGCCTTTCGTCTTCAAGAGGCAGGTTCCTCCGCTCGACTTTCTGAACGAATCGCGCGCGGAATGGCGCCATCCTTCCATCCTGGAGGAACGCCATACCGAAAGCTTCTGGGACTTGTGGAACCAAGCCATCGATGACGGTATCCGTGTTATGGACGCGGCACTCCGATATATATCCGAAGATTATGCCTCCCGTCCCCCCCGGGGCGACGTTGCCTATGATTCTAGACAGGCTCTGGAGGAGAGTCTTGGCGATATTTCTTACGAGACAGGCAAGCCATGCGCTGACGGCCACAAGATTTTACACGCCAATCCGATGATATAAAAATTGACCGAAGCTATCAGGAGCTGCCTCTTGATAGCTTTTTTTTGTATAAAGGGCAACCCAGATGGACATAATCAGTCTAATCAAAACCTACGCTCCTTGCGGAAGGAGAGCTCTATTGATGTCGCATGCGAAAATTCACTCCTGGTCCGATCACCCGATTATGAGCGATTCCATTCCATTTCACCGAAACGGATTGCTGCAGCTGACCATTATCGCATTCCTACTATTCTGGGGAATGATGGCGATCTCGCCGACCGATCGGTCGATGTGGCTGGTCGAGAATATTTTGGTCGCCTTGCTTGCAATCGCGCTCGTATGGTCATATCGGGAGTTCCGTTTCTCCAATTTGTCCTACATGCTGATTGCACTGTTTCTTTGCTTTCATACATATGCAGCTCATTATACGTATCAGGGCACCCCGATCGATATATGGCTGAAAGCGGCATTCCATACGAAGCGCAGCTACTATGACCGTGTCGTCCATTTTGCGTTCGGCTTGTTCATGGCGTATCCTTTTCGCGAGCTGTTGACCCGGCTTGCCTTGCTGCGCGGCTTCTGGTCTTACGCGATACCGACGGCGGTCGTTTTGAGCTTAAGCGCTTTTTTCGAAATCATCGAGATGGCGGCCGCCGGCTTGGCCGGGCAAGGGCAAAACAATGAGCAATTTATCGGCATGCAGGGGGACTTGTTCGATACGCAAAAAGACATGCTGCTAGGTTTCGCGGGAGGCTTGCTTAGCATGGGGCTGCTCGCGTGGATCATCTGGCGCAGCTATCGCAATAAAGGTTTCATTTAGGTTCCGAACGGCTGCAAAGCGAAAAACCGCCACCCATCGTGTCGAAGGGCAGCGGTTTTTTAGTATTGAAAAACGATTACGCTTGCGCAGCTTCCGCTTCCAAAGCCCCTTTTTGCAAATTGACCTTGGCCAGCAGCACGATTCCGACAATGAAAAAAACGACCAATGCCAAAATGCCGAGCCGGCTCGATCCTGTAGCCAAACCGACGACGGAGAAAACGAAAGGCCCGACAATGGCCGAAAATTTGCTCGATACGCTCAAAAAACCGAAAAACTCGGCCGGACGATCGGATGGAACGAGACGGCTGTATATCGACCGCGCGATCGACTGACTGCCTCCCTGTACCATGCCTACGATGAAGGCGAGCGCGTAAAATTGCCACGTTTCCGTCATGAAGTAACCGAATATGACAATAAGCACATAGATGCCGAGCGAAATATACAGTGACAGCTTCGAACCGAGCCGTTCGGCGATTTTGCCGAACAGCAGAGTAAATGGAATGCCTACAAACTGGGTGATGACGAGAGCCGCGATCAAATGGGACGTACCTAGACCGATCTCCTTGCCGTAAATCGTCGCCATCGTAATGATCGTGCTGATTCCGTCGTTGAAAAACCAGTACGCGATTAAATATTTGAGCAGCTCCGGGTATTGCTTGATCCGCTTGAACGTGCTCCATATGCGGGAAAAACCGATTGCGGTATATTCTCCGAGCTTGTGCCGCGGTCCGGTCTTCTTGTCCTTCACCCTGCGGAACAGAGGCAGCGAGAACATATACCACCATACCGCGACGGAAGCGAATGATATGTAGGTACCGGTCAAACTGTCGGGAAGCCCAAACCAACTATAATTCTGTATCAACATCAGGTTCACTACGAGCAGGACGCCTCCGCCGATATACCCGAAGGCAAACCCTTTGGATGAAATAAAGTCCCGTTTATCCGGTTCGACCAAATCGTTCAGCAGGGCATCGTAGAAAGCGTTTCCCCCGGAAAAGCCGATCGTGCCCAAAATGAATAAGAAGGAGGCCAGCAAGTAGTCGCCATTGCCGACGAAGACGAAACAAAGCGAAGCCAAAATGCCCAAATACGAGAATAGCCTTAAAAATAACACCTTAAAGCCCGAATAATCCGCAATCGCCCCCAAAATCGGGGTCAGCACAGCTACGATCAGCATCGCGATCGACTGCGTCATTCCCCAATACGACGTGGCCATCTGTTCGTTCGGCAGCGTCGAGGCCGCAACGTCGCTGTAGAAAATCGGCAGCACCGCGGCCATCATCGTCGTGGCGAATGCGGAGTTGGCCCAATCGTACATAACCCATGCCCGAACCGTTTGACGATCCATGGGAGCCCTCCCTTTCCGAATGTCGGCCGTCTCGAAGGCGACGGCGATCCATCCCTCATTGTACCATCGCGCGCGGGTAATCGCCTACGATTTTTTTAATGATAAATTAAGTACAAGGGCTGGGCACGAACACATTCCGCTCCTTGCCTAAGGTCATATACTATCCCATACCTTACACAGAGGAGATGAATTTATATAATGTCGTACTGTCCAAAACCGATCTGCCCTGCAAGCAATGTGGTCGACCCGCCCAAAGTCATTTACCGGGACTTTTACCACCCGCAAATCGTAAATGTCATCCACCCTGTTGAAATCGTCAACCGGCATCATTGCGTACCGGTACCTCGGCACGTGTACTGTTACTCCCAAAGAGACGAATTTCAGACGCCTACGCCGTATGTTCCTTACCGTCGCGGACGCTGATCCGGTAACGGCGAAGCTATTGACGTGCTTCGAAGATGAACGACCGCGATTTAACGATTGTCTTTCTTGATAGAGAAAGTCTCATTTCGCATTGTGCTTTAACGAAGTTAAACTTATCGTTAAAAAAAGATGCCCCGGTGTGCGCACCCCGGAGCATCTTTTTTCTCATTGGCCTTCCTCCTTCCCGTTCTCCTCTTCCCGAAGCTCCCTTCTCGACACTTTGCCGACCATCGTTTTCGGCAGCGATTCCTTGAATTCATATATTCTCGGAACTTTATAGGACGCAAGCTTGGATCGGCAATGTATGTCCAATTCGGACTCCGTCACGCTCGCGCCGGACTTGCGCACGATGAATGCTTTTACCGTCTCCCCTCTGTACGTGTCCGGAACGCCGATGACTGCCGCTTCCTGAACATCGGAATGCTCGAACAGCACCTCCTCCACTTCCCGCGGGAAAATGTTGTAGCCTCCGGCAATAATCATATCTTTTTTCCTGTCCACGATATGAAAGTAGCCATCGTCGTCCATATAGGCCATATCCCCCGTATAAAGCCAGCCGTCGACGATAGCCTTCCGCGTTTCCTCCGGCTTGTTCCAATAGCCTTTCATGACTTGAGGTCCCCGAATGAGCAGTTCCCCGATCTGGTTGCATCCCATCTCCTCTCCGTTATCCGGGTCCACGACCTTGCAGTCTGTATCCGGCCATGGCAATCCGATACTGCCCGTCTTGCGTTCTCCCCATATCGGATTCGCATGCGTGACCGGAGAGCATTCGGATAAACCGTATCCTTCGACGAGCCGCCCCCCGGTCAGCTTCTCGAATTGCTGCTGGACTTCGAGCGGCAGCGGAGCGGAGCCGCTTATGCAGCAGCGGATCGAAGAGACGCGATATTTGACGGCCGACAGCGGATGATGGTTGATGGCGATATACATCGTCGGAGCTCCCGGGAAAATCGTCGGCTTGTCGCGGTGTATCGTCATAAGCAGCATGTCGATGTCGAACCTCGGGACAAGCACGATATTCGCCCCGATGGACAACCCCAAATTCATGCAGACGGTCATCCCGTATACATGAAAAAGCGGAACGGCGGCAAGCACCGTCTCCTGCCCCGATTCGACCTTATACAGCCACGAGCGGCACTGGCGGACGTTGGCCATCAAATTCGCATGCGTCAGCATGACGCCTTTCGGCGTCCCCGTCGTTCCGCCCGTATATTGCAGAACGGCAACGTCCGATTCCGGGCCGGTCTCCGGTGTGAACGGTGTCGGCGTTGCCGAGCGCAGCAGTCGATGAAACACGAATAGCTGCTCGGCTTCCGCATCATATTTCGGCAATGGCTGTCCTTTCCGTTTCTGTACAAGCGGATAAAGCGCTTTCTTAAAGGCGGGCAGCTCGTCGCCAATGCTTGTCACGATAATGCGTTTTAAGCCGGCCTTATCCCGAATGTTACGAATTCTGGGCAGGAGCAGATCCAGGCAAACGATCGTCTCCGCTCCCGAGTCCGTCAAGTGCCGCAGCAGTTCCCGCTCGACATGAAGCGGGTTCAGCTGAACGACGATACAACTCGCTAACAGCGCACCGTAATAACTGACGATATACTGCGGCATATTGGGCAGGAGCAGCGCGACCCGCTCTCCCTTGCCTACACCCAATCGTTTCAGAGCATCTGCGAAACGGTACGAACGGTCAAGCAGCTCCCGGTATTTCGTCGTTTTTCCGAAAAAGGTAACAGCGGTCCGTTCGGGGAATTTCTCCGCCGCTTCCTTTAATAAGACCGTTAGCGGAACGGAAGGATATTCGAGCGTAGGCGGCACTTCTAAGGGGTAATGGTTATGCCAAGGTCGCCGATCCATGAATCATCCACCTTCCTTTGCGCAGCTTACCAACATGCGCGGTTAGTTAATGATATGGGGCGATGCCTGTTCAACATGACGGGAACTATCGCGAGAGGTCAACTTCCAGAGAAAGACAAAATCCGACTCGATTCGTGTGAATTTTATCGAAAGAAGTCGAAATAACGATAACAAAACTGTGTCTTTTCGGCTATAATGGGGTTGTGCCGACCTTATGTCCACACTAGGTCCGTTGCCGTCAACTATGTTTGCAGCGGCTATACAACCGGGGTGTTCTCATGCAGATGAAATCGCGTTTTTTCTATATCGTGTTCGCTTGCGTCGTACTTATGCTTTGCCTTAATAACATCTTTTTTTACTTTACGACCAAGGAAACGCTCGTTAGCAATGTCGAGAATCAGTCGCTGCTCGCGGCTCACAATTTGCGCAATGCGGTCGATCGTTACAACACGAGCGTCCTGCATGTCGAAGATATGATCGGCCAACAATTGAGAATCGCCGCCGTCGCGGCCAAAGACCGACTTGATCCGAGAGCGGCGAACGTAACCGACGAGCAGCTCGCACAGCTGAGCAAAGAGCTTGGAGTATCCCATATTACGCTGCTCCAGCCTAGCGGCGACGATATCGTCGGAGTCCGATCGTCCGATCCGAGAGAAATCGGCATGAGCACGAAAAAATGGGGGTATTGGTTTAGCGCTTTCCAACAGCTGCTGAGCAATCGCGAGGTCACGATCCCGGAAGGGCAGAAGCTGCTCCACTATTGGTCGGGACCGATCGGACATGCCGATACGGATCCGACGAAAATCGATAAATGGGGCTATTACTTCGATGGCACGACCGATTATATCCTTAACCCTTATGTGGAAGACGTGCAGATTAAACAGTATAGCCAGCTTGCCGGTCCCGACATCATTCTGAACAAAATGATCGCGGACAATCCGAGCATACTGGAAATGACCGGTTACAATTACAATACGTTCGGCCAGCCGCTCAAAGTATCCAAATCGCAAAGCGGCCATTATTTCGTTTCGCTGACGAACCGGCCTATCCTTTTCGGAACTTACGGTTATTCGGAAAGAGCCCGCGATACGGAAAGCGTTCAGTTGGCCTATGAGACGAATAAGCCGATTACGTACAAAACTGTCGTGGACGGCCACGAAGTGATGAAGAGCTTCATTCCCGTTCCCGCCCAATCTCTAGATCGGGAATCGGACGTCCCTTACGTTATCGGCGTAGTATTCGATTACAACACGATCCACCAAGCGCTGAACGAACAAATCCGTTCGATCATACACCGTATCGCGATTATGACCGGTCTCAGTCTTGTACTCTTAATAATCGTATTCCGGATGATCAAGCAGAATAAGGACGAAGCGGTTCGGGTAACGCAAGAGGCTTACATCGACGAAGTGAACGACATGTTCACGACGATCCGTGGGCAACGACACGATTTTCTGAACCATGTCCAGACGATTCATACGTTCCTCCAATTAAAAAAATACGAAGACCTGCACCGGTACACGGGGGAGCTGATCGGCGAAATCCGACAGACGAACGATATTATTCAAATCGGACATCCGGCCGTCGCCGCCATTGTCCAGTCCAAATTCGTCATCGCGATGAACAAGAGAATCGATTTCCGTCATCAATTTTTGTTAACCGGTAATTTTAATCTGGGCGTTACTTCCGTAGACATCGTCATTATTATCGGCAACCTCGTCGACAACGCCTTCGACGAAGTCATGAATTTGCCCGTTCACGAACGCTGGGTAGAGCTGCTCGGCTCCTATAACGCCGGCTGCCTGATCATTTCCGTGCGCAATCCGGGCCGAACGCTGGATGAAGACGAGAAATCGAAAATATTTTCCCCCGGCTACAGCACGAAGGAAACAAACAATCATTCGGGTCTCGGACTCGCCGTAACGAAAAAAAGAGTCGGCTACTACAAAGGATCGATTACGGTGGACAGCGATCCGGAGCAAGGCACGGTCTTTACGGTCAGCATCCCGCTGCAACGGTTCGGCAAATCTTCCTGATATGCGTTTCTCAACGACAAAAGGACCCTAAAGGGTCCTTTTGCACGCTCGCCGCGAAAAGCCAGCTAGCCCCCCGCTCTCACTCGTCACGCTTCAACGTCCGATCGATCCGTTCCAGCAGCTGTTTCACGGAAGCCGCATCCAACTGTCCTTGCTGCTTCCATTCGCCGACCATTCCGGCGATTTCCCCTGCTAATTTCTCGTTGTCAGAAGCAGCTCCTGCCAAGCTTTCCGACGGATCGAACCACACATAGGTCCCATTCGGACCGTTGCGCAAAAAGGGTCGCGTCCAATGTTCCGGGTAAGCATAGCTTTGTTCCCCGAACATGACGGCAAGCACGTCGTCGCTTTCGAGCGGCAGAAGCTGATGAAATGCTTCTTCCGTCCCGTCCGCCACCGTCAGATGAATATAAGCGTAATGCAAAAAATGCTCTCCGGTCGAAGAGTCCTTGACGATCTCGTACAATTCCGTCTCATTCTCGTCTTTGGCCAATTCCTTCACCATTTGCAGCCGTTCCTGCAGCATATCCTGCGGGACTTGCCGCATCGTCGTCCACGATTCGTTCATAGCGCGCGTTCCTCCTCCTTGGCCCGGTTAATCCGCCTTCCCGCCGCTCCTTCGCGTTCGAAAACCAAAGTGCGGCGGGGCAGCTTCCAGCCGTAATAAACCGACAGCATCCGTAAAGCTACAATGACGGCGAACAAGGCTGCCGTCCCGACTCTCCCGTTCATCCATCCCATTCCGATCACGATACCCGACAGCATCGCCCATAATGCATATATTTCGTCGCGAAATACAAGCGGTTTTCTGCCCGCCAATACATCGCGAATGACTCCCCCGCCGATACCCGTCGCGACTGAAGCGAATATGACGACCCCGACAGGCATCTCCATGCGAACGGCATATAGGGCGCCTTGAATGGAAAAGGCGGCGAGACCGATAGCGTCGAAGAACGAAGAAATAGGCTGCCATTTGCGGATCCACATCGCCGGAAACATATAAATCAAGACGATCGTAATCAGAGCCGTATTCAGAAACAACCCTTGCGACCATAACGTTGTGATCGGATGTCCGATGAACAGGTTCCGTATCACTCCGCCCCCGAACGCTGCTGCCATGCCGAGGACGGCTACTCCGAATAAATCATAATGCTCTTCCATCGCTATAATCGCTCCGCTGGCCGCAAAGGCAACAATGCCGAGCAAGCTCAATAACTCCCAAGTCAACTTCACTCTCTCCCCATCTGCTAACCTTGCGACAAATACGACTGAATACGGGAAGTAAGCAGGCCGATTGCGATATCGTTGCGACCGCCTTCCGGGATAATCAGATCGGCATATCTTTTGGAAGGCTCGACGAACGCGTCATGCATAGGCTTTACCGTATTCAAATATTGGGCGAATACCGACTCGACCGTTCTTCCCCGCTCTTGAATGTCTCTCGACAGCCTCCGCAGCACACGGACGTCCGCATCGGTATCGACGAACACTTTAATATCGAGCTCTTGTCGGATCAGCGGATCGGCAAAAAGCAAAATTCCTTCCACAATGACTACCCGCTTGGACTGTACGCGAATGGTCCGTTCTACACGGCTGTGCGTAGAAAAATCGTACACGGGCATGTCGATGGGCTGCCTGCTGCGCAGCAGCCGCAAATGGTCCAGCAGCAGGTCGCCATCGACCGAATCCGGGTGATCGTAATTGATTCGTTCCCGATCCTCCATGGTCAGATGACGATTATCCGCGTAATACGAGTCCTGCGACAAAAAAGCGACGCGCTCCTCCCCCAAAGCCGCAACGAGCCGTTCGGCGACGGTTGTTTTGCCCGAACCGGTTCCGCCGGCGATTCCGATCATCAACATGATGCTTCCTCCGATTCGACAAAAGTCGCATTTTCGCAATATTGTAACCTATAGGATCGGCTTTAAGAAACCCATGATCGACTCGTCGGCATTCATCCCCAATAATCTTTTTCCAGCTCGCGCAGCTTCTCGATCGATCGTTCGGCCCATTTTGCCAGTCCGGGACGGCGATCGACCTCGTCGGACTGATCCGCCACCGCCATATGGCTCATAGAAGCAATCATTTCTTCCCACGCGCGGCGAAGCGATTCCTCGTAAGAAGGGACAGCCCCTGCATAAGCTTCGACGGACGAAGCGGGCACCCATACTTTCTCGCGATTGGATGCGGCCCGCCGTTCGTGGAACATCGGAACGTCCGCCTCGTAAGGATGATGCAAATCTCCTTGCAGCGGATGCCGGACTACGGCTGCAATTTCAACCAGGATACGGGACTGGGACTTTTCGATCGCTTTCGCGATATAAGCACCGGATCGATGCTCGACGGTCACGTAAGATTCATTCGGGTTCATCGTTATTCGTCCTTTCGTCTGCATATAAAGGTTCGAGAAAGCGGTCGACGTTCTCGACGGATTCGAACGCGTACAGTTTGCGCACAACCGTCCCTTGTTCGATGTGAACCAAGCACGGAACGCTTTCCACCTTCCATTGTCTGACCAATTGAGGCAAAAAATTCACATTGGCACGATCCACGGAAAGCTGCGGGCGCATGACCTGCACAATTTCCAACATACGCGCCGACACTTTGCAAGTACCGCACAAAGGCGTATATAAAAAAACGGCGAACGCGCCGCCGTCGTCAGACCGCTTCTTCAGTTCCGCTTCCGTCCGCTCGGGCATCGTTCATTCCTCCAAGTTGTAGGGTTCCAGCTGCCGTAGCGTGCGCACCGTATGCTCGAGCAGATCGGGAATATCGTCGACTTGCCCTTCTCCGATTTTCCGGTCGAAATGTACGCCGATTTCATTGCTGCAGCGCGAGCCGTCATCACCGAACCGGTAAGACAACGTCTGAACGATCGCGGCATTCGGATCCCATATTTGTTCCAAAATGTCCTGAATGTTTTTGCAGGCCGTTACCGGATTGTGCAGCATGAGAGAAAACAAGATTTCCAGCTTGCAGCCGGGAAGCGCATTCCGCCACTCCAGCTTCTCGCCGGCCAAATCGACGAGCCCGGCCGATAAGCGGATTTCCGCCGAGCATCGGCCATCCTTCATCCGGTACCGCACGGCGTAGCTTCTCGACATGGCAGCAAGATCGATACAGTCGGAACGGTGAATGACGACGATTTGTCCGTCCAAATCGAGATCGTACACCGCACCTTCGAATACGACTTTCAAATTTTCGTAAATCGTCGGGTCGAACATGCGCTCCCTCCTGTTTCGCGAATTCCGGTCCGGAGAACTGTCCTCTCCCGCGGAATCAGGTTTTTGCCTGTCTTCTGAACGGACGTCCCGGCCGTCTCGCCATGACCGCTTCCTTCTGTATCGAAGCATTCTCCTGTACAATTTCCAGTCCGACGAACGTATACCTCATACGCATGATCTTCATGGATGCTTCTTCCCTTGTCATCGGATGTCCGTACGCTTTCCCTTTATAGCTAATATAATACGACATGTTGGCGACTCAACCCTTTTTTCCGACGTATAGGGGTTCTTGGTAAAGGTATGCGGCAATCGGAGCATTAAAAAGCGGGAGAACCTGAATGCCGTCCCCCCGCTGCGTATTAAGCGTACATCGTCTCGCGAAGTCTCTTCACGTCTTCGTTGCTTAAATATTCCTCGTACGTCATCTGGCGGTCGATCAAACCGTTCGGGGTAATCTCGATGATCCGATTGGCGATCGTCTGGATAAACTGCCAGTCATGCGACACGAACAGCATCGTAACGTCCGTATCGATCAAACCGTTATTGAGCGCCGTGATCGACTCGAGATCGAGATGGTTCGTCGGTTCGTCGAGCATGAGTACGTTGGCGCCGCTCAGCATCATTTTGGACAGCATGCAGCGCACCTTCTCGCCGCCGGACAGGACGGACGCCTTCTTCAGCGATTCCTCCCCGGAGAACAGCATACGGCCGAGGAAGCCGCGGATGAACGTTTCGTCCTGATCCTTGGAATATTGACGGAGCCAATCTACAAGGCTCAGATCTACACCTTCAAAGTAGGATGCATTGTCTTTCGGGAAATAAGCCTGCGTTGTCGTGACGCCCCAGACGAATTCGCCCTTGTCGGGCTCTGTTTCCCCGGCAAGAACTTGGAATAAGGTCGATTTGGCCGAACCGTTCGGACCTACGAGCGCTATTTTGTCTCCCTTGTTGACGACAAAACTAATATTGTTCAGCAGCGTCTCGCCATCGATCGTCTTGCTAAGCCGATCTACGGAAACGATATTTTTGCCGGCTTCCCGCTCCGGTTTAAAATTGATATACGGATATTTCCGGTTTGACGGCTTGATGTCTTCGAGCGTCAGCTTCTCCAATGTCTTTTTGCGCGATGTCGCCTGCTTCGATTTAGAAGCGTTGGCACTGAATCGGGCGATAAACGTTTCCAGCTCTTTTCGTTTCTCTTCTACTTTTTTGTTCGCGTCGCGCATCAGCTTCATGGCCAACTGGCTCGACTCGTACCAGAAGTCGTAATTGCCTACGTACAGTTGGATTTTACCGAAGTCGATATCCGCGATATGCGTGCAAACTTCGTTTAGGAAGTGGCGGTCATGGGATACGACGATGACGGTGCCCTCGAAGCGTCCCAGAAAGTTGACGAGCCAATTGATCGATTCGATGTCCAAATGGTTCGTAGGCTCATCGAGCAGCAAATTTTGCGGATTGCCGAACAGCGCCTGTGCAAGAAGTACGCGAACCTTCTCGTTCCCGCTCAGCTCTTTCATTTGCTTGTCGTGCAGGTCGGTACCGATACCGAGGCCGATCAAAAGCGACGCCGCATCCGATTCCGCCTCCCAACCGTTCAGATCCTGGAAGTCGCCTTCCAGTTCGGCGGCCCGCATGCCGTCCTCTTCGGAAAAATCGGGTTTTGCATACAGAGCGTCTTTCTCTTCCATAATAGTGAAGAGCTTCCGATGACCCATGATGACCGTCTTCAGTACTTGGAGCTCGTCGAATTCGAAATGGTTCTGCTTGAGCACGGCGAGCCGTTCGCCCGGAGTGACGAAAACTTCCCCGCTGTTCGGTTCGATTTCACCGGACAAAATTTTTAGAAACGTCGATTTGCCCGCACCGTTCGCGCCTATGAGACCGTAGCAATTTCCTGGTGTGAACTTTATGTTAACGTCTTCAAATAAGGCGCGTTTTCCGTAACGCAGCGTTACATTACTTGTACTGATCATGAAGCAACATTCCCCTCATTGGTTCTGGCCGTCAAATCATTAGTATAGCATAGATGGGCGCTATATCAAAGCATTTGCCCGTCTTCGTTCGATATTGGTTTGAGATTGGTTTTTTATGAGCTTTGGTGTAATATTATGCAAAGGACGAGGCAACGCTTTCATAATATCCTTTAAGGGGGCCCCATTGTGAGCGATTCTAACAAACAGTTGATTACCGGCAAAAGCATGATATTGCGTTTGGAAATCGATACGAAGCAGATCCGTTTCAGCGATATCGTATCGGCCATAGCGGACGAGGGCGGCGATCTCGTCGCGATCGACGTCATCCAGACGAAGCAGGAATTGTCGATCCGGGATTTGACCATCAATGTGGCGGACACGCTTTACACGGCCAAAATCGTAGAAAAAGTGAAGCAGCTCAGCGGAGTCAGCCTTGTCAACGTATCCGATCGGACGTTTTTGCTTCATTTGGGGGGCAAAATCGAGACGAAGCTCAAAGTTCCGATCCAGAACCGGGATGATTTATCCCGCGTGTATACCCCGGATGTAGCGCGGGTGTGCATGGCTATCCACGAGGAACAGAGGAAGGCGTATTCGCTGACGATCAAGCGAAATACCGTAGCCGTCATTTCCGACGGCAGCGCGGTGCTCGGCCTCGGCAACATCGGGCCATATGCCGCCATGCCGGTCATGGAAGGGAAAGCGATGCTGTTCAAGCAGTTGGCCGATGTCGACGCGTTTCCGATATGTCTCGATACGCAGGATACGGAAGAAATTATTCGAACGATCAAATCGATCGCCCCGGCGTTCGGCGGCATCAATCTGGAAGATATATCGTCCCCGCGCTGCTTCGAAATCGAAGAACGGCTGAAGCAGGAGCTGGATATCCCGGTATTCCACGACGATCAGCACGGTACCGCGGTCGTGCTGTATGCAGGACTCATCAGCGCGCTCAAGCTCGTCGGAAAATCGATCGATTCGATCAAAGTGGTCGTATGCGGCATCGGGGCGGCCGGGATCGCCTGCAGCAAAATATTGCTCGCGGCCGGCGTCAAGGAATTGATCGGCGTCGACCGGGAAGGCGCGATCGTCTCGGATCGCACTTACGATAATCCAATGTGGAACTGGTACGCGGAGAATAGCAACCCGAACAAGGTTGCGGGCTCGCTCCGGGAAGTTATAGCCGGTGCCGATGTGTTCATCGGGGTGTCCGCAGCCGGACTGTTGAAGCGACAGGACGTCATGAGCATGGCCGAGAACCCGATCGTTTTCGCCATGGCCAACCCGAACCCCGAAATCAGCCCGGAGGAAATCGAGGACATCGCCGCCGTCGTGGCAACCGGACGTTCGGACTACCCGAACCAGATCAATAACGTGTTATGCTTCCCCGGCATGTTCCGCGGCGCGCTCGATTGCCGGGCCGAAACGATTAACGAAGAGATGAAGCTCGCCGCAGCCGAAGCGATCGCATCGGTTATTTCCGACGACGAGCGGAACAAGCTCTACATTATTCCGAGCGTCTTTAATCAGAAAATATCGAAGCTGATTCGCGACAAAGTCGTGGAAGCGGCGATCCGGACCGGCGTCGCCCGCAGAATTCCGCGGGAGTACCGGTAATAGCGGCAGCATAACGAATCGCGAATCGCGACACAGAAAGGCATGTTATTGTCGAATTTCTTCGACAGAAACATGCCTTCTTCCTTTCACTCCGCATGATCCCATAGAAAGACGAAGCGGGTATTGACGACCTGTAAGGAAGCGCCGTCCTTCAGCGGATACCATTTATAAGGCACCATCGGCTCGTTGTTCCAAAGCGTTCCGTTTTTGGACCCCAAATCTTTGGCGAAGTATTCGGTATGCTCGCGTACGATTTCAAGGTGGAGCTTGGAAACGCCAGCCGTTTCCTCCGTATAATCGACCATACCCTGTTCCCTGCCGATAACGAATCGGTCCCGTGTCAGCCGTATCCGTTCGACCGCTCCGCCTTTATGCGCCTCCAGCTCGGGTAATCGCTCTGCGGCCTTCTGTTCGGCCGGTTGACCCGCCGCTGCGAGCGCCTCAGGCCGAAGCAATACCGTAGCGTCCTGCCTGCGAGGCGGAGTAGCTGCCTCTGCCCTTAAACCCGTGGATCTTTCATAGACTCCTTCCGTAGACACCTCTGCTTCGCGAGATACCGCCGTCTGTTGGTTTTTAGCAGGTACGGACAAATAGCTTGTCAGACCGGTCATTTCCCGCTCCTCCATCGCGGTATACGTTTGTGCGAGAGCGTGCAGCTTCCCCTTGCCCGGCCAATTCGGACGGAGCATCACCCAGACGAACAACGCATCGAGCATCAATAACGTTAGTCCCGTCCAAATGCTTAGCAGCCCTTCTTCCGCTTCGGGCGGATAGAAGCTCCACAGCAAGAGCAGCCCCGCCCCCGCGGCAGCCCCTCCCAGCAGACGCTGTCGCCCGGTTGGAGGCTCTCTCTCATTCGGGGCAGCGTGTTGTCCCGGATCGATAGAATCGTTCGCTTCTGCCGTTAGTATCCCCGGGGCTTGCTCCTGTCGGCTGTCCCCATACTCCGAACCTGCGTTGATCCATGAGGGAGCCTGCATACGAATATCCGGCTCCGATTCTGACGCCGCTTGCCATACCGTCGGAACTTCCTTGACTAGATTTTCGTTGCGATCCGATCGAAATTCATTCGCCGTCTCCGAACTCAACAACGTGCCAAGCAATTTACGTATCTCATGAAATTCGAACGTATCACGGTGCAACGCGGATAAGAGCGACGAGAAGCCGCTCCCTTCGATCCGGCCGATACAGGCAGACAGACGCAGCGCCAACTCCTTAAATTGCTCGCGAGCCGGAGGCTTGGCATCCGCGATTCGGATCGGAACGTACACCAGCATCGGCTCATCGGGCGAGTCGCCGTCTATGAACATGAAGTGCTCGTGCAGCCAGTAACCGTCCTCGCGCAGCATATAAGTTTTGCTGTCGTCGATCGTCCCTGCGCATTTCAGCAGAAATCGATAGTAGTCTTCAAGCGTAAATCGTCCCGTCTTCATCCATTGCGAAAGCATCCTCTTGCCTGTAATCTCGTAACGCAGCTTCACGTTAAGATCGATTTCCTCCGATTCAAGCGGCAAAAGTCCGGGTATTTCGTTTGCCTCCATCATGCGGAGCTCGATCCGCTCGAAATGCTCATAACGCAGCGTGTCCGTTCTGGACAGCACCAGACATGTTCCACGATGACGGATATAGTCATAATGAAATCCGTATATGGAATGTTCCATCCGTTCCCTCCTTGTTAATGGACCACGGGGGAGCAATAAGTGAAAGTGAAGGCCATTGCGGGCAAGACGGCGTACATGAACGGAAACGTCGCCGCATGGCGTCTGTAACCGATCACGCCCGATACATCCCGGAGCAGCAACAAATTAAACAGCAAGGCGCCCGTTGCGCTCAGACGCTTCCCGAGCTCTTTTCGATAAGCCACAATCGCAACCCCGATAACTGCGGCGAATAATAACGAATTGATCGCTCCGTTCAATACGAACGTTCCGCCGGCAATAGCCCCGATAGCCCCGAACAGTTTGACATCGCCCGCTCCGACCGCTCCGATGACGTGAAGAGCGAGCAGCAGGCCGAAACCGGCCGCAAAACCGATCAGCGCTGCCGCCAGACCGTTCCAACCTCCGATCCAACCGTGATAAACGATTCCGATCGCCGTACCGGACAATGTGTACCGGTTCGGTATTTTATTTTCCTTGCAATCATGGTAGAAAGACAACAACAGCAGCAGTACCAATATGCCGACTATCAACTTCGCCCTCCTTCCTTCTATTATATTTATTTTTTCGTCCGACGAGTTGAAGCTCGTCATGCTCCAGTCCAAATACGCTCGTACGCTTTTTTTCGCAATGTAATCGATTTGTTTATGAATGGGATCGGCAGCTTGACGGAATATTGGGCGGTAATGCCGACAAACCGACTGCCCGTGCTCGCCAACCCGGGCAAGACGACTTCGGAAACGACCAGTCTTTCTTTTTTCAGGACCTCCTCGTCAGCGTAATGCATAACGGCTTCTTTGAAGGCGGCGCGAACAAGCGGATCGATATGGTCTCGAACGAATTGATCGAGCTCCTCCTTTGCCATATGCTCGGCTTGCTCCCGCTTTTGCTGCTCCCACTGGACCCATCCTACCAGCGCATCCGGTATGAAGGCTTCGTAGTCTTCCACCCACTGCTCGCCCTGGACGAGCTTGTCGCGGGCCGTACGGATTTTCGCGAGCCACTCGTCCGCCACGACACCGACTCTGCTCTGCGAATACGCTTGAAGCGCTTCCTCGGCCATCAGCCCGACCGGGTAGGCATTGGCCGCCATTTGCTTGACCGTTTCCGAGACGGCGTTTTGCAGCGCCATATCCGCTATCGTCAGCTTGACCAAGCAAATAAGCGCCAACACGAATGCAAGGAAAAATGGAAGCGCGAGCGTCGCTTCCAAGCTGACGCTTCCCCGCTCGTCTCGAGCGAATTTCAACTTCCGACTAACGTCAACTCCCCCTCTCCACTCCATGGCAATGGCGGGCATCGATTTTCTCAGTATGACAAAGAGGCCGTTTTCGATACGTTCGCCCGATTGCCTTCGACCGGGTAGCCGAATGCGGCCAGCGTGTACGGGATAAACCATAGACGCACCTGCGTTTCGGTCCGCGCCTGCATGTAGACGGCGGTTTCTCTCAGGTCCCTTCCTGTATTCAAATCGATCAAGCTCTGCATGCGGGCCGTCATCGGCCCGGACTTCGTATGGAGCAGCAAAAATAGCCGCAAATAGTCTTTATAATTCATCGTCAGCGTATCCGGCGCTTTGGTCGAGATCGGCACTTCCTCCCCGTTGACGAGCTTCGTCATATCCGCGAACGCTTTGGCAGCACCTTCCGCCAGCGACCACAAGAGCAAGACGACCGGATTGCCCGCCGACGCCAATTTCGCTTCGGGTGACATGAGCGCTTCTGCCGTTCGAACGGCCAAGCGGATCGCATACATTTCCCCATAAGCCGCGGATTGATTTTTCAAGCAAGAATTAAGCCCGTACAGCAAATATTCCGCCTCCTGCCCTTGAAGGTCGTGGCCGCCCCGTTCCGAGCCTTCGTAGTCCGGCTTCAATTGGCCATCGGGTCCCGTCTCTTTTCCGTACGTCCGATAATTGAACTTGGTCAAGGCGTACTCGTTAAAATACAGCTCGTTGCGAAACTGTCCGGCTGCGGAGGCAATGCCTTCGAGAAGCTTGTCGATCATGCCGGTCGTGCGCTTCAAAGCTGCATCCGCATCCCCCATCTCCGGGACGGAGGAAGCCGCTTCGACAGCCAGACGGTTGTAATCCGCGTATTTCCGGTAAAGCGATATTGTGCCGGAGGCAGAATCCCCGACTTCAAGCAGCCTGTAGGCTTCCGACGAGCCCTCTCCGCATTCCGCCCAAATTTTGCGCGCCTGATCCCAAATATTACTAAATCGATTGCGTTCCTCCTTTTTTCTCCTCGCGATATTTTGTTCGTCCGCGGACCGTTTCACCTCCTCCAGACGCTGTTCGCCGGCGAATTGAGCGGCTCTTTGCGCATACGCATCGTTGGAGGCCGTCAACGACGCCATACGGACCGAATCGAATTTGTTATCGCCCGTGAATAACGTCGTCGCGGCAATAGCCGTTTCGAACCCGTTAAAAAGCGCGCCGATACCGCCGATGCCGGTTTTGTATTTCATGTAGTACGAATCCGGCATGACGGCGGCGTCTAATGCATCCGGAGCAATATTGGAGTCCGCCGGAAGCGAACCGATTTCCTCCCGGATACGGTCATCCAACGCTTTTGCGCGGTCCAGCATCTCCATGACGCTTTGCGTCATTGCGGTCGTCGCCGCTTGGTCCCGTGCCGCCTCCAGCTTCGTCGTATTCATAAGCAGCGTGTATTCGGCAATGTATTGCAATATTTTGTCCAGCTCCGCGATTTGCCGGTTCAGCTCGCTCCAGCTTTGCTCCAGCTGGACGATCGATTGCTGGATGGCGGCGATTTGTTCCGCCGCTTGGACACCGGCCCGGAGCAGATTCGCCAAGCCCGCCTGCCTTTCGGCAATCGCGCTTCTGAGCGAATCGGCCTGGCCTCTGAGCGATGAGATGGAGCGAGTAAGCTCCTCGGCGTTCCTCAGTCCGATCAATTGGCACAACTCGTTCAGCCGCCCCAGCTTCTTGGCATAATAGCTCCGGAAAATCGAAGCCTTTTCGACCATCTGTTGCGAAGTCGTCCATGCCGTATCCAATATCTCGTCCCTTTCCGACATGAGACGCTCTATATGTTCCGCCTGGACCGTGAACCGGGAGACACCCGACAGCATGGAAGCCGTGCCTGAACGTTTGGTCAGCTTGTCGGTGACGCTCAAGGCAAATTCCAACGGTGCGCGGTATTTCATTTCCTCCAGAATCTGACGTTGAAAAACGGATTGGTTACCGAGCGTATACACCGGCTTGAGCGATTCCGATACGGGACTCGGCTCGATCAGACTGAAAGCGCCGTTCCCGCTCGAGCCAAGGTTTTCTTTAAATACCCGCGAGAAAAGCTCGGCGCTCGCTTCGGGGCTGTTGCCGACTCCGAATAAACCGTATCCGCGCAAAGTCGGATCGTACGCGGATAAAACGGAACGGAGCGCCGCTTTCGTCGCCGTCTCTGCCTGGCGTTCCCCCATTTTGACTCTGGCCGCGTCGATCAGTGTCGCGTGAAAGGTGAACAGCGGCGCGATCAACAGCACAAGCGCAACGGAAACCGATCCCGCCCTTGACTTCCACATAGCGGCCCCCCTCCTTCAAATCGCTTATTGATGAATGACGACAATAATGCCCTGCTTCTCCAAATAAGTGCGGAGAGGCTTGGAAGGACCGATTTTCCCGTCCTTTTCCTTCCGGAAGAAATGTATGATTATTTGCTATTAAGTGACAATGATATTCAAAGATACTCAAAACCTAGTTACATCAAGCTCTCTGATGATTTTCAGATATTCATTGATGTTCAATGTTTTCCGATGTTTTTCAGTGTTAGTGTGGGTAAACTGTGGGAAGCCCCGCCAGAGTAAAGCTGGTCGGGGCACTTTAACATATCGGATGATTATCCTCCCCACGAAATAGAAAAACCTCCCAGCACAATCACAATCGGGAGGTTTTCTATACTTACTGTGCAGAGTTGACTTTCATTATATCCAAAAAAGGCACCTTGGTGACCGCTCCATGCCTTTCAACATGTACCACTCTCGTACGGGCTACCAGGTCCACGATCCGGCCGACAACCGGATCAGATTCTCCCCAAACGGATAAGGAGACAAGCATTTCCTCGTTCTTGGCTTCGGTGAGTTGGTTGCCCAATTCTTCCAACTCGAATTCATCCCGCGTCGGACGCTTTGCCTTATGCTTTGCCATATATTTGTCCATCTCGCTTTCTTCATTGTGTTGAACGATCTGAACCCTATGCTCCGGCAGCATCATCCTTGACGACTCCCACATGCCGTTCCCTGTCAGCTTTTTCAATCGAACCAGCCCGCTGTGCTATAAGCTGACTTAGGCGGTTCAACCGTTCGAGGCTTTTCTAGTTCGGGATCTCCCGGGATCAAAATGCGCATCTTCCCTTCCGCGATCTCGACATATCCGGCAGTTCGCAGCTCCTTGATCGCCTCACGGACGCGATCGACCGAACGCTGGGAAAAATGGCTCACCCGGTCGATATCCGGCCGCACCCATTGTTGCTGATACAGGTGATAAAGCACCCGCAGGATTTTACGTTGGGTATCCTCCAGCATCAGACCGCCCTCCGATCCGGCTCCACGGCCAGTATGCCGTCCAGACGAAACGTGCGGGGCGCATTGCTATCGTGGCAATAGGCTTTAACATACTTTGGTCCCACAGCCCGAATCTGCACCCGCCGCTTGGTAAACTTGTCTCCCGATCCTTGATAAATGATGACGATGGTTTGGCCGATGTACTTTTTCAAATTCATCTGATCGCCTCCATTGTACGAACAAAATGAGAACAATTGTTCTTATTATATGCGAACAAATAAGAATTATACAACGGTTAAAAACAGGAAAAAAAGGAGCAATGAGGTTAGCCCTCTCGCTCCTTTTCTTTTCACGGCACTCATCGCAACGAAATGATTTTTATATCGCCTTTCGCGTATGCATCGATGAAGCGCATGTATTCCTCATGTGCCAGTAAGCACACAGGAATCAGCATATTACCCTCCCGGATATAATCACACATTCCAGACCGGCGCAGCTTACTGGGCCGACTCCTCATTTCCCCCATCCTCCTTCACGTATTCGATTAATTCGCTAATATCTTCAAGTTCCAGCGCGATCATGATCTTGTTCAAATTCTCGGGCGACCACGCCTTTGATTCGTTTTTTTCCATGTCCAAAATCGTAGGGTAACGAATCCCCGTCATCTTAGACAACTGATTTGCACTTAACCGCTTTTCGTATAATAACGAATCCAACTTGAGCCGCATCATCTTAACCACCTCACCTATAATATATACGATATTCGAAACAATATCAACGATAATAGTTATTTATGTTACGAAATTCGTTGTCAATATAACGTATTTCGTATATAATTAGAAATGTAGAGAGGAGGTGAACAACAAATATGGAGCGCGAAACAATGAGAATCATTGAAAAGTTGGAAAAGCGAGAACATCTGGTCCGCTACCAACAAAACCGCCGAGCGCTCGGCCGAATTACCAAAGCCGAGTGTGAAACCGAAATAGCCCAAATCGACGAACGATTCGGGCTGACAGAGAAAGAGCGGCTTGCCTACGAGCTGTATATGAAAATACAGGTCGAGAAGCAACGCCGCCGCAACAAGAAGTAATTTAATTGGAGGGGAGATTAGGGCCTCCCCTCCTCCCAATCTTAACATAATCAATTTTATAAATAAACGGCTGGAGGAGGTTGTCGCTTGCCAGGAGACGGGATGTGTTATATGGGATTGTTCCGCAGTAGAATGGACCCGATCGCGATGCGCGAGCTATACGTCCAGCAGGCTGGCGAGATACTGGCCGACGAGGATCGTCCGGACGCGCAGCTGATCGGCGAGCTGCGGTCGCTGCATACGGCTTATTGTGTTGTATATGACGAGTGGTTTGGATTTACTGATCGACGGTAAATAATTAAGACCCCCGTAGCTATTACGGGGGTTGCTACTATGTGCTTATGTTCAGTCCGTGGTGCCCTCGTTATCATTAGCACCTTCGCCTACCTTGTTGTCTAACGCTCCTCCTACGATGCCACCCACAACTGTGCCAATAGGACCCAGAGCAGAACCCACGGCAGCGCCGACGACACCACCACCCACGGTTCCTACAGCTTCTCCAGTGTCAACCCCGGCCGTATCGTTCGTGTTACGGTCATAGCCATCATTTCGATTGCGGTCGTTTTTTTTAGCCACTCATCTCACCCCCTTATCTTGTTAATAAACGTAGTTACTTTGCAAAAATATCTTGCCCTAACCGTTCTGAAAATACAGCCCCTGTGTTTGTCACATGTGGTAGGCACCTGTCATACCATGGGAGAAGTGTTTTATCACATATGACAAAGGAGCAACCAATTTCATGAACAGACCGATGTATTATGCCTATCCTCAAACTTACGCACTTAATCCTAATCAGTTGCATTATCGAAGTGAAGATGTGCAGCGTAAAGAAGAGCCGGTACTGCCGAAAAATGTTATGTATACGACATCAGTGGAACCAAAATTTATTGAGCATTTAACACAACACAAAGGGCTGATGGTTTCCATAACGACAACTGTTGGAAAATTGGTGGGCACTCTGGACGAAGTTTTCATTGATCATGTAGCTCTTGTAGTTCAAGGAAAGAAGCACCATATTCGGATATGCGAAATCGTTTATTTTGAAAAAGCTGAATCTAAATAATAGTTATACAATCCGGGCTTTTCTCCGGCGTTTCAAGGATTGAAGAATCGGGGAGGAACAAAGACCAAGCTCTCGGAATAGTATAGGTTTGGGTCCCTGCGATGGATACAGTTGTGCTAGTCAGTCATTTGACTGGTTCTTTTTTTACCGTAAATAAAAAAGATCGAGGAGAGGAAGTTCCTCGACCAATATCGCTTGGAGGGGCTCCCGACAACTCCTCGCGGCATATAGAACAGCAAGGAATGAGGGTCATGTTTATGCCGGTAGAGTGAAACCCCGTAGCCTCCGGCGCAGCATGACCTCCCTCCCCGCTGTATTTGTTATTGTATGTAAGCACACGGAGGCTTGATTGGGCTTGGACGCCCCCATTTTCTTATACAAAAATCCCCAGCCAGCCGAAGCCAGCGGGGGATACTCATTAATTACTGCTATATTCATTTACCTCAAACGTTTCGATCTTACTGAATGCAATGTAATCCTTACGGGTGATCAAGTTCGCCAGATTAAAGTTCTTGCTGATCGTGTACACTTCCGGACCTGTGCCGGCTGCCCGGCCGTTGTACCAAGCAAGGTATGCGCTCAGCTCGGAGGCGGAAAGATTGTATTCCTTTTCAAGCCCGCTGACCAAGGTGATAACGAGTAACACACGATTAGATGCTGTCGGTGCCTGTGGCGTTGCTGAATCTTCGTTCGAATTGCCGCTTTCTCCGCCCGCACTGACCGCTGTGACGACATAGTAATAGGTCGTGCCATTAACAACTGTTGTGTCGGTGTAAGTCGTACCGTATACGTTCGATGCGACGGTCGTGTATGGGCCTCCCGGAGTTGTGGAGCGTTTCACGTTATAGCCAGTCGCTCCAGTGACTGCCGACCAGTTCAGTGTGACTTGGGCGTTTCCACCGACTGCGGTTAAATTAGTTGGTGCATTTACGACTGGTATTTGAACTGAGTATACTTCAACAGAATTAAGCGAAGTGGTTGCATTACCACCTCCTATTGCATACATGTTATTGCCTATTACTGCAGCCGTAAATGCATATCGAGCTACATTTAGTCCACTAATAGAAGTTAGCGTATCACTTAGTGGATCATATTCTTCCACTGAATTCATTACGTTCAAGGAATTGTCTGCGCCTCCAATAAAGTAAGCCTTATTATTATACGTCAATACTTGTGCATATTGCTTCGGAGTCGTTGAAACCCCACTTGTTTCCCACGTATCATTTACTGGATCGTATATGTCTATTCTTCCTATCAATCCGGGTGTTGACTTCTGCCCTCCAAAGAGATATATCTTTTCGCCGATTACTGTTGCACTGAGGTTAAGCCTACCTACAGGCATTGTACTTTGTTTTTGAACCAAAATATTCGCTATAGGATCGTACTCAAATATTTTTGAAGATTGTACACCTGGATCCCGCCCACCGAAAATGTATATCTTATTATTAAACGTTACCGCAGTTAGACCATCTATATTGTTGGGAAATTGTGCCTTAGTTGTCCATGTTCCCGTTGCTATGTCGTATTCATCAATATTGTTTGTAGTAGTTGATGAGCTAGTTTGACCACCGAAAATATATATTTTCTCATTTAATTTCGCAGCACCAAATGCAACTCTTGTAGTTGGCATATTTCCCAACTGGGTCCATGTATTTGTAACCGGACTGTATTTGTTAATATTTCTTAATCTAGTGCTCCCATTTTGCCCACCAAATACATATACCTCACCATTCACTTCAACTGCTTGATTAAAAGCCCCTGGATTCGGCATTGAGGAATTTATTTGCGTCCATACACCAGTTGTATTCGCTACCGCTGACACCGAGAACATCGGAACCACTAATACAACCATCATGATCATCAAAAGTAATTGCTTCAGCTTCTTCATAATTCCTCCTATATTTATGTATTTATCATAGACTCAACCATAATATAGGAAAAGTATTACAATTGTCTAAACATAAAGTCTCAGAAATTGTAGAATCAGGTCGAATGATTGAGATATTTTGGGAAAGGATTTTAGGGGAAAGAAAAGAGGAAAGACGGTCGCCCGCGTTGGGTAACCGTCTTTTAGTCTTCCGTAAGAAGAAACGTACAAGCTGCACGAGGATAGTATTCACCCCTTATCTTTAACGGCCCGTTCCGTTACTTCTTCGATAACACCGCTTCCGATCAATTCATTGCTCAGAAATACGACGACGGACCGTTCATCGATTGCGGCTGTATGGAGTTCAATGTTAGACTTAATCTGTTTCAGCGGAATCACCTCTACAAGATAGATTCGTCATTGCAAGAGCCAAATCCTTCACCTTCGACATAGTGGGTGGGGGATACTTCTTTTTATTACAAATGATTGAGCCAACAGGCAGAAGAGTTCAGACAATATGTTAGGATTCGGGAGTTTAGGTTTCGTAGTTATTGAATTTATTAACCAGCCCTCCTAAAATATGATTAAGACAATATTTAGAAAAGGAATGATTCAATGGATAATTACGAATACACCGAGAGAGAACTAATAAAGTTTACCGTAAATTACTCATCATCAAAACTAACTGCTGAACAGGTCGGAATTGTAATCTCCCAGACCGCAGTTATGTACAAAATAATTCAAGAATATTTAGACTCGCCTTATGATCTACAGTTTGAACGGACAAGTCGAGGTTCCTACATTTTTGAATTCTTGGGCGACCCCGTTGTCTTGGATCAGGTAGTTAATATTTGCAGTTTTATTGGTAATCAGTTATCAGACTTTTGGGGTCATGTTGGGAGCAACGTCACATGGGATTTTACAAAATACATTGGAGTAGAAGTATTACGCAAAAAAACTGAACTTCAAAGATCAGAAACAGAGAATTTTATGAGAGCAGTTCAAGAACAGCGAAAGGTTGCCTGTGAAACTGATAGTATTGTTGTGTATGATTACAAAAACCAAAAAATTACTGTAATCAATGGACAAATAGCTAGGGAGTATTCGAAAAACAATTTGGACGATGCCGATTTCCATGCGAGTAACCTCGCAGAAAGAAATGATTTTTCATTGCCCCCTAGAAAAACAAGGCATAAACGGAAATAACATTCTCAACACTAGTTTCCTATGTGGTGCTATTGCTAGGTTTCAACGTTAAAAAAGCCTGCAAAAGAAGATTAGATTCAACTAACGGTGCGATAGTTTAATATAGCCCCGCCAGCTTAAACCGAGCGGATTCGTGTTCCAATACTTACCGCTCAAAATATCCCGAAAGCATTGCTACAATTGATCATAGGTGATTACTATGTTCATTTCTCCAATGCTGCTTGAGACAGCGAAATCCGCATTTGACAGTCCTGACCATATATTCGAGCCGAAGATCGACGGTCATCGGCTTCTTTTGTCGCGCCAAAACGGCCCGACTCGCTTGTACACGCGCCATAACAACGAATGCACCAGACAATACCCCGAGCTGTACGACATCGCCCAGGACGATATCCTGCTGGATGGCGAAGTCGCTTGCGTGGATCGTGACAGTGGGCTGATCGACTTCGAATCGATCATGGAACGCTTCTTGGCAAAAAAGTCAGATAAGATATTGAGATTGAGCGCTTCGCTGCCGGTGAATTATATGGTATTTGACATCTTGCGGTACAAGGGCGAAGACTTGCGCGGATGGCCACTGATGAAGCGTAAGGAACTGCTTGCGGGTATCGATTTTGGCAATCCTCGAATCAGCGTCGTGCCCTTCATTGAACGTGAGGGCGAACGGCTGTATCAGGAGATCGTCTCGCGGCAGATGGAGGGTATTGTTGCTAAGAGGAAGGAATCCATTTACGTGAGCGACCAGAAAAGTCCAAGCTGGTTGAAGATTATAAACTGGACGTACGTCGATGTCGTGCTGACCGGCTGGCGGAAGGACGGGTTCGGATGGCTTGTTGGCGTGCATGAGGGCGAGCGGATCAAACCGGTCGGGGTTGTGGAATTGGGCGTGACGGCGCCGCAGCGGAAGGCGTTTTATGGGGCTGTGCAGCCGTATGTGACAGGCGAGGACCGAAATAACGTTTATGTACAGCCGTTACTTCATGCGAAAGTAAAGATCCGGAACTGGACGAAAATAGGACTCCTAAGGAGCCCTGTGTTTGTGGGTTTCAACATATGATAACTACTCCAGCAACATTATGGTCATATCATTCCTCACTCTTAGTATGCATGTCAACTTTTGATGCTGCTTTTGTTGAACGCTCTCTTAATCCTTCTACTTCTTTTTCATGTAAATATTTTTCGAGCTGGTACATTACATGAGTCATTCGCTCTTTTTCCTGCTTTTCATCTTCTAAGTTATGCATTAACTTTTGTAAATCGTGACTATATACTACTAGGATATTGATTCCAAATCTAAATGCTGTTAGTAGCATATAAAAAAGCAGAAGGAAGAAAAAAAATGCCTGAGTAAACTTGCTTGGTAATACTGCCACAAATAATGAGTAAAAAATAATTAAAAAAGATGAGATCAACGCAGTACGAATATATTTTATTAATTTACTTAAGTCATTCCCAGTTAAAAGTGCTACTAACGAATTTGCCTTGATACTCCCCAATACAGATAACACAGTTACATAAATTCCTACAAATACAGATGCAATTGTTGTAATGGTCCCGATATTAGGAGTTATCAATTGATCATATTTTTGAAGCAAGAAATAATCGATCTGGCTTATAGAAAGCTTAGCACTTATTACTGATGCTATCCTATTATACAAAAATACAATTGAGTACGTTACACACACTAGGATAATCAGTACCTTTTCAATAAACCAGCCTATTTTATCGAGAAATTCATCCCTTTTCATATAAATTTCACAACCCTTGTCATATAGATTTTATGCAGGGTCACCTTCAAGATCTGTTCGACGGCCAGATTGCACTGGTACAGAATACCTTTCTCGAGGTACAGTGTTCAATCTTGGCAATTCCGAATCAATGAATTTTATTCCTCTTCCAGCAAATTCATTACTGCGGGGTCGATTTTTAGAAATGTATTTCTCAAGAATTTTATCCCCTATAAATTCCCATCCATGGTTTCCATTATCCCCTTCAAGGACTACATCGTTCAAAATGCCGACATTCTTAAGCTCGAGAGTTTCGTTTTTACCAGTAGTACTGTTTCTAAAAGTAACCTTGCAAGATTGGACAGATTCATTATTATCTATGTCCAAGAGTTCAATTAAGCCCAATATTTCTTTAGTATCGAGATTTATTTTTCTTTTTCTCCCCTTTCCGAAAGAAATATCAATAACCGGGGCATCTGTTTCTTGTTTTATTAAATTTGATGTGCTCATTAGTGTACCGAAAAGAGAATTCTTTTGATTTGGGGCTTGAGAACGTTCTAATAATTGAGTAAATGTGTTATTTCCTGCATTTATTTTTATACTGAGTTCTTTAATGTCATTCGACGCTTTTATATCAGCTATACTCCTATTTGAATCAATTGGTAGAAATACGACTTGCCAGTTGTTCCGGGGGTCATTCACAGAAAAAAATGAATTGAAATACTCCTCAATATCCTTTACCTTACTACCATAAAAATTGTATTCAAATAAAACCGTCCTTTGTAGCGGCGCGGCTACAAAGGTAACCATTTCAATAATATCATTTTGTATCATTTGTGCCTTATCAGAGTTTATGTCACCTATATATGGCTTTATTTGCTGCCTATACTTCCCTATGGATGCAATTCTACACATTTGATCTTGATTGGGAACAGTTAAATCGAATAAAGCTGTAGGATGATAATTAATTTTTCTTATGCGGTTTTGCCAATTTATGGATTTTATTTTATCTAGGAAATCCGTAAAATATAATCTAGTTGCAGAACTGTTATGAGTAATAAAAACATTATAATAATGGAATCTTCTTGCCATTTTGTTCACTCCTATAATCAGGTAAATTTCGACAAAAACTAGTTCTATAATCCCTGATTATGGAATGTTTGGCAACAAGAACATACATTCCTCGGAACGTACGTTCTTGTTTTTTATTAGAATATCACAACTAATATCTACATACCAGTTACAAAAACTACATTTTGACACCTTTCTCCCGCGCGAACACGACTGTATTCAGCCAAGCAAGCTCCGTCTGCATCAGCTCGCCTTTATACGCCTTTTCTGCCCATACGTAATCGCCCAACAACCCTTTGCGATAAAGCCCGTCCAGCGAGTCGCCGAGCATCTTCCATTGCCACTGTTCCAGCTGCATTGTGTCGTCCCCCTTTAATTTTGCAGTCTCCGTTGTACCGTGCAGCTTCTCCCAATAGGCCAAATCCATTTCGTTCAAGTCGACATTTCCGGCGATGCCGCCCACCCTCCCAGACTCGCTGTATTGAAACATCGCCCATCGATCCCATGTCCCGTTTGCCATCGGCTGATTGACTTTGTAATGCGCGACCCACAGCGGCCAGCGGGCAAGCTTGCTGCCCAGGTACGAACGTGCAAATGACGCGCCAGAGTAAATCATTACCCTATGGCCTGAGCGCTGTTCGACCGTCTCCAGCCATCCATGGCACCAGTCGGTCAAACGAGACGGTCCGAGGTCCGCCGCCTCCCCTTCGACATCCAGCGCATACGGAAGCGTCACCGGGAGCCCGGTCACAGCAGCCAGAAAATCCTCGGCCTCTCGAGCGGCCGTGTTGGGCGTTTCAGGATGGCAATAGTGATAAAACCCAACGGCCAAGCCCGCATCGGTTGCGCCGGCGTAATGGCTACGAAAAAGAGGATCGGTATACCCGATCCCCTCCGTTGCCTTAATCATGACGCCCTTGACGCCGCTGGCCGCGACGGCCGCCCAATCGATAACGCCTTGCCACTTGGATACGTCGATGAT
The DNA here is from genome assembly GCF_006265175.1 of Paenibacillus hemerocallicola. GTDB lineage: Bacteria > Bacillota > Bacilli > Paenibacillales > NBRC-103111 > Paenibacillus_AB > Paenibacillus_AB hemerocallicola. Next base: position 147,351 of record NZ_VDCQ01000001.1, on the reverse strand, counting down.
CCGGATGTTTTGCTCATTGCGGCTTTGCATCGTTGCCAGCTCCCCTTTCTGCCTTGCGCTGAAGCGCGCGGTTCACCTTCGATTCCATTTCGCTACCGACCCACTCGATCACTTTTTCGAGGATGGATATGGGCAGCCATTCGGCCCAACCCGCCCGGACCGCGTTGGCCGTCATGCTTCGCAAGGTATGGTAGATCAGGCCGACGGCGAAGATGCCGAACAGGATACCAGGTAAACCGACGGCCTTGTCCAACAAATGCCCGCCAGCAGGCAGCAGCACCATAAAAAACGTCCGGATGACTCCGTCTATGCCATACTTGGACGAGTAGGAGGCGTCCTTCCGGGCCGCACTCGATCCGCTCATCCAATCCAGTAAGATGAAAAATGCCAATGCCCCCATGATTGATACGACCGCCGTCCCCTCCCCATACAAAAACTCGAAAACCGGAAGCAAGATGCCCCCGGCCACCGCCGAAACCACTTTACCTGTTTGCTCCATATTCTTCTCCCATCCGCCCATGTGGGGGCATAAAAATAGCCCCGATCGGGGCATGTGTAATCTCAATAACGTTTTGAACAGGGTTGGCTTATCTAGTAGCACCCCCGTATAAGACAACGGGACCCATCTGTAAAGGGTCCCAGTTCGCTCGCTTACAATACTCACCGAGTTGGTACCATTCGGTTGCCTTCCGCGCACCATTAACGATAAACAGTGTAGTTAACACTAGTTGTTTGACTTACCCTACACGTGAAGCTGTTGCCGGTTACGACCACAAATGGCGTTGAATCCATGAATGCGGACGCAGTATTGTTCGTGGAGTTGATTGTCGTTCGGACACGTAACAGTATGCCGCCGGGGAAGCCAGTATATTGCTCTTGATAGAAATCGCCTGACGAGTAAGCTTGGTTTATATATACGTAGCTTGGGGTGAACGGTAATCCAGAGACCGAAATCATCCCGCCTGATGGAGTTGCTATTCCTGAGTACTGAGATTCTGCTACCGACCCGCCGCTATAATAACCAGACGGAATGCTTTGTCCTGCTGTCAGCGTCGGCGCGCCTCGATTCGGCATCGTGCCCGTCTTTAGGCCACTACTATAGAACGTTTGACCGGATAGCACTTGGCCAGTGGTTGCATTGGCATCGGTCGATATAGCCGATATCTTACTTGCCAGTTGTGCATATGTGTCGCTACCGCTTGCCGCCTGTCCCATGCCAGTAATCGCGGTAGCGACCGCCGACTTACCGTTACTGGCAGACGTAAAAAGCTCATTGATTGCTCCGACAACACTCTTTGAAGATGTGAGTAGGGAGTCCGAATTGCCTTGGTTCCCGGCATGCCATATCTGGTATGCATTTCCGCCCACGCTCCAGCCGCCTACCTTGAGTTGGTTGTCCGTATCCAGCCCAAAATGAACAGCGTGTGAACCTTGGCGATGGAAAGTCATGAACGCAGCATCACCACCGCCAGCAGCAGACCGCACTTCTAGGTTGTTAACACCAGCGGCATTGCTTGCGATTGTACCTGTGGTTGTGTTTGGGAATAAATGGCCCCCTATACCTAGATCGCTATTGATTGTTAATGAGCCGCCGATTGTCTGCCCACCACCGCTGTTAATAACATCAAGCCCATTCCACTGGAACGAGGTTGGAGAGGCCCGAAGGATGTAGGCGGTGTTGGCTTCGTTGATGATGTTAAATTGGTCTCCGTTCACCTTTATGAACGTTGCATTTGTGTCATCACCCATCTGTCCGCCGGAACCGAAGTTTATGGCACCACCTCCACCTGTTAAAGTTATATGTCCAGCAATTGAGGTATTTCCAGCCCCGTCATCCAAGACGTTGTTGGCAGTATGTGTGGACGGCACTCCTCCGTCCTGAACACGCAACCCCCAATGGTTCCCTGCGTAATTGGTAAATCCAATTGTCCCCCCTGCGGTAGTTGGCTTAATAAGTCCATTGACATACATATTTCCGTTGCCGTCGTCCAAAACATTGTTCTTAGTGTTAACCCTGCCGTCGAAGCGCCACAATAATGCATACCTCGTTGCCTCTCCTTCCCTGTAGCTTCCCAATGCCCCGCCGTCATATCCATGGAGAACAGGTCCGGCTACAGCCACCCCATCAAATGAGTCATAAAATCCAAGGGCGTGATTTGGATCGGAACCGGCTACAAGACGGATCTTACCAGCAATGCTCATATTTCCGGCACCGCTATCTAAGACGTTGTTCTTTGTCACTACTTTTCCGGTAGGCTCGATTATAATACCGGCAGAACCGCCTTCGTATGGAGTTGCTCCATGACCGATGTATATGCTATTTATGGTTGTGCTGCCCCCGGAACTTGTGCCAAACATACCGACGCTTCCGTATGTTGTACTTCCGGGCCGGTCCGTGAACCGCATACCATGTGCCCATCCGGTATTTTGGTCGGTGGGTGCGGTGATTTTCATGTCGTGGAATGATGCGACGCCGCTACCATTGTCCAAGATGTTGTTATTGGTGCGCACTACGAATCCGGGGGATATTAAAAGCGATGAGTTACTCCCCGTCGAATTCTCGCGTATCGAGAACGACCCGCCATCAGCGACAATGTAATATTTCTTGTCGCTGTCCCATTCATACATCTCAATAATCGGTGCGGTAGTGTTGCCGACTTGTACCTGTACGAAGGAAGCTAGGCCCGATCCATTGTCCAAGATGTTGTTAAGAGTAGACACCGCGTATGTCGATTCATCAACGCGTAGCAGCCATTGATTCGCGGCGTTATTCGTGAATCCGATATTCCTTCCCGCTGCTGGTCGGATATTGAAATCCGAGGTGGTGCTGGCCGCTATGAGATACGGACCGCCGATAGACATATTCCCGTTTCCGTCGTCCAAGGTGTTGTTCTCAGTATAAATCCCTCCGTTATTGTCTCCGGAAAGGATCATCTGTCCGGCAGGATTGTGCCAATTTATGCTTCCTGCCGGGTTCATGAATTGATTGATGACTGACTGCCCTTTCACTGACATGTTGCCGTCACTTTCCAGTGCGCCATTTAGGATCAACCCGCCGTTGATCGTCTGTCCGCCTCCGGAATGGATCATCTGCACCCAAGGCCCCCACGATCCTGCGCCGCCAACCTCCGGTGGATAGCCCTGCCGCATGTAGAATGCGTGGCCGTTATACGAAAATGCCAATTGCACTATCGTATCGGCCCCTCTAGACACAATCATTTGCCCGTTTGCGACACCGGCGGGCATGTTCGTGTGTATGCTTAATAGCCGATAAAAGCCGGAAGTCACTACAGTATTAAGGTCTGTACCGTCCGATAGCATTATGAACTTTTTGACCCCATCCGACACTACCGAATCGATCTCGGCCTTCCGCGCAACGTCATCCGCCGCCGAAGGGGCAGCTGCCTTGAATCGACCACTCGCGTCCCGCTGGACGAGTGTGTTTGCGGTAGCCGCTGACGTGGCTGCTTGAATTGCCGTCGTATTCGTATTGATCTCCTGACCAATCTGATTCATATCCGCCGGCTGAACTGTCTCGCCCATTGTCCAATTTGTTTTTGCCAAGGGTTAAACCTCCTTTACCTCGATTGTCTGAAGCATCATCGTATCGGACGCGATCGGGACGTTGACGGCGTTGGTCGTTTTGACGTTGTTGCTGCTGTCTTTCAGCTCGATCAAAGTAATTAACGATACGTCTGCAACACGGACCATGTAATTCAGCGCAAGCGTGCTGTCCGTTACCTGTTTGACCTGAAAATCCGTAATCTCATACGAGCCATTGAGGACGACTTTATCGATGTGGCCATCAACGTAAACGGCCACATCATGCAAAAACGTACTCGTTATCATTTGATGACCTCCTCCGGCCCCAGTGTCGAAAAGGGTAGCTGTCCGAGCTGCCAGCTGCCCAGCGCGTAATTCCACGTAATGCCTCGCTTTGAAATGCTCTCTTCGAGCCCGATCGTGCTCCCCAGCGAAGTATTTTGCTGATAGACCATGTTTGCCGGCTTAATCAGCTCGACCGTGTATACGACCTCACGAAATACACTAGCGTTTTCGATATTGGCCGTGACCGTCAGCAGAAAATTCTGCGAATCGACGGAGACAATGGTCATACCGGGACCGACCAGCAAGTCGAGCTGCTGCTGCAGGTATCGGATCGTAAAAGGCGGCTTGGTCTGGTAACGATTGAGGATTCGCCGCTTTCGAAATTCGAGCGTTTCCGAAGGTTCGGCCTGAATCTCCAACATCTGCTCCCGGCGCTTGACCGCCGCGGCGCCCGATGTCAGCACGAATTGATCGTCCAGCAGTTGATTAACAGCCGTGGCGAGCAACAGCAGCTCGGCATCCTCGGTTTCCGCCAACTCCTCGAAATCCCGTATGTCCTGATAGTAGTCCGGCAAATAGGATAGGATCGGCTTAGGCATGGACAGTCACCGTCCCCAGCACCGGGATCTGCTCGGCTCCCAAAGTCAGGTTCGCAGTGGACCCGTTGATTTGGGTACCGTTTACGTCCGCTATACCGGGCACCATTAGGATCGAGGCATCGATAAAGGCAATACGGATAACGAGCTGCGGTTGGTTCGCCCAATCCTGCCGCAACGTCAGAAGGTAAGCTTCGATCGCTTCCTCGATTGGCGTTTGGACTTGCCCGAGCACCGTGCCGGAAGCGAGCGTTACCGTCGTTTCGACGTTGATCGTCACGCCCTGCACGCCGGCGATCGTGACGACATGACCGATCGGCGCCGTACCGATCCCCAGCCCGCTATTAACCGTCGGATCGACGGCCGTTTGCACCTCACTGACAAGCTGTGAGGATGGTACGGTCCAATCTGATGCAATGATGGTTCCCTTGGCCGTGCCGCCGCCCTGCCATACGGGAAATATCTTCGTCGCTCCGACTCCCGACATAGCGTTGATCTTTTGCTTATAATCCGCCACGTTTCCACCGAATGCCGGCCGGTTAACCTCCTCGTAATAGCGAACCCGCAGTGCGTCATCGGATTCCGCATCCTCTCCTGGCACCAGAACGTCGGTCAGCTCTGCGCGGGAAAGTCCGGCAATATAATCGATCGGCAACATGGCGCCGAATTTCTGATTCCCAACGATCCCAACCTGTTCGCACTCCATGGTGAAGACGCCGGTACTGATTTTGTTGATCGCGATATAATTTAGGTTCTCGATGCTGAACCGGCTGCCGATAGGGATGTCGAATGGCGCATTTGCCGCATTGTAAAACTGCCCTTTGCGGCGGGCTTTGGTTGCGGGCTCGCGGGTGACGCCAAACTCCGCGGTGCGCCGGGCCAAGTATTCGCCGGATGCCGTATCCGCAAACGAAATATTGTAGTTCAGGTCCAGCTCGACGTACATCTGTGCCAGCTCGGCAGCGGCCGGCGCAAGCGCATCATAGATAACCGAACCGGGGCGCTTGTCTACGTTATCCGGTACCCGAGCAAGCATCCGGTTAAGGATCGTTTGTTCGTTCTGCGACTCGTACACTATCTGATCACCTCCTGTGAATCTTGGAAGCTACCGAAGACCGATATAACCGTAAAGTTGATCAGCATTGCATCCCCGTTAATCTCGACGCTCACGTTCTCCACGCCCCGAATACGATCGTCCGTCATGAGCGCTTCCCGGATGATCCGCGCAGCCTCGGACTGAACGAACAACGGGCTGACGCCGACCATGCCGTCCAACTCGTGGCCGTAATTGAAACTGTAGATCAGATAGCGAAAGCGCTCCGTCTGCAAGATTTTAAAGACCGCCTGCCGGACTGCATCGAGCTCATCGACCATCCCCGACACACGGCCCCGATCGAAATCAAGGTGCCACGTCCGGGACGGCTGCTGTACGGCCTGTACCTGTGCCGTTTTCAAACTGCTACCGGTTGGGATCATCCGACCACCACCTTGTCCAAAATAAGATACTGCTGCCCGCCTTGAATCCGCAGCAGCACAACCTTATCGCCTGTCTGCAGCCCCGGGCGGATGACGATCTTATCCGCCAGCGCCTCGCCGGTTGTGCCAGATGCCCCGTCGTCCGTATACGTATGGCTGTGTTTCAGGTCCACTTCATATCTGGTCAGGCTCTCCGGAACATTCAAAAAATCCGCATCGAGGGTGAAACGTTGGTCCACGTTTACCTCGAGCGGATCGTTTTGAATGACTTCGCCAAACAAAATATTAACCGGGCTGCCGGCTTCGACCGCCTCCTTGGCGGCCTGCTTAATGATGTCCAACATCAAATCACCTTCAATGTCAGGGTCATGGTATGGTCTGTGCCGTCGTACCGGTGGACACATTCGTCAACAAGGAAAAACTGATTGACGTCGAACTCTGCGATCATGACGGGCACATAGCAGCCAGCGCGGACGGACGAGTTGCCGATCGCTTCGAGCTGCAGACTCCGGGCTTCCCGGTTTTTCAAGGACATAAGCTGCTGCAGGAGCTCGTTGATCTGCGCCGCGTTTTTGTCCTCGTCGACGGTCTGGTACAGCTGCAACGTCCCCCAGCGGGCGATATTGGCGCTGTCCTGCGCAATATAGACGTCGCGTTTCCCTGACTCCTTGTTGTCCTGTACGAGCTTGATCTTGTTGTACGTGTCCGTGTCGATCGATTGCTTGTATCCGTAATCGATAAGGCTGCCGTCTCCCATAACAAGATCAAGGCGCATATCCTCGACGTTCCGGACCGTCAGCGTGCCGAAGTCGTCATAAAACATGTACAGCCGGCTCGTGCTGATGACCGTCTGCGTAATCGCCTTTTCGATGATGTCGAGCAGCGTCTGCCCGTCCTCGACCATTGTCGCAATCCGATAGCCGGTGTCGGCCAACGTGCCGGTGGTCAAATTAAAATCGTCAGCGATTTGCTGGACCACATCGGCCACAGTCACGTTTTTGAAAACGTACGTGTCGGTCGCCAGCAGATAGCGCACCTGGTCGTATGCGAGGATCTTCACGTCTTCGTCCTTACCGCTGTCGATACTGAAGATGTACCCATAAAAAACATTTTGCTGGCCATCACGAAATCGGATGATGTCGCCGTTAGTGTAACGGAAAAGCGCGTCCTGGGAGAGTGAGTTTTTCACAAGCGTAAACTCCAGACTTGCCGGACGCCCGCCGCGCGTCGTCTTCCATGTGATATCCGACGCGATGCTCGAGATATCCCACACGTTGCCATCCTTATTGTCCAGCAGGAGCTCAAGCATTCATCGTCCCTCCCGTCTCGGGGAGCCAAAGCTCGTAACCGATTGGCAGCGCCTTGACTTGTGCATCAGTAAGGCCGTTCAACTGCTGCAGCTCCCGCCAACGGGCCCCGTCATCGAAAAACCGCTTGGCGATCGCCCAAAGCGTATCCCCGGAAACAATCGTATACGTACTCGGCGGCAGACGGTCGTTCGGGCGCGTCTGTGGCTCCGGCTGGATAACCTCGGACATAACCCCATTGACGACCCGGGACGCCACCGTGACGCGCTGTGCAGTGTAAAAGACGTACCGTTTCAATCGCAGGGTATAATCGATGTCGCCCCCGGAACCGGCTACTTCCTTCCAGCGAAATTCTTCGATGCTGGCCGCGACATTCAGGTCAAAAGAGGGTCCAGTAAAAACAAAGCGGATGGGCCGCTTGGACGCCATCCACGAATCGATATAGTCGATGTATAGTTGCGGATCCAGCAGGATCGGCGCAGTAACGAGCGGCGAAGATGCTGCCGGGAAGAAGCTCGAAAACGAGTACTCCGTCAGCTTCGGGCTCTTGATGACATTGATCTCGCCAAGGCCCGCTACATCGTAGGTCCGGCCGTTCACGCCGTCGCTGATCTCGATCGAGCCGGGGTTGACGGGGAGCTGAAAGCCCTCCTGCTGGTTGTTAAAGGATAACCAGAAGCCGTAATTACTCATACCAGCTCGTACACCCCTTTCGCTGACGAAGCGATCTGCGTAACAAGCTTATCCTCAATCCTTGCGACGATCGTATCGATATCCGACTCGCCGCCGACCGGGCCGGTCGTAACCTGAACAGTCGGTGTGAGCGAAACGAAATTCTGGATACTCTTCATCTCCGCCAGCTCGCGCATCATGCGCAGGTCTTCGCTGCTGATGTCGACCTTGTCCTTTATCTTGCCAACCTCTCCGATGCTTTTGATCCGATCAATGTCGGCCTGCTGGTTCCAAGCGGTGAAATCGTATTTTCCTGGTGCCGCAGGAGTCGTCTGCTCCGTCGCCCGCTTAGTGGCCCGGGTGCTTAGCATATCCAGCACATTTTGCTTCCTAGCTGCTGCTCGTGCCGCGGCGCTCTCTTTCATGGCAGATAAAGCGTCTTCGCCGGCCTTCTTCAAGTAGTCGGCCTGAGCAGCGGCTGTTGCGACGAATTCTACTTTTTCAATGCTTGAGATACTGACACCCTTAACTCCATTCAATTTATCGATCAGCCCGTTCATTCGATCGATCACACCGTTAATCAGGTCTTCCATCAACTTGAGGGACTTCACTTTTGCCGATTCAAATGCATTCACGATCCCGTTCGAAACACTCTGAAAAAAGATAGGTACTTGGTCGAAAAAATTCAGGACCATGTTCCATGCCCGCATGAATCCGGCTGCGAAATCGTCATTAGTCTTCCATAGATGAACCAACCAAGTAACAAGCCCAATGACCAAGGAAATTATCAAGATGATGACATTAGCCTTCATTGCAGTATTCAACGTAGCCCACGCAGCGGCCAGTCCTTGTGTCGCCAGTGTCTGCGCGAATATGGCAAACGTACCGGTACCCGTCGCAAACGCCATAACCTTTTGGGCCAGTGCCTGACCACGGGTCGCAAGCGTCCAAGCCGCCATCGCTCCTACGATGCCCCACAGGATCGGCTCGATCGTTGGCCAGTTGTTCGAAAAGAAATGGTATATCTCCCCGATGACTTTCAATAGCCACATCCCCTCGTTTACCAATGCCGCCAATCCTCGACTCAACAGGTCGAAAAACACTTGGAACTTACCGGCCTGGGCTGCTTGATTCAACATTATGATCAAGGGCAGTAGCGCCTTCATCGCGGCGGTGCCGGCGTCTGCAAAGCCAGAACGCATGTTATTCTGCAATAGCTCTAACTGTTTTGCCGGTGACGCCAGCATTTTGTCGAACGCTGCCTGGCCCATTTTTTGCTTTTCCATCAACTTATCGAAGGCCGTAATGAATCCGTTGATGTCGCCTTTATTCGCGAAATCCGTGATTTTGAAAGCTCGAATATCGGCTTTCGACATGTTGAAGCGTTCGGCCAAAGATACGATATCACCGCTCATCGCTTCTTTTAACGCAAAAGCTGCACCTTCGATCCCATTGCCGGCACTGTCGAAGGCATTGAGCCGCTGGGCCAGATTGTTCAATTTCGACAACTGATTCGTATTTTGCGTCATCGAGTAAAAGGACATCGTGCTTTGTAGCGCCTTCGTAACATCTTGTCCGGCAGCCAGCGCTTCTGCCTTAAACTGCTGAAACATGGCACGACCGACAGGCTCGTTCCCGGTCCGGGCGACAAACATGTCCTCCATTTTCTGTTGCTCCATCGCACCGCCAATCGTCGCCGATCCGAGCCGCTTTAAGCTCTCAATGGTCAAGTATGTCGCTGCAAGCCCTTTGACGGTCTCAAGTAATCGGGAAGAACTCTTATCGGCAGTTTGAATCGATCGATTATGTTGCTCTTGAGCCTTGGCTGCACCTTCGGTTGCCCGCTGCACGGCTTCCTTTGCCTTCGAGGTTGCATTTGTTGATTTGGCAATGTCCGATTCGGCAGTAGCAGCTTTTCCCTTTTCTTTTGCGATTGCTCTGCTTGCTCTCGCTTCCTGCTCCGCAGCTCTCATCGCAGCTTCCTGCGCCTTGGTCGTCGCCTCTATTGACTGGGCAATATCCGCCTCGGCAGATGAGATTTTACTTTTTGTTGCCGAAAGCATTTTGCTGACTTTCTCGTCACGTTCGGCCGTCCGCTGCATCTGTTCCATGGTCGAGATTAACATCTGCATCCCCTGCGTAATGTTTCGCAACGGACGTGTCATGGCGTCCATCATTCGCAAGGTCGAATTAATGGTGGACATGTTTACCCTCCTTTCGAAGGAAATATAAAAAGCACCCTCTAGGAGAGTGCTTGTGATCGTCTTATTTTACGCTGTTGAAGATTTCCTTTGCTTTTTCATAATTAGCCTCTAACAAGAACCGCCCATTTGACGGCCAATTCTTCAACATTTCATCTTTTTTGACTGCATCCTTCATGTCTTTCTCTGTTCTATATTCATAAATCTTTATCGGCTGATTATCCATATAAAAAATTACGCCGTTAATAGCTTCAGCCATCTGATATTGCTGTTTCTTACTCGGATCTACCGTAACCCCGGCATCCGTATAAGCCTTTATGAACGAATCCAACGTCAACGTACTTTTCGGCTCGGATGATGAGCAGCCACCGACAACAAATACGGCCGTCAATAAACAAAGTAAAAATAACTTTCGCATAATGCCCCTCCCCGTTAATGGACAATTTTACCACACGCATTATATCACATCTTTACGGGGCAGGGACATTACCGTTTCGCAGCAGCCTTCTTTTCGGCGGCCAAGCGCTCATCGATCGCAGCCATTACGAAGGCCCGTTCCTCGCGCGGCAAGGAAAGAAACTCGGACGGCCATTTACTGAACTTGTGGAGGGCGTAGTATGCGTAGTTTGCGTCCGCATCGTCCTCCTTGATTAGTTTTTTGCGTCTTCAACCAGGTCTTCCATACTGCGCCCGAATCCGGACAACCGTTGGATCTGCTCGGCCAGCTCGGCCACCTCTCCGGGCAGCAGCACCCGATTCAGATAATCCGAAGGTGTAATGCATCCGAGCTTTTGGATACTGGCAGCGTCCTTGAAATCTGGAACGACGGTATGATCGATGACGACCGTTTCGTTAAATTTCTGTGCGTCCATTTCGACTTTGCCATTCTTCCGGATATTCATGGATTTCTTCCGGATATCCTCGAACGTATTGCCCTTCATGGCCCGGATTGTGAATTTCAGCAGGTTGCCGTCCGCGTCTCGGAATCGGTCTGAAATGGCGACGTCATCCGTCACATTGTCGACGGGGTTACTATTGAGAAAATCCTGCAATGTTGACATAGGTTAAATACCTCCTTGGGGTTACACGCCCGTAAGCGCGTTGAACTGGTCGAGTATATCGTAATCCGAGAACGTGAAAGACAGTTCCTCGTCCATCATGTCATCGGATGTACTGTCGAACTTGGCTGCGATCAAGCTATCCAGGTTGCAGCCCTTGAGCACGACCGTTTGCCGGCCTGTACTGGAAGTCGGGTCCTCGTTGATGACCTGCAGGTCGAAATTGAAATCCCGACCTGTTTTGACGTAGGTCAGCATGAGGTTTCGAAAAACGGTAGAAACATAGTAGACATTCAGTGTCCCTGTGCCGTTCCATCCGCTGGACTTCTTGCCGACGTTTGTCCGGCCGAGCGTTGGAACATCAGCCTTGTTCTTTTCGAGCATGGCCTCGAGGCTCTTGGCGTAAAATAATTCCTCGACCCGTCCGTTAACGGTCGCGAATGCCTTCGCCATCTTACCGGATATTGCATCTTCCTCACGGAAAAACATGTTATCTCACCACGACTTTCATATAAATTTTCTCTATGGCGTCGACCGGCTGGATGTAAACCTCGACATACACGCTGTCCGTCTCCGTCCCCTGCTGGACAAATACGTCCGTTTGGGAGTCGAAGTTTTGAATGGCGCTGATGTTCTGCAACGTCTCCAAGTATTTGATGATCTCCGCTTTCAGGAGATTCTGCCCCTCGGGATTGTTGTCTACCTTACCGAGATAAAATTCCGAAAAGATCCGGTTGAAATCGTTGTTGATTCCATCCAGCACCCGAAGGACTCGGTTTTTACTGAATGCTCTATTCTTGGCCGGCACAAAGCTCGTATAGGTGTTGATATCTTTTTCCACAAGAGCCCGTCCGTTATTGGCCGTGAACAAGAATTCACCAGCCTGCAGTGCGGCGATGATCTGGGCATTCGTGTACCGGGTTGCAACGTCCACAGCGTCATCGTAAGCCGCGTAAGTCAGCGATTGATTCATCTGTGCGCCAGCTGTCGCTCCCGCCGTCCACGCGGTCGCCTGCGCCGCCGTGAGCGTCGTTCCATCGGTGAGGATGACTCCGTTCTTGACGCCGATGACGCCCTCGTAGTCGGCCGTCGGGTAGTTCTCGAGGACAACCTGAATCTTCTTCCCTTCGTCGTCCCGGAGACGCTTAGCGAACGCGACGAACGTCGATTTGAGCGTATTGTCCGTGGACGGCAGCCCAATCGTATTAAAATCGAGGATTTCGACCGCCGCCAGATAATCGACATAGTCCTGATTGATTGTCGTTCCGTCTGCACCTCCGACCAGTGGAGCCCCCGCGGTTGTCGCCAGCGTGCCCGTGCCACTCCAGACGACCCAATCGTTAGCGACAAGGCCCGCGATATTCGCGACCGTTTGCATATCGTATACGGAGCCGCTGACGAGCGTTTTGACGTCGAATTTGGCATTGTCGTCAATATTGGTTTGGATCACAACGGTAATATTGTTACCGCGCACACCGCCCCATTTGGCCGTCGCCGTCAGGTTGCCGCTCGTGACGGCTGCTTTGGTCCCGGTGTTGACTCGGTAAACGAGTAGCGTCTTTGCCCGTTTGAGCGCTTCCCGGACAAGCAACATTTGGGAAGTCGTGATGCCGTAGCCGAGCTTGTCAAACGTATCCTCACCGGCCTCAATCGTAATGATCTTTTTGGGCTCGCCCCACGAAAGGACAAGAGGGAGGGAAGCAATGCCACGCTCGCCGACCGCGCCGATCGGCTTGGCTTCGCTCACCGTGTTGATATATACCCCGGCGCGCTCTTTGTTTTGTGTTGTCCATGTACCAGCTGCCACGATTACTCAGCCTCCTTTTTCAGAAAATCATCCATCAGCTGTACAACCTCGGCGATCGAGTACAATTTATCATCGTCCAGTACGGCGGTAAGAATATCGCGATCGATCCCCGACCGCTGCCGGGAGGCGAGAAACTGCTGCTTAGTGAACACTGCTGTCAATTTCCCCATTTGATCCCTTCTTTCTGTTCGAGTGTCTGCATCTTCGGATGGGTCGCCTTGACCTCCCAAACATGGAGCGTGTAGTCCACGAAAAAGTGCAGGACTTCATCGATTATTCCAAACCGCATACCGGTTCCCCGGATCGGTCGTCCGCCCACCTGAATTGTCTGGAGGGCGCTTGTCAGTTGCTCTGCCATCGTGTACATGTTGTCGTTCCCGCGCGCCGGTGCGAAGTAGTGAACGTCAAACGGATGCACCCGCTGATAGCGCCGGCCGAGCTCCCGTGTATGCATCGGTTCCAGTAGCTTTACAAAGAAGCAAGGGGGATTGAGCTGCTGTTTGATCTCTTCCCCGTGAATGGGAATGTCAAAGAAGGCGGCATCAAGCGCGGCGTTTACTCCGTAACGTACATCGTTGAATGTAATCTGCGGCATCGTCATCCCCCTTTCTTCGGAGGTCGACCGTTCATGATCTGATTCAGCAATTGCGCCATCCGTTTTTCCAAATAGACCGGCAGTTCCTGCTCGAGTTCTTTCATGCTGATCGTCATCATAAAGCGACCTTCGACCCACTTGGTCAGATCCTCGCCGGTACGGTGTCCGAATTCAACAAAGGACACATATTCCGTGTTGTTGTAGATTTCGACCAGGTAGGCATCGCCTTGACGCTCTACTCGACCAACCCGCCAGTTCCGCCGCAGCTCGCCAGTGTCGACAGGCGTCCGCTTCTTGATCTTGCGTTCAGCCCGATAGGCCATCTCGAGTAGAAAATCCCGGATGAATCGTTCAATGACCCGGTCGTCGAGCGCCTTTTTGAAGCTCCCGGCAAGCCGCTTGAGCTCGTCGAATTCGACCGATCCCCATTTAGCCACTACGCCCACTCCTTGCGCTGGATGCTGATCTCCTGATGGGTGACGTAGAGGAACGGCTCGCCGGCCTTATACTTCCGTGCCGGAGCGACCGGCTCCCAGCCTGCAGGCGTGTCCCTGCCCCGCGTTACCTCTAGCATGTCGCCCTGCAGGACCTCGATCTCCGGTGCGAGGAACAGCTTCGTTTCGTAGCGGATGTTATTTTCCGCCGCGGTCTGGTCGTTCTGGCCCAGCGCTCGCTGTGAGAGGCGGCACGGCTGGTTGATTTGGACCGGTTGCGGGGTTTGCTTCGTCTCTTTGGTTACCTGGTTCTTCGCCCCAGCGTATCGGTAGATGGTACAGCGATCCGTATAAAGCCGCTCGATCGCCGCCCGGTGCTTACTGTAGTCGATCGGCATGCTACCACCTCATCCGTCGATAAGCGATCAAACTGGACCGGTAGTCAAATACCACCGATGCGATAACCGTCAGGGACGGAGCCGGCGGCTTTGTACTGACGACAGCTTTGATCGGCTTGACCGTCGTATCCCCGATCTGCGTCTCGTACGTCTCCTCCGGTTCAGGGACCGGAAACAAAATGGCGAGCTGCTCCGCGGATAGAGCGCTCGCCACCATGGCGGCCCATGTTTGCTTGAGGCCGTCCGGTATTATGGTGATATTGCAAAAGTTCTTGATAGACTCCTCGACTGCATCGATATACAGATCGATCAAGTCGTCGTGAGTCGTTTCGGCCAGCGATAAACCTAATCGCCGCTTGACCAGAACACGGATATCCGCCTTATCGATTGCCACGCGGATCAGCTCCCCGCAATATAGGCGGCGCTCGCCGAGGATGTGGCGGCTTTGACATAGATCAAGTTGCGGTTTGCCACCTCAAGCCTAACGGACTGCCCCGGGGCGACGACATACGCCTGTGCCGTTGCATTGCCAACGAGCAGGTTCTCTGCGGCTTCTGCGCCGGTGTTTTGCACGATAACCCAGCTTACGGCTTGGGAGGCTCCCAACGCAGCCGCCGTCCCTGTTGCGGCCAATGTGCCGGTGTAAATCGTGGCGGATGCTGTTGGCTTGATCGGCAACGGCTTTATCGGGCTTACGTAGACAAACCGCTTTGTTGCTTCATCATAATATTGGGTCATTGTGTCACTCTCCTATCAGCCGGACAGCCTTTGCACGCATTAGCGTCACAAAAACATCCTCCGGCAAGTCGTTTTTTTGCCCGGCATCATAATAATCAAGGTTGTGCTTGACGTTAGTCAGAAACAGCGCACGGACCATTCTCGGTGGTTCAGGTGCGTCCGGAGATGCAGGCCCCTGCTCGTTCGATTCCGGAGGTTGAGCCGGTGCGTCAGCGGCAGGGGGCGCGACAAGAGCCTGCTCTTCCGGTAATTGCATCTGTTCCGTGGCTGCAGTCTCATCTTTTTTTCGTGGCGCCATTGATTTCATTCCCCTTTCAACGAAAAGTAGGAGAGGTACGCCCTCTCCTTACGCTACCTTAGCGATAAACACTGTATCCATCGTTTCAAACGACGGAAGCACGATCTCGGACACGATCGTCTCGACATTAACCGGATGTGGCTCTTTGATCGTCGTGATCGCCACGCCGGTATTGACGATCGATACTTCGGCGGCAGTCGCACCGGCCATCAGGTCGGCCTCTTCCGGGGTTGTACCGTACCAAGTGTTGCCCAAGTTCCCTGCCGGAATCAGCGTGAAGAAATCATCAGGGAAGAATTGATGCGTGCTACCGTCCTGCAGGGCGTAAATTTTATTGTAGACCGCCACGGTGATGCCAAGTTTGTTCTGCAAGTATGCCCGGAGCAGTGCGTCCGTCATGATGATGTTCTGGCCGCCAATCGGATTCATATCCAATCGGATTGCCGGATGCGCCATCAGATAACCCCAGGTCTTTTCCGTGCAGATCGCGCGTGCCAACGTCGCGCCGGTACCCTGATTGATGACCCGTTTCCAACGCTGTATATCCTCGACCGGCGTGCTGTTCGGATCGCTCCATTGAGCCGTACCGGTCAGCGTCTCTTTATGGCTTCCCGAGAATCCGTAATTGTAGTCGTAGTCCTGCCGGTTGGCTGTGATCCGGATTTGGCCACTCGACAACAACTGCATGATCATCCTTTCCGGGATGACCTGGGCGCCGGCCACGAGCTGCGCGCGATCGTCAAAGATTTGCGTAATCAGCGGCATGATGTACTGCTCATTGCTGTTGTCTTGCAGCTTCAGAAGCTCTTGACGATCCTTCTCACCCATTCGCATTGCTTCACGAAAAAACGGCATTTCCGTTTCAATCCGCTGGAATCCGATCCGGTCCCGCAATGTCGCTTTGGCGTCAAACGCGGACGGCTGCAACGAAACCGGAACACCGCGGGCTCCCTTGATCCAAGCCAGATCGAGGCCGAGCTTCTTTTTTGGCGGGAACAAAGTCGCTCCCATATACGGAATGTTGTTGCTTGGGTTGTTGGTGACATACGCCGCAATTGCCGGCGCCGTCACGTAATCAAAGATAGTAGGCATGTATGATCGTTCTCCTTCCGCCGTACTAGGCGATGAATGTAATTTGCTTAAGGGCCGCGACCTCTTCGACCGTTGGAGCAGTTGGGATCTTTGCAAGATCAATAAAGCCATGAATCGTCATCGCGCCCGGAGCTGGTCCGTATGTGACGTCAACATCGTCAAACAGGACTCCTTCGGCGTTAGATACACCAGTGGTAGTCACGGCCTTTTTTGCCAGCTTCGTCGGGTCCTGCAGCACGTCGTTGCCGAGGATTGTGCCGGCTGGTACGATTTTACGGCCATCAGCGTTAGCTGTAATGCCCGTATTGTCCACAGTCACTGCTACGTTGACATAGTGATCCGGGAACTTGAGAATCTCCTTGCGATTCCCATAATTCGTTGTCACAAACTTGCTCATCCGTTATCACTCTCCAAAGTAAGTTTTTTGCGCATCCGATGTAGCTGAATTGGCTTTCGCGAAATCAGCTATCCGTTTGCCGAAGTCCGCGGCCTTATTGCCTCCGGAGCCTCCGCTTCCGCCGGAACCTCCGGCTTCGGTCGGGTTGAAGCCCTTGAACTGGAATTGATTGCCGCCTTTGTCTTCGGGAACAAACAAAAAAGCCTTGCTCGTCTGCAGGGCTTTGATTTGGTCGTCCAATCCGGTTTTGATGCCGCCGGCGTCGTCGAGCTCGATTTTTGATTTGTCGAGCAGTCCGGCAACGATATCCGGATCGTGGACCTTGCCGGCGAGCGCCAACTTCACGGCGGATCCCAGTCTCAACGCAGCAGCATCTGCCTCGTACTTCTCTTTGGCCGTCTTGTTGTCGGCTTGCAACTGCGTGATCTGATCCTGTAATGCCTTGTTATCGCCAGCTGACTTGCTGAGTGTTTCCAGCTGCTTGTCGCGTTCCCTCAACGTGTCCTCGGCCGTCTTTTTGGCCGTGTTGACGTCGTCAAAGCGCGCTTTCGGAATAAAGCCCTTCAACTCCTCGGCGGATGCAGCAGCGGCCTTCTCAGCCAAATCCTCCGACAGTCCTAATGCAACAAATTGCTCTTTATTCACGGTCGATTCCTCCCTATTCATCTTCGCTTGGTAACCCGGTCGCGGCCGGTGATGTCTTGTTCTTTAGCGTCCGCAATACCAAAAGGACGACTGAGGCCCCTGCAGTCTCAGCCGGAGCCCGTTTCTTCCTCAACCAATTTGTATTCGGCCTCCAGCGCCTCACGGGTACATACCCGAAGCGATCCGTCTGCCTCTTTGACGATGCATTCGCCCAACTTAGCAATCAATACGCTAAAGGCGCCACGGATGACGCGCAGCTGTACGCCAGCACTCGTATATTCAACGCTGGTCGGCAGCCCGGCAAAATCGATGATCGCCTGATGATTGCCGGACGTATTGTCAAATTCGATCGCGTCGATATAGACATTCTTCTTGTAGCGCCTTTGCATGCCGTCCTCCTCCTTCCTCCCAGGGAATGAAAAAAGCACCCTCGCCGCAGCGTGAGTGCCTTTACTCCTTTTCGTCATCCTTTTTTGTTTCATCCGGTTTGCTTTCGGGCTTGTGAATGACGATCTCGCCCTCTTCCCATGTGAACCGGTCCTTACGAATACCATCTTTTTCAGACATTCGGTATCACCTCCGCAATAATAAAAATAGCGCCGTTCTCATCTTTGGCGTCTATAATCTGGAACGACGTACCTTCTTGAAGCAAAAATTCATTCTCGTTTTCGAATTGGCTCAGTGGCATAACCGGCGCGCCTTTGCTGCCCGCTGGGACTCGAATCTCAAATCGAAGTTGTCCGCCGAAACTGGACGACTTTAATAAGCTGGTGCTTACAAAGCCGAGGTCGGAGAACACCATGCCGGGCATTTCGGAAGCCGGTACACCAAAGATATTTTTATTCATGCCGCGGTAAACCGTGATGTTGTCGGTTAACTCAAATTTGTTGAGCCCCGAGACAATCCCGGCAATCACGTCATCATACGAGATATCAGGTGATCCGGATCGTAATTTCCGATTGATCTTCGTATACGAGCTGCCGGTATAGGTTCGGATTGCGTCCGTCTCCACATCGGTTAAGCTCTTTCGCCACTCAGGGGACACCTCGCTCACCCAAGATCGCACAGCATCCGGATTAGAAAAAGTAAGATACTCAGGTGGCTTTATTTTATCACCTTTCGGCGGTTCTGACGATAGAACATACTTTTTCTCCCATTCCGGATACGTGGTATCCCCAGGTACATAGTACGTTTTCCCGTCCGCATCCCGAGCAATCCGCTCGCCGACGTCAACCTCGTCATCGAAATAGGCGGTTGTCGTTGTCCGGCAGCGAACATGGAACGGCGGATAGTTGACGCCGACCTGCATTTCGGAAAGCGGAAAGACCTTGGCGTCCATTTCCCGACAGATCGGAGTCGTTCGGCTGTCCAGCGTCGCCAGTACTTCGTATTTCTGGACGACGCCGCTTTCCTTGTAGCCGGCCATTGTCGCCTGACCGGTAAAAAAGGCACTCTCCGTTTGGACCAAGCGCTCCGCGTTGGACCGGGATACGTTCATCCGCTCGGTTACGTCTTTGACGGTGCGGTCGACGCTATCGCCTCGGATGAAGGACTGTGAAAGCTTCGTTTGCAGCTCCTGCCGAAGCTTGGTTCGATCATCCCATATCCGCTGCGACCAGTTACGGCCGTCCAGCTTGGCACCGAGCAACGTTTTCAGGCCGTCATCGTCGATCCGTGCGAAGGAAACGCCGATCCCTGTACCTTTTTGCAGCTCATACAGCGTGCGGTAATACGTATCCTTGTAAATGCCGCCCAGCAATGCACCCGTGCCCGCCTGACGTTTTCCGGCCAGCATTTCGACCTGCTGATTGATCTGTACCTGCAACGCCTCTAATCGGCTTATACGCGTCCGGAAATATACATTGTTCAGCTCTTTGGTCCACTGCCCGTCCGCATTGCTCTTCGCTTTGGAAGTGAACTCTTTGAGCGTCATCTTGAATTCTTTCAGCTCGCCGGTCGTAAGCAGCTTGCGGGCTTCGGCCATTTCGATTTCGTTGTTCTTGGCGAATCGGGCATAGAACGCTTCGATATCCCGCTTGATCGACAATGTCGCCCGCTCATACTCCCGCCGTTGCTCCCGATCGTAATCGTCGGCATTCTTGAATTGACGGGCTGCGATCTGCTCGGATCGTTTCGCCCAGTACTCGGCCGATTTCATTCGGCATCATCTCCGTCGGGCGGATTATCCTCACCCATTCCCGGATATTGCGTCAGCTCTGCTTTCTTCTGTTTCTTGATTCGCTTGAGTTCGGCCAACAAGTCCCGCACCCATGGATGCTGCGCTATCAGCGTTTCGTCAGATAGGATGCCGACGCTGTCTTTGATGGCTGAAATGATTGCAGCCTCATCAATCGGCATGTCGCGATTGTAGATGAATTCGACATCCTCGCCACTGTAATCGACGCCCGTTGTGTTATAAAGGTGCGTATCGATAAACCAGCGAAGTTGCTCAAGCGACGCCTGAAATTCCGTTTCGATCATGGAAGCATCCATGTCCAAATCGGAGTAAAGAAAGCGGAGAGCGACGCCGGAGGGGGCGCTGCCGATGTCCACACCCTGCGTATCCACACCGCGGCCGAACTCGTAGATATCCTTGCGGGATTGCTCCATGTGGACCTTGTATGCTTCAGTATTGATCTGCAACCCGATCGTATCGACGCCCCCTTCAGCTTCTACAAAGGCTGTTCGGTATGTCGCGATGTTTTTGCGGAACTCGCTAGCATTCGTACCGCCGTAGTTCCGGACGACATAGATACTGTCCGGCAAATCTTCGAGATTGTTGCTGTTGTCGGACTTGTTGCGGTCGTAATCGTCGACCAGCGACTTAATAATCTCGACGAGTGGCTGCTCTTCCTCGTTATACTTCCAGGCGATGAAGGGCACGCGCTCCCAGTTCATTCCCTGCTCTTTGTCACCCGCCTTTACGGTAACATGCGGGCTGATCGCGCCCGCTTCAACGTCCGGCGTCAACCCGGTACCGTCAGCCACATAACGGCGCACGCCATTTTTGTCCCACCACTCAATTTTTCGGACCGTCTTGCGCTGCAAACCTTCGTACACGATGACTTCGTAATCGCGGATCACCGCATCCAAAATCGTGTGTGCTTCGTCGGCCCACAACGGAACAATCTCCTGCGAACGCATCTTCCGGAATGACAGCGTGCCGGCCTCGTCATAGTATACGAACCACCAGGCGATCCCTTTATTGATCGCCTCTTTGCCCGTTGATTGCAGTTGGCGGTACATGGACTCAGTGAACACCTCATCCAGTGCGTCTGCATACTGCTTCTTGGCCGTCTGAATGCTCAACGGCTTGCCGAGCAAATAGCCAACCTTTTGGTCGACGAGCTTCCGAAGAAACGCATTCGCCAGCTTGTTGTTGGATAGGTTCCCGACGATTTCCTTCGCGCCGCTGGCGCCGATCGCCGTCCGCTTCCGCTCGAGGATGTCTGTTTTGTTCCGGTAATACCGTTCACCGATGTCCATCCATTTTCGCTTGTCGGATGCCCGCCAGTCGCCGATTTCGAGTTGAGTGATCTGCTCCAGCGTGGCCGCCGTGCGAGCGCCGCGGATAATAATATCTTCGATCTCTTTTTGCTCATTGCCAAACGGCCATAGTGTGGGCATCGCACTAACCCTCCTTTCATTGTTTGTCAGGGAAGAATACGCCGCTGCGTTCAGGCGGAGCGAACGCCAAAACGACTGCATCCGCCCTATCCGGGGAATCCAGTCCGCGTTTTTTCATTTCTTCTTTGCGCTCGATCGCAAGTTTTCCTTTACTGGTCATCCGATACTTGCGCTGTGACAGTTGCGTCACGAGGCGATCATCGTTTGGCAGTTCAACTGCTGCAGGCTGTCCCTGAATATGCTTCGAAAAAGATTCTTGCAGCAGATCACGCAAGTACGCCCACGTTTCGGTGCCTCGATTCTCAAAGTGTTCCTCTTCGTTTCGAGTCGGCTTGCTGCCGTTGTTGATCGGTGTGACACGCCACCCATTGAGCCGTTCCTCCCGAATGACTTCGTTCAACCTATCCGTCACCCCACCGCCGACGCCGCTGTCGTCCACTTTGATTTCGACGCGCTGCAGTTGCGAATAGTGGCGGAGCATCTCCTTGCCGGTTGAAATGACCCGCCCGGCCGTGACCATGGTGTCCTGCTTGTTGTAGCAGCGCAGCTTGAACACCTTCATGCCGATTCGCGGAGCGATGACTGTTTCATCATCACCGAAACGAGCCACGTCCACGCCCAAATGAAGCGTGTCGCCCTGCAGTTCTACCGTAGCATTCGCGGCCAGCTCCGCCAGCTCCAGTGCGATGAAGGCATCGGCCTCGGCTTTGGGAAACTCGCCGTACACCCTTACGCGAACGACGTCGCTGTCGGCACCGTACTTGTCGATCAGCATCTGGATGTTTTCTTTCGAAGTCCGTTTACTGTCTCGACTGTCGACCCTGTGCGTCCGGAATAATCTACGGTCCCGATTGTGCGAATCGTAGAAATACCCACTGGTGCGCGTTGGGTTTCCGCATAACAACATTTTATTGTCTTCGCCAGACAAGGTCCCCTGAATGGCTTCCATGATCGGATCAGCGACGCCAGAAGCTTCATCGACGATGAACAGCATATGATCTTCGTGGAATCCTTGCATGTTCTCGGGCTTATTGGCCGTGCGGGCCGTCGCAAACCACCGCTTCTCGTGACCGATCATGTAAACCTTGGTCTTTGTCCACTTAAGCAAGTTCCCGACCATGGACGATTCAAGCCACTTGGCGACCTCTGCCCACAAGACGTCATTGAGCTGCTGTTTCGTAGGAGCCGTACAGACCACCCTCGGGTTCGGGCGGCAGCACAAGAACCAGATCGCCAACGCGGCCTCGAGCCCGGTCTTGCCTACACCTTGGCCAGATCGAACGCTCGTGAACCGGAACTCCGCTACGTCCATCATGACCGCCCGCTGCCATTCATCCGGAGCAAAGCCAAGCATGTCCTCCGCGAAAGCGACGGGATCGTCCCAGTATAGGTCAAGCAGCTGCACGATGTCGGAAACGACATTATACGGTTTACTCATCGGTCTGAGCCTCCGCCGCTTGCACAGCCTTACGACGCTCCGCAATCTCCTTCAGTGCATCGGTCCAGCTTTGTGTCGCGCCAGCGCCACCTTGAAGCTGCTGCAGCTCGATCTGGAGAATAGCCGTTCGGACTTGCTTCTCCTCGTCCACAGCAATAAGCCGGTTCTTTAACTCGATAGCTTTCAACTTTTTTTCCTGAACACGTGTCAAAGCATCTTCGATGCGCAGAATATCTTCCAACGTTCGAAATGACGTTTCTTCGATCTGCGACTCGACCATCTTGTCCTTCTCTACCGTGATGGTATTGGTCTTTCCCGTTCGATCATCATGGACTTGTACAGCTTCCCTCACTGTTCGCAATTCCTGAAGCACACGCCGTTGCTTTTCCGTCAGTCCAGAATTCAACCGCTGGATCCGCAGAAGCATTCGACGCTCACGCAGAGACAGTAACGCAATGGTTTCGTCAGCTTGTATGACCGGATCTGTGTCGATGCTTGACAGCAGCTCCAATTCGTCCTCATCGAGCGCGTCCAGCCAAATCGTTTCATGTTCGCCGGTCTTAACAGCCTTTTTATTGCCGAGCGGCCCGCCGTTGCCCCCACGGTTACCCATTGCCTGCTTATTGCCCATAGGAGCTCCGCCTTTATTGCCTATGGCGTTCCTGTTCCCTTTCGGCGCTCCCATTCGTTTGGTAACGTTACTATTCGATTCATTGGTAACGTTACCGTTCAGGGAGGTTTCCCACTTATCTTGATTCTTCCACTTTCGGATTAAAGTGTCCCCGACACCAAGCGCAGCAGCAATGTCCTTGAGTAGTACCTTACCGCCGCTGTCCATCCACATACGTTCTGCTTCGGCGCGTTTCGGACTGCGTTCTTTGCCCACTACATACCACCACCCCCGACCCAAAAAGGCGAACCTCTACAGTTCGCCTTTTTGCAGCTCAATATCCATTTCTATCAACTTTCGGAGGTCGTCGACCGTGTTCATCTCAATTCGATCTTCCTGAAAGTCTTTTACCCAACGGGCTATGGCCGCCTTGACAACCTTCCGGTACTGCTCGCGAGATTCCATGATGCCGCGCACAACCTGAATTTCATGTTCCAACAACAAATCATCATTTTGCTTCGTCATATTGTGGCAACCCCGGCTTTCCGTTAGAATGGAAAACGAGATAGCGGCTTTTCGGAAATCCACGCGCGTGGTCTCCGCTATCTCAGCCGGGGGATACCCTGGGTCAAAGGGAGGACGTTAGCGCGTCCTCCTTTATTTTGGGTAAGGTTTATGCAATGACAAGATTTTTTTTCTCATTTTCCGGTTCATTGGCATGAGGTATTTGTGCTTACCGACCGTAATGTATACTTCCGCATGAGAATCTAAGTTCTTTCGAATCCACTCTATTTGTTGACTACCTGTCCCATACTTTGAATGGATTGATTTTGGGTGCGTTCTTTTGCCTCTAATAATGAAATAATGTTCTCCGCTTGTTTTACCTTCATAAATCCAGTTGGTTGCTTGATAAATGCCACCGTGATGATTCTGTTCAACATCCGCATAGCTTACAACAAGTTGAATATTAGGAGATTGTTCTTTCAAAAATTTGAGAGCTTTCGCGAGTATTTCAGATACGAATGACTTGTGATTGGTCAACGCAACCCGGGTTAACTCGCAACATTCCTTTTGAGTCAAACCGTACGGCGAGCCGATATGATTCGTGGCGCCCCTACTAAAAATTACAGCCCCGATGAACTGACCATCTTCCCATGCCCCAACTTTGACCATCTTACCGACAGGCATACATTTGCTATAGTGGAAATGTTCACAGGCAAATTTTGCAGCTTCGTATGTTGCCCATGTCACTTTCAGGTCAGTCATTCCCGCTCGAACTCCTTTCCGCAATGCGGACAAGTGACGAGTTTTGAACTCAGCACGCCCAAATCGCCCTGGTCTTCCGCTGTTCCTGTTTCGAATTGGGGAATCTCGATTTCGCCCAACATCTGTTTCAGGTCTACTTCGTCAAAACCAGCCAAGGATATATCCGCCCCTCCTTGTTGCAGTTCAACCAATAACTGCGTGAGAGCTGACTCGTCCCAATCTCCTGAAAGTTTATTCAAAGCGATATTCAGCAACCGTTCCTGCTGCTCGTCCAGGTCGACGACGGAAACGGCCACCTCCATATCGCCGCGGGCCTTCAATATTTTGAACCGCTGGTGCCCGCCGACCATGTTCCCGGTGCGTTGGTTCCAGACAATCGGCTCGACGTAGCCGAATTCTTCAATGCTTCGCCGCAGCTTCTCGTACTCGGGGTCGCCCGGCTGCAGGTCGACTCGCGGATTGTATGCTGCCGGATTGATCCGATCAATGGATATCGTCTCGATTCGCATAAACTTTGCCTCCCTTGAGCTGAGTCGGTTTTTGGAGAATAAAAAAAGCACCGGTTAGGGTGCTTTAACGGCTCTTTTAATTATGCTTAATTTAATTTCAATTCCATCGCTATCAAAAAAACTGATCTTGGCATTATTAGGAGCAATTGTAGTGATTAATTTCTCCATTATCGAACCTTTGAAGCCAATGCCCGGCACCACGATCTCATCGTTATGAATATTAACGACTTCTGAGTAATGATTCCCATATAAAGACCCTTCATGCTCATGCTTTGTTATTACCAAATCAAACACTTGATTCTGTCCGATGAAATTTTTTAATAATTCAACCTTACTTATTTGGGTTTCTGCTGATTTTTTTTTCGCTTCTGCATCAGCCCGATCCCGCTGTGCTGCAATTGCCTGTTGCTGCCCAGTCAGATGTTGTCTGTCAAATCTGAATGACATCTATTTCCACCCCCTTCCCAAAATACACCATTCGACACGTAGAAGGTAATTCCTCCCATATGTCGAATAGTTCTTTAGGAGGTGCTACCATTGATCGAAAAATACCCATTGGCGGACGAGCCCGGAAAAACCATGGTTGTGTTCTCGGGTGTAGCAGGTAAAGTCTACGGCCATATCATCAAGGATCGGACCGACAAGGCGCCGGCAAAGTTCCTCTTTGAAACGAGCAAATATGACTCCTTCGAGCTGCTGAAGGCAGATTACCCGGAGGCGATCAGCTGATGCTTGCCTCTGGTTTCGTACTCCGAACTGACCATCACCTGCAAGTCGCCATGCACAACCGTTCGCCCGTCGAGGTATGGCAGGAAGGCCAACTGCTCGACTATGGCGGACCGATCGAGGCGATCAACGAACAGTCGGTGACGATCAACGGCGTCAAGTATTTGCATGTCACATGCGATTTCAAGATCAGATGAGTACTTGATTGTCATTTGAGCCCTTCATAATAAGGTGGCTTTTGCCCCACAAAAAAAGGATAGTTTTTGATGAGCTAGATTAAGATAGAGTACCTAGAGGCTAAGTAGTAGTTTTAATTTAAAATTATAATTGAGTGGAGGCGTAGTATATTGGTGAAGCCAAAAAACATTCGGCATATGCTTAGAAATGAGAAACACTGGAACCCCTTCAGTGATCAATATGATGCTGCGAAAGTGGATCAAGATTTAAATAAATATTCTGAAACATTGAAGGAAAATCCGGAAGTAGCAGATCAAGACGATCAGCTTGCACTAAATATCGTGGAGAATGGGCCAATATTTAATATCATTTTTAAACAAATATATGATTACATGAGGGATGCCGTTGAGCGGACGAAGGCACATCCTGAACAAATTATGAAGTTCCTAATAAGTTTAGGGAATCATGACACTATTCTCATTAATAAAACTCTTGACGAAAAAATCCAACAAGACAATTCTGATGGTATTAAAATAGAGGAAGTTTCAGGAATCCAAATAGAAAGTCGAGATGGAAGGACTCAAGTCAATGTCGTAGGTGCATTTGAGATGCAGGTAGATCTCCTTAACAACTTACTGAATTACTTACGGTACTTCCTTAATACGAGGAAACTTCACGATAATTATGACGAAGATCACTTATTTAGAATTGCTGCTTATTTATACACTTCTTCAAACCTTTTGGTTTTGGTGAAGGATTCATATGACAGAATTACTTGGGAAGATGGAAGCATCAGAGAGTTTCCGGAAAATGAACTCCATCTGGTATTTAATAAACAAAATTATCTTAAGCTTCTTAAAGTCGGACAACATCGTATCGATCGAAATGTGTTGTCGACGATTATGGAAACTCAAACAATCTATTCGAAGCGCCTTGATTTTAAAGCACTTATTAACCTCAAGAGAAAGAAAGCATGTCTCTCAGAAGTCTTGGTGGATAGTCGAGGCTTCGTCTCGATCCGGGTTACCAGCACAGGGGATTACCCATTCAATGATGAAATGTTGAATGGATTAGCGACAATTGTTTCCTTCTATCCTCATATTCATTTGGAAGAATTAAAAGGTCTAGAACGGTTAACCATCAGGGATATTCTGAGCCTATACAGCGATTTGCTAGTCTTAGCGAAAGCACTGAGAGAAAGTTTACTAAATGTTGAAGATCCACAGAGCGGCAAAGAAATGAAACGTTTATTTATACGAATTAAGAAAAAAGAACTTCTCTCTTATTTGCAAAGTGTTACCTTATTTTCTAAATCGCAAATCGAGTCGTTTCTTTCAATTATAGAGTTTGATCTATACAATATAGATAAAAAAATAAGAATCAACCTCTGGACAAAGCCTTTGATAAGAACAAGAGACGTATATTTTTTGCTTCTTTCAAGTCTACAAGCACCAAATTACTTGCAACTCATCGATGAATGGTTAGAGTCTGCTAAGTATTCCTTGGATGAGAGAGGTAAAGCGCTGGAAAAGGTCATGAAGGAAGACCTACAAAAATATCTGAAGGGCAAGGGAAAATATGCAATAATTCCAGAGAAACAGAAATTTTATGCAAATAAGAGGGACTTCGAGGAAATTGACTTAATTATTTCTATGGAAAAAATGATCTTTATTGCGGAAATAAAGAATATTAAATATCCAATGGAGGCAAGGGATTTTCATAACGGGTACAAACGTTTAAAGGAAGGGGCGAATCAAGTTAAGAGAAAACGTGATTTCCTAATTAGGAATCGCTCCTGCTTCGATTCAGAGTTGCAAGGCATCGACGGAAAGAACATTCACGTAGCTGTAATTACCAATTATCCACATTTTACTGGAATGGAGATTGACGGAGTGCCAGTCATAGATTATTTGGCTCTACAAAGTTATATGAATAAAGGTGAAATCAAAGATTATAAAGTACATATCAATGACAGCGATGAACCTGAGATGGAAGTTATGAACACAGTAAGACTATGGAGTAATATGGATGAATTTTATGAGCGATTCGAAGCATATTTAAGACAGCCAACAATCGTAAAGAACTTAATAAAAGATGTCATATTAAAGCTTGAGAAAATTTCCCTCGATAAAGCATCTACTCAAATGTTCATGCAAGTTGCATCCCATAAAACTCCTATTCCTATAAGCTAAGCACGACCTTTCGAGAACAGCAGTATCCTCTACTTCTATTCTTGTGCACTGAATCAGCAGCCTATTGCAAAAACAGGCTGCTGATTTTGTTTAATTTGATTTTTTCTTCCGCCCGGCCGAGCAGTGTCGAAACGTTCCCGCGTGAAATGCCGAGCATACTTGCAATGTCCCCATGCCCGATCCCTTGTCCGGCTGCCATCTCATAGCATGCGCGCTCGAGCGGGGTCAACGTACGTAGTGCCTCTTCGATCTGCCACCGCTCCCAATCGGTGATGTTAGCCGGGCTGCCCGCCGTGCTCTGCATGACGTAAGACTGAATCCGAATTGGATCAATCGGCCGTTCCCGCTGATACCCGGCTCGACGCTCAACGCCCCTCTTGTTCCCAGGTCGACGGCCTGACACCAGCCATTCGATTGCATACTCGCAATCGCTGATCATGCTGCTGAGTAGCCCGCGTTCCGCAGCGTCTGTATTAAGGGTACGGAGCGCCCGCAGCATCCTCTTGGTTTGTTGGTAGCCATCGATTAAGTCCTGCATATGTCGCTCCGCCCCTCTTTGGTTTAATTCTTACTGGTGTTATCGAAATGACCTTCTTCGATTTCTTGCTTTAAGTTCTGCAGCACCAGCCGGACGTTTTCGTCTTTCGACAGCCTGCCGCAAAGATCAAGGTGCTCGATCAGTTTGTCTTTGTCGACTTGCTTCTCGTTCATAGATGCGGCCCTCCCGTCCAATTCCACAGCCCTTGCCTCCCCTTTGCCGGGATCAGCTCCGGTAGCTGCTTAATGTCGGTCAATTCCCAAGCATGGCGGCCAGTCTCGTAATTGCCGAACCTCCCCTCCTTCAGTCCGACCGGCTTTGTCGCTCCGTCTTCACCGTTGAAGAGTGCCGGCATGCTGCTTTGATAATCCTCGCCGATGGACCAGCATTCGGAGAGATTGCACGTCGCAACAACCGCACCGGTCGGCAAGTTATCCGCCGAAAATCCGTGCTCGGCCAGCGTCGATTTGATCGGCTCCCTCTCGCAAGCTTCGCGGTCGACTTTTTTGCCGGCATGGATCGCAAGCGTGCCGCGGTGCTTCGTCGGCCAACTGCGCGTCTCCAGATGTTTGGCGCCGATTGCGATCAGCGTCGCCCACGGCTGGATTATCGTTATAGCCTTCATCCCACATCGCCCTCCTTAATCGGCCGGAACGGCCCGATGTCCTCTCCTTGCGTACGCCTGTAGTGCATTCGGTCTTTGTCCCAACAGGGCTTGCACATCTTTTCCCCGGTCGCCATATCGAAAGCGTGCGGGTGGCCGACCTCCTTGGCAGTTTCATCACACCAGTCACATTTGACGAGCTTTTTCATCCACTCACCCGGTGCGGACTCCTGCATCCGTACTACTGCGCCATTATCATCCCGCGCGACCCATATTAATTCTTGCATCCATTTCGGCAATTTGCTTCTCCCCAATCACGTATTATCACGTATGAATTTTAAATAAAGTACAGTGGAGGATTGCAGCCAATCACCCACGCATGATCGTTTCATCAAGAGTATTTCGCCTGTATTTCCGCCCATTTTGAAGCCACTGCGCGAAGTGTCTGCTTTGCCTCTGTTTCACGTTCCTGTGCCTCTTCGAATAATTTAAAATCACAATACTGGAGCACCTTTTCCCGAATCAGGTCTTCGATGACTTCCGGCTTCAACGCGTCCAACTCCCAGCACTCATGACCAAATTCTTCAATGTACTTGGTCGCGCGGCTGTCTGTAAGTTTAGTCGGATTGGGTGGTGAACTATACTGCTCAATCTGGTCAAAATTCAGAGCGATCCGCTCAAACTCGATGGAAACGCCGAAGGTTTCCAACCGATCCACGATATCCCGGCTCATGTCCTTACCGCTTGGATCATGGTCGCCTAAGTGGATGATATGAATTTCCTTCTGGCCAGCAAAGTCTTCGAGCCGCTGCGCTGCACTCCACATTTCAGATTGACTTACGTAACCACGGCAACTGAAGTAAGGAATATCAAGCTTTTCGCACACTTGACCAACGATTCCGACCAGGGCGTCCTTTTCGACCCACACTTCGACGTAATTGTCCTGGTCTTCCCATTTGTCGATCGCATAACTGCGAGCCGCCGAATGAATGATGCTCCCGGGCGAATTCCAATGGCTGTTTTTCCGAAGATTGCGCGTCCGATCCTCAATCGCATCCCAATCGATCAAACCGGCCATCCGTCCGTCAGAAATTAGGTTCCCGAGATTCTTATAAGATCGTTCATTGTTCGGGATGACATCGCGAGCAACGAGCTGATAGTAAACTTGCCGAAGCGTCAACGAGTAGCCCTTTTCCTGATATTCAGCGATAATACCGTTTACCCGTTCGATCAGACGCAAACTTTCGGAGCGAAATTTGATCTCCCTGTAACAAATTTTCATGGTTATCCCACCCGCTCCTCAGCATCGTCCATGTGCCGCTGATTGTGAAACCCGAAAAAGCTCTTGACGTATCCGGCGACATCTTTGCATCCGGGATGAAGTTCTGCTAACTCGGAGGCGACGAGTGCAACATACGTCTGCACGAGTTGGAAGAATTCAGCCGCTACTTTCCCGCGATCCGAGTCTGCGGACTCCATGACCTCGGACAAGCGCTCGATGTCCCGATGCACGTTAACGCGCTGCCGGACCGGATTATCGCCCGATTGGACCGGCACCCGGAGGAAAACAAAACCGCGATGACTTTCTCGGCTTGCATCCAGCTCCCGAAGGCGACGGTTTAACTTTTGAATTCCGTCTTCGGCAACATCAATGTGTGATGTTAACCGCTTGTTCTCGCCCTCCAACAGCTCGATCTGAATAGCAGCTTTTTCCCCTTGTTCGAAAGCTTCCGCGACCGCCTTATCACGGGCTTCCGTCAGCTCGGCGACAACCAAGTTCAGCCGAGCGATCTCCAAATCCTTCTCCGCGATCAGATCCAACTCGGCCTCGCTGATGAATTTGGCCGTCGCTTTCTCGACTGCGCGCTCCTGCTGCTTCTCAAGCTGTGCAAAAGCTTCCGCAATTTCCTGCTTACTCTCTGCGGGGGCCACCGCCTCAGACAGTGCCCCGTCTGCTGGTACTGGTTCGGCCAAGACCTTATCCTCAGCGGCCTTTTCTTTGATTCCCCACTCTGTGAGTTTGGCGTAGAACGGGTCCGTATTGGCTCCGAGCGATCGCATGATCTTGGTTCGCGACTCGCCTGCAACCCGACGGGCTAGGTATTGATCCCGTGTAAACTCATCCAACCGCTTTTTCGACATGGCGGCCTCCTCCTTGTTGCGGTCCATGATATGCCACTCCCGCAGCTGCTTGGCGAGTTTTTCCTCCTCATTGTTGAACCAGCTTAGGGTTAGTTCTCTGCGATTTTTGCCTTCGATCCTCAGCTGCAGGTAATCATCCTTGGATAGCGTTGGCTCCCATGGTTTGATCTGAGGACCTGCCTTTTGAGCGAGGCGTTCGTTCAATGCAGCCATTTCTTCCGGGCTCAGTTGGCCGGGTACCACCGGCCCGTTTGCTTTGCTGCGAGCCTCGACCTCTTTGTCAACCATAGGAATCCGTCCGCCTGCTACAGTCAAGATTTCAATACCCATCGTGTTCCCCTCCCGATGTTAACGCCCCTGCCAAACGTTCGGCGGGGGCGCATTTGCGTTTCTTGATGTTGATTAATGCCTTTGTTCGTCCGGGCATATCTAACGCCTTAAACGGTGAATATAAAGGTCATCAGAACGACTCGTCTTCGATCCGCTTTTGGACGAGGGCTTTGTACTTGCTCCAAGCTCCCGAAAGCTGATTAGACGTGATGCCCAGCGATAGGGCGATTTCCTTCCACGTCTCGCCATTATTCCGCCGCTCGAGCAGCGCCGGGAAATCATGATTGATACCTTCAAACCGAGGTTTGTTGATCAGGATGTAAGTGTCCATATCGACAGGGCCGGCATCAGGAGCCTGCTGCTCGCCGGTAGCTCCGTCCTCCTCGGCGCCGTCGGTCTCATTCTCGTCCGTCTCGCCAAGGACCTCGCGTTCCCAATCGCTCAGTTCGTCGCCGTTGCCCTCGTCGGCGCCGCCCCAATCCAACTCGCCCTTATCGCTAAGGTCGTCGCCTTGGATGTCTCGCAGCTCGCCGCCTGCGCCGATCAAATCCTCGATCGCGTAGCACCCTTGATTGGTTTCGAGCCCAATCGCATCCTTGATGTCTCCGCCTAGAACGACGCCCATGTCTTCGCCGTTGACATATTTTTTTGGCGTCCGGCCGGTGCCGTTAACGATCGGGAAGATGTATTCGATCAGGTTGTAATCAGCGTCCCCGGATTCCTCCTGCCCTTCCTCCGAGCCGGTGCGGACCGTGATCACGATCTCTTTGCCGGAATATTCATCGCTGACAGTTCCGTCTGCTTGGTCGTTGGATTCGGCCCCTTCCTGACCCTCGGCTACTTCTGCCGGCTTCGGCTGTCCCTCGCCGTCGCCCTCTTCCGATTTGACGTCGTCAATACTGAGCTGCTTGCCCACGGTCTCGACAACGCCGTGCTGATCGGCCGTATATGTGATCTTGCGCCGTTCCGGACGTTCTGCGTCCAAGTCCAGCTCTTGCTGCGGGTCTTCGAATGTTACATGAAGCTGCTGACCTTTCATGCGCACCAATTTTCCCAAGATCGAATCGGAGGTACTCTCGGGAAGGATCAAGGTAACTTTGTTTTTCGATGCCATATTGAGTCCGTCAAATTTTGCTGAAAATTCCGTGTGTGCCATGCTGTTCACTCTCCTAGTTGTCTGATTTTGACCTCGATGCGAGGTTTATGACTATATCGCTTGCGGGCATAGGCGTCCACGACTTGACTGTCGTCGACCCACATCACGCCCTTGAGCGCGTCTTTGACGCCTTTCAAGTAGTTGTCAGCGTCAGGCTTGGATACCGGGTAAATTTTACCGGCCTCGGCCAGTGCGGCCCGTTTCTTGTTGAATGACTTCGGGATAGACCGGTAGGCGATTATCATGACGGCGAGCGGACCTTCCAGCAGCTTCGGCGGTGCATGCTCGGCAGCGGCCAAACGGACATAGTCCTTGTAGTCCCGGCTCTTTGCTGGGTCGTACAGTCGAACAAAGCCACCTTGCGTTGAAGCCCTTGGACGCCCCTGAGCAACCGGCTCTCCGTAGACGGTAAACTCGATCATCGGGACCGCCTTCCCCGCCTGCGTACCGGCTTGGCATACCAGTTACGGAGCGTGTACACCTCGCCGATCACTTCGCCGCGATGCTTGACGAGGAGCCGGTTCCGAGTCTGAAAAATCGGATCAAGCCTTTTTTTTATGCCCATCGCTTCCGATTCCTCTCTTTCGTGGACGATGGCTTCGCCTTTTGTTGGCTTTCTTCGTGCGTCCTATCCAAATCCGCAAACTTGTTGAATTGCTTCAGGAAAGCCAGTTCGACCGTTCCGACCGGACCGTTCCGCTGCTTGGCGATAATGATCTCGATGATATTTTTGTTTTCGGTTTTTTTGTCGTAGTAGTCGTCCCTGTAAAGGAACGCCACGATATCGGCATCCTGCTCGATCGAGCCCGACTCTCGCAAGTCCGACATCATCGGCCGTTTATCCTGCCGTTGCTCGACCGCCCGACTGAGCTGCGACAGTGCGATGACTGGAACATCCAGTTCGCGAGCGATTTGTTTGAGCGTCCGGGAGATATGGGAAATCTCCTCCTGCCGATTGGTTCCCGGGCGTCCGACGCCGGTAATCAGCTGAAGGTAATCGATAAGGATCAGCCCCAACCGCCCGCCGCGGTCCTTTTTAAGCTGCCGACACTTGGAGCGAATCTCGTTGACCGTGACGGTTGGCGTATCGTCGATGTGGATTGGTGCGGAAGCAATGACCCCGATGGCCGTGGTGACTTTCTCCCAATCCTCCGGCAACAGCATCCCCGTCCGCATCCGGCTCGCGTCGATGTTCCCCTCGGCCGAGACCATCCGCCCCATCAACTGCACGGCCCCCATTTCTAAACTGAAAATGGCGACATCCTCGCCGCTGCGAATGGCGACATTTTGAGCAATGTTGAGCGCAAAGGCCGTCTTCCCTACGGATGGCCGCGCCGCCACGATAATCAGGTCGGATCGTTGGAAACCCGCCGTCATTCGGTCCAGATCGCGGAAGCCTGATGGTATGCCGGTAATCCCTCCGGCGTCTTTATTCAAGCTCGCCTTTTCAAGATTTTCGAAAAATTCAATCCCCACATCTTTCGTCGACCGGAAAGGCCGGCTAATGACGGATTGAGTCGCCAGCTTTTCGGCTCTGTGTTGCATAAGGGCAATCAACTTGCTTGGGTCATCCGTCGCCCATGCCTCTTTTTGGAGCCGATCAATCGACTTGATCGTTTCACGGTGGGTATGCTTTTCTTTGACAATGCCCGCATAATAGCTGATGTTCGCCGCCGTCGGGACGGAGTTGGCGATCTCGCTCAAGTAGCTAACCCCGCCGATACTGTCCAATTGCTGATTGTCTTGCAGTTGCGAGCTGACCGTGATCATGTCGATCGGCTCGCCTGCGTCGTAAAGCTCCAGCATGGCTTTGAAGATCGTCCGGTTTTTGCTGTCGTAAAATTCGTCGCCGCGGAACAGGTCGGCCGTTGTATCCATCGCTTCCGGCTCCAGCAGAACGGCCCCCAGTACAGCCCATTCCGCCTCCATGTTATGCGGAGGTACCCGTTCTTCCGGCGGAGTGGGAGGCGGCGGTATGTCGGGCATCATGTAGTCATCCATCCGCTCGCCATTTCGCTTTCAGCTCTGCAACGCAAGGCGGCAAGGCAGGCAGGGGTAGGCTCCGATCCCAGTCATAGGCCGCGAGCATCGCCCGGGTCTCTTCGGCATTTGGAATATCCGGGCCGCGTGCTTCCTCTGCCGCCAACTGAGCCAGCGCGCCGGGATGCGGTGGGAACCGGTTATCGGGATTGCGGATATAGGCCAGTAGGTTGTCTTCCGCCAGCTCGAACGGAACATCTTCGAGTGTCTGGCGCCAAAGCTCGACCTTGTAGTCGTCATAGGCAAATACGCCGCCATAGGCATTCTCAATTACCAGAAAAATCTTCCTGATCTCGCTTTCTTTCACGTTCCTCGGCCTCCCTGATTTTCTGAGCTGCGAGTTCGTTCTTGCTTTGCTGCCGGTTCTTCTTCGATTTGGTGCGCGGTCCAAGGGCGACCCCGATCGTCGGCGCGTCGGTGGTTATGGACTCTTCGCCAAGGGTGACCGGGGAGAGTGGCACTCCCTCGGGGAATGGCACCCCATCGGTTATGGCTTTTTGCGCTTCCCAAGCTTCCGCGATAGCTTCGGTGTAGTAGGCAAAGGAACTGATCTTTGCCCCTTTTGCGGTCCGCTCCTTGTGGAGTGTCTTCATGACATGGACGATTAAGGGGACGGGCACCCCCTTGGTGATCGTTTTCGTCATAAGTGTTATATCTGGCGGCTTGACATGAATATCGAGCTTGCCGTGAATCTCGCAATAGGCGCTGAACAAATTTTCGAACGGATCGCTCGTATTAATAGCAGTAGTAGTAGTAATAGTAATGTCTTTATTAGATAGGCCACTTTTGGCACTTCTCTCGGCAGAGATAGGCCATTTTTGTCCCATCTCTTCATCCAGATAGGCCATTTTTGTCCTTTCTCTCGGAGGAGATAGGCCATATTTGGCACTTCTCTCTCCGACCTGTTTTTTATTCTTTGCCACACGGATGATTTCGCCGTATGGAGCGCGGATTGAAGAAATGTACATCTCATCTTTCAACCGCGCCAAGTTTCGTTTTACCGTTCGTTCACTTGAACCTAGTTCATGAGCAATCTGTTCGTGTTTGACAGGAACGCCCCCGAGAACAAGCCCCCACCGTTCCCCGTTATCGTCTACCTCTTCCGTGGTAGTCCGATCAATAAGCCAAAGGAATTCCCATATGGCAGGGCCGATCCGCTCGCGATGCTCGAACAGTCCGTTGGAAACCGGAATGATATGGTTGGTCATAGATGGCCGATCCCCTCCCTGCCCCTATGGTCTATTAGGTGATCGGAATCACTTTAATCGACTTGGTCTGCCGGTGAACAAGGTGAAGGGACCGCGGCAGCCGCTTGCTGACGAGCCAGTTATCCGGATCGGAGCAAACAGAAGCGATCATCGTTTTCTCGCGCCTCGTCGGGCGCTTACCGTTCTTCATATCGCACGCTCCCTCTACAGCTCATCTTCTTCGTCCGCAAACATCTCGTCGAAGCATTTTCCGCAAACTCCTGAAATAATGAGTTCTCTTTGGTCTGCGCTTAAGTAAGGGAAAACATCCTGCGCATGAGCTCCGGCGCGGTACTTGCTTAAATCATTGGGTTCAACCTTTACTTCATTCTGACCCGAGCATACCCGGCAAGTAATATTCAAAGTCTCTAGCATCTATATCGCACGCTCCCGCCTTGTTTTGTCTTGCCAGTCCTTCGGCAGCCCGCAACGGCGAGCTGCTATCTCGTAATGCCGGCGGCCGTGGACGAACGAAACGAATCGATCCGTTTTCCGCTCGTAATACATGCCGTTCAGTGGCGCCTGACCGGCCGGAGAACGCGCACGTTCTGGCTTCTCCGTATCGATGCCGGCGAATAGGTCGAGCTGTTCCACCTTCATGTCAGCGGCCTCCTTGTATCCTCACAAAGCACGTATGGGCGCTGTGTCCGGATCGGCTTGTAATGCGGATAGGACTTTTGTAAATACCGCATAATGGCCTCTCGTCGCTCCTCCGGCGTCGAAAGGTCCCAAATCGCTTGTGCGATCAGGACCTTTGCAGGCTGCTCATCGATCATCGATCTGCCACCCGGACGACCGCGCCGGTTACCTCCTGTATTTCACGGCGGAAGCGCTCGGCGTCGCTGTTGCCGTCGCTCAGGTGGAGCAGCCAAACTTCGCGCAGTGAGCTCATGTCATTTGCCCGCAGGAAGTGTTTGACGTTATCCAAGCCGAAATGGGAGGTAAGCAGCCGGCGCTTCTGAGCCGGGTGAAACTCGCCGGCCGCCACCCTCCGGTTTACGATATCCAATGAATAATTGCACTCGATCATCAAATGTGTGATGCCGCCGAACCGGTATTTGCAATAGTACGTATCCGTCAAAAACACCAGCTTGTCACCGGTCGGATTGGTCAGGAGGAATCCCAACGGCTCCTCCACATCATGCTGGACGTCGAACGGAAGAATCGTCCATGTACCGACATTGAACTGCTTGAGCGCTTCGACGGTCCGCAACCGATGTCCAGAAATCCCGATTGCGGACGCCGTCCCTGCGCTTGTATAAACGGGCACCCCGGCGCGCATGATGTCCATGGCCGCCTTGCTGTGATCGCCGTGCTCGTGGCTGATCAAGCACCCTGCGAGCTGTGTCACCCGAAAGACGAGAGCTCGCTGGATCTCCTTGTACGGCAGTCCGGCCTCGATCAGCAGCGTCGTTCGGCCGTCCGATACCCGATAGGCGTTGCCGGCGCTGCTGCTGGCGATGGAATGGATGTCGATCATTAGAAATCGAGCTCCATTTCGTCAACGCTTGGCTTTGGCTTCTCGGCATCTCCTATATTGGGATTTGCCGGGTTATCTTGCGTAGGCTCAGGCTTCGGCGGAGCTTCTTCCTCCTGGGAAGCAGTTGAAGCAGGCTCGGGCGAAGCGCCGGCCGGGGATACGTCGATAACTTCGCGGTTGGCGTGCTCCGCGATTTCTCGCTTCACTTCCGCGTAAGCCTCGTCCGATGCTTCCTGATAGGTCAGCTCAACAAAAGCATTGCCGAAGTCTTTTGGAACCTTTTTCACAATGTTATTTCGCATTTTGCGAATGATCATCGACTCTCTGCTTTGCGGCTCGGTCCACGCTGGGCTAATGTACTCCTGTAACTCAGGGTCATCCAGCGTACCAAGCCCAAGCGACTTCGCTTTGTTCAGGATTTCGGTCTTCCTAGCAGCAATATTCTTCTTTTGCTCCGCCGTTGCCCTGAAACGGTCCGCACAGACACCGAATGTTTCATTCATCATGTTATTGTTCATGTGGGCAATCAGGTTTCGAATCACGTCATCCCGTTCTGAAATGTGAAATTCGACAGTCCCGTCTACCTTCAAGATGGGGTACACGACCCGAACAACATCGCCCTTACCTTTTGGCGACCATTTGGGGGGCTCTACATCGAATCCTGTATATACAGGGTATGTAAAGTCATCCGCCTCCCTGACAAGCCAGTATTGCCCCACTTTTTTAATGTCACGCCCGAATCGAGCCAGGATCGCATCATTGCCATCGCCTTCAATGCCCATTTCAATTTGCTTTTTCCAAAGCGTAACGTCCTGTCCGTTCTCTTTTCTCTTAACACTGATATTCCGGACCGAAAAGAATACTTCCCGCGGGCTCGCAGCTGCGTTGAGCTTTAACGAAGCGACCTGAATAAGAGTTTGAGTAATATTGCTGCGATCGAGCTGATCGTCATTCCACGAAATCCCCTTATTATCAAGTGCACTATTGATCGAAGAAATGGCATTCAGGACACACGATTTGGAATACTGATCCATCTGGATGCCGTTTCCCGTAAGCTGCCGCTCGATCATCGGGAAATAGTTGTCATTCACCTTTGTAAGAACTGTAGAAAAATCGCTCATTCTTCGTTTGCCTCCTCGTCTTCGTAAACAAAGCGAACCTTCTTGCCGCGGTGTTCTTTCAAAAAAGATTCCAACAGACTGGCGAAATCAGAAGGTCCCAGTAAATCACGTTCCAAAATCGCATCTTCCGGGCACTCACACAGCGGACCTGCGGACATCCATTCCTGTCCGTCGATGAACAGTGTTTCTGTTCGGGCGTCCACATAACGGGCTTGGCCGGTCACAACCTTAACTTCGACAATGTCGCTTTCCCCGTTCATGCAATCACCTCGTTATCCACGACGAGCAGATCGTCTTCACCTGTACCAGCAGCCTCAATGCGCAATTGCTTATTCTGTTTGGTCCACTGCTCTTGTGCCTTCCGAATGCTGCCGTGCAGGGCAATGAGGCTTTCCTGCGCTTCTTGCGGCAGGTTATCAAATGCCGGAGGAACGATCAGCCGGATAACCTGGGCGGCCGTCTCGGCCAGTTGCGTAACAGCCTCAGCGTTATCCACGAAAATCGGGGCCGAAACTCCGTAATGCTGGCTCAGGGTATTGATGATGTCGATACCAACATTAATCCGTGCAGCATTGTTGAGACCCTTGTCGTAAGGGACGCCGTTGTACAACGTCTCGCAGCACTCTTTCAGGCCCCCATTGACCTGTTCCTCGAACAATCTGAATCGGGCAAATCGGAACTTGCTGTCGATCCGTGATTGCAGCAGATTGACCTTGGCACGCGTGAACTCCTCGGTCAGATAAAGCTCGTGCTGCAGCTGCTCGTATTCACCGGCCAACTTGCTCTCCTGCTGTTCCAGCTCCACGATCCGCGCCTGCTGCTTGCGGACCTGCTCGAATTTGGCCTTGTCTGACTCGAACGCGCTAACCTCGCGCTGCAGATCGGCGACAGCCCGCTCAACCCCTGCTGCCGCCTGCTGACCGTTGACGCGCAGATCGGCGATCTCGACCCGGAGACGCTCCGCCTCCTCCTGGAACCGGGCGAACTCCGGATCGCTGGCCGGGTCCTGAATGCCGGCGCGTAGCCGCTCCAGCTCGGCATTCGCCGCGGCCGCCTGAGTCTCCAACGGTTGAAGCTCGGCTTTGGCGTGGTCAATATCTCGGCGGTACCGGTCATTCTCGCCGGCCAGTCGCTCCGCCTCTGCTTTGGCCGCTTGGCCGCGGCGCTGGATCGTCTCCAACTGCTCAGCTTTAGCTCGATTGAATGCCGCGAGCGCCTTGTCTTGGGCCTCCTTGCGCCGCTCCTCCGGGAGAATTTGGCCGCAAGAGGGACAATTGTCGTCCGCAGTGTGAACGTGCTCGGCAGCCTTGGCCGCCGTAAACTCGGACCGAAGCTGCACGCGCTTCTGTTCCAAGTCCTCAATGCTCTGCTGATTGCGGTGAATTCGATGATCGCCGTCATCGATCAAGCGCCGCAGCCGGTCAATGCCCTGATGGAGCTGGGAAACGACATCCCGTTGACTGGCGACCGCAATCAGCGCCGCAGTCTGCAAACGGTTTTTGATCGACAGCTGCTCGGTTTCGATTTCGCGGAGCCGGCGCTCCTTGACTGCGATCTCGCCGCCATCCTTAATGCGGGTAAGCTCTGCATTCCGCTCCGCGATCCGCGTTCGCAGGGACTCGATGTCTTCCTTCAGTAGCTCCTCGCTCAGATCGGCAACGTTCGGCATGGCGCGCTGCGCCTCGCTAATACGAGTGGGGATGTCCTTGATATCGCCGTTGATGCGAGACATGCGGCTCTTTAGATGATCCTTATGCTTCTCCGCGTCTCGCTCCTTCAGCACAGACTCCAACGGAGT
Source organism: Paenibacillus hemerocallicola (assembly GCF_006265175.1). Classification (GTDB taxonomy): domain Bacteria; phylum Bacillota; class Bacilli; order Paenibacillales; family NBRC-103111; genus Paenibacillus_AB; species Paenibacillus_AB hemerocallicola. Next base: position 106,808 of record NZ_VDCQ01000001.1, on the reverse strand, counting down.
GAGCTCAGGCTTGCTGTGCAGCACTTCGGCGTCCGACACGCCGCCGCAAACTTCCAGCAGCAACTTCCGGCGGGCTTTCCAGTCAAAATGCTTGTCGTCGTTGAAATAGGACGGGTTTGTCAGGAGTTTGAATAGATCCTCCGGAATGAGCTCGGCGACCTCGGCGTCATACTCGCCCTTGCTGACCGGCACCTCATCAACGTAATAATCCGTTTCATGACCGGAGAACGTTTCCCGGAGCGCGCCGCGCTTCTTGGTCCACTTCTCGGCGAATACCCGCCGGAAGGTGCGGCGCCGACCGTCGACGAGCAGGACGCCCTCGACCTCATGCTCGAGCCGGTGCTGCCGTACTTTGCCGGACGAGTCGAGCTCCTTAATTTCGAAATTGGTATTGTTGGCGCTATCCTTGCCGAACAGCAACCACGTAAAGCCATCAAAAAGCGTTGTCTTGCCGGTCGCGTTATCGCCGTAAACGTCGAGATTTCCGCCGTTCGCATCTAGTGCGAACTGACGGAAACCCTTGAAATTGCGGAATGTAAGACGATCGAGCAGAATTTTTTTCATGCCGGTACCCGGATCAGGTCCGCTACTGCCCGGAAGGATTTAAGCTGTACGTGCAGCCGTTCCAGCCGGGAAGCAACGTTTTTCAGATTAATCTCTGCATCCGTGAGTGCTTCCCGCTCGTTCGTGGTATACTGGCGCGCTTGAGCAGCGCGAGTTTCAGCGTTTTTGCCATCCAACATATTACCTAGCAGCAGCGAATCCTCTTTTTGCTGCAACACGTCCTTTGCCGTAATCAGCCGGGCGTGAGCCAGCAAAACAGCCTCTTCGGCCTTCTCAATCTCGTTCGGAAGAGCTATCAGACGTTGTACAAGTTCCTGCTTGGTCATAGGTGCCTCCTTGTCGCCCCCATAAATCCGTGCTATTATGGGGGCATCTACATGTTTTGAAGTAGCCCGTTGCCGCGGGCTATTTTGTTTTGGTGCCGTTCTTACACGCGCGGCGGCCAGTTCCATTGCCCCGGCTCATCGCCTAGCTTTACATCACGATTGAAATACATACCTTCCGGATTCAATACACAAAGATGTACAGTTTGCTCGTCGACAACTGCGGTTACGATCGCGGCGCTTGGCTCACTCTTGTGAACACCATCCGCCGATCCGTGCCGCTGATAATGCACGATTCTTCCAACACTCGGAATCATGGGAACCCTCCTTCCCTATGGTTTGATGCGTCAACCGCATCATCCAACGCCCGAAGTCAACGGCCAAGGGGGACGAAGCCTCGTTCGGACGCTGGATGATACGGCCAAGGGCCATATATTTGTCAAAGAACAATGCGGATATCCGCGAGCAACGTCTCACGACGTGGCTTTCGGCCGGTCTCCCTCCGGACTCGTCAGGCGGTTAAATACCAGCCTCCCGGGCTAGTTGTTGGATCGCCCGCCGGCTGAACAACTTGCCACCGTAACTTATCAGGTCCTCTGTATCACCGGTAATTATGCAACCCGGTTGATATTTCCGGAGAACGATCCGGTCACCATCCACGAAGATTTCCAAAGCATCCTTTTCCTCAATTCCGAGCGTCTTCCGCAGCTCCATCGGAATAACGACCCGGCCCAATCCGTCCATTTGACGTACTATTCCAGTTGCTTTCATGCTCCTTCTCCCCCTTTGTTCAGGTCGTCCCACTCGCGCCGGCTGACGTTCAGGATGTTCCAACCAAGCGACTCCATTTCCGTCGACCGGTCATAGCTTTCAACGTCCTGAGCGGCCCGGGTTACTGCGCTGCTGAGTCCAAAGAGGGAAAGGTCCCCGCCTTTGATGAGGTGCTGGAGCACGTTGTCCGACTCACCTTGGTTCAGGCTCCATTTTTTGGCCGATAATTCAACGACGTCCTGCAGCCGTCCGGAAATCTCGGCCTCGGTCGCCTCCTTCATTTTGTCGACGACAAGTTTGAATTTCGCCTCATCGACGGCCGCCCGCACGGTGTCTTGAATCTTGAGCATGAAGGCCCGATCGTCCGACTGTAGCGTCTCGTCGCGGAACAACTCGTAATCGTCGGTCGTGTTCTGGCGCCCAACGTGGTACCGGCGCTGGCCGAGATCGTTGACGACCATTCCGTTCAGGCAAACGAGCCGGAAAACAAGTGGCTGAACGCTGACCGAGCCGTGGCCTACTTCCGAATTGCTTATCAAAATGCCGGCTTGCACGATGTCGCCCTTCCGGACCTCTGCTTCTAATCGTGGGTTGACGACTTTCAAGTACATACGGCTATCGGTCAGCTCGGAGCTTTCGATCCGCGCCCCCTTCATTTCGCCGATGATCGGCAGGACTGCCATAGCAATCTCATGGTTGTCGATCCGGCGGTACCGGTCCGAAAGGAAAGCACGCGCCGTGCCGTCCAGCGTCCGGACCATCCGACGGGTCGGTTGCTTGTGCAGCCATGCGTTAACGTTAGCCGTAAGCAGGTCGGGGTACTCCGTCCGCATACGGTCGTAATATTTTGCGGGAATGTTAAGGTGGGTGCCGATTTGCCGATGTGCTATATCATTGAGGCTAAACCGGTCAATGTTGGTATGAGCTCCGTCGGCGCGGACGATGTCGAGGTTTGGCTCGCGGCCATCGATCGCCATGCGGATTTTGCTAGTATCCGAAATAAAGTCGCGCTTTACATTGTTTTGGCGTTCCAGTTCTGCCGCCATTTGCTGCAACGTTTTTCCAGCTTTCATAGTCCAATGTCCCCCTTGCCCGTTTTCCGCCACTGCGGTATACTGGGTGTAATGATATTTGCTTGCTTTTCGATTAGCCGCCCCGCCAGGCGGCTTTTCTCATTTTCTGATTCTATCCGCGCTAGCAGTTCCGCCTCGAGCTGGGCGATCTCCCCTTCAAGCCAATCGCGCGCAGCTGGCAGAACATCGGAATCAAACCATTCCGGACGATAAGCCGTTGCCAAGACCATGCTATCCAGTAATTCGATCCTGCGATTCGTTTCGGCTATTGCACAAAGTTCTAGCATGTTGTGCCTCCTTTCTACCAAACCGAGCACTCGTTGAGAGTCATAATCTCCGTTTCGATCAGCACCATCATGGCCGGGCGCATTTGATAGCGCCGAAGCTCCTTTTGTACCAAAAGCTTGCCTTTTTCTGTACATTCGTACCCGCTATCGCCGAGGACCATCAGGCCGTCCTCAATCAGTTGACGCCGGCAGCTCGCCAGCAATTCTACCTGAAAATCCATTTGTTCAGGTCGCAACGCGTTCACCCCCTCCCGCGTAAGTCCCGTTCGATACGCTCTGCACCGCTACCAGCGCGGCATGCAGGCGGTCATCCGAATGGTCCACCGCCCGAAACTGCTCAACTGTTTTGTATTCCCCGGCGTCGTCAATCTTCCGGAAGATCGCCACATCCACCCCGCAGCCACTTTGTGCGGACACGCTTACGATGAATGGAGCCCGCAATGGAATGCTGACCGCCATATGAATCAATTTCGCAATGCCGTTCATTCGGTTGATCTCCTACCTTCCTGCAGAGCCTCGATCCGGGCGCATATTTCGTGTTGCCATTCGGCGTCGCCAACATATGAAGCTTGAAGCGACAACTCGCAAAGGTCTTCCAGCTGCTCAACCAGTCGGGCATTCGCCCGCATGCAGTGTTGTAGGTCTTGCTGATCTCGATCGGGCAGCTTGTCATAGCCACCCAGCTTGTTGGCCGTGACGTGTATTTCCATTAAACGGCGATGTATGGGATGGACTCGAATCATGCGATCATCCCCTGTCCATTAAACTTCCTTGCTGGATTGGCTTGCGGCGATTAGACTCGCTTCATACTCGAGCAGCCACTCCCGGCGAATGCGGTGCTCCTGACCTTCACGATAACTTCTGATCCTTCCAGACCATACACGACGTCGAATCGTCATCACGCTGTACTGCAAGTACTCTGCGGCATCTTTAAGCGTTAGGACTAGAGGCAGTTGGTCCACGGCTCTAGGAATAGCCTGATCATTTTGGACTAGAATCTGTTGCTCCATGATGATAATTCCTCCTCCCATCCAGCTTGCAAAGGGTACCGCCCGACCCTGTCAGGCGGTGTGTTCATTGATTTCGAATAAGTATTCCACCGAGCAATTAGGGAAAAAATGAGTTTTAATCTTTAACGCTTCGTCGATAGTAAATCTCGATTTCCCTTTTGTTTTGTCGATGACTGTTGCATAACGTACACCTAGGAATTTGGAAATATCTCCTTTTGTTATGCGTTTCCTTGCCATCTCTGCCTCAAGATTAGGAAACATCGCCCGACCTCCATTAAGTGTTCAATTGCGTATCGTAATTTGATAATATGCTCAATTGCGTACTTTGTCAACCCAATTCAATACAAAAAGTGCGATATTGAATATTTACTTTTGAATGTGATGGTATTATACTGGAAACAGAAGTACGGAATTCCGTATATTCCAAGGAGGATTATTTGTGAAAAGGGCCGAGATATTAAAGCAATTAATCGATAAAACTGGATTAAATACAAAAGCTTTTGCTGAAAAAGCTGGACTCCCATATACGACACTTCGTTCCATGTTAATGAGGGGGGTAGGAGGGGCATCTGTTGTAAATGTAATTAAAGTTTGCAAAGCACTGGGGATAACTGTTGAACAATTAGAAGAGATGGCTTCGACCGATAATTACGATATCAAAACCATTGCAGCCCATCACGATGGAGAAGATTGGACAGAGGAAGAACTGGAGGCAATTGAGAAGTTTAAAAAGTTTGTTCGTTCTGAACGCAATAAGGGGTGATTTTATTTGTATGAAAAATTGCTTTCACTTGCGGATCACTTCGGATTGAAGGTTGTGGAGGATACACTACCCCTTCGATTAAAAGGTTTATACGCGGACGGTGTTGCATGTATTAATCGAAAAATACCCTACGTCGCCAAGGGTTGCACGCTGGCTGAGGAAATCGGACATCATCATACCAGTTTCGGGAACATCTTAGATAAGACAAGCCTTAGCAGCCGTAAACAGGAACAACGAGCTAGACGGTACGGACATCAGATATTGATTCCTTTAAATCGCTTTATCGATGCTGGACAAGCTAGGGTAGAGGGACGTCATGATGTTGCGGAGTGGTTAGGAATAACAGAGGAGTTTTTACAAGAATCAATCGACTACTACCAACAAAAATTTGGGTTGTATGTTGTTGTAGAGGAACATTTAATCCATTTCGATCCCCTTTACGTTACAAAGGCTAGTTGCTGGCTCGGTACACACTACATGAGATTCGGATAAATTATTATTAAATACTCTCCGCGCTTTCCAGCCGTGAGGCTGTTTATCATACAAACAAATCGAACGTACGTTCGCGATTCGAGGTGAGGAAATGGTACAAAAGAAGGAGAAAAAGAAAAGTCTCCCGCCAGGCGTTAGGGAGCGAAATGGTCGATATACTTATCGGTACAGCGTCGAAGTCATTAAAGACGGCAAGCGGGATCGCAAACAAAAAGAGACCGAATCATACCCAACCGCCCTTGAAGCGTACAATGCCGGTATACTCATCAAAGCAGACCAGCTCAAGGGGAAATTGATCGACGAGAAGAACATCACACTCGGACAATGGAAAGAACGCTGGTTGGAAGATTACGTGACGGAACGCGATCCACGTCCAACAACCATCAGGAACCGTACAACAGCTTTGAATTCATTTTCAAAGCATGTGGGGGAACATACCAGAGTAAAGGACATTGACGTGAACGATTATCAAAAGTGGCTGAATAAACTTAAAAAAGAAGGCCGGAAAAAAGGCACGATTAAAGAGTATCATACTAGCGTTCAACTATCATTAGCTGATGCTGTGCGCAAAAAGGTTATTGCTGAAAGCCCAGCTGCGAGTGCAATCGTCCCTGCCTTCAAACAAACGCTAGAACAAATCGAAACTGGAGAACTCGATTTGCCCAAGTACCTTGAAAAGAAAGAATTAAAGCACTTGCTCAGTGTAGTCCGTTTTCGTGGGCGTCCTCAAGAATATGAAATTTTCACTATATTGGCATACACCGGATTACGTATAAGTGAGTTACTGGCGCTCAAAGTCACGGATTTTTATGAAAAAGATCGCTATATCTCTATTACCAAAACACTCACAGTAATTACCAGCGTTAAAAAATATGTACTAGGTCCACCTAAAAACAAAACGTCAATTCGAAAAGTTACCATTGGTGAAACAGTAATAAAGGCGATCAAATCGCAACTAGCATGGAGGGATCAAAAGATCAAGGATGGTGTATTACAACATGACGCAGACTTTCTCTTTTGGAGCTACGATTTCCCCGGCTACCCTGCCAGTAAAACGTACCTTGAAGATCGCTTCAATGAATTGCTAAAGATTGCTGAATTACCCGAAGCACTCACGCCCCATAGCCTCAGACACACTCACGTAACCCTGCTGGCCGAAGCACGCGAAGAATTAGTAGTTATTCAGGAACGATTAGGGCACAAAAATGACGATATTACGAAACGCGTCTACCTTCATGTAACTCAAAAGCAACGAGAATTGGTACCTGATCGTTTTGAAAAAGTCATGCGCACTTAGAGTCGTGGGTAACTCGTGGGTATTTCACTTTAATAAGAGCCGAATCTTTTTGTCATATAAGCACTTTCTATTTTTATTGAAATTTCCGGAAGAAATGCCAGACGACTCCCTTCACTTGGGTGCTTTGCCGCATCAGCTCTACGTCCTTGACAATTTGCGACTCGATATCTTTCGACTTGGACGTATAGCCGAGCTTCACTTCGTGCATGAGTCCGTCTGCATCGAGCGCATCCAGCTGCCTCTGCCTATCGTTCGGCGTCGACACCGTCACCTTGCTTCCGCCCGTAACGCCTCGTACATATTCGGCCGCCTCTTCCGCCCTTCCGAATACGAGCTTCTGGTGCTTCGGCTGCTCTGCCGTCACGACTTGCTCCGCAGCCGGCTTCGCTATCAAATCCTTTATGCGCACGACGAACGTTCGCACGAAATCGACATTGCGTATAAGCTCGACCGGCTCGGTTACGACCGACCGCACCTCCGCCCCCATGCGGGTACCTGCCCATTGCTCGGATAGGAACGGCAAAATACCGATTTGCCCTAGCCGTACGGTCACTTCCCGGTCAATGAGTCCGTGGCGGTACGTCAGCTCGCCGTCCAGCTTGTCCGACAGCTCGTTTGCAGCCTTCAGCAGCTTCGCTTCCGGTCCATCCCCCCTTTCCGAAGACGAACCGACACCAACCGGCAATTGTACTTTCCTCAAGCCGAAGTCGCTACCGAACGAAAACATCCCGCTCATGCCGTCGCTCCCGGTACGCCAATACAAACCGTCGTTTTGTCCGGGCAGCACATTCCCCGTCACCCAATCTTTGCCGCTGTTGTCCCACGTAAAGGCGGACCGCTCGGCTGCCGTCGCCGCCGTGTGATATAGGCTGGCCTGCTCGTACACGAACAAGCTGAAGAACACGATAGAGACGAGCGCGACAATAATGGTCGGATAGATTAGGCTGGATTCGAGCGTGTAGCTCCCCGTATCCGAACGGATAAATCGGATAGCGCCGCTTCTACTCGAAGCGATCACTCGCCATACGGACGTCAGACCGGGAAAATGGGTCATGGTCTGGTGCAGGAATCGGGTGCAGCCAAGCAATCCTTTGTCCCCGTACTGCCAAGCTCCTCGTTCGCTTCCCCGAACAGTTTTTTAATGAAAGACAAAATCCATTTGCGGAACGCTACCGCGACGATGACCAGAACGGCGACGATAAGCAGCAGCTCCAGCGTGCCGATTCCATCCTCTTCTTTCCAAAATTGCAATAGCCGTTGTTTGTACTGTCCCATCCCAATTCCTCCTAATCGACTGTTAATCCATGAGCATGACGGCCGGTGCCGCGACGATGATCATTACCGCGAACAAGATGAGCAGCATCGGGAAAATAAGCTTCGCCGACGCCTCCTCGCCGAGAATGCGCGTCATCGCCTTCCGTTTCTCCCACAAGTCGCGGTTGAGCGAACGGAGCGACATGACGAACAGCTCCCCGCCGCGACGGTAGTTCATCAATACTGTCGTCGTAAATACCGATACTTCCGCGACCAGGCATCGTTTGCTGAGCTTCTCCATGGCGATCGGGAACGACTCGTTGTTGCGCAGCCGATTCGCCAGCATAACGAATTCCGCCGCGAGCGGTCCTCCGTCTCCCTTCGACGCGTACATGTCCGCGCATCGCATAATCGCTCCCTGCACCGTCTCCCCGGCATTTATGAGCAGCGTCAGCTTGTTCAGCAATTCAGGCAGCTCCATCACGAGCTTCCTTTTCTTGTCGGCTATTTGCCCCTCAAGCCGTTTCATCATGAGAAACGGAGTAAAACCGGCCAATGCCAGCAGCGCAACCATGACGTAAACGTCGCCCCGTGTCGCTATGCCGCACAGGATCAACCCGATAGCGCAAAGGATCATGACGGACACCATATCGGCCGAAAACCGTTTCGTATGGCGCATGTCCGCATCTTCGCCATGCAGGGCGATCATTTTCTGGTACACGTTCCATCGGCTGGAGGCGAGCCGCTCCACGAGCTTTGTCTTCGCCGCGATCGTCGCGGACAGCGGTGCCATATATCGGAGCAAGTCCATTCGTTCACGCCCCAATGTCCATGATTTTGTGAGCCAGCCATTGGCTCGCGCCTAACAGGACGAGAGATACGGACATGACAAGATGTCCGAGCCCCCCGTATAGCGGCTCCATATAGTCCGGGGAGCTGAAGGCCAGGAAAGCGACGATAATAAACGGTATGAATCCGAGCGCTCTCGCCTCGAACCGTTTTTGCGCAACCATGACGGAAATGTCCTGCTCGATTTCCATCTTCTCGCCGATCAGATTCGTCGTACGCCGCATCACCTCCACCAGATCGCCTCCCGTCCGTTTGCACGCCGCGAATGCGTCCGCGAACTGCAGCACATCTTCGAGCCCGCTCCTGCGGCCGAAATCGAGCAGCGATTTCTCGATCGGCTCTCCGTTTTCCGTACGCCTGTTCAGGCGTTCCAGCTCGCGGATCATATCGGTCGAATTGTCGGGATACAGCAGCCGCAAATCGTTTGCCGCTTCGCGAAACGAGTTCTCCACCGATCTCCCTGCCGATAATGCCGATGATAGCGAATACAACGCGTGCTTGAACTGCCGCCTCAGCTCCTCCTTGCGCCTGCGCACCAGCTGTTTGCGCCTTAGCTGCGGATAATACAACGCGCAAAGCGATATGCCGATACAAATCGCAACGTTTTTGTAAAATAAAAATCCGATGGCAAACAGCAACGAACCTGCAAGGAGATAAGCGGTCGCCGTCTCCGCGCTTGTCATGGAATAATGGTTGTAATTCCCGATTTCGGCAGCCCGGATATCGGCAGGCATTCGTTTATCCGGCATTTGTTCACCTCCTTCTATCCCGTCTACAGCTCCATTCCGGCCAGCCTCAGCTTATGATCGCCATTTAGCCGGTTTCCTGTCGGTTCAAGCCCGCCGATCACCTTTCCCGCTTCGTCTTCGCCTCGTTCCACGAACGCATACAACGGATTCAAGCGGATTTCCCCATTCTCGATTCCCGCTAACTCGGTAATTTCCGTCACTCTTCTGCTGCGGTCGCGGAATCGCGATAAATGAATCATCACATCGAGCGCAGAGTCGATCTGTTTGCGAACGACCTCTACCGGAAGCGCGGCACCGCTCAGCACCATCGTTTCCAGCCGGCTCAGCATGTCGGACACCGAATTGGCGTGGCCGGTCGACAACGAGCCGTCATGCCCCGTATTCATCGCCTGCAGCATATCGAACGCTTCGGCTCCCCGCACTTCGCCGACGATGACCCGGTTCGGCCTCATGCGAAGCGAGGCGCGGATCAAATCGCGGATCGAAATCGCTCCTTTCCCTTCCGTGTTGGCGTTCCGCGTCTCCAGTCGGACCCAGTTCGGCACGCCGCGGATTTGCAGCTCCGCGGAATCTTCGATCGTAACGATTCTTTCATCGGGAGGAACGTATGCGCATAGCGCGTTCAGGAAAGTCGTCTTGCCGGAGCCGGTTCCTCCTCCGATGAACAGGTTGTACTTGGCCCGGACGAGCTTGGCCAAAAAAGCCGCGGCCGTCTCGTCGATAGCGCCCCGCGCGACGAGGTTTTCCATCATGAGCGGACTCGCCGGAAATTTGCGGATTGTCATGGCCGGTCCTTTCAAGGCGACGGGAGGCAGCACGACATTGACCCGCGATCCGTCCGGAAGACGGGCATCCACGATCGGAGTCGACTCGTTGACTACCCGGTTTACTTTGGCGACGATCGTCTGAATGACGTCCTCGAGCTTTTCGGCCGTTTCGAATTTCCCTTCAAAGCGCTCGATGCGTCCGTCCAGCTCGATAAAGATTTCATCGTGCGCGTTTATCATCACCTCCGTAATCGAAGGATCGTCGATTAACGGCTGAAGCACGTCCAAGCCGCGAAACGAATTGAATATCGCTTTGACGATGTCTCTTCGTTCCTTAGCCGTAATATATCGCTCGCCGGAATAACGAAACACCGTATCCTCGATCGCGTGAATGAAGCTTTCGTCCGAGTGCGAGCCGGATAAATCGATCCTGTCACGGATACGTTCGCGCAGCAATTTTGTTATCGCTTCGATAGTCGCCGGGTCCGCCTCCTCTGCCAACGCGAACGTCGCTCGCCAGCTTGGCGATACCGGCATAGAACAGCGGCTCCGGCGTCGTTCTATTCGCGCCGTGAGCATGCTTCCAGCCAGGCACATACGGAAGCTTGGCCGAAATCGGCGCGGCGCGGTGATCGGACATCCCATCAGTCGACAAAGCGTTCCCGGCGTAACCCGTATGCTTGTTCATTACAAAACGAATACGCTGCACGTCGGGAGAGCCTCCTTTTCCTTGCCATTGGTCCAGTTGAGCAAGAAATCTAAACGTCCTTGCCGACGATTCCCCGTCTTCCGTCACGATCCATAAAATCTCATCGCTTCCGGTTAATGCCGCAATCGCGCGATCGTGTATTGTGGCATCGAGATCGAATACGATCACATCATATCGGCCGGTCCGCTTTACATATTCGACAAGCTTTAAGACGTCGTCACGGGTCAAGTCGAGAGCCTCCTTCGCCTTGACGAAACCGGAGAAATAATCGAAACCGTACGGCTCCGCGCGAGACAGTATACCGGGCAAGCAGTCACCGATCCAAGGCGCGTTCGCTCGCAGACCGTATACGAATCGTGCCGTCAACTCGGCGTCGGCTTCCTTCGGCATGTAAGTGCCCGGAACAAGCTCCATATTCCAATACAAGCACCGATCCCCGTTCTCCGCGAACGCCCGGGCCAGTTGAATCGATACCGTCGTCTTGCCTACGCCCCCCGACGCCGAGAAGACCGAATAGACGGCTGCAGCGTCCTTATCGGTATTGCTGCCCGACGTAGCGGACAATTGTCTGTATAGCTCGAACAATTTACCGAGAAGCTGATGCAGCGGCTGATATTTGTAAATACCCGTCACGGCTGCCGGGTCGGCCGCTTCCTGCTTCGTCTCGTATAATCGGATCCGGCACCCTCCGGCATGCTCTCCGAAATCGAAATCCGGATGAGCCAAATAGAGCTGCGCCGACTGCGATCGAACGTGCTCCCGAAGCGTTTCCGGCTTCGTTACTTGCCTGACGGACAGCCTCTTGCTCCATTCCGTCTCGCGGATGTAATCCGCCAATAGCGCCATATAGCCCGTATCCCGGTCCGCTATGACCAAATTAAGCTTCTCCGACACCTCTTTCTCCCCCTTCCCTTCGGATAGATCGCTGTTGAGCGAAGCCCACTCTATGTAACGAATTCGTGCTCAATATCCGGTCCAGCTCCATATCCCTGCGGCAATCAGCGCAATGCCGGCTACAGCGCCGCCAACGGCAATGGCGACCATTTGTTTGCGCGAAATCGCGGATCCCTCCTTTTGGACAGCAAAAAGCACCGCAAACGACGGTATAAAATACCGTAGCTTGCGGTGCTTCCGCATGTGCAAATTGTAATTTATCCTGATTATACCATACAATTCCATACGATCAAGAGCGAACCGAAAAAAACTTTCCGAGCCAACCGATGCCGAGTCGACCGCCCCCCGAGTCTCGCAAAGGAACGAGCGTCTGTCCGATCCACGTTGCCAACGCTTTATGAAGCATAGGCTTGACGCTAGGCTGCTGCTGAACGGGCTCGCCTTTCCAGGAGGAGCGGACGATTTCTTCGTATGCGACGTTCGGGATCGTTGCCGAAGGTTTGACCGGGAAAGAATGAAGCCATTCTTTGCTGCCCTTGAACGAAACCGATTTATTGGCGATAAAATGGACTTCTCCGCCCTCTTCGCGCCGTTTCATCAATGCCGAGGCATAATTCCCGGTAAGAGGCAGCATCCATCGCGACGGATTCGGGTCCGCGACGGCCACGATCACGTCGGCTTCATCGAGGAGCTCCGATACGTCGGGCTCCAGCCAATGCTCGCCTACGTCTATAATCGTCACGGCCGCATTGATCCGGTAAAGCCGCTGCTCCAAGTTGACCGACGAAACGGCTCCCGCCTGAATCGGGTGAATCACGATCCACTCCGTTCGTCCATTCCTCCATGGCGAGCCCCCGTCATCGGGTCTGCTCGACCAATAATCGTAGTTTGGCGGAGCGTTCCGCTCTCCATCGAGCATGCCGTACAGCTCCGGGCGAACGCGAGGATGCTCTACGACAGCGTTTGCAATGCCCGCATCGCCCAATAAACTGGCTATCGTGACGGCCGTAAACGTCGCTCCCGCTCCCGCATACAGACCTCCGACAACGATCCGCATACGCCTGATCTCATGCGTCGGGACTAGTCCCTCGGCGGCGGAAGAGCTCGCCCTCGCTTTATCCGATTCCAGGCATTGCTCCAGTACGGCTCGAGCAACGGCTGCCGATTGCGGCCTCCGTTCCGGCACATCGTCGAGCAAGCGGGCTACCAGATCCGCCAGCATCGACTCCCGCGCGCCTCCGGTCAATTCTAGGAGCTCCCTCCGGGCATGGAACGTTCGTCCTTCGCTCAATAAATAATACAGGGTAGCGCCAAGCGAATACAAATCGGATCTCATGTCGGAGTATCCGCGCTCCAGCAGCTCGGGCGCCGCGAAGCCGATCGTCCCGAGCGGAACCGTATCGGCATGACGGTCCGCCGTCTGCTTCCTGGCTATTCCGAAGTCGATCAGCCGAACATGGTCCCGGGTATCGATCATAATGTTGGAGGGCTTGATATCGCGAAAAATAATCGGCCCCGATTCCATTTCGTGCATGTATTCCAGCAGCTCGCACAGCTGTATGCTGTAACGGATCAATGCCGGAACAGGCAAAGGCCCGTCATTTCGCTCGAACAGCTGCTGAAGCGTTACGCCGTCGATATATTCCATTACCAAATGGCTGAAGCCCTCTTCGTCGGGCGGGAAAAAATCGACGACATGCGGCAAATACGGATGGCTGAGCTTCATGAGCACCGCGGCCTCGCGAGCGGCCGAAAGCTCGGATATGCCATACTCGCGCGTCCGCTTGACGGCCCATTTCTTGCCTGGAAGCTTCGTATCCTCGGCCAAAAATACGGTGCTCATCCCGCCTTCCCCGAGCGGTCGGACGATCCGGTAACGCCCACCGAATACTGTGCCGGAAATGCGGACGAGATCGGGCGCCTCGTCAAAAAAACGGTTCATCGTTCCCCCCCTTTCTAACGGGTTTACAGCCCATTATAACGGATGAAGATGTACCGTTCCACCATTTTTTCCGCACTATGGAAATTATTTAACCTAACTCCGTCCGGATTATTTCCTGCGAATACCGGCTATGACAGCTTTACGATCTGCCCGCCGTCCACAACGAGACAATGCCCGGTCATATAACGTGACTCGTCGCTTGCGAGAAATAGCGCTGCATCGGCGATTTCTTCCGGTTGACCGACTCTGCCCATCGGAATAGAGCGCAAATAGTGTTCAATGGCGGGAGCATCGTCGATGACCGGCTTCGTTAGACGGGTTTCGATAAATCCCGGACATAAGGCGTTAATCCGGATGCCGAGCGGAGCAAGCTCCAGGGCAATCGTCATCGCCAACAAGTTCATACCGCCCTTGGAAGCGTTATAATGCGCCAAATTTGCCTCTGCCGCCAATCCATTGACGCTGGACATGAAAATGATCGAGCCTTGCAGCTTCCGCTTGGCCATTTCTTGGCAAACCCTCTGAGAAACTAGAAACGTCCCCCGCAAATTAACGTTCATATGGCGATCCCAATGCTCCAGCGGCATTTCAAGAAACGGTACGGGCGCATTGATTCCGGCATTATGCACAAGCACATCGATTCGGCCCCACTTATGCAGCACTCCGTCTATCAATGCGTTAACCTGATCGACATGCTGCACATCGGATTCGAACGCCAGCACTTCACCGCTTTGGTCCCGAATTATGGCCGCCGTTTCATCGAGGGCGGCTTTCCCGCGTCCGCTTATCGCCACCATTGCGCCCTCCCGGGCAAACCGGATGGCGATCGCCCGGCCGATGCCGAGCGATCCTCCGGTTACGAGCGCGATTTTCCCCGCCAGCCTCATGTCGGGATGACGACCTTTTGTCCCGTTCTAGCCGACTCGTCGATCGCAAAACTTACTTCCATCGATTTGTAACCTTCGAAAAAGTCGCAGCGCGTCGTCGTGTTCGTATGAATCGCATTCATAAAGTCGGACATCTCTTTGGCGAACGGATGGTGCGAAACGTCCCCGCTATCCGGCAATATGGTCGGGACAGTGGCATAGTCCAGTTGCCCCGGAAGCTTATGGGTATAAATTTTATTGTCCATAATGGTGCCTTTCTCTCCGAGCAAATGGACGTTGAACCGGTAAGGCGTTTTGCATTCGATCGATGCCGACACTTTGCCGAGGCCGCCGTTTTTCAGTTTAAAGATGGCGATCGAATTCGGATCGAACTCGTAATCGGAATGAGCCCACGTACGGCAGCTGTAAGCCATTACTTCCGTAATGTCCCCGGCAAAGTGGCGAACGGCGTCGACGGCATGACAGCCGGCGGATAGAATGCTGCTTCCTCCAAGCTCCTTCGTTTTGCTCCAGCCGTACTGTCCGTAATGAGGGCCGATATGATGCCAATAATCGATTTGAGCCATATAGACGCGGCCAAGCGCATCGTCGTCGATGAGCGCCTTCGTCGATTCGAACATCGGATTCCAGCGAAGCACGAAGCTGACGACCGTTTTCACCGGATTTTTCGAAATGGCGTCGGCCATCAGCTCCAGCCCTTCGCGGTTCATCGTCATCGGCTTTTCGATGACGATATGTTTGCCGTTTACCGCGGCAAGCGCCGCTTGCTCCGCACGGATGCCCGGGGTGGAGCAAAGCACGACGGCGTCTACATTGGAATCTTTAACCGCCTCATCATAGGAGGCGTATACGCGGGCTTCGATCCCCAAGCCGTCCAATTTTAACTGTGCGCGATCCGTGTCGCTGGAGACGATTCCATACACTTCCGCATCGTTGCGAGCATGAATCGCTTTCAAATATTCTCCTGCAACCCAGCCGGTGCCGACAATCGCAAATTTGACAGTCATCCTTCATATCTCCTTATAGTCGGATTCGTTCTATTATCCCGGACGCTTATACCGGGAAACGGACAGCGTTCGGACGAGTCCACGCCATATGCTGGATAAATCCTTCGGCATATGTGCATCCCGCTTGTATGCCGCGAAACTTGCTCAACGTTTCCATCATATCCAGAACATCTACGTTGTCATG
Organism: Paenibacillus hemerocallicola; assembly: GCF_006265175.1. Classification (GTDB taxonomy): domain Bacteria; phylum Bacillota; class Bacilli; order Paenibacillales; family NBRC-103111; genus Paenibacillus_AB; species Paenibacillus_AB hemerocallicola. The sequence continues at coordinate 90,986 of NZ_VDCQ01000001.1, read as the reverse complement.
CTCTTTCAGCCAGACGAGCTGACTTTGATGCTGCTTGAGCATTTCCGTCTTCGTGACGAACGAATCGGTAATATCGACATACAACGTCGGCTGAAAATCGATCCCCGACAAATTATCCATATAAAACAACGACGGCACTTTGGCGACGTTCGGAAAAAGTTTCGAGGCGTCCGGAAGAGTCGCCAAAAACGTCGTGTCGAAGACGAGACGGCTGACCGCCACATGATCGGGCATATAGTCATTCGGTGTATGCGTAATGACGAGATCGGGTTGTACTCTGCACATCAGATCGATAAAAATTGCCCGGTTATCGTCGTTATCCGCCCAAATATTTCCGTCTCTCATCCCAAGCGAGATCACTTCGCTTCCGATAATCGCTCCCGACTGCAACGCCTCGCGCTTTCGGATCGGAATCAGTTCTTCAGGGGGAATTCGATAATGCCCTTTGTCCCCGTCGCTCGCATGGCAAATCGTTACTTCATGTCCCGCTAGCACGAGTTTGGCCAACGTGCCGGCACAAGAAATCTCGATATCGTCCGGATGCGCGCCTATCGCCAACACCTTCAATGCCCATCTCTCCTTGACGAGAATTCGCTTTAAACTTCGTTCCATACTCGTTTCGCGTAGTCGAATCCTTGCTTCGTGGCGCTGAGGCATTCTTCCACGCCTTCGAATTCGATCGATACATACCCGTCGTAACCGGAGCTCTTGATCAAACGGATGATTTCGCGAACGTTAATATCGCCTTGACCGAGAATCGATCCGCGCAGCCGGTTGCCTCCGACGGTTTTCAACCAGCCTGGGCTTTTTTCACCCGGATCCCTGTCGGGAGTGCGAATGTAAAAATCTTTAAGATGAATCATCGACGCCAAGCTCACATTGTTCCTGACCCCGGCAATCGGATCCTCGTCGACGCATAAAAAGTTGCCGGTATCGAGCGTCGTACGATAATTGTCGCGGTCTACGGCATGGATCAGACTTTGTACCCGTTCGCTCGCCTGAACGTAATACCCGTGGTTTTCTACACTCGTCGTTATGCCAAACTGCGACGCATAGTCGGCAATGATCCGACAAGCTTCGGCGAGCTTCGGCAAATCCCGGTTAAAGTTCAAGATCGAAGTATCTGAAATCGGTCTCGATGCGACGTCGTGGCGCATCCTTTTGGCACCCAGCCGATTCGTAATATCGACATGCTCTTTCACGAGCTCGATCGCTCGTTCGTAACCGGCTTCGTCAGCCGTAATAAAATTGGCCGGTACGCAATAGTTGGACACCTCGATGCCGACCTGCCGCGCTTTGCTGCGAATCGACTCCGCCATCTCGGGCTGCTCCAAAAAATCGAATCCGACAGGCACGATTTCAACGTGCTCCCCGCCGACCTCGGCGATCCACTCGATTACATCCAACGGGGTCATTTGTTTGGCGACGATCGCTTGGCGCAAACAATGCAAACCGATTCCGAGCTTCATAGTCCTTTCTTCCCCTCCTTTCTCAGCTACGATTTAACGAAAGCATGCTTGTTTTTGGCAAAATCCGGGAATGCGACAGGATACCCGTTTTGAGCGACGGACTGAATGGAAAGCGGCAGGATGGAGCTCACCGCAACCGAGTCGTACACGTCGAAATCCGGCCGTCGCTTTTCGATTATCGCGGTTATGAACTCCTTCATGACGAAATAATCGCCAAACCGGGAAGACTGCTCCGCTTTCATTTTATCGCTATTGCTTTTCCACCAAGGGTGTTCGAATTCGTCTGTATATTCTGATAATTTTGACCATGAAACGTTTCCCATGTACGACTTTCCCGGTGAACGGCCATCCAGCCATACTAACGGCTCCTCGATCGTATCCCGTCCCGATACATAGCAGCCTTTCGTTCCTTGCAGCCCGTAATATAAATAATTGAATGGCCGCGGCGAAGAGAAATCGTTGCGCAAATAAATGACGGCCCCTTGCTTTGTCCGGATGAGCGACAGACAGGAATCTCCTTGCTTCCAATAATCCGGTTTCGCGCCGGGATGGTCGGGGCCGAAAATTTCTTTAAAATAGTCGCTTTGCGACGCGGGCTTCGAGACGATCGTCGTCATATAGTCGAAGGAATCATTGCGATTGATGCCCAGCCATTGCGAGACAGGACCGAGCGAATGGGTCGGATAGTTGTTGCCGTTGAAGTCGCGCATCATCTCCCCTCGCCACATCAAGTTCCCCTGAGCGTCATGAGTGGCTGTCCGCACATCGTGAATATAGCCGCATTCCGCATGGGTCAGTTCTCCGAATGCGCCGGATTCGGCCATATGACGGACCATCATGCTCGTGCGGGTGTAGCAGAAGTTCTCCGCCAGCATATAGACGGCGCCCGTCTGTTCCACCGTTTCAACGAGCTCCCAGCAATCTTCGACCGATTGTGCCGACGCGACTTCGCACAGTACATGCTTCCCCGCTCGCATCGCTTGAACGGACTGACTGGCGTGAACCTGCATCGGCGTCGCCAGCAAAATCGCATCGATGTCCGGATCGGCCAACAGCTTCTCGAAGGAGGTAAACTTCCGAATGCCCGGATATTTTTCTTTCCACCTCGCGAATACGGCTTCATTCAAGTCGCATATGGCGTTCACTTCCACGATATCGGACAAAGAATCGCACGATTTATGGTACCCGAAGCCGCGGTTCCCTCCCACGACAGCCAATCGAATTTGTTTTGTCATTTCGAAAGCTCCTTCTGCAAAATTTAAGCCATTCGCTATTTGCCGAGTTCGGTGTTCACTAATTTCTGCATTTCGTCGGCAGCATCGCGCAGGGCGACGTTCAAGTCTTTCGTCCCGTTCAAGTATGCCGTATAGGCTGTAGCCAGAGGAGCAATTACAGTACCCTTTCTGTCCAATGGATGGACGTCGTGCGACGGCGCCATTTTCGTTTCCAGAATCGCCTTGAGCGCTTCCTCCGTGCCCAGTCCGGAATCTTTGCCCCAGAGCGAAGTAATTTCTTTGTTTTTGAGCACCGTAACTTTCCCCGATCTCGTAATTAAGCTTTGGATTTCTTCGGACTGCATCATCCAGCTCATGACTTGAAACGCCTGATCGGGATACTTGGTCGTCTTGGTCATGTAAGAGCTGTGGAAATCGACTTCTGTTTGATAAGGTCTATCTTTAAATTCCGGGTAAGTGACCATCCCCCACTTCATGTCTTTGTACACCGCTGCATTTTGCACCACCGAGGCCAGCCACTCGTTGTACATCGCCAGCGTCTTATCCGTATTAAACGCCTTTGTCGTCGATACGCCTTGCATGCCAGGTATGTCCATTACTTCTTTCAGCACCGGGAACACCTTCTCCAACCCGGACAAATTCACTTTATTCGTTTGCCGCTCGATATAATTTAATGAATATTGGCCCCCGAGATTGATGTAGCTGTCAGCGGCATACCCGTAATACTGGATGCCCCCGTCCATCCGGGTCAGCTTCTTGGAAAGCTCGATCGCATCGTTGTGAGTCATATGGTTTTTCGGATACGGTACGGCAAATTTATCGAATAAATCTTTGTTGTACAGCAATACCTTAAAATTGATGTACAACGGCAAGGTTACCGTTTCCATATTGAATATCGGCGAATATTTTTTAAGCGTTTCCACCGTTGTGTTGTCGTACGCATTCATGTCGATTTGGTTTTTCTTGATGAACGGGGCCAGATCCTGAGCCAGCCCGAGCGGAACCAACAACGACGATTGTGCGACACCGCTCAGTACAATATCCGGGGTGTTGCCGGCTGCGATCGTCTCCTCCAGAAATTTCTGATCGTACGTTCTGGCGACACCCGAACCTTGATCGAGCGTAATATGGGGAAACTTCTTCTTTAAAGGCTCTACCACGATCGTCTGCCAATCTTTTTCATTGTACAAGCCGTTCATTACTTTTAACGTAATGGGCTGCGGCTGGACCGGCTTTTCCGAATCGCTTGCTTTCGGTTCATCCTTTGCAGTGCCGCTTGAACTGCATGCGGGCAGAACAGCTGCCGCCGCGAGCAGTAGAGCGGCCACTTGTAAAAATGACCTTCGGAATTTCAACTCGTACCCCTCCAAGAACATTTTTACAGAAATAGCTGTCTGTCACCCCTACCCGATTTATCGATCATTTTCTCTACTTAAACGGCAGTCCGGCTTATTCGACGATCACCTCCTCTTCCATACTTTTCATTATAAAAGGGCGGGCGGTAAAGCATATGGAAAACAGTCATCATTACCCGTAAAAAACTCAGGTCTGGAACGCGGACACTATTGCGACTGGGTACGAAATGGTATCATATCCCCGTTCCCCTCATATCCTGCAATATAGTTTTTAGCGATTCTCGGTCGCTTCAAGATCCTTATTCCTATCTGTACGCTTGCCGGAAAACCGAGTTATAATAAAATTGACAACGCTTTCAGAAATACCCGCAACAATACTCCGATCAGGGGGAATGTATGAATGCAAATGACGCAAAGGCAGAAAGAAAGCTTCGCCAACTATCTCGCCAACGTTCAAACCGGTATTCTGACATCCTCGTACCGTACGCTAGGCGCAGAGTGGATTCATTATAATTTGAAATACGAATACAATATGCTGTATTACATCGTGTCCGGAAGGTGCAATATATGGGTGAATGGGCTCAATATTTCCCCCTCCTCCGGGCGGCTTATATTGCTTCCGGCAGGATCTACCATTTCCGCTACTTCGTATAACAAGGAAAACTTCGGTAAATATTTCTGTCATTTCACTTCGATAATCGGCGGTACGCGCCTGTTCGATTTGCTTCATATGTCCTCGATGATCGAAGTCGAAGACAAGTCGTTTATCGAACGGCAGTTTCAGGAGCTTACCGATTATTTTTCCGACAAAGGGATCACCTCCGCTTTGCGGGCCAAAACAATTCTACTGCAACTTCTTTGTTACTTCATAGAAAGAAACCCTTCGCTCGCGCTTCACGATTCCGGTCATCTCGATGTGCAAAGCATAACCAGCATTATGGAATATATTAATGCGCATTTGGCCGACCGGCTGTCCGTCGACGATCTTGCCAGGCTCGTCCATTTTCATCCTCACTATTTCATCCAGGTTTTCAAGTCGATGATCGGCTTTTCGCCGATGCAATATATCGCCAAGCTGCGATATGAACGCGCCTGTACGCTGCTGTCGACGACAAAGCTGAACATGAATGAAATCGCCGAGCATGTCGGCATCCATCCCGAATATTTCACGAAATTTTTCAAGCATCATAGCGGCGTAAGCCCGACCGCATATCGCGACAACAGGACCGATCGCGAACATGAGAAACAAGCGATGAAAGCTGTTTTGAATCGAGCGGGCGCGGGCGGTTAACCGGCAACTTAAAAAACGGCCCATCGTTCCCCCAATCAAACGGAATTACAGCCCGTTATTATGGATGAAGATGTACCGTTTACCAGTCATTCCGTTACTGTTTACGTTTTTGTTCGCCGTATATTTGGCTTAATCATCCGGCAAATATCTTCGTGCCCCCGCGTATTCCTTAACGAAATAAGGCGTATCGATCGGGGTCAGCTCGATGGAGCTCTCCGTTTTCGGAGAATGGATCATTTGACCATTGCCCGCGTACATGCCGACATGATGCACCTTGCCCTTTCCGTTATCGTACGCGAAGAACATCAAATCGCCCTGCCGAAGCTCGGATCGACGGACCGCCGTGCCTGATTTCGACTGATCGGAGGCATCCCGCGGAATCCCTATTCCGTGAAATCCGTATAGCGAGTACGTGAATCCCGAGCAATCGAAGCCGAAGGCGGATACGCCGGCCCATAAATAAGGCAGCCCGAGAAATAGATTGGCCGTATCAACCAGATGCTCCCCGGTCGGGTTGACGGTGGCTTCATTTCCTCCTGCAAGCATCGCCTCTGTTTTTGGCAAATACTTTTCTCCGTCGCCCGGAGTTTGCACAACGTAATACGCCCCTATTTCTTCCACAATAGGCAATCGAGTATTGAAGCTGAGTTCCAGGAAAGGCCGATCGGCGGCAGGAGCATCATAGAGGAAGGCCGTTATTGCCTTGACCACCGCCTGCGGGCATGCCTTCGGAATAAAAGCGGCTTCGCTATCGGTCAATTGGCGTAAAGGCATCCAGCCCGGATACCCTTCCTCGTTGCGTGAAGTGGGCTGCTCCGATACGATCACCTTAACCCAGTCGCCCGCCGTGTCGATCACCTTTACTCTTTGTCCGTACAAAGCTTGCGTCTCCAGCTTGCCGACCAGCCAAAGCTTATCCTGGATCGTCATTCCCGCCGTCCAACTGCGGATATCCACGACTGCCGCCGTAGACATCTCATCCAGAGGACGGTTGCCGCCCGGCTCGCTCCAAAGCGTGGCCACGGCCGAATTCACCACCAGTTCCTTACCCTGCTCGGCACCGAATCCGCACGGGATTCCCGGTTGTTCCCGACCAGATTCCGCCATAATCGGATAGTCTCCCTTCGTCTCCGGCTCTATACTACCGAATGATACCGTTTCATCGCGAGTCCGGGTCGAATCTGTCATAAGCGGCAGCTCGGCATGGAATGACGAAATCGATCCCTCCTGGCTCCCGACCGGTCCACCACACGCGGGCAAAGGCACCGTCAGCAGCAGTGCGATCCAAAGAGCCCTCACCCTGTTCATTCCGATTCCCCGCTTTGCAATTGTCGCTCTTGCTCATTTATGCGAACACGAAAACATTTATGACTTTCGGCCGCCTTTTGTGCTGTTTAGGGAGACCTCTGTCAAGCATGGTGGACGGTTCTCGCTCCTAGCGTTTGGGCCCAACGGAGCAAATCCACATTACCTCCGCTAACCAATAAGGCCACGTTTTGACCAGCCAAACCGAGCTCCCGGTTCGTCACCGCAGCCAAGCAGACGGCCCCGGCTCCTTCGGCCAATACTTTGGCCCTTTCCAGAAGCATCACCATCGACGAAGCGATTTCTTCCTCTGAAACGAGCACGAAATCGTCCACATAATCCAGCATCAGCTTCAATGGGAGCTCGCCCGGTCTCTTCACCAGCAGCCCGTCCGCGACAGAGACCGGCTTTTCTATCCGGCTTAACGCCCGATTGTGCCAGGAATCGTAGCCCGAGCTTGCGGTGACGGGTTGAACGCCGATCACGCGAATTTCCGGACGTACCGTCTTCACGGCCATCGCAATACCGGATATGAGGCCGCCTCCCCCGACCGGAACGACAATCGCCTCTACCTTGGGCAGCTCATCCAATATTTCGATCCCGATCGTCCCTTGCCCGGCGATAACGTATGGATCGTCGAACGCATGAACGAGCGTAGCGCCTTGCGTTCCGGAGATCCGGGTCGCTTCCTCGAACGCCTCGTCGTAATTGGCTCCGTGCAAAATGACTTTGGAGCCGTATCCTTCCGTGGCCATAATTTTCGCTTCCGGAGCCCCTGTCGGCATGACTACAGTCGACGAAATACCGGCTTGCGCCGCTGCCAGCGCCACACCCTGCGCATGGTTCCCCGCAGAAGCCGTAACGACTCCCGCAGCCCGTTCGGCTGCCGTGAGGGTAGCTATTTTATTCATAGCCCCGCGCACTTTAAAAGCGCCTGTCCTCTGCATATTCTCCATCTTCAAATACAGCTCGGTGCCCGTCATTTTGCTGAACGTCTGCGAATGGACGAGCGGCGTGCGATGCACGAGCCCGTTCAATCTGAATTTTGCCTGCACGATGTCCTGGTACCCTACTTGGTAATCCCCATCGAAACCATCCCCATTCGTCATATTCATCGTTTTCGGTAAAAACAAAAAAAGCCCTCATCCCAAAAGGGACGAGAGCGTTCTCGCGGTACCACCCTAATTCCGAATACGCCATCCGGGCAAATACGAATGACGAAGCTTCGGCGCTTCATGTCGGCATACCATCATATGCCGTTCCTTGTAACGGTGGAAATCCGTGTTCCCTACTTGAATTCGGGTTCCATCTCCGAGGTGATTTTCCACGCCGTCTGCACATCGGCTCGCACCAAACCGCCGACTCTCTGGGAACAGGGGGAAGCGTGTACTCTTCCTCTTCATCGAATTTAGCCAATCTGTTTGACGCTTAGTATAGCATAACAACGAAACAATAATCAATTGATTTTCTGCAAGTATACGGTTAGCTCGTCCCGATTGTGGAAAAGCTGCTTCGCCTTCCGCAGCTGCATCGTCGGCTGCATCGCCCTGACCGAATCCTTCACGGTTTGAAAAGGTTTGCCGTGCATCAGCTTCAGCGTAATGATCGCGATCCCGCCCGGCCTTAAACTGTCGAGCAGCGGCAAGATCAGCTTCACCATCTGCTTCGGACTCCAGCTCATATCGCATACGAGCAAATCATAGGTATCGCTGCGAAAAGCCACTTCTCCCGCATTCCGCTTCAAATAGGTCAGCTTCGGATGGCGCAGCAGGTCGGGATGGAGCTCGGCCGGATCGACTGCGGTGACTTCCGCTCCCCGATCAAGCAGCAGCGATGTCCACCCGCCCGGTGCGGATCCGATATCGAGCGCCTTGGCAACCTTCGAGAAGTCCAAACCGAATGCATACTCGGCTTCCAGCAGCTTGAACTTGGCGCGGGAGACTTGACCCTCCTCCTTGCGGAATCGGACCGCTCCGCCCGGCCAATCGGACAAATTGTCGCCGGGAGCGGATATGCCGATGTAAGCGCAGTCGGACGTCAAAAATACCGAAATAATGCGCTCCGCATCCTTGACGACCGTCTCGGCCCGGAATTTTTCAAGCCATAATTCCGCTATCGCTTCACGAAGCTCGGACGGCTCGAATGCGCTTGTAAAGCCCTCGGCTTTGCGAATTTGAATCGCTATTTTGTCGCAGTTGGCCGTCTCATGCAGCTTTTCCGCTGCAGCGCAGATGAGCCGAATGTCGTCTATTGTTCTTGCAAGGGATACCGTCGCGTCGATCGGATGCATATGCCGCAAAAAAATCGGCTCTTTCCCCGCAATAGTACGGATAGCCTCATCGCGCCCGAGCGGGATGCGCATCAAGTACGTTTCGGCCGGTATGAGCTCGTCGAACTTCGTACCTTGCGTCAACGCTCTAAGCTCGTCCTGCGCGTATGCCGCGAAGCCGCGGTTGGACGTCACGACGAAGCGCGATTCGGCAGTGGAGTCGGCTCGTTCGTTCATCGGTGCACCTCGACTCGTATGTAGTTCGCGATACATGATATGATGGGATTATACCACATGAATCCAAGGACGTTCGTTGATCCAATCGATTTCAACCGGCACCTGGTACGCGTCGCGCAGCAGCCCGGCCGTCAAAACTTGCTTCTTCTCCCCTTGAGCCACGATCTTGCCCTGATCCATCAAAGCGATATGGGTGAATACGGGAACGATTTCCTCGATATGATGGGTCACGTACACCATCAGCAATCCCGATTTGCCGAGCGTCTGAATATCCTCCAACAGCAGCTCGCGCTCGTACAGATCGAGTCCCGAGCACGGCTCGTCCAAGATCAGCACGGAAGGATCGGTCATTAAAGCCCGTGCCAGCATAATCTTCTTCCGTTCGCCTTGGGAAAGCGTGCCGAGAGGCTGTTCGGCCAGATGAGGAAGCCGGACCTGCTCCAGTTTCTCGATTGCCTTCCGCTTCACCTCGTCCGGGATGTCCTGATAGAAGCGCAAAAAGCCGTATTCGCCGGTCGCCACCACTTCCCAGACGGGATCGCGCATCGTCAGCTTCTCCATGAGCGATTGGCTGATATAGCCGATCTTGTTGCGCACAAGCCGCAAATCGATTTCGCCGTATGGTTGACCGAGTACCCGCACCTTGCCAGAGCTCGGAAATTGGTAGCCTGTAATCAATTCCAGAACAGTCGTTTTTCCCGAACCGTTTTTCCCGAGAACGACCCAGTTCTCGCCTTGCCGCATATGCAAATTTACATCGTTTAATATCGTGCGTTCCCCGCGGATAAAATGAATGTTTTCCAACCGGATCATTGTTTTTCCCCTTCCTGCGCTTGCTGAGCAAACCTATCCTATTGTAGCTCAGTTCCGTGTCCGTTTTCCACTTTGAATTTGCCATCGGCAATCTGCCTCAATACGTCATCGGGCATCGGATAGTTGTAGAGCCGAACGTGACCCGGCTTGTTCGCATAGAGAGTCTGGTACATTTGCAGCCTTCCTGCCGCACTGGAGGTATGCAAATAAATGACGGAGGGAAAGCGGCGTTCCGCCACGATATATCGGACGACCTCCATCCCGGTCGGCATATTCCAGCCCAAATCGTAGTCCAGCGACAGCACGCGGACGTCGCACTCTTTCAGCAGCTCGACGCATTCGGCGGCGTCCTTCGCCAGCACGAAGCCTTTCGGACAAGGCCTTGCGTCGTCCATGTACAAATCGATCATCATTTCCCCTCTCCCGTTAACCGTCGCAGCTCGATAATTTCCTGCCTATGCCCGTATCCTGCGCCAACCGGAGTCTCTAGAACGGCCGGTATGTTCCGCGCATAGCGCGAAGCGAGGAACTGCCGAAACGGCTTCTCCCCGATTTCGCCCTTGCCGATGTTGGCGTGGCGATCTTTGTAGGACTTGTGAGGATAGACGGAGTCATTCAAGTGAATCGCTTTCAAATGCTCGAAATAGCCTAGAGCCTCTCCTTTCTTCTGAACTTCGTCCCAATTGCCGCCATCCCATAACCCGCTCGCGAACGCGTGGCAAGTATCGAGGCAAAAGCCGACCGACTGCGGTTTGGCGCATAAGCTGCGCACGCCGACCAGCTCTTCGAGCGTCATCCCCATTCTTGCATGTTCCCCGGACTGATTCTCGATGAGCAGCAGCGCCGAGCCGCTCCACTCTGCCAACACCTCGTTCAGGGTAGCGACGATGTTCTTATAACCGTCCAACGGCTCAGGCCCCTTATAAATACCGAAGTGTACCACGACTCCCACCGATCCGCAAGCTTCCGCAATTTCCAGATCGTTCAACAGAGACCGGACGACAATATTTCTGCGCTCCCCGGCGTCCACTGCCAGATTCGTCGGATACGGCGTATGGGCAATCGACCGGATGCCGTGCTCCCGGCAGTACGCGGCGCATGCTTCCGCGTCCCGGCGATCCATCGTTTTGATCGAAAGGCTTCGCGGATTTTTCGGGAAATATTGGTACGACCCGCCCCCGATGCTTCGGGCAAGCTTCGCCGCTTCCAGAAAACCGTTGCGGATACTTACATGCGCGCCGAATAGCAACCTGATCCCTCCTTCTTATCGTTGGCAGCGGGTACAGTAAAAAACTTTCCGCGAAGCTAATTCGTTCTGGATCAACGGATTGCCGCACCGTACGCAAGGCTCTCCGCCCCGGTCGTATACGGCGCAGCGGCTGTCGAACCCTCCCGTCAGCGCGTCACCCGGGAACAATGGGTTTTCCATATAACCTCCGAATCGGATCGCCTCGTTCAATACGCGATTCATCGACCGGTACAGCACGGCGAATTCGTCATCCGTCAACGTTCCGATCGATCGGGTCGGCAAAATGCCGGCATCGAAGCAAATTTCATCGGAATAGCAATTGCCGATTCCGGCGATCGTTTTCTGATCGGTAAGGGTCGGCTTCAGAACGGTTCGTTTTTTGGCCAATATCCCGGAAAAGCGTTGTGCCGTGAAATCGCGTTCCAATGGCTCCGGACCGAGACCGGACAGTTTCCGTTCCGCTCCGACCCTATCCAGCAAGTGCAAATAGCCGAGACGAAGTCCGATGAAATACAGATTGCGTTCCCCGAAGGAAAGAACGACTTGCGCGGTACGGTCCGGCTTCTCGCTTTCCGTTCCATAAAACATCCAACCCCCCAGCATCAGGTGCAGCAGCAATAAATCGCCGCCGTCCAGATGGAACAGCAAATGCTTGGCCCGCCTGGATATGCCGGTTATCGACCGGCCTTTCACTCTGCTCTTGAATAAACCGACAGGCACATTGATCGATTTTTCTCTCTCGATATCGACCGAGACGATCGTTTTGTGCAAAACTCGTTGGGTCAGGAGCGTTCTATACGTCTCCATTTCGGGAAGCTCGGGCATATCATTACCTTCTTTAACAGGGTTAATTAACAAGCGATAACAAGCTCCGCCGCTTGCAATTCCGTACTAGCTTACCCTTTTCGGCAACGATTTCATACTTTTCATGCTCTTGCCATCCGCCATTTACGCCTTGTTATACGTCCAACCGAGCCAACAGCTCCGCCAGATTTTCACAGATCAGATCCGGTCTCCAATCCGACGGCGATCTGGCCAGCAGCTCTTCCACGTTATCCGGTGTGGCAATGCCGGTTAAGACTAGCGCGGTACGCAATCCCGCGGCTCTTCCGGCACCGATATCGGTAGCCGGATTATCTCCGATCACCCATACTTCCGAATCGGTCCCAAGCCGTTCGAGCGCATAATCCATAATCGGCCTGCAAGGCTTTCCGATCACGGTCGGCTCCGCCTGCAGCGCTTCCCGGATCGATCCCGAAATCGAACCGGCACCCGGAACAAGCCTGCCGTCCGACGGGAGCAGCCGATCCGGATTCGTCAGCACGTATTCGGCCCCCTCCGAAATAAAGCGAACCGCCATCTCCAGCTTATGATAGGAGAATTGCCGGTCGATGCCCTGAACGACAAAGTCCGGTCGCTCTTCCACAAGCTCCAGCCCCGCTTCCTGCAGAGCCGACTTTAACCCGTCCTCGCCGATTGCGTATACGCGACGTCCACGGGTACTCGTAGCCATGTATCTTGCCGCGCATTGCGAGGAAGTGACCACCTCCGCAGCGGTCGAAGCGATACCCATATCCGTCAAATGCCCGGCCACCGCTTCCGGCGTCCGGGATGAATTGTTGGTCACAAACAAAAAGGGGAGCGACAGCTCCCTAAGTCTCGCGACGAATGCCGCCGCGTGCGGAATCGTAGAATGTCCCGCGTACATCGTTCCGTCCAGATCGATCAGGAAGGCGTAACGCTTTTCGGCAACGGTCATATGCTTTCGGTCCTCCGTTCGGTCAATTCCCGGTATCGTCGTTCATCTCCGGCTATAGGCAGCATTTGCTGCCATACGCCTGAATTCCCCTTACCCCCGCGCTTGGCGGAATCCGGCTTTGGACGAGCGTTCCTTCTCTGCAAGGCGGTATCCCGCTTCGTCATGAGCCGATCGACCCGTTTGCGTATGGCCTCGATTTCCTCTGCGCCGCCGCCTTCCTTGCGGACTGCGGTCAATCTACCGCGCGCCTTCTCAAATGCTTGTTCCGCGTATTCGAGCGCGCGGTCGTAGTCTTTTTGCTGATGCTCGTAAAACATGGCGAGCTCCACGTAGGGCGTAAGCGGTGCTATGCGGGATCGCCGCTTTCGCTCGATCGTCCGTTCCCACAACGACACCGCCGGCTCGAACCGGCCTTGCCGCTTATAGAAATCGGCTGCGGGCAACCAGTAGTCGGAGGCTTGATCCGAATCCCGGCCGAGCAGCTCCCTGAACGCCTCGTCCGCTTCCTCCGCGCGTCCCACTTTGTCGAGCCAAAGCGCCAGCCGGAACAGTTCCTCCGGTTCCATCCGGGCCGTGCTTACGGTCCCGGCCATCAGCCGCGTCAGGTGGACGGCCAAACAAGCGAGAGTCAGAACATCCTTCTCGTTATGCTCGAACACGCCCGCCACTAGCGCCGGATCGCCCTCGGCCAAATATTGAAAATAAAGAGCGGGAGCCAGCGAGCCGGGCACGTCGTCGATCCGGCTCAAGCCGAGACGTTCCCGCTCCACCGAGCTCAACCGGCACGAAGGCAGCGTATTGCGCCACAAGCTGCGGGACGGATACAAAAAGTCGAAGTGAACCGGATCCGTGGCGCCATCCTTTTGCCTGTTCAAGATGTAGCGATTTTTCAAAATCGGCCAATCGAAGCATTTGCCGTTATACGATACGAGCATATCGCGTACCGCGAGCCTTTCCCGCAAATGATGCAGCATGGCGGCTTCCTCTGCCGGATTGCGAATAAACAGCTGCTCCACCACGAAAGCGGCCGATTCGTAATACCCGATTCCGACCATAAAAGCAACGTTGCCTGCGCCTACTCCAAGCCCGGTCGTCTCCGTATCGAGAAACAACAGCCGCTCATGACCGACGCTCGGGAGCGATGGCGAAGCCGCTCCTCCGGAATCGCTCGCTGCCGCTTGGTTGCGTCCGGTTCCCTTCCTGCCGTTTCGCTTTTTCGCAGCCGCTCCGAGCGCGGATAGCGGCGCAGCTTCTCCGCAGAGCTCCCCTAAGCGATATAAACCGTGAGCGTGATGGAGCGGGTAACTCCGTCGGCGGATTATGAATTGTCCCCAATCGTTGTGATGCATCATGGCCCCGAGACGTTCCCATGAAGCGCCCAGCGATTCGATCTCGGGCGGATCGATCGAGGCGGATATGACGGGAGCGTCGGCCGTTTTCTTCAGCCGTCCCAACCGTTCTTTCAGCGAGCCCATCGTCAGCGCACTCCCTTCATCGCGGCGAGCAGCTTTACCGCAAGCGGCTTGCCGGTCAATCCGACCTCTTCGATCGGTCCGACGCAGGCGGGACAGCCGCTCAAACAGCCGCAGCCGGTTATATGTCTGGCCGCTTCTTCGATCAACGAGCCGTGTACGTCATACAGCCGTTCGCTCAAGCCTACTCCGCCCGGATAGCGGTCGTAGAAAAAGATCGTCGGCATTTTGTCGTGAATCGACCGCACCTGCGGAACGACCCGGATGTCGAGCGGATCGCACATCAGATAGAGCGCAGCCAAATGAACCATGACGTTTGCCAAGCCCAGCAGCGCATACTGCAGGTCGTTGGCGCTCAAGTCCCGGGTCGCTTCCTCGCCGAACGTGATCCAATAGGAGCTCGTATGCATTTCTTCCTCCGGCAAATGGATCGGACCGGAGCCGATATTTTCATGGGTGCGCAGCCGTATTTTTTTGAATATGGTAGCCTTCGCGTTGATCGTCACTTCGCCGAACCGGCGCTCCGCCAAGCCCGCCGTCTCTTCCTTGTGGGTTTGCAGCACCTTCAGTTGTACCGCCAGATTGGCGTCCGTGTAGTAATCGACGTCCACCTCGCGGACGTACGCCTTCTTCTCCTCGTAGTCCAGCTTCTCTACCTGAAATTGTACGCCCTCGTGTATGTATATCGCTTCCTCGTGTACGAGTGTCTGCGCACTGAACCGGTCGACCTCTCCGATGACGCGGCTGCCGTTCGACATATCGATGATGATGATGTTTTCCTGGGCTGCTGACCTAAGGGAAATATCGTGCGCGGGGAACGACTGCTCCATCCAGTACCAGCGGCCTTTGACCCGGTGTACGATTTTCTCCTCGGCCAGAAATTCCAGCAGCTCCGAAAGCGGCTCGTCGCCGAACCGATCGTTCTCCTCGAACGGCAGCTCGTAAGCGGCGCATTTGACATGGTCGAGCAATATGATCAAGTTGTCCGGCTGAATGAGCGCCCGCTCCGGGGACCGTTCGAAAAAATATTTCGGATTCTCGATCATGAACTGGTCGAGCGGATTGCTGCTCGCCACCATAAACGTGATCGAGCTCTCCTGTCTGCGTCCGGCCCTTCCCGACTGCTGCCAGGCGCTTGCCACCGTACCCGGATAACCGTTCATGACGCAAGCCTGCAGTTGGCCGATGTCGATGCCAAGCTCCAACGCGTTCGTGCTCACGACGCCGCGAATTTCCCCGGAGCGCAAACCCCTTTCGATCTCCCTGCGCTGCTTGGGCAAATAACCGCCCCGGTATCCCCGGATCGACTTCGTCCCCAGCTCGTGCCGGACCAGCTCCTGCAAATAAGTGAGCAGCAGCTCGACCCTTACGCGGCTGCGGGCGAACACGATCGTCTGGATGTCGTTCTTCAGCAAAAAGGCGGCTATTTTCTGCGATTCGAGCACGCTGCTTCTGCGGATGCCCAACTGCTTGTTCACGACGGGAGGGTTGTAGAAGACGAAGTGCTTCTCGCCGGCGGGGGCTCCGTTGCGGTTAACGAGCGTTACCGGCTCGCCGACGAGCCGTTCCGCGTGCTCTCCCGGATTGTCGATCGTGGCCGATGCGCAAATGAACTGCGGGTTCGAGCCGTAAAAACGGCATATCCGTTTCAGCCGGCGAATAACGTTGGCGACATGGCTGCCGAAAACGCCGCGGTAGCTGTGCAGCTCGTCGATCACGATAAATTGGATATTCTCGAACAGCTTGACCCATTTCGTATGGTGAGGCAAAATCGCCGAATGAAGCATGTCCGGGTTCGTCACGACGATGTGCCCCGCATTGCGTATGGCTTGCCGAACCGTCGGCGGCGTGTCCCCGTCATACGTATGGGTCTTAATATCGGCGCCAAGCGAGTCGACGATTTCGTGCAGCTCGGCCACTTGATCCTGGGCCAGCGCCTTCGTCGGAAACAAATATAAAGCCCGAGAGCTGTCGTCGCGCAAAATTCGGTTCAGCACCGGCAAATTGTAACACAGCGTCTTTCCCGAAGCGGTCGGCGTTACGGCAACGACGTTGCGCCCTTCTTCCGCCTCGCGAAACGACTCGGCCTGATGCGTATATAGACGATCGATCCCTTTATCCGCAAGCGCGGCCCGAAGGCCGGCATCGATCGTATCCGGAAACTCGGCAAAGCTTGCCGGTCTGGGCGGAATCGTATGCCAATACGTCACTTGGCTCATCAATTCGGGCGTTTGCTTGATCATATCGATCATTTCTTGGATAGAGGATACTTTTCCAGTCAGCCGATTCATTCCGATTGCACCTCGCGTCATTTCGAATCCCGTTCGATAGGTTCCGTTATCCCAATTGTACAGAATATACGTTCGCATGACAATACGAAGGCAAACAAAAACCGCCTATTTGTGCGGGCGGTTCCTTATGGAATATGCGGTTTGGTTGACCGAATCGCGAATGATTCACGGACTGCAGCGTCAGTTTTGAATAGAACTTGTCGTATCGAATAGAATATTCAGACAATTCGCAATATAATTGACTCGTCTTCTGTCGCTTCCTGCGCTTTCCCGGGAAAAGTTCAGCTCTCCGCAGCGTCGTCATAATCGTACCGGAA
Organism: Paenibacillus hemerocallicola; assembly: GCF_006265175.1. GTDB lineage: Bacteria > Bacillota > Bacilli > Paenibacillales > NBRC-103111 > Paenibacillus_AB > Paenibacillus_AB hemerocallicola. The sequence continues at coordinate 73,924 of NZ_VDCQ01000001.1, read as the reverse complement.
CCCGTCCCGGTCGGCGAAAAACCCGTCTGCATGCCGTTCCTTGGGCTCCATGGACAGCTTCGCCAGCACCTCGCGGTAGCTGTAAGAAGCCTGCTTGCTCCCCTCGTGCCGCAGGGCGATTGTGAGCGCCTGCTTGATCACGACGTAGTCTTGATTGTTCAGCTGCATACCGGCTCCTCCTTTCCATTATGCCAAGCTCCACCAATTAGTTTGTCCCCCGTTGGAAAAATCATTCGCGGTTATGACGGCTTTTGTCCGTACTCGCGCCACAAAACGTGAAAACGCGCTTCGGTTATTATATAATCGATGCAGTCAGGAACTATCCAATTGCCCGGGAGGTATGATTCAAATGAGCAAAATAGAAAGCGGTGCCGTCTCCGGCTACCGTCAAGCCGAATTCGATATCGATCCTGTGTACGTGCGTCGCTGGTCTCCCCGGTCTTTTTCCTCCGCCCAAGTGGATGACGATACGCTGCTTAGCTTGTTCGAAGCGGCACGCTGGGCTCCGTCCGCCAATAACGAGCAGCCGTGGCAGTTTATCGTGGCACGCACCGAGGCCGAAAAAACGGTTTTTCTCGGATTCATTAACGAAGGCAACCGGCTTTGGTGCGATAAAGCTCCCGTCATCGCGCTTGCGCTCTCCAACCGGATTAATTCGAGAGGCAGGCCGAACCGTACGCATGCTTTCGACACCGGCGCGGCCTGGGGATTTATGGCGCTGGAGGCTACGCGCAAAGGACTCGTGACGCACGCTATGGGAGGCTTCGATGCGGACAAAGCCCGTGCTTCGCTGGGCATTCCGGAAGATTATGAAGCCCATGCCGTAATTGCGATCGGCTATCAAGGAGACGAGGAAGCGTTGCCCGAGAATCTGCGCGAGCGAGAGAAGCCTTCCGACCGCAAACCGGTCGCTCAAATGCTGCATAGCGGCACCTTCGGAAATCGTTCCTCTTAATCGACCGGTACGCCGGCTGTTTTCAACTTGCGCGAATTGGTGTAGAATAAGAGGAATGAATGCACATTCCCGATAGTTTAAGCGCGAGGTGAGAGACAGTGCTGGAAAACCTGTACAAACAAATCGTCATGGATCATTATAAAAATCCCCGCAACAAAGGCAAGCTCGATGCGGAAGGCTCCATCCAATTCCCATATAAAAATCCGACCTGCGGCGATGTAATGGTACTGTACATGACGGTAGACGAGAACCGGAACATTAAGGACGTTAAATTCGAGGGCGAGGGTTGCTCGATCAGCATGGCATCCTGCTCGATGATGACCGATCTGGTCAAAGGGAAATCGATCGAGGAAGCGGAACGGCTCATCGGCGTGTTCACCGACATGATCAAAAACGGCGAACTGCCCGAGGACGAGGACGAGCTCGGCGACGCGCTCGCCCTATCCGGCGTCCATAAGCTTAGAGCGCGTCACAATTGCTCTCTACTCGGCTGGAACGGCTTGGACCGCGCCATCAAGCAGCATACTCATTAATTTGCCCGCCTTCTCGGCATATCCAAACTCCCGACATCGTTCGGGAGTTTTTTGCATATATCGGAAATGAACATTAATGAGGTTAACGATCGTTAATAAGCTAATAAGCCTGCGCGCCAGCAGGCTTTTGTATCGATAGAGATCGATGGTCGTCTTCCCACGTGCGAAATTCGACTACTGCAGCCACCAGTATAACGGAACGGACAACAACGAGGTGACAATTCCGGTAAGCCCCATGGCGAGTCCGCCCGCACTGCCCTGAAGTTCATTTTCCCGAATAATTCTGGCCGTGCCGATTCCGTGCGATGCGGTGCCTATTGCGACGCCCAGCGCCACGTCGTCGCGAACGCCTGCGGCCCGCAGAAAAGCGGGTCCGAACATGCTCCCGACCAACCCGGTCAATACGGTGAGAACTGCGCCCAGCTCCGGCACGCCTCCCAGCAGCTTTACGATTTCAATGGAGATCGGCGAACTGGTCGATTTGGGCAGCGCTGTAATCCATAGCTCTCTGGACCCGCCCGCGATCCAAATGAAAAAAGCGCTGCTCGTCATCCCGCACAAGCTGCCGGCCAATACGCCGGTAACGATGGCGCGAAGCTGTCGTTTGAGCCGAACCGCATGCTTGTACATCGGTACGCCAAGCGCTACCGTAGCCGGTCCGAGGCAGAAAATGAGCAGATCGGCTCCGATCCGGTAAGATTCGTACGAAATGCCGCTGACGAGCAAAAATACGATCACCGCCGTCGAACAAACGAACAGCGGATGAAGCCACCTGAAGCGGGTATGCAGATGAAGCGCGAGAACATAAGCGAGAACCGTAATCGTCACTCCGAACAAAGGCTCATTCCACCAGTGGCTACCGTTCATCGGCGGGAGCCTCCTTTTCCGATAACGCCGCGGTGACCTTTCCCGTAACGAGCAGCACCAGCAGCGTCCCGCCGATGAGACTCAACCCGATTCCGATGGCGTTCCCGCCGATGACGGGAAAAAACACGATCGTCCCGACGATGAACGGAGCGAAAAACAGCATCATATGACGAAGCAGAAACTGCCCGCTCTCCTCCACCCATTCGAGCTTTACCCATCCGGCGAACAGAAATACGACAAATAGAATAAGACCGATTACATTGGCTGGAAGCGGAATATGGAGCAATCCGCGGACAAGCAAGCCCGCGAAGTGGAAGGAAAGCAATATGGCCAGCCCTCGCAAACGGGTTCCACCTTTCACAACTTTTTACTTTTTATTAATCAAGGAAAAGTATATCATAAATAAGGAATGCTAAATGAAACGAATGGAGGATTACAATGATTTTGACAACTACGCCTTCCATCGAGGGCAAATCGATCGTGGAGTACGTATCCGTCGTCACCGGAGAAGCCATCATGGGCGCGAACATCGTAAGGGACATCTTCGCTTCCATTACCGATATCGTAGGGGGCAGATCCGGAGCTTACGAAAGCAAGCTTAAGGAAGCGCGGGACATGGCTTTCGAGGAAATGCGCTCTCAAGCTTCCCGTTACGGCGCGAATGCGATCGTCAGTATCGACATCGACTATGAAGTCATCCGCGACGGAATGCTAATGGTAGCCGTTAGCGGTACGGCGGTCCGCGTACAATAATCAGGACAGGTTATGCCTCCAAGGCGCTCGAATGCCTTTGTCCATGACAAAGCAATCGGGCGCTTTCCCTTATCTTCCCCTCCCAAAAATCCCGATTCGTTCGTATCGCTGATTTCACGCGCTTCAATTCCGTCCCCCGGCACCTAATTTTTGTCGCAATTGCTCGTAAATCTAGTTGCCTTTTCTCGTAAAATGTCATACTTTTGAAAGAGTTAGGCAACTCACCGAAGGAGATTTCCGAATAAAATGTCGAATTTGTTATTGATTCCTATCCTTCCCGACGAATGCGGTCGATTGGAGAGGTGCTAGGAGATGAGAGCTGTTCCGCGACTTCTTCTGGGCTGCTTGTTCATTTTCCTTGTTCCCTTTATTCTCCCGCCCCCCGAAGCACATGGTAAAACGATTTCTTCGGATCCTATCGCCGGTTGGCAGTTCAAATGGTCTTCGCAGCCGGACGGCGGACCGACGATGGAAGAGCGCAACGATCCGGACGGATGGACGGCCGCGGACGCCGCTCATCCCATACCGCCCAATCCCGCAAACGCTTCAGCCGCATGGTTGAAAATCGAGCTTCCGCAGCCGCAACCGTCCGAGTGGAAACAAGCCGGACTGTTTATCGACAAGCTGTACGGACACATCGTGGGCATATACGCCGGGGAACGGATCATTTATGAAGCCGTTCGCAACTATTCCTACGATGTATTCAAAATCGCGTTACCGCTGGAACAACGGGATATGGGTCAAACGATCTACGTCAAAATCGTTACGTTCAGCGATCGGATCGGCATCCACCAGGCGATGGACGTTGCGGAATATCAGGAAGGGCTGCTGCAGTTTTTCAAATACGATTTGTTCGACATGATATTCGGCGGGTCGCTCGTCTTCTTCGCGGCCATCATGCTGATTTGCTCGTCGTTTCTGAACAAATCCCAGCTCACGAGATGGATATCGTTGTCGCTGGTCATCTTGACGACCGGCACTATGATCGCAACGTATTCGCCGTTTCTCTACACCTTTTTGCCGAGCTACGGCAAGCTGAGCTTACTATTGTTCGACCTTTCCCTGTTCGTTTTCTTGCCGTCCCTCGCCATGTTCGTCGAAAAGACGCTGGATGGAGGGAAAATAACGCATATTACGCGTCTGCGCAAAATCATCGCGGCGTACTCGACGTTTTGTATCGGGCTGCTCATTTTCAATGAGCTGACCGATTTCAAGTACATCAAAATCTATTATTTTTTTACATTGACCGTTCTCGGCATAATCATGCTTGTCCAGTTTGTGCTGCTGATCGGGGTTTCGGCGCTGCATGCCGTTCGGGGAAACAAGGACGCCCTTATTCTCTCCTCGGGCTTCGCTCTGTTCGCCGCGACCGCGGTCGGGGAGCTGGTCTGGTTTTACGCGCATGAGAAAAATTACGAGTTGCATTTGTGGAAATGGGGCGTTCTCTGCTTCGTAATCGCCTTTATCATCATCCTGTCGCGTCGTATCGCACGAGATCACGAACAGGTCGTCAATCATTCCAAGGAGCTGGAGCTCTATAATACCCGCCTGCAGCGTCATGAGAAGATGGAGATCATCAGCGAATTGGCCGCTTCCGTCGCGCATGAGGTCCGCAATCCTCTTCAGGTGACTCGAGGTTTCCTCCAACTGCTGAGGGAAACGTCCGAGGACAAGCCAAAAAAATATTTGGGCCTCGCCATGGAAGAATTGGATCGGGCATCCGATATTATTACCGATTTTTTGACATTCGCCAAGCCGCAGCTGGATGACGTGACCATTCTCCGCCTATGCGACGAATTTGAGCATATTCAAGGAATTTTGGCTCCGATGGCCAATTTGCAAGGGGGGGACATTCGCGTACAAGTCTCGGACAATCTGTACATATCGGGCAATTCCTCAAAGCTGAAGCAGGCTTTCGTCAATATTGTCAAGAACAGCATCGAGGCATTGGACAGCGCGGGTACGATCGAGATATGGGCTTACTCGGAGAGCGGCGAGATCGTCATTCACGTGAAGGATAACGGGGCGGGGATGGACGAAAACGAGCTCTCCCGGTTGGGAGAGCCCTACTTCTCAAGCAAGACGAAAGGCACCGGGTTGGGATTGATGGTTACTTTTCGTATTATTGAGGTCATGCGGGGTAAAATCGAGTTCAAAAGCAAAAAAGGAGCCGGCACGGAAGCGATCGTCCGCTTCCCGCAATCGACGGCGGTCGATTCATGATATTACCAGGCAGCGTTCGAATCCGAATCGCTGCCGTTATTTGTTTCCGACGGATTAGGAGGAATGACCAAATAAAAATCGGTTTGCGTTTCTTCAAGCGCCTTCAGTTGGATTTCGTCCGGAATCGTTACTCCGAACGCATCCTGGATTGCCGTTTTCGGGTCGCTGAGCAGTTTCTGCTTGAAGGAAGGATCCTCCCAAGCTTTTTCGATGATTTGCTGTTTCAATACTTGATCTGCGGACATGAAAAACCACCCTTTCCAATGATTGGATATGTATAACGTCCCAAGTGTAGCATGAAACAGGGTCGAAATCCACATTTATTTGCCATTTTTCGACAACCAATAGGAAAATCCTCCCTGAAGCAGCCTGTTCTTATCCCGCTCGATCCTGACCGCTTCGGAAAGCAAGGACTGGGTCAAATAATCGTGGAAAGCGATCAATTGCATAGCCTGCGTCCCGCTTGTCCTCAAACGTTCGTGCCGCTGCTCGGCAATTTGCGCGTAACGCCTTAAGCAACCGCGAACGTGAATCGACGACTCCACCTCCTGCACGGTAAGCCCGGAAGCCGAATTCATACGACGTTCCTGACGGATGAAGGATAGCAGGCTGTTGGCGCTGCCCGACTGCAGATCCTCCCTCCAATCGGCTCGGTCGTCCGCCATCTGCAACGTAATCAGCACTTGGTCGATCAGCCCGGACATTTCCGGTACAAGCTCCTCCCGGCCTGACAGCAGAAGGAGACCGGTCGAAGCAAGCTTGACGGGACTCGCTTTATGAGCGATCTGCGTCGGCTGGATAAAGAAAGCATCCCGTTCGTTTTCGTCAGACACGCTCGTCGCCCATTCCGTTACGTATTGCCCGAAATAGGTCCAAAATGAAGATTCGGCCGGGAACAATGGCCTATACAGCTCCATGTATTGAAGCTGGATCAAATGATCGAGCGCAAGCTGCGTTTTCCACTTCGCGGGCGGCTCATCCATCAAATCGTCCTGGATAAAAAAATGGAGCATGACGAATATGTTGGAGAGCGCCATCCGCTTGCATGCTTCATCCCGCTCGAGGGCGATATGCTTCAACCAAAACGGCAGCAAATAGCAAATGTAATTTTTCGAGCTGCCCTCCCGGAACGGATGGAACCGGTGCAAATATTCGATTCCTATTTCGTTGAAAGGAGCCGGGAACGCGCCCACCCTATTTTCCGCCTCCGTAAATACGTCGATCAAATCCGCCTCATATGGGTTTAGCCAGTTCATCGTACCTCCGCGCTTTTGCCGAATCGGATACCGAACATCGGAATTTCATGGGAAGCATCCGGATCGTCCAGCCATGCGGCCAGTTCGCGTTCCCGCTCGGCGGAGATCGGTGCATCGAGCAAATATTCCGTTGCCAGACGCATATATTCGCAAAACCGGAGTTTTCCATCGGGTCTATCGGCACGGATGGTGTACCGTTCGGTATTCAGATGGACAAAACCGCCATGACAAAACTCCAGCCGGAGCGCATCCGGCAGTTCCAAGAACGTCCTTTTTCTCCGGAGCGATTGACGAGCCGTACTATAAAGGGTAGAGAATAAAGGCAATTTTTCGTTCTCCCGATAACGCGCATCATCGAAATCGATTAGGATAACCGTGCCATCATTCGAAGTATGATCGTATACCCATTTCACAAATTCGTCCCTATTTTGGATATGCAGAACAACGAGCCTGGCAATGACGGCATCGTAAGAGCCGTTCCCGTGAAGCTGCTCATAGCTTCCCCGTATGTAAGTCAAGTTTCTTTCCTGCCGGACCAGCGCCTTCTGATACATCTCTGCGTCGATCTCGACTCCCGTAAGCCGCATGTCCGGGAAGCGTGCGCCGATATTGGCCGCATAAGCTCCATTTCCGCAACCGATATCCAGCGTTGCCATTTTTCTCTTACCGAACTGCCGGAAAAACATGGTCTGTTCCAGCTCGAAAAAGAGCTCCACCGTAACATTCAGCATGCGATCCAACCGATCCGCTCTCGTATCCATCGTATGTTCCTTCCGTTCCTGAGTCTCTATGAATCTCCTGAACTATTATAGCACGATAGACCTATCCGACATCCATTTATTGGTGATCCGACGACAAAAAACCCCCTTCTCCGACCTCGGGGCCGCGAGAAGAGAGTTATGCGGGAGCTGCTCCATGCTTTACACTTGCTCGTAGCGTGCTTGGTACTTCTGGATATCGCCCGCACCCATGAACAACAGCACGCAATCCGAGTAGGCGCTCAATTGATCTATGCTTTCTTCCGTAATGTGGCGCGATGACGGGATTTTATCGATCAGGCTCTGAATCGACACGCCGCCGTTCTGTTCGCGGGCGGAGCCGAAAATGTTCGTCAGGAACACTTCGTCCGAGCCGGAGAGCGATGTGGCAAAATCGTCGATGAACGCCTCCAGCCGCGAATAAGTATGGGGCTGAAAGACGGAGACGACCTTTTTGCCCGGATATTTGGAGCGAACCGCATCCAGCATTGCCGATATTTCAGTCGGATGGTGCGCATAATCATCGATCACGATATTGCCGTGCAATTGTTTCTCCGAAAATCTCCGCTTCACCCCTTCGAACGTGGCGAGCCGGTTCTTCACCTGATCCAAGTTCAAATCCTCGAGCACGGCCACTCCGATAACCGAGAGAGCGTTCAGAACGCTGTGCCTGCCATATGCGGATACCGTAAACGTCCCAAGCCGGCTTTGATGCAAATGAACATCGAACGTCATCCCTTCAAGACTTGCCCGAACGTTGTCGGCCCGAAGCTCGTTATGCTCGCCGAATCCGTAGTGAAGCACGGGAACCCGCGGCTTCAGCTGCCTGACCTGGGGATCGTCGCCATAGGCGATCAAATGCTTTTTCACGCGGTCGGCCATCTGTTGAAAAGCGAGCGTCACATCATCGATCCCGGAGAAATAATCGGGATGATCGAAATCGATGTTCGTAATGATCGCATAGTCCGGCGCGTAAGCGAGGAAATGGCGACGATATTCGCAGCTCTCGAATACGAAATATTTGCTGTCCAGTACGCCTGAGCCGGTTCCGTCGCCGATCAAATAAGAGGTCGGCTGCAGTCCGCTGAACGTATGCGCGATCATGCCGGTCGTCGACGTTTTTCCATGCGCCCCCGTGACCGCAATGCTTGTAAAACGATTGATCCACTCGCCCAAAAAATGATGGTAGCGTTCGACCGGAACGCCTTGTCTCTCGCATTGCACGATTTCCGGGTGGTCGTTCATGAAGGCGTTGGAGGCAATAACCCTCATCCCGCTTTTCTCGATCTCGCTTTCGCCGAACGGGAACATCCGAATGCCTCTTTTTTCAAGCGGCTTCTGCGTGAAAAATTCGGTATCCATATCGGAGCCTTGCACAAGATGTCCCGAATCGTGCAAAATTTGCGCCAATGCGCTCATCCCGGCACCCTTTATGCCAATAAAATGATACTTTTCCATAAGGATACCTCCCACTTTGTTCTGGAGCCTTACTCGACAATACGTACTTCCCAGTATATGAAAAAGATCGCGGGACTGTGCTCCCGCCTATTGACGCTCGCTCCCCGTTCTTTTAACAGCTTTCCCCAAAAATAGATGTCATATAGCTTATCTTACGATTGACCGCGTATATTTCCGTCCGAAAGTGGAACCTTATGTTCGTATTCGAACACCCTTAGGGAAGGAGGGACAGACGATGGCCAAACCGGACGACCGTTCCGATAATGCGGAAAAGCTTCAGCAGATGGCTGGGCAGACAGCCGGCAACCTGGAAGAAGCCGAACAATATTTAGACGAGCATGCCGACGAAATTTCCGCAACCGAGAAGCAAAACATCGAAGCGAAAAACGAAAGACGCCGTTCCAGCATCGCCGGATTCCGCGAAGAAGCGCAGGATGAGGCGAACAACGAGCAATAAGACGACGAAGCCCATAGTCCCGAAAGTATTCGAAAGAGCGCGCCTATTTTCGGGGGATCGGCCAATAAGCCCTTTCAGTTATGCTGAAATGGGCTTATTGGCGCATAGCGCATCTGGTTGCACCCTTAGGAGATCGAGAACGACCAATGATCCTTGGCTATCCACGTCGCGGGGAATAGCTGCTGTGCTTCGGACAGCAGCCGCGCCGCTTCATCCTCTTGGTAGCGGGAGCTGATATGCGTCAATATGAGCGACTTCGCCCCGGCCCGTTTGGCCGTTTGCGCGGCATCCTTGGCGGTGGAATGGTAATACATTTGGGCAAGCTCGTCCAAGGAGGAATCGAAGGTCGCTTCGTGTACGAGCACATCCGCGTCCGAGGACAGCGAAACCGCCGCTTCGCATTTGCGCGTATCGCCCAATATAACGATCTTCTTTCCTGGAACAGGAGGTCCGATAAACGATTTTCCGTCGATTACGGTACCGTCCGGCAAAGCTACGGTCTCTCCCCGCTTGATTTTGCCGAATAAAGGTCCTGGTGGTATGCCTTGCGTATGCAGCTTGGCCGCATCCAGCTTTCCCGGTTTGTCTTTCTCGACGATCCTGTAGCCGTAGCTGTCGATCCGATGATCGAGCTTCGAACACTGGATCTCGAATCGATCGTCCTGGAATACAACCCCTTCGCCCACTTCCCGGTACAATAACTCGTAAGAGAGATGCGCTTGACTGTACCGCAATACCGGCTCCAACATCGCCTCGAGTCCGGGAGGTCCGAATAGCGTTAACGGTGTCGTGCCACCCTGATTCGATCGGCTTGTCAGCAATCCCGGCAATCCATACACATGGTCGCCGTGCAGATGGGTAATGAAAATAAATTCAAGCCTGCTCGCCTTTAAGGGAGAGCGCAATATTTGATGCTGCGTCCCTTCGCCGCAATCGAAGAGCCACATAGTACCCCGTTCGTCGTACAGTGTCAAGGCGACTGCGGTAACATTGCGCTCTTTTGAGGGCATTCCCGCCCCCGTTCCGAGAAAATAAAGCTCCATGCCGCTCCTTCCGCCGGATTAAGCTTTGTCCACGTTAAAGTAGCGTGCCTCCGGATGGGAGAAAACCATCGCCGAGACGGATGCTTCCGGCTCCATCATAAATCCTTCCGTTAATTCTACGCCGATGTCCTCCGGCTTCATAAGCCGGAACAAAGGTTCCTGGTCCTCCAGATTCGGACAAGCCGGGTAGCCGAACGATACGCGGATGCCTTGGTATCTTGCTCCCCAACGCTGCTGCATGGTCAAATCCGGCGAATCCGGAAAGCCCCACATATCCCGCATCATATGGTGCATCCGTTCGGCAAATCCTTCGGCCAGTTCGATCGCGAACGACTGCAGCGCATGCGAGCGCAAGTAGTCGCCCTTTTCCTTCATGTCCTCCGCCTTCGCCCGGATCCCTTGACCGGCCGTTACGACGATAAATCCGATATAATCCATCGTTCCGCTGGATACCGACTTTACGAAATCGGCCAGGCACAAGTACGGCTCCACTTCTTGCCGCGGGAACGAGAAGCGATGAAGCGCCTCCGAAGGGGTCGTCGGATCGTAAACGATAATATCGTTGCCATCCGACTGGGCCGGGAAAAACCGGTACATGCCGTTAGCCTTGATCAGACCTTCGGCTCTTGCTTCGGCGAACAGTTCGTCAATCGTTTCCTTCAATTGCAGCGCCTTCGGATTTTTCTCGCTCAGCAGCTGGTCTACGTTGCCGCGCAAACCGAGATGGTGGCCTAGCAATGTTCGCATATTTACATATGGATATATATGATCGATCGGATATTCCTTTAACACATGTCTTTCCATATCAGGCGGAATGTATACGGGCGCATCCTGCGATACGGTCGACTTGGCCGCGCGGGTAAGTTTCACTTCATCGCTTCTCCCCGAGTCCATCACGACCGAATCCATACTGTCGCGCAGCTCTTGAATCAGCTTCTGGCGCTGCTCCGCATCGCTCAGCTTGTTGGCGATATCGAGGCCGTCCATAGCATCCTTCGCATACAGCACGACGCCGTCGTATTCAGGGGCGATCCGCGTTTTTGTAAACTTGCGCGTCAGCGCCGCTCCCCCGACCAGAATCGGCACTTCGATTCCGGCGGCTTTCAAGTCTTGTGCGGTAACGACCATTTGCTGCGCGGATTTGACGAGCAGCCCGGATAAGCCGATCGCGTCGGGCTTCTCTCTGCGGTATGCCTCGATCAATTGCTCCGGCGGCACCTTGATGCCCAGGTTGATAATCTGATAGCCGTTATTGGACAAGATGATCTCGACCAGGTTTTTGCCGATATCGTGTACGTCGCCCTTTACGGTTGCGAGCAAAATTTTCCCTTTGACCGCACTCTCGTTCCGTTCCATAAACTGCTCCAAGTAGGCGACCGACGCCTTCATCACTTCGGCGCTCTGCAGCACCTCGGCGACGATCAGCTCGTTGTTGTTGAATAGACGGCCTACTTCCTCCATCCCTTTCATTAGAGGCCCGTTAATGATTTCGAGCGGCGCGTAGTTGGTCAAGGCAATTTCCAGGTCGGGGAGGAGCCCCTCCTTCGTTCCTTCAACAACGTAGGAGCCGAGACGTTCCTCCAGCGAAAGGTTGGATATTTTTTCTTTTTTCTCGACTTTCTTTTCCCGGAAATGCGCTACGAATTCGGCAAGCGTCTCGTCATTCGTATTATAGATGAGGCTTTCCGCCAGTCTGCGTTCTTCCTCGGGGATCGAGGCATACCGTTCGAGCTTCTCCGTATTGACGATAGCGTAATCGAGTCCGGCTTTCGTACAATGATACAAATAAACCGCGTTCAGCACCTCGCGTCCGGCATCCGGAAGACCGAAGGAAATATTGCTCAGTCCCAAAATCGTTTTGCACTCGGGATACTTCTGTTTAATCAACCGTATTCCTTCGATCGTTTCCACTGCCGAGCCGATATATTGCGGGTCACCCGAACCGACGGGGAACATATTCGGATCGAAAATAATATCATGCGGCTGCATGCCGTATTTGTTCGTCAACAGATCGTAAGCCCGGTCCGCAACCTCTATTTTCGCTTCGCGGGATACGGCTTGCCCCCGCTCGTCGATGAGAATCATGACTACGGCTGCTCCATATTTATGGATGAGCGGAACGATGCTCTCGAACTTCGATTCCCCATCCTCCAAGTTAATGGAGTTAATGATCGCTTTGCCCTGAGAATGCTTCAGGCCCAGCTCGATAATATGATCGTAGGTCGAATCGATCATCAACGGGGCTTTTACTTTTTTGACAACAAATTGGAGAAAGTTTTCCATCGCGTACGCTTCGTCGATATCCGTATCCTGCAAATTGATATCGATCACTTGAGCGCCGTTTTTGACTTGCGCGCGCGCGATTTCCGAGCCTTCCTCGAATTTGCTTTCCTTGATCAGCCGCTTAAACTTGCGCGAGCCAGAAATGTTCGTTCTTTCGCCAACCATAATCGGCCGATTGTCTTCCTCCAAATAAACCGTCTCGATACCCGATACGGCCGCAGGATGATCGCCATACGTCGTGCGCGGCTTCAACTCCCGCATCGTCTCCGCTATGGCGCGGATATGGTCCGGCGTCGTGCCGCAGCAGCCGCCCGCTATGTTCAACCAGCCTTGCTCCGCAAATCCGGCCAGCTTCTTCGCCAGCGATGCGGGCGACTCATGGTAATGCCCGTTTTCGTCGGGAAGTCCCGCGTTCGGATAACAGCTTACCGCCGATTTGGCGATGGCCGACAACGAGCGGATATGATCCTTCATGAACTCCGGACCGGTTGCGCAGTTCAAGCCTACCGAGACGGGATTCAAGTGCTCGAGCGAAATATAGAACGACTCGATATTTTGTCCGGCAAGCGTAGTGCCCATCGGCTCGATTGTGCCGGATATCATGATCGGCAGCCGGACTCCCGACGTTTCGAACGCATTGCGTATGCCGATGCTTCCAGCCTTGACATTCAATGTATCCTGCGACGTCTCGAGCAGCAAGGCATCCACGCCGGCTTCGATCAAGGCGAGCGCCTGATCGTAATAGCTCTCGATTAATTCCTCGAACGTAACTCCGCCCGTCACGGACAAAGTCTTGGTCGTCGGTCCCATCGCTCCCGCAACATAACGGGGCCATTCCGGCGTCGAAAACTTGTTGGCGGCATCGACGGCCAGCTTGGCCGCGGCCAGATTGAGCTCCCTTGCCCGCTCCGGAATGTCGTATTCGGCCAATACGACGCTTGTCGAGCCGAACGTGTTCGTTTCCAATATATCGGCGCCCGCATCCAAGTAAGCTTCATGAATTTTCGTCAGCACGTCCGGTCTCGTAACCGCCAAAATTTCGTTGCAGCCGTCGAGCTCCTCGCCTCCGAAATCGTCCTCCGTCAAGTTTTCCTGCTGGAGCATCGTCCCCATGGCGCCGTCCAAAATCAATATTTTTTGTTTGAGCCTTTCCGCCAAAGCCTGTTTTTGCAAAATGGTCCACCCCTCGTCCAATACCTCTGTACATAATAAGCATTAGTCTACCAGAATCCGCCGTTTTTCGAAAGAGTGACATTATCTAGTTTTCTTATCGGAATATAATAATTAATTGATGGCCATCCATCGACACCCGTGCCGATTTCGAATATAATACCTAGTAATAAGTACTCATCCATACGAAGGAGAGAGGGAATACTATGGCAGAAATTCGCATCCGCAATACGAACGAACGCATTTCAGGAGAAGAAAACGTCAAATCGTTTCTGGAACAACAAGAAGTGCTCTACGAGCATTGGAATCCGGGTCAGCTTCCCGCCAGCCTCCAGGAGAAATTCATCCTGTCCGACGAAGAGAAACAACAAATCCTCGATACGTTCGACAGCGAAATTCGCGATCTGGCCGGTCGCCGCGGCTATAAAACTTGGGACCTGATCGCCCTGTCCGATGCTACGCCGAACCTCAACGAGCTACTGAAAAAATTCGAGCAGGTGCATACGCATACCGAGGACGAGGTGCGGGCGATTACGGCCGGCAAAGGCATCTTCATTATTAAAGGCTCCGAGGACGTAGGCTACTTCGACGTCGAGCTCGAAGCCGGTGACGTTATATCCGTTCCCGAGAACAAAGCCCACTTCTTCACGCTGATGGAAAACCGGAAAATCGTCGCCGTCCGCCTCTTTATCGAGACCGAAGGCTGGATCGCGCATCCGTATGACGATCCGTCGTTTCAGAAAGCTTAATCGATTTCCCGCCTCACGAAACGAGCCCGGCGCTTTCCCTGGAAAGCATCGGGCTTTTTTTGTGCGTCTATGCGTCAGCGCAAACTGCTTAATCAGCGTCCAAGCTGCTCCAATATGCCGCGAATGCCTCGCAAGCTGTCGATCTCGTAAGCTGGAACGATCTCATCCGTGCGGGCAATTCCGTGCCGGTTCATCCACACCGATTTCATGCCTACTCCGTTCGCTCCCAGAATATCCGTCGTGAGCTTGTCCCCCACCATAATCCCTTCATCGGGAGCAATGTCCAGCAGCTGCATCGCATGCCGGAAAATGGAAGATGCCGGCTTGCCTTCGCCAAATGTTCCTGAGATTACAATATGATCGAAATATGCCGCGAGATCGGGCACTCCGGAAATTTTTTCCTTTTGAAGATCCGGAGAACCGTTCGTCAATAGAAGGAGCTTGTACTGTCCCTTCAGTTCATCCAGAACGCTGAACGTCTCTTCATATACGATCGGTCTGGCTCTCCGCTCCTGCGGAAACAATTCCCCGAGGCGATACCCCAGATTCTCATTATTTACGCCCAGCGCCTTCAAGCCCCTCGTCCAAGCCGCCGTCCGGTATTCGGGAGCAAGCTTCTCCAGCACGCGGAATTGTTCCTGCTCTCCCTCGCTGAAGCGCGCCCACAACCCTTCGAACGGGTTAATGCCGATCTGCTTCGTAAACGGAAACGTCTCGAACGATTCATACAAAGCCCGCGCTTCCCGGCGAACCTCTTCCTCCAGCTTGACCGGATCGATCGAAACCGCATCCGCGGCAGCCGCGCAAGTTGCTTGGAACGCTTCCTTTACGCTCCTGTCGTCCCACAATAACGTATCGTCCAAATCGAACAAAACCGCTTGAATCCCCATGAACCGTTTTCTCCCCCTCTATTTCCTTACGCCGCGTCTTCTTTGTATTCGATCCCGTTAACATCCGCGAACTTCTTCAATCGGGCCGCCAAAGCGGGAATATCGTATAGGCTTTGGAATTTGGACAACACCCATCTCGTCCGCTTTCCTTTCAATTGTATAGCCACACTGCCGGGCTGTACCGATATGGATTCGATCTCATCCGCTCCGAATACTTTATCCATCCCCATCCGGCGGGTAGAAAGCTTTTGTTTGCCGACCTTAATATACGGTCTCCGCAAAAAATACATGACCCCTAGAGCCAAATAACCGGCTACCGTAACCCAGTACAGCGTCTGCGTCTCGTAATACGCTACCGACACGATCGCGAAAAAGAGCGAACAGGCGACAAGGAGAGTGGGCAAAAACCAGCTTCGTCCTTTGAATACGTCCATTTGCTCTTGCGTCGAAACGGTTATCGGCGTTTTGCCCGTCTTGAGCCGTTTGCGATTCATTTCTTTGCTGTTTTTTTGCACCATGCGTTCCCATCTGCGGGACATGCTTTTCCTCCGTTCTAATGCAGCTTTTTGTCAGAGCTGTCCTTGCCGTCCTCATCTACGAATTCGATCGAATCGAGCTGCGCCCTGAGCGACGTCTTGAACGCTTCGATGTAACGTTTGCGCAATTCGTTGCGTTCCTCTAATTCCTCGTCGGTCAAGCCGACCGTATTCGCTTTTTTGGCTAATTCGTTAATGCGGGCGATCATTTGTTCGGTAATCATATTCGGCCTCCTCCTTACGGTTACTTCCCTACTTTGACATGGTTCGGAGGCGATTGTCAAGGCGGGCGGGAGGAAACCGGCAAAAGCCCGGAGCACATGGCACCGGGCGGGCGATATCAGAATATGAACGCTATGGTATGTATGGTAAGTAACGGAAAGTCGACGCTTCAAATGGGCCATGCAAAAGCTATTATGGCAATTGCAGCACTTGGCCTGCTTGCAAAGCGGACGATGTCAGGCTGTTTAGCTTCTTGAGCTTCTGAATATAAATGCGAACGTCTTCGCCTTTCTCGACACGCTGTTCGGAAATCGACCATAACGTATCGCCCGGTTTTACGACGATTTGCTCGTGAATCGTTATACCGGCGGCTTGCACTTCATTGTCTCCAGCCCATCCATGGAACAAAGCACCGAGTCCCAAGCACATCATCATGATGGCGGCGAGAGCGATCATTCGCAGCTTTCTCGTTCGGCCGAAACCTTCGGCAGACGAGGCTTGAGAATAACGAACACCCGAAGGTTGAGATTGATTATAGAAGTGATTGTTATGGAAAGATGGATATAACATCGTGAACCCTCCCCGAACATTTGTTCTGAAATCAGAATAACACGAACATGCATTCGCGTCAATACGGAAATAGAACAATTGTTCGCATTCAATATCTATAAATCTATCTTTATCCTCGAACAAATAACGAACTTATGTTTGTACGAACTCGAGTTCTGTGGTATAATTTACCCATATAAATCTGTCTACATGGAGTGATAATCGTGAGCAAGGTTTCCAATCGCCAACAAGCGATACTCGAATTTATCAAGAACGAAGTGCGCGACAAAGGCTACCCTCCTTCCGTGCGGGAAATCGGCGAAGCCGTCGGGCTTGCGTCCAGCTCCACGGTACACGGCCACTTGGACCGGCTGGAGAGAAAGGGGCTTATCCGCAGAGACCCAACGAAGCCTCGAGCAATCGAAATATTGACCGGCCATGACGAATCGGCCTCGGCTTTCTCCTTCTCGATCGCGCGGGTGCCTCTAATCGGCAAAGTAACGGCAGGCGTGCCGATCACCGCTACCGAGAACATCGAAGAGTATTTCCCGCTGCCCAGCCATTTCGTCGGCGACCACAACGTATTCATGCTGCGGGTCGTCGGAGAAAGTATGATCGACGCGGGCATTCACCATAACGATTATGTCATCGTCAAGCAGCAGCCGACCGCCAATAACGGCGATATCGTAGTCGCCATGACGGAAGACGACGAAGCCACCGTCAAGACGTTCTACAAGGAACGCGACCACATCCGGCTGCAGCCGGAGAACCCGGCAATGGATCCGATCCGACTCCGAAACGTTACCATTCTCGGCAAAGTAATCGGCCTGTTTCGCGACATTCATTAAAAGTTGCGCCGGTTGACCCGATAAACAACAAAGAAAAGCCCTCTCTACAGCAGAGAGGGCTTTTCTTTGTTGTTCATTCTAATATAAGGTCATATACTGATCGCGTTCCCATGGATGGATCTGCGTGCGGTACATATCCCATTCGATCTCTTTCAATTCGATGAAATGGGCCAGCGCATGATCGCCCAACGCTTCGCAGATGACTTCGTCGTTCAGCAGCTCAACAAGCGCTTCGCGCAAATCCGAAGGCAAGCTGGGGATGCCTTGCTCTTCCCGCTCTTCCTCGCTCATCACATAGATGTTGCGGTCTACCGGAGCCGGCAGTGCCGTTTTGTTCTGAATGCCGTCCAAGCCCGCTTTCAACATGACTGTCAGAGCAAGGTACGGGTTCGCAGCCGGGTCGGGATTGCGCACTTCGACACGGGTGCTCAAGCCGCGCGAAGCCGGAATCCGGATCATCGGACTGCGGTTGCTCGCCGACCAAGCGACATAACATGGCGCTTCATATCCGGGTACGAGCCGTTTGTACGAGTTTACAGTCGGATTCGTGATTGCCGCAAACGCGCGCGCATGCTTAAGCACGCCAGCCATATAATGCCGGGCCGTCTCGCTCAAGCCGAGCTTGTCGCTATCGTCGAAGAACGCATTTTCGTTGCCTTTAAATAACGATTGATGGCAGTGCATTCCGGAGCCGTTGACGCCGAACAGCGGCTTTGGCATAAAGGTCGCGTGTAGCCCGTGCTGTCTCGCGATCGTCTTGACGACGAGCTTGAACGTCTGGATTTGATCGGCCGCCTTGATCGCATCCGCGTATTTGAAATCGATTTCGTGCTGGCCAGGCGCCACCTCGTGATGGGAAGCTTCGATCTCGAAGCCCATTTCCTCGAGAGTCAGTACGATCTCGCGTCGACAGTTTTCGCCCAAGTCCGTCGGAGCCAGGTCGAAGTAGCCGCCCTGATCGTTCAGCTCCATCGTCGGATTGCCCTTCTCGTCCGTCTTGAACAAGAAAAACTCCGGCTCGGGTCCGACGTTCATCGCCGTATAGCCCATATCTTCGGCTTCCTTCAAAGCACGCTTCAAAATGCCGCGAGGATCTCCCGGGAACGGGCGACCGTCCGGCAAATAAATATCGCAAATGAGACGGGCCACACGGTCCTCGGTTACCCAAGGGAAGATGACCCAAGTGCCAAGGTCGGGATACAAATACATATCGGATTCTTCGATCCGCACATAACCTTCGATGGAGGAGCCGTCGAACATCATCTTGTTATCCAGCGCTTTTTCCAATTGGCTTAGCGGAATCTCGACATTTTTGATCGTACCCAGCAAATCGGTGAATTGCAGTCGGATAAAACGGACATTTTCGTCTTTCGCGATTCGTAAAATGTCGTCTTTCGTGTAGGTCGGTTGGGTCATCGTACAACTCCTCCTTAAGGTTTATGATTTAAAAATCTGGAAAGCTCCCCTTGGATAAGCGAAACCTTTCCGCGCCGGTTCCCCGTCAACAATTCCCGCTTCAGCATTTTGTGCAGCTGCTTATCGTCCAGCTCCTTGCGCTTGACAACGGTCTGATCGGTGATCACCGTCGCCTCCTCGGAGTTTTTCGATACCGGGTTCAGCACCTGCTTGATGCCGGCAATGTTGACGCCTTTCTCGATCAGCGCTTTGATTTGCAGCAATCTCTCGACATCGTTGAACGAGAACAGCCGCTGATTACCATTCGTTCTCGCCGGAACGATCAATTCATGCTGCTCGTAATAACGGATTTGCCGTGCGGTCAGATCGGTCAGTTTCATGACGGTCCCGATCGAGAACAATGCCATATTACGGCGGATTTCATCGCTCACTTTACACCACTCCAACATGTAGAGGATATCTTAATTGTACATATCGGACATAAACATGTCAATCTATGTTAGGTTTAATTACAATAACCCTTTTTCCATCATATTCGTAAGCGCCATCACGACTCCCCATTTCACATGAGCGTATGTAAGTCCACCTTGCATGTAAGCAATATGCGGAAATCGTATCGGCGCGTCGGCGGAAAGCTCCAGGCTCCCGCCTTGAATGAACGTTCCGGCGGCCATAATGACAGGGTGCTCGTATCCTGGCATGTCCCACGGCTCGGGTACGACATGGGAGTCCACCGCAGCCGCTTTTTGAATGCCCTGCACGAATGCGATCAAATGCTCCGATCCTGTAAACCGGATCGCTTGGATCAAGTCGGTCCTCTCGTCGCTCCAGCGCGGGTGCGTATCGAAACCGAGGAGTTCGAACAGTGCCGCGGCAAACACGCTGCCCTTAAGCGCTTGTCCGACAAGATGGGGGGCCAGAAACAGTCCTTGAAAAATGTCGCGTGTCGTGCCCAGCATCGCGCCCACTTCCCCGCCGATCCCGGGTGCCGTAAGCCGATAAGCCGCCAATTCCACCAGCTCGCGCTTGCCTACGATGTACCCTCCAGTCGGCGCAATACCGCCCCCCGGATTTTTGATCAGGGAGCCGGCCATCAGATCGACGCCGGCCTCGGTCGGTTCCGTCTCTTCCGTGAACTCGCCATAACAATTGTCGACGAAGACGATAGCGTTCGGCACGATCCGCTTGACGAACTCTACCATCCGGGCGATTTGATCTACCGTATAGGAGGGCCGCCAATCATATCCTCTCGACCGTTGGATGCCGATTACCTTCGGCGGATCTGTCAGAAGCTTGTCGCGCACACGTTCCCAGTCCGGGAGTCCGTCGTCCGCAAGAGCCACCTCGTCGTAACGCACGCCCCAATCCTGAAGCGATCCGGTGCCGTCTCCCGGTTTGCCGATCACTTTATGTAGCGTGTCGTAGGGCTTGCCCGTTATATACAAGAGCAGGTCTCCCGGACGGAGAATACCGAACAGGGCCGTGCCGATCGTATGCGTGCCTGATACGAAGTGGGGCCGTACGAGCCCCGCCTCCGCGCCGAACACGTCGGCATACACGAGATCGAGCACTTCCCGGCCGCGGTCGTTATAACCGTATCCGGTCGATCCGGCAAAATGATAATCGCTTACTTTATGCTTCTGAAAAGCTCCGATCACCTTCCATTGATTGCGGTCCACCCGTTTGTCCAGCAGCTTCAGCTTCGGCTCTGCTATAGCTTCCGCTTCTTCCATTAGACGGGCGATTTTATCCGGTACGATCATTTCAAACATTCTCTCCCTCATGCTGAATCGCTTCCTGGGCCATAAATGCCTGAAGCATGTATCCTTGCTTGTCGAATTCGTTTTGTTTCAGTCGCACGTCGAAGCGGATGTCTTCCCCGTCCACTTCCTGCTCGAGCACGTCGCCCACCCGGTACATGAGCGAGATCAAGTCGCCGCGGCCGGCCGGTATGCGGAACCGTTTCGTGTCTCCCATCAGCCTTTCCTGCACGGCCAGCTTGAGCGCGTCCAAGTCGGACTCCGAGAAAGCGGAAACTTGAATCGCGTCGCCCTCGGCCGACAGCAGCTCCTCATGCCCGACGGGCAGCAGATCGATTTTATTGAACACGGCTATACCGGGTTTCCCCTGCACCCCAAGCTCCTGCAGTACTTCGTCCACTACGTGCATTTGCTGATCCCTCATCTCGCTTGCGCTGTCTACGACATGCAATATGAGATCCGCCTCGCATACTTCCTCGAGCGTCGCACGGAACGCGGCAACCAGATCGTGAGGAAGATTTTGTATAAATCCGACCGTGTCGGTCAGTACGATCTCTTGTCCGTTCGGCAAACGCAGCATGCGCGACGTCGGGTCGAGCGTAGCGAACAATTGGTTCTCGGCATAAACGTCCGATTGCGTCAGACGATTCAGCAGCGTAGATTTGCCAGCGTTCGTGTAGCCGACCAGCGCTGCCTGGAACACGCCCGTCTTCTTCCGGCGCTCCCTATGCAGAGCTCGGTGACGTTTCACTTCCAGAAGCGCATGGCGCAGCTCGGCGATCCGATTGCGGATATGGCGGCGATCCATTTCGAGCTTCGTCTCCCCCGGGCCCCGCGTGCCGATTCCCCCGCCCAGGCGGGACAAATTGACGCCATGGCCCGACAGCCGGGGCAGCAAATAGCTAAGCTGGGCAAGCTCTACCTGCAGGAAGCCTTCTCTCGTTTTCGCCCGCTGCGCGAATATGTCCAATATGAGCTGAGTCCGGTCGATTATTTTCAAATCCAGTGCCCGCTCCAAATTGCGGACTTGCGCCCCGGACAACTCCTGATCGAAAATCGCCGTATTCGCGCCGAGCCGCTCGGCCGCATCGCGAAGCTCCTCCACCTTGCCTTTGCCGATAAACCATTTCGGATCGATCGAGTCTTTCGCTTGCACGGCGGAATGAAGGACTTCCACTCCGGCGCTTTCGGCCAAGCTGATCAGCTCGGCAAGCGAATATTGTACCCGCTCCTCGGACAACCGGTCGCTTTTCAACACGAGACTGACGACAACCGCTTTATCCGGATTGCCGTCCGTTACTTCATGCGTCGTTTGCTTCATGCAAAAACTCCTTTTTTCCCGTCATGGCCGTCTGTTCGGTTCATTGTAACATATTTTTCGACAGGCATTCATATTATGTCCTTTTCTTAAACGGTTACGTATAAGGCAGCTCGATCTCTACGGTCGTCCCGCTGCCCGACATACTGGCGATCGACAGCTTCCCGCCATGACTTTCCATAATGTTGTGGCAGATCATGAGTCCGAGTCCTGTACCGTTTTCCTTCGTCGTAAAAAAGGGCTGTCCGATCTGCGACGCCAGATCCTCCGGAATTCCGCTCCCTTGGTCCGTAATATGAACGGTCAACAACCGCTCCGTCCGCTCTGTCCGGACGGTCACCTCTCCTCCAGCCGGCATCGCTTCAATCGCATTTTTCAACACGTTGACGAATACTTGCTTCATCTGGTTCTCGTCGCAGCGAATCGGCTTCATGTCTATTACCTGTTCGGTCAAGATGCGGACTTTGTTTAAAATAGCTTGCGTCTCCAATAGCGTCACCACATGATCGATTACAATGCGAATATCAGACTCCTTGAAGCTGGCCGGACGCGGCTTGGAGAGCAGCAAAAATTCGTTCACGATAAAGTTGATCCGCTCGAGCTCGGTAAGCATGATCGGGTAATACGCTTTATTCTCGATTCGGGATGACTGCAGCAGTTGGACAAAGCCTTTTAGCGCCGTGAGCGGATTGCGAATCTCGTGCGCCAAACCCGCGGCAAGCTGCCCGGTTACGGCAAGCCTGTCGGCATTGCGCAGCAGCTCCTCCGCCTTTTTGCGATCCGTCACGTCTTTGGCCACGCCGTATATCCCGACGATTTGATGATCGGCTATGATCGGAATGTTCGTTACGTCGACAGTGACTGCATATCCATCCTTGTGAACCATCTTCAGCTCCAGATGATTGGAATTGCCATTAATCGTCTCCCGGAAGCCGGTCAGAGCCTTCAAGCGATCCTGAGGATGGATCAGCGAGACGAATTCGCGCTTCGTCATCTCGTCGGCGGTATACCCGAGCAGTTTGACAGTAGCCGGGTTTACGGCGATCAGCTTCCCCTTTCTATCGAACGTACAGATCGGATCCGGGTTATGCTCGATCAGATCCGCCGTTTTCCCATGGAAAGTAGGGAGTCGATGATGCAGCTTGAATTCATACATGTTCAGATCGGCATCGTGGAGCAAATCTTCGATGCCGAGCAGCCGATCGGGCCTGGATACGGAGATCCCAACCGAGAACGACAAGGAAACGGGCGGAAGACCTTCATCCGGTATGAACGACTTTCCGTTCAACTCCTCCAACAGCTGCTGTCGCATCTCGGCAAAACGGGGCTCATCCTCCAATACGATTACAAATTCGTCTCCGCCCAATCGACCGGCAATGCCGTTGGTCGGCTGGGTCAGTTTTCGCAAATAGTCGGCAACGTACAAGATGACTTTATTGCCTACCATATGTCCGTACGTATCATTGATTTGCTTGAAAAAATTGAGATCGATCAGCAGCACCCGAACCGTCCGGCCCTCTTCGATCAACCGTTGTCCGAACTGCAAAGTCTGCTGGAGCGATGCCAGCCCCGTCAACGAATCGATCATGCTCAAATGGCGGTATTCGTTCCGTTCCTTCTCGAGCTTTCGCGCGTAAAAAGCAAGAATCGTATAGGCTACCGCGTTCAGGGATATAAAGAACAAATGTGTCATCCATTCGTTGTGCTTCGTTAAATCGGCATAAGCGTACAGGTTGAGTCCGACCGCCAGTGCGGCTGCAAGCGTATACAAAGGATTTGGCAAAAAAAGCGCATAGAACAGCAGTAGCGGGTAGACGGTCATTAAGGCAGGGAACATTTGCTCCGGCTGCACAACCGCTACATATACAAGCAAGGCCAAGCTGGACATGCCATAGGCGACCTTCCGCTTCTTATGCAGAAATACCGCCGAGAGCAGCAGCCCCATGAACAATAGCGACGCCAAGCTCCTCATCATATCCGGTATCGCGTCGACTAACGCGTAGGCGCCGACGAACAAGACAAGAGCGGCGAGCATCAAATCCTTCTTCCGGACAGCGGCCATGCGTAATGACCGAAACGTACGCGATAACTGCATGGGGTCCTTCCCTTCCGCTTAAGTAGCTATCTCTATCACAAACGCCGGATTACCGGCGAAAAGGCCGCCCCTGTATAGAGACGGCCGATTACACGACTATGGCATCGTGAAAGTGAACGTTTCGGCAACCCAGCTGTCATAGTCCACCCGAACCTTAGACCTGTGGCTTTGCGTCCCTGCCTTTCGGCAAGTTTGCCAAAAATTTATTTCCAATTTCTTGCGTTGTCCTGAAATTTAATATACCACACCTTTTCATTCCGCGAAACATAAATTCAAATGATTCCAATTTTTCTAATAAGTCTGTATTTTTCAACTTATTTCTGCAAGCAATGTCCCCAGATCCAATCCTTCCATCGTATCTATTCGTTTGCTATGCGGTCCGAACGTTAACGAAGCCGTGACCGAATTCGGTACGATCACACAGTGGAGTCCCGCTCTGTGCGCCGCCATAGCGCCATTTGCCGAGTCTTCGAAAGCGAGCGCCTCCCCGGGCTTTACGCCCAGATTCTCGACCGCTTGCCTGTACAGTTCCGGGTCCGGCTTCACATTAACCACATGGTCCCGGGTACGTATGCATGAAAAATAGTGCTGCAGCCCGAATTTGGACAAATAACCCGTCACCCAGTCGCTGCTGGAGCTGGATGCAAGCCCGACCGCGAGCCCCAGTCGTTTCGCCTGCTCCAGTACGGATACGACGCCGGGCCGCAGCTGCTCCAGCTCCATCCGTTCCGCGAACAGCTTCCTGCGCATCGACTGGAATTGTTCGCGATCGACCGGCTTGCCGATGCTTTTCTCCAAATGCTCGTAAGGATCGAATACGGACAGCATATCGGTCCCGATTACTTTGGACCAGACGTCCAAGGAAAGCTCGGCCCCGTGGTGCCGGTATGCGTCCGCGTAAGCGTGATATTCGTTCGTTTCCGTATCCAGAATAAGTCCGTCAAAATCGAATACAATCGCGCGTATCATGTATATTCCCTCCAGCTTTGTTGCCCGCCTTCCGGCCGGATGATCGTATTATACCTCAACGCTTCTTTCCTGTCCCTTTCTTTCCTATAGAACAAAAGCCGCCCTCAGGCGGCTTCCCGTTTCTTACTTCGACTTTTTCTTCGCGGCCGACCGGCCTTGCTTTTTCGGGTCGGCCGGTTCGGACGCCCGCTTCTGGGAGCCGTTGTCATTGTCCGGCATCGTTTGCTCCTCCTTGTTGTGCGATTGTCGCTGCGCCTATTAGTATGGTTGGACTTCGACGGTTTCATGTCGGCAATTTAGAGTCCGCTTCTTTTATCCGTCCGCATATCCTCCGGCTTGATCGACATCAGCTCTTGGCGGCCCGGAGCGGACGTATTGTATTGGCCAAGCAGCCGGACCGCCTGATGCCTGACGGAGCGCTCCATCAGATTGCGGACGAATCTGGCGTTGCTGAAGGCGGATGGATAGCGGTTCTTCTCCGCGATCAACAGCTGTCGAAGCTTCATGATCGTGGCGGGGATCAGCGTATAGTCCCGTTCTCTGACCATCAATTCGGCAATTTGCACCAGCTGGTCGGTCGAATAATCGGGAAATTCGATCGATATCGGGAAGCGGGACGGCAAGCCCGGATTCGTCGCGAGGAAAAAGTCCATTTCATCCGAATAGCCGGCCAAAATAAGCACAAACTGATTTTTGTAGTCTTCCATCGCCTTCACCATCGTATCGATCGCTTCCTTGCCGAAATCTTTTTCGCCCCCCCTTGCCAAGCTGTACGCTTCATCGATGAACAATATGCCGCCCATCGCTTTTTTGATCAGGTCACGGGTCTTCAAAGCCGTGTGACCGATGTATTCGCCTACCAGATCAGCCCGTTCCACCTCGATCAAATGACCTTTCGGCAAAAGCCCCATCGCTTGAAACAGCTTGGCGATAATACGGGCGACTGTCGTTTTGCCGGTGCCCGGGTTTCCTTTGAATACCATGTGGTACACTTGCTGATTGGACATTAATCCGGCGTCCGTTCGGTACTGCCCGATCTGCAGCAATGCGTATATTTCATACACGAGCTCCTTGACGTTATCCAGACCGACCATCTGGTCCAGTTCTTTCATAATGTCGGCGAAGGGACCTTGCGACGGAACCGTTTTGCCGTTTGGTTGAGGCTCCGGCTCGGAAACAGGCATGGATACGGGCTCGGGAGTACGAAGCACGACATTGATTTGCCTTGAAGCTTTGGCCATATCGCTGGAAACGACTCGACTGTTCATCGGAATCACCTCTTTGTTCGAAGGTGCAGGCGTTTGTTGCGCTAGCCCGTCGGAAGTTTCCGCCCTGACGATACGAGCGGAATAACCCCTGCCTATAATGTACAAATCAACAAGTTGTCCTATGATCAAGAAAAGCTCTTTTGATTAAATTTTACGTTGCGGCAGCAGGTGGACAGCCAACCGAATATTCCCGTTTTTTCAACGATTTTTTCACTTGGACTTAGTTGGCCGGTATGTTAGACTTCACCTGAAAGCAACCTGTTTCGGGTGGTCCGAATTATAGGAGGATGTCCATGAGAGAACGACTCTTCTTTTCTATCCTACTGATCGTGGTAGCCTATACGCTCGTTCCTTGGGTGGCCACGCGCATATTCGCAATCGGCGTTTTCCGCAAAGGAAAAGCTTCCAGACAAGTCGCGCTGACGTTCGACGACGGACCCGATCCGGCGTATACGCCGCTTCTGCTCGATCTCCTCAGAAAGCATGAAGCGAAGGCCACTTTTTTCGTACTGGGATCGAAAGCGGAGCGGCAAGCCGGCCTGATCGAACGGATCCATAGCGAGGGACATCAGATCGGAATCCATAATTATTCCCATACGTCCAACTGGCTGCAACTGCCTTGGAACGTCCGGAGAAAGCAAGCGGACCGATCCGCCGACATCATCGCATCCATTACCGGAACGAAGCCTAATTTTTACAGACCGCCTTGGGGCATTCTCAATCTGTTCGATCTGATTACGCTAAAGTCGTACAAAGTCGTCCTTTGGTCGGTTATGCCAAAAGATTGGCGGAGCCGAATCGGCAAAACGAAGCTGAAGGCCCGGCTTATGAGCGGAGTTAGGGAAGGTGCGGTAGTCCTGCTTCATGACAGCGGAGAAACGTTCGGGGCCGACCGGGATGCTCCGTCCCACATGTTGAACGCCCTGGATGAAGTGTTGACGAGTATGACGGAGAGGGGATTGAAGCCTGTGCGCGTGGATGAATTGCTGGAATCGTCTGCCGAGCGCCGTCTCGGCCTGTTCAAACGACTGCTCGTGAACGCCTGGATGACTTGGGAACGCTGCTTCGTCAAGCTATTCCGGCTGAAGGCGGTTAATATCGGCGATCCGTTGCTGAAGCTTCGGGTGCGCGAATACATGGGGAAGCAGCCGATTCTGTTATCGGACGGCGAGCAAATCAGCAAAGGCGATCTGGTGGCCGAAATGCACTTGGATAACTATACATTGTATAAATTGGGGCTGGATTCCCGCAGCACCGTTCAGCTGGCTACCCAGCTGATCCGGAGAACCCGCACTCTAATGCCGGAAATCAGCAAGCTGCTGCTGACCGATCCGAAGTACCAGCATGTTAAAGGCTTATACGGAATTACGATGATTCATCGCGGTACGAGGCAGCTCGGCTTCACCGTATTCGATTTGCCGAAAGGATTGTTCGCGCGCGCTACAAAAACGTATTTAAGATTTCTGCTCTACGTCGTTCACCCTCACGGCAAAAAACGATTAAAAGAAAAGACGGACTTGCTGGAACCCAAAATCGTGGCGATTTCCAAAAACGAGCTGAAGCTGCGTTATATTGCGTAAAACGGTTATAGGTTTTATAAATTCAGCTTCATCCTCAGTTTGTCCGCATACCATTTCGTGTAAGCAAGCGTCTCCCTGGTCTTGTGCCATGGCATCCACATAACTCTGGACTCCGTCAACGACGGGACCGCGCCGGTAAGCCCGACGAAACGTGCGATGTCCATGGCGCGGGCGCCGTGGTACTGGTGCGTGACGATAACAGGCTCCTTCCAGCCCTCGCGGTCCATAATTCGCTTGCTGTACAGCAAGTTCTCGTATGTACTCGTAGCTTCGCGCTCCTCGACAATAACGTCCTGCGGAACGCCGCGCTCCGTCAAATATTGTTTCATCCCTTCCGCTTCCGTAATTGTGGCGCCATTCGCGTCCAGTCCGCCCGACACGATAATGCGATCCACTTTTTTGTCCGCATACAGACCGTATGCCCAATCCAAACGCTCGCGCAATCCGGGACTCGGGCGGTCATTCCAGAGCGACGCGCCTAGCACGATGGCGACGTCCGCCCGTGCTCCCAGCGTACGGCCTTGGGCGGAATGGATAAGCCACTGGATGTATCCGACCCATGCCAAGCCAAGCGCCGCCAGTACGAAGACCGCTATCCATAGCTTGTGGCTCCGTTTGCTTCTCCCTCTTTTGGAAATCGCGTTCGCCAATGGCTTCAATTCACCGTCTCCTCGTCCCGACATGTATGTATGAATATCATTCTTCCAATAAATCTTGCAAATGCTTGTCCGACATCAGCAGCAAGTCAAACGAGCCTTTGCGGAATTCATCCTTTACTAGATTGGCCGTTGCCCAGGCCATGTCGTAATCTTCCTGTGCGAGCTCGCCCCGTCGCACCGCATCCTCCAACCGGTCTTGATGGGTGACATACAATTGCCCGGTAGGCAATATGACGATGTTCAAATAGAGATCGTCATACCATGGCACATTGTTGGTCGAGACTCCCTGGCTTTTGCATATGGATACGACCCATTGGACGAGCCGATCGTGATCGTCGTACATGGACGTTACCATGTAGTTCGCCAGCTCGGGAAACTGCTGGAGCCACTTATAGCCGTCGGCCGCGATGCACAGCTTCTCCTGTTCGTGCTCGTACTGCTTGTACAGCGGCGCTTTCACCTTCACCATTTCAAATAACGTTACCGTTCCGGAAAAACCGATCGTTTTTTTCGGGACAACGGTAAACCTCTTCTCGACGATTCTCCCCCATTCGGTTCGATCCGCGTATTTTCGAATCAATTCGGTTCCATCCTCTCCCATAGGTTATGACCCAATATTTATCACTTCTCGTTTATGTCGATCTTATTGATTTTCACTTCCTTCGTCGGTACGCTCGGCTCTCCGGTAGGACTTGCCTTTACTGGCGTAGCGGCGATCTTCTGGACGACTTCCATGCCGGAGGTTACTTGCCCGAATATGGTGTAGTTCGGCCTGGGATTCAAGCTCGCCGCGCAGTCCGCTCCCGTACAAATGAAAAACTGGCTTCCTCCCGAGTTTTTCGCTCCCGTATTGGCCATGGCTACGATACCCGGATCGTATTTATAAGTAGTCTTCAGTTCGTCTTCGATCGTATAGCCGGGGCCGCCCATTCCAGTACCCGTCGGATCGCCGGTCTGAATCATGAACGTCTTCATAATCCGATGAAAGACCACATTGTTGTAGAACCCTTCCTTGGACAAGAAGACGAAGCTGTTCACGGTTTTCGGCGCCGTATCGTTGAACAAATTCACCGTAAACTTGCCTTCGGTCGTATCGAATACCGCCTCGTACTTTTTGTCCGTTTTCAGCGTCATCGGGGGCGGCGAGCTCCAGTTCTTCTCGCCTTTGGCGCCTGATGCATTTCCATTCGCATTCCCTGCCGTCTTGTCCCCGCCGCATCCCGCGAGCGTCAGCGCGATTGCTCCTACGGCCGCGATCACGCGCAGCGTCTTGAACCGTTGCCTGCTCATTTCGACCCACTCCTGTTTCGATAATTTTCTCGCCCCAAATTATACCACTGCTCCGCTGCGCCGATCAAATCATACGGGTTACGTTCATCCTTTCCGCATGCAAAAATCCCCGCTATTCGCGGGGATTGGATGACCATTCGGCTCGATTTCTACTTGGCTACCTTTTCTTTTTCCGGCGGCAGTAGAACGATTTTGCCATCCTCCACCGAAACGACCATTTTGTTGGTGTCCTTCATCCCGACCGCCTCCAAATAATTGGGAGGGATTTGCAGCCGCCCCGCCTTGTCCAGGATCGCATACTCTACATGAGTCTCCGACTCGGCCGGTGTTCCCTGCTCCAATTCGGCCAGCTCGTCGGCATACGATTTGCTGCGAATGAACTCCGATGCCGTCTTCCCGTCACGGATCGCGACTACACGGTCTACTTTTTTGGCAAGAAGCGGATCATGGGTGACGATAACGACCGTAAGCCCCAACGATCGGTTGAGCTCGCGGAACAGGTCCAAAATTTGGTTGGACATCTTCGTATCCAGCGAGCCGGTCGGCTCGTCGGCAAGCAGCAGGCGCGGATGGTTCGCGAGGGCTATGGCGATCGCGACACGCTGCTGTTCGCCGCCGGACAGCTGGTTCAGTCTGTTTCTGATCCGATGCCCGAGCCCGACCGCCTCCAGCAGCTCAAGCGCCCTCTGCCGCCGTCTGCGGCCTTGCAGCAGTATCGGCAGCTCGACATTTTCCAGCGCCGTCAAGTAAGGAATCAGGTTGCGCGCATTGTTTTGCCATACGAATCCAACCGTTTCCCTTTTGTAGCGCACGATATCTTTCTCGGTAAATTTCAGCAGGTCCTTGCCGTCCACGACCAGGTTGCCGGCCGACGGCCGGTCGAGTCCCCCCAGCATGTTCAGAAGCGTCGATTTCCCGCTTCCGCTGTTGCCGATAATCGCCATCAGCTCGCCAGGCTCGACGTGCAAATCGAGTCCTTGTAGCGCCACGACCTCCAGATCGGCAACCTTGTATATTTTCACCAAATTGTCGCAATGGATCATCGATTAGTCCTCCCCCAGCTTGACGGCCTGATGAATTTTGATGCGAGAGAGAAGATATCCAAGTATGCCCAGCCCGATCGTAATCATGATCGTCACGATAATATACAGACGCGTGGAATCCGTCGAATCGAACATGACTTGGAACGGCGGCACCTGCGTCGTGGAATTGAACGACAGCTGGAATAGCGGAACGAAGAGCAGGCTTGTTACATTGCCGATGCCGGCACCGATCAGGAAGGCCGCTCCGGACGTCAGCACCTGCTCCGTCACGAGCATCCCGATCAGCTGCATGAACGAAATGCCCATCGCGCGCAATATCCCGTATTGCAATACCCTGCCGTTCAACGAAAGTACCCAATACAGCAGGAATCCGAAGAAGCTGATGACTACGCTGATCAAAAATCCGAGCGTCATGACCCCGTTGATTGCCATTTGGAAAGGATCGTTTTTCGCCAAAGTCAGCTCATATCCGGTGTCGATGAAGCTTTCGATCGGGATTTCCTTGGCATTCAGCGCTTCATTGAAAGTCTGCTTCGAGGTCGGTTCGTCCTTCAGATCGATCCACACCTGGTAGGGCTCCAGAGCGATGGCGCTCTGGATGTAGCTTAAATGCCCGACGACGACTTTGGGCAGCTCGGGCTTTTTCGCATTGCCGGACGTCGGCTGCTGCGGATTCGGATTGAACGTCGGCCAATAATCGATAATGCCGTATATCGTAAACGGTTTATAAGAGACGTTATTCCAGCCGATATTGACCGAATCGCCCTCCTTGACGCCCATCTCATCCGCCATCGTCCTCGAAACGAGCACGGCTGACGGCTCCGTCGAAATCAGATTCAAGTAATCGTAG
Source organism: Paenibacillus hemerocallicola (assembly GCF_006265175.1). Taxonomy (GTDB): domain Bacteria; phylum Bacillota; class Bacilli; order Paenibacillales; family NBRC-103111; genus Paenibacillus_AB; species Paenibacillus_AB hemerocallicola. Next base: position 42,126 of record NZ_VDCQ01000001.1, on the reverse strand, counting down.
AAGTGATGCTCGAGCAGCCGGTCCTTCATGTAGGCCGTTTTGCCGAATTCGTCCGTGTCGACGCCCATCAGCTTGATTTTTGAAGATGTTTTACCCATTTGCGCGACCGCGTCATCCTTCACGAACACTTTGGCGGCACTGGCTACACCCGGCAAATCGCTGAATACTTGAAACGGCGGCTCCGTATATTGAATCCGCTTCGGCCCCGTAATGATCGGAACGGTAGTAACCGCTTCGGTTTCTTCCTCGGCTTCTTCTCCTCCCCCCATCATCGGAGGCGGGGCGTCATTTTCCCACTTCACGTTCAAAATAATATCGGTCCCGTTCTTATACTTCACTTTCTCCAGCGTGTTGCTGTTCATTGTCCTCGCGGCGCTTGCGCTGAACAAGCCGGTTGCAAGCGTAATCATCAGAAACACCATCAGGAAGTTGTACTGGTTGCTCGACCTCCCGACCTGAATCAGCGTCGAATATAACGACGGCGGCCACACCTTGCGCCCGAGCCAGTATACAAGCCTGATGAAGAGAGGATAGACGCGCAGCAGGAGCAGGCCAAGTCCCAGCGTAAATAAAGCCGGAACGAGGAACAACAACGGATCGACCTTGAAATTGGCCGAATCCAGCCCCAGCGATTGCAGGTCGCTCATCCGCCGCTTGAAGCTTTGCAGCCCGTACAGCGATACGCCGAGCAGCAAAATATCGATAAAATATTTGTGCGTGAACGACATTTTCGACATGCGCGCCATCTGCTGCTTATGCCCGACGATCGAAGTTCTCGTGGCGAGAAAAGCCGGGATCAAAGTCATGATCAAGGAGAACCCGACCGCATACAGCGCGTACTTGTAAGCGGTGGAGTTTATCGTAACGATTAACGCCGACCGCTGCACGAACTCCAAAAATCCGTTGGAGGCTCCGAGCATATTCGTCAGCGCCATCCCCGCGTACGGCCCGATCGCGAACGCGACTGCACCGAGCATGACTCCTTCGATGACGTAGCTGAGCAAAATTTGCATTCGGCTTGCGCCGCGGCTTCGCAGCACCGCGATTTCCGTCTTTTGCCGTTCGACGATCAAGTTCGATACCATGAACAAATAGAAGCCCAGCATAATCATAACCGGCACGTTCAACGACCATAGCATAACCCGCAGCTGCTCCTGCCGGTCCATATATTTCGATATGACGCCCAGCGCGGGAGCTTTGATCGCTTGACTGGGGAACGTATTCGTAATATAAGACTCGATGCGTTGATGCGTGCGGATGAACGATTCGATCGAGCCCATGTCCATGCGCGAGTATTCCAAGGCGTAATACCAGAAGCCGGCCCGGATCGTGATATCGTTGCCCCCGGTAATGTATTTCTCGAAAGTCTCGTAATTCATAATGAACGATCGGCCGTAGCTTTCCAGCGGCGTATTCCAGAACAAATCGTGCTCGTCCTTCGGATTAATGACGCCTACCGGCTTGACGGTTATCGGATTTTTCACCCGTTCGTCCTCGATCACGAACTCGTTGCCCAGCACCATCTTCAGCTGGGTCAATGCGCTTTCTACGACCAGCACCTCGAATACGCCGTTAACCGGCTCCTTGGCGGGCATGACCCCGTCCACGAGCTTGACATGCTCCTCGAAATCCGACAAGGCGACGATATCGACGTTCCGCTTGACGGAGGCGTCCATTCGCTCCGTATCTTTCGGAGTGAACGCGAAGGTGTCGGTCCCCCGTTCCTTAACGTACGCGCGAATCGGAAGATCGAATCGGCTGCCCATCGATTGCATGAATTGGTCCACGTTGCGTGCGCTATCGCCGTTCTCCTTCGGGGTTTCTCCCGTGAGGAATAGTCCCGTCCGGTACGTGAGCGGGTATGAGCCGGAAGTGACTTGGTAGTTCTCCAGCTCCTTGACGAGCATTCGCTGCAAAATCGCTTCGGTATAAATCGGCATGCTGCTCACGAGCGCTACCGACAGCACTAACCCGAAGAGCAGACTCAGCTCCAGCCATTTATTTTTGAGCATTTTGCGGAAAATCATGACGAGAATTGCCACGAAAACGGTTCCTCCTTCCTAGGGGTTCGGCAATGTTATTGTAGAATCAGCTTCTGCCCTTCCTTGAGCCCCTTCACGATTTCAATGCCGTCCACCGTTTCCAGCCCTTTCTCCACATCCACTTCCTTGATGCTGTCGCCTTCCAGCACTTTGACATAGTTTCGGCCCAAATATTGAGCAAGCGCTCTCGCAGGAATGATCAGAACATTGTCCTTTTTGCGGGTCACGATGTTGATATCCGCGGTCGACCCGAGCGTCATGTCCGGCGTCGGATTCGGGACGTCGATAAAGATCGTCTTCGCATACTTATCCGCCAGCTGCTTGTTGTCGGTCGGAGGCGTGTTTGATGGAGATTGGACGACTTTGCCGACCATCTTCTTCCCCTTTACCGTTACATCCACCGAAACTCCGGCTTGTACCTCCAGCAGGTCGCTCGTATTGCCCGACGTATAGGCGAGACGGATCGAATTGGGATCGGATATGATGACGTACGTTTTATTCGCCTGCACCGTATCGCCCGGCTTGGCCGTGTCGACGAACGTAATCCGGCCGTCCATTTGAGCTCTCATCGTCTTGCCTTCGACAGCCGCACGGGCGTCGCTCAACCGCAGCTTGGCAATATCCAGCTCCATGACCCGGATTTTCATTTTATTCTCGTCCTGAGTCAGCTTTGCTTGATCGAGATTGTATTTGGCTTGCTCGTAGTCGCGTTCCCTTTCTTTCAGCACGATCGCGGAGTCTCCCGCGTCGAGCGTAATGAGCGGATCTCCTTGCTTCACCATCGCATCTTTGATGATCAGAATTTCTTGGATTTTCCCCGTCGTTCCCGTAAACTCATGATTTTTTACGTTGGTCGATTCGACTGTCGCCACGCCGGTAATGCGCTTCGTCACCGAGCCGCTTTTCACGTCGGCGATTTGGTAATTTTCCTTGACGGGCTTGACGAGAGGAGGCTTCAGCGGCTCATCCTCCTTGGGGATCAGTGAGCAGCCGGAACAGGCGGCAACGAGCAGAACGGCAATACACGCGCGGCTTGCGAACGATTTACCCTTGGTCGACAATTTGCCCATCCTCCAATGCGTAGACTTGGTCGACGATTTCCATGATCGCCGGATCGTGTGTCGTAATGACGATCGTCATCCCTTCTTGCAGAACCAAGTCCTTGAAAATTTTAATGATTTGCAATCCCATCTTGCTGTCCAACTCGGCGGTCGGCTCGTCGGCCAGCAGCAGCTTCGGCCGGTGGGCGATCGCTCTTGCTATGGCGGTCCGCTGCTGCTCTCCCCCGGACATTTCGAACGGCCGGTGGCTCATCCTCGCCTTCAGTCCCACATTGTCCAGCGCCCGCTCGGCGAGCTCCCGATGTTGTTTCGTCGGAATCCCCGCGATCCGCAGGCCGAATTCCACATTTTCATAAGCGGACATAAGCGGCATTAACGCGAACGATTGGAAAATAAATCCCATTTGGGTGCGCCTCAGCTGGTTGCGCGTTTTCTCCCCAAGCGTCGTAATTTCTTGCCCGCAAAAATAAATCGCACCCTCAGTCGGAAAGTCCAGCGCGCCGAGCATATTGATCAGCGTCGTTTTCCCCGATCCGGAGCGCCCTTTCAGCGCAACCAAGCGACCGTACGGAATCGACAAATTGGCGCCCTTCAGCGCATGGACGGCCGCCGTCCCGCGGCCGAACACGCGCTTGATTCCGACAGCCTTCAGGATCGGATCGCTGTCTCGAGTCGGATCGTACAGGGCCAGGTCCGTTTTGCGAATCGTCTCCATCGTTTCACCCCATTTTTACATAAACGTCAATGCTATTACTGTAATCGGTTTCAAGCAAACAAAAAAGATACGTTTTGTTAGAAAAGGGGGGAATTTGTTCGATCCCGTTTTATCGGAAGGGAGTGATGTTTCGCCGGAGGCCCGCATAAGTTAGCACTGAAGGAGGAATTTCACATGCTTTCGCCCAAACCTATCGATCGATACGGCAGTCCGTCTCATGCCCATTATGCGAGAGTCGTTTCCTCTATGCAGCTCGGGCATTTGCATAAGATAGATTTCTTTACGTACCCGGTAAACGGATCGGGATCGGACGGTCATTTTCATGATTATCAAGGCGTTACGCGGGTTGCTTCCTACGACGGGCAAGTCCACTTCCATCGGTTTTATGGAATAACCGGGCCGGCAATCGCCCTTCCGGACGGTTCCCACTATCATCGCTTTAGCGGGAACGTCGACGACGAGCCGTTCTCGTTTGAGGGAGGAAGCTATAAAACGGTACTGACTATTCCGAGGCATATGCATTTCTACTCTGGCGTAACCGGCTCAGGTCTCGGCTATGAACCGAGCGGATGGTAGAGAATGGGGAGGGAGGCTCCCCGAGCTCTATATGACCTCCGATCCGAACGATACTCCATTCTCCATAGTTTCGTTAGACTGAAGCGAAAACAAAATATCCGTCGATATAGAAATAGACTCCTGCCGTCTTTAAACACCCCATCCATCACCGGCCTCCTGTGCTATACCATCAATTGCTTATTATCCTGTAGTAGTCATACGTCTTGTAGCTCGTATTCGTCTTCAAAATAGTTTGTCCGGGGGATAAGCCTCCCTCCGCGCAGCATGCGCTTTCAATATATTGCTTCGTCAGGTCAATGACTTCACCGCTCCGCATGGCATCCGCCACGTTCCAGTATTTCAAGCCGGCAATTTCGCGCTCATCCTTCTTGAGCTCCCCGGATACGTACTCCATTTCGAAAACGACATAGATGCTCGCTTCCGTTCCGACAGTAGTTTCTCTTACCCCGGATCTGATTCCCACGATTCTTCTTATGGACACGACTAACCCTGTTTCCTCCCAAAATTCGCGAATCCCGGCTTGTTCCATGCTTTCCCCGGCTTCAACATATCCACCCGGCAGCATCCACAGTCCTTTATTGGCTCCATAACTGACTTGCACTAACAGAACATCACCCGATTTCAATAAAACTCCGCCTGCACATGCGGATAATGGTTGATTCATTCCCGATCGCTCCTTGCACTCTTTTCCCCAAATGTACAGGAAAAAGAATTATTGATGAAATATATAATACATATAACGTCAATAGGATATACCTATATACCTCTTGCTATTGCTTGTTCCATTTCGACTTATTGATCTCTACCTTCAGCTCGCGACAGATTGGCTGCGTTACAAAGAGTCCAGAGCTTTCATTATGCGGTCGCCTTCTTCCTGCGCCCATTTGCCGGCCTTGACCGCTTCGTCAGTCTTTCCGCACGTAAGGAGCTTGAAGCGTTGCGAAAGCCGTATTGCGCTTTCTCCTTCTGTAGGATCATTTCCCCTTGCATGTCAATATGTTACTGTTGGAATGATCTTTTCAAATTTTGCTAAAGAGGGCGGGAGAGCCAGTATGCCGTGCCGTACAAATGCCGGAAGACGCGGCTTGTGATCGGAATGACGCTTGCTTCTTGTTTATTCGGACAGTCTGCTGCCCTTGCATTGGACTCCTCCACCACTTTGACTCCCGTATTCGACATCCCAAAAATCGACATCGTGCAGCCGATCTCTCCAACAACCAATGTGGGAAACGCTAGCGGAATTTTCGGACGATCTCGTTTGGATCAATTCATCGTCTTCACGTCATACCGGATTAACGTCACCTTGTTCTCATACAGCCAAAACTCCAGTGTTGTCTTTTTCCTCTTATCGATATAACCGATAATGTCAGCTCCTTGCTCGCTTCGCTTATAATAATTTTTGCCGTATCTCTTCTTTACTTCCCGCAGGCCGGCCCCGAGCGCTATTCCTTTGCCCGTCGTTTGATTGTCTTGCCCCTCTATCCTGATCCTGACGATCTCTTTAGTCGATTTGAGCGCTGCGACTTCGACTCCGCTGTCATATTCATAGTAGACGAACGAATCGGTTTCATCCTTTATTTGGGTTTGCCCGTGTATCGGAGCCGCTTCATCCAAAATCGTCCCCAGCTTGATTCCGCCGATTTCTTCGAAAGGCAACGGCGTACTCCGGGTAATATAATAGTGCAGCGATCTCGGTCCGATGTCGAACCGGATGCACACGATATAGATCAACGATACGATCACCAGCATGACCCCCATTGACCTAAAAATTCGAGCCCTCATTAATATCTCCTTTGCTTGTGAAATGAAGATTGCCCCTTAAGTTTGATACCAATGTTATGTAAAGTCTATGATTCCCCCCATACTTTCGTTTCTATTGTCACAGACCGCTCCCTTTCTCCCCAAAGCCCATCCGCATATCCATTATAATCCAAATATAGACTTCAGTGTTAGCAGTTCCTCCAGTTTTTGGAACAAACAAACCTCCCCTGCCACATGATGTGGAGTCGGAGGTATCATGTCGAGTTGCAATTGTACAAACTCCGTACCTATTTCCAACGTCTCGTTACTCCCGTAAGCCGGTTGCTCGGATCAAATTCCAATCTGTATATGTCGGGCATCGTCGTGCTTTTCCAGAAATCGAAGCCATATGTCTTATCGTAATGTTTCAGCATCAAGGTCATGATATCCCCATGGGTTCCGATGGCGATTTTTTTCCCGTTGTGACGCTGCAGCAGCCTGGAAATGACCGCGATAGCTCGATGTTGGGCCTCGTTACTTGACTCTCCGCCGGGGAATACATAGTCGGGTTCCTCGAAAGCTCTTCTTTTAGCCTCGAAGAAACGGTCCTTGCCCAGATCAACAGCGGACAATTGCCTTTCTCTCAGATCCTCTTCTATCCGGATCGGTCGGTTTGCCGTATCGGCCAGCAGTTGGATCGTATCGACGGCTCTCTTGTACGGACTCGACACGAACTCATCGATTTGTTCGTCCTTCAATATATCCCGTATTATCGTCGTATCCCGTTTGCCTTTCTCCGTTAATCCTCTCTCCCGTTCGGCCCCCTCCACAAAGACCGACTCCGCATGCCGTATGAAATATATGATAGTATTCATCCTGTTGCTCCCTAACGTTAGTCTCATATTGTCTCATGCATTCGATCCCAATAATTAGAAATTTACTGCCGCCTCCTTCGAGGATAGAGTCCGGCTGTATTGACTTTGGGTTCAAAACGTCCCGATTTCTTAATGTTCGCGTCGTTCAGCTCCGATAAATCATACACCGCATATTCATGCTCCCTCCTGGCAAAGTCCATAAAGTTTCACCTTTATACACCTGTTCGACCATCAATATCCGATTATTCCGAATGATTGCGGCACAGCTGCGATTGCCCATAGTATCGCTCTCCTTATACGGACGGACTCCCCATCTATCCTTATAGCGTAGTCTTCTCGCTCAGTACAAGCCGGCCTTTCCGAAAATGGTATGCTCCGCCGACTCGAGTTCCCCATTTTGCCGGAGATCGAGAATTACCGCGTGCAAATCCGCCCCCTGCCCGGGATTGATGCAGACCGTTCTCCCGATCCTATCGAACCAACTGTTACTGACATAAGGAGATTCATGGATATGCCCGTGCAAAGTTAAGGCCGGCTGCACTTGTTCGATCCGTTTTCGGATAGCCTTGCTGCCCACATGTATACCGTTTTGGATCACGTCCAGCTTTGTCTCGAAAGGGGGAGCGTGCATCATCCAGATTCCTTGACTACTCAACGCCTCCAGCTCGTCTTCCATGCTTGGCAATCGGTTTAAATAATGCGCGTCTCTCTCGACCAACTGACCGTTTACAGTAGAAATATAAATGGACTTGTTCGATATAAACTCGTCGCACTTCAAATCTCTTCTTTCAAAGTCTTTGCGCGAAAACGGGCTCGGATTCGAAATGCCGTATCCGCTAATCGCCAGCCTGTCCATCTCGACCGGTTCCAAAGTCAGCAAAGTGTGGACATTCGCTCTCGATAATTGTTCATAACGGGATACCGCGCCAGTCCATTCGATATTCCCATGTATGAGCAGGATAGGAATTGATATCGATCGAACAAAATCAATCCATTCATGCTCGATAAAATCAAGCTGTTTCGCCAAGCTTTTGCTATACGCCAACAAGTCGCCGCCGATTAACAATAGCTCGATACGATTTTCCTGCAACAAAGTATATAGCTCATCGTAGTGCTTCCGATCGCTATGAAGATCAGCGACATAGATTGCTCTCATCTTCGCCTCCTTGTCTTCCTCGCAAAATTTATTGTTCATTCCTATTGTCCATAAAAGCTTTATACTTCTCCAGTATTTCGAGAGTCTTATTATCCCACTTCTCTTCTTCCGACTCGGAAACCCATGCGATATCGAGCAGCTTGTCTTCCAGCTTCATATTTCCCGATATGATCCTGGCAATAAAAACATGCTTGCCGGGGCTGGCGCTGACACATTCTTCGATTGAGACCCGATAGCCGGTTTCCTCTTCGATTTCCCGTATGCATGCTTCCTCCGGAATCTCGCCTTGCTCGATGTGCCCCCCGGGAAAGTTCCAAAATATTCTTCCATGCTTATTCTGCTTCACCATCAAAAATCGACCGTCACGGATTACTAATCCTGAAGCCAGCATATGTTTCATCCCCTTAATGAATCGAATCGGTCGCGGCAATATAACCGCAATGTTCAACCGTGCATCGACTTATACGTTTTGCCGAAAATCCTAGAGCATATTCACGAGGCCCCCCCACCATTTATGTTTCTATACAATCTCGCTTTCGAAAAGCATTCGTTGCGAATCGAATGTCCCGGACTCGATCCTATTCTAAAAAAGAGAAGTTTGAACTGTTTTCTTCTGCCGATATTCATATAAGATGAATCCCGAATATTTAAAATAAATACCTGCGGCAACAATATCCATATATTTCTTGTCAATTTCGATTCCGAACATATTGTCCGGTCCCTCTCCCGAGCCATAGTCCATTAGAAGCGGCTTCAAGCTCTCTCCATTTTTATCGAAAAAATGCCATTCCTCGATCGGATTATACGTAGAAGATGACTGGTTGTCTTTTATATCCCATATGTACAAAAACTCGCCGGACTGTTTTCTCATATGGGGGATCGCATTTAACCCGATATAAATGGATCTATCTCGGGCTATCACTTTGTCCAGATAGATTTCCGTATTGTGCAGAGTACCAAGATGGATATTGTATTCAGTCTCCCCATTGGTTTTTGGAATCCATTGAGGGTCGAAATAAAACTCGAACGAGACCGGCCTTTGTTTTTGAAAAAGATCGTATCCGTTTTTTTGAACGGCTCTTTCTAAGATGCTCTCATTACTGAAGTAGGATTTGTACGCAAATGCCGTCAGCAAGCATAGGACGACCGCAAGTATTATGTAATGAGCCCTTTTGAGCTTCAAAGTATCACCTCTTAACTACGCCTATGTAATCATTCTCCCTACTGCTATCATATAAACAGAGGACACTAAGGTCATTATCGTGATTAACACTGCCGCAAGCGCACGCTTCAGGAAGCTCGTACCAAACACAGTTATAGCTTTATAATTAATCAGCCATGCATAGATAATGAAGCCCCAAAATAGAATAAGACCTATTAATTTGACTATTAAATTCGTAGGCTCATCATCCATACCATCATAAAGAAAATATGAAATTAGACCTATTATTGGAAACGTAATAGCCATTGCCAAATTAATCAAGATGGCTTTAATATCATCTCACCGTTTCTGATTCTTGACATCGCGTAGATTCCCCAATACTATTGTCCACTTTTTAAAAATTTTCAAAGGGTATCGGATCCCAGACAACTCATCTGATCATCGCCAATTGTCCACCTGTTCAATAGGATGGAACCATTAAAATCACCTCTCTCCAAAAATTTCGTTTGCCGGTGGCACCCTTTTTCAAATCGAACTATACACGACCCGGATTCCTTTAAACTTTGTTTCCTTTTTAGACTCCTTATAGGAGCTGCCCGTTATATGGATTGTACGGTTATCGCTCCAACTGGCATTAAACGCTCCACCGGATCTATATACATTCCCACTTTCGTTACTTAATTGCGTTCCTTGCCCGATAATGGAAAGATGATAGCTGTAGTCCGTGGTAGCACCACAATTCCTTCTAAAAACGATCCATTCATATTGAGCGCTTCCCGGTTGTGCTTCCCGGGCAACGATTTCATTCGCGCACAGCGCCTCTGAAATTGCATGATTTGCAGCCCTAGTAGCAAGATACGAACCGCTGCCGAGTATCATGACGATGGAAATCAGAGCAATCGATAACGCCCGTATCCGAATGGTTCTTTTCTCCAATCGCTCCTCATCGTCCGAATCCCAATCTCCTTGTTTATCCATAGCAGATCCCCTATGTACTTTGTTGTTATTGACTCGATATGAAATGTACGACCCCAACCGTGATTAAAAATATTAAGAAGTATATTGCAAATAATGTGAGCGGATGTGCTTTGGACCGGATACCGGGATCGTTCACCGATTTGATCGTTTCCAACTGCAGCACTTCGTCGCTTTCCGGATCGCGTAATAATAAGGTCCTGTTGCGAATCTCTAGTGTAATGTTCCGATTGTATAGAAGACGTTCGATATCCTGTTTCGTTTCGAATAATTTACTCATTTCGCATCCTCCATTTGTTGTGAATCATGCGTGAGCTAATACTACTGGATCGAAAAAAGAAAAGCGATAAAGAAGTTTGATGTACTCTCTTCTCGATCGCCATATCGCCGGTATTCGGCGTTCCTTCGGGAAGCTTAGTCGTATGCTCACCGTCCGTGGATATATTTGCTAGTTTATACGCAGTATGTATTCAAATGTTTCATTATCCAGTTATCCCTATCCAACACCTTTCTATTTTCTATGCTTTAACGGAATGACAAGTTTTAGCGCCGACCACGTTTCATCTACTGCACAGACTTTAACATCCACCAGTTGATTATCCAATGCCAGCTTCCTGATCACGTCTTCATTCAAATCGGTAATGATCTTGGACGATTTCTTCGGCCATGAGACCCAGACCATTCCCGTCTGCTTGATGTGCCCTTTGATCGTATTCAAGTACTTCTCGATTTCCGATTTGCTATTGGCAAAAATATGTATAAAATCCATCTGCTCTTCATTCGGATCGGCCTTCTCAATAAAAGGTGGCAGCGTTCCGAGAAGCTCCCAATATGGGTCAGGCTCGTTTACTATACAAATTTTCGTTCCTTGCTTGATCCCAAGCTTCTGAATAAGCGGAGTTCCAGAATACCCTGCACTCATCCGATCACCTTTTCGTTACAATATTCCTTATTTGACAACTTTCTTACTTTTCAAGAAACCATTTCGGGGGCCCTCCGCAGGCAAAATCATGTGTTTCGATCGTGCCTTGAATCTTCTTCAGCATCTCTATGGTCTTCCGCCCTTGATATCCACCGATTAAGGTAGCGTGTTGATTTAGCGCCACGAACAAATTGTATTTCTTCCAAAACAGGTCGGGAATATGACCGTTGAAATAACCATGCACTTGTCCATACGCAAAAGGTTTACTAATGCAGCAAGTATATTTGGGAAGCTTAAAAAATTCTTCCCACGGGTCTCCCCAGTCAAACCTGCTAAAATCTATAACTCCAACCAGTATATTGTTATTAAATATCAGGTTCGACGGATGAAAGTCATCATGCTGAAAACATACCGGACTATCGCGCAGCAAGTCAAAGTTCCGTTCAATATAACTTTCGATGTAGCCTCGTTTATGAAAATCGATATTCATTTCCTTCACTTTCATTTTCTTCTGTACATATTTTGCATACCTGCGTTCAAACCAATTAATCGGGGTATCCGGAACAACCATATGGATCTTTTTTAATTGTTCTCCTGCCATGAGTCCCTGCACATATTGCTCTTCAATAGAAAGATTGCTTAAGATTTCATCTCCGCTATTGCCCTCCAAGTAAGGAAGCAATAAATAACATAGCTTTAAATCATAGTGGGCATCTATGCATACCGGCTTCTGACAGCATACGCCATTATTGTAATGAAGGTTTAGATAGCTATACTCTTCTGTTCGACGGGCATAGGAATCCAGTTCATACACACGCAATAAATAGATGGGACGATCCGATATGTACAAAATGTACTTCCTTGCATTCGAGTATCCTTTAGTTAGCGGTTCAACCCGATCAAATTCGACTTTATGTCGGATTTCCGCTAAAAGCCTTCGTATCTTCTCATCCATCTACACTTCTCCCCTGCCACCCACAAACGCAATGGCCTCACCCACTAAATCCACATCATAAAAAAACGGAAAACGATCGGCTTCTCGTTTTCCTCAGCCCATCTCTTTAACTCCTCTTCCCCTCTAGCTCTATCTGAATTTATAAATTTGAAACATAACCGTACTGGCACCATTGCTTTGCCCGTCAATCTTACTCCTATCCGATTCCCAAAGACCCGTACATCTTTTATATGATCTGCCTGTATTTGCTCACTGCCGTTAATCAAGAGAAAGTCGCTTTCAAACGTGATCGTCTTTTTCTTGGCTGTACTTATTACTTGGCATAGGAATACGACCAGTGTCTTATACCCGCTCGGATGTTGCACATGGAACTCCACAATCTCACCCTCTTCCATTGCCTCAACGTCCTTATAAATGACTTATTTCCTGCAAACAAACAGCCCTGAGTCTTTGCTGATCTGAATATAGCCGTGCTCGTTTTTCTTGCTCTCCAGAAATGGTATAAATGAAGCATAAGTCCCTTTTTCGATCAAATCTTTTTTAAATTCGGTCCTTATCGAAAAAATAAAATCCGCCAAGTCCTGCGCACTTGTAACCCGTAAATCCGATGGATACCTGACCAAACGAACATCGCCAAAATGGCCTCGAAGCTGCTCTTCTCCATTCTCCAAACCAAAAAACGTTGCATTCATCGGTTTTGTAAACGGAACCGAGGGATCGAATTCGGCAACAAAATCAAAAATCTCTCGAAGATGAATCCCGCCATTCGTTGCTGCATAGAAGACGCCGTCATCCCGCAAAACTCGTTGAACCTCCGCTAATGCTTTATGGATGTCCGGAACATGGTACAGCATATGGTTCGCTATGACAATATCGAATAAACCGTCCTCGGACTCGATATTTTGTATATCCATGACTTGGTATGCAACGTTTGACGCGTTCCGTGTATTGTGCTGCGCTTTTGCCAACATGCCTTCAGACATGTCCGTTAAAGTGATGCTCCACTTGTTGCTTATTTTGCAATCATTTTTTTCCCATAAGCTCGCAGTGCCACAACCAAATTCTATGATCCGGCTGTCTGCCTTGAAGATCATTTGATCGAATACCCATTCATGCCAATCTATCGGATTCGTGCTGTAAGCTTCATGCAATCGAATGCGAATATCCAAGTTGGATGAGTCCTTGTACTGATTTGTCAGAAATTCAGTTGAATTCGTTTTCATTTATAAAAACCCCTCTGTCCTTGGAATAATCACTCTAGCACCGCCGTCTTATTGTCCAAATAAGCTTGAATGATAGGAGTATGCGTTTCCGCAATATTTACCCGTTTCAGTGCCTCCTTCGAAAAAAAGGCAAGCTCTATCGATTCTTCGCTGCAAACAGCATGCAGTGGTTCCTTTCAATTGCCGCGACTACGCCGATACTCGTCGGTTGATTCGGCTTTGGCGCATCGGGATTTTTATAATAAAAGTTGGATTGGGACACGTGCCATGACCTCCTCTATTTCGAATCGAGTTACATGTTCGATTCCTTCAAAATTTGTCGAAGCGCCTTATCCAAGGTATCATATTTAAACGAATATCCCGCCTTCAGCAGCCTCTCCGGGATAACCCAACGGCTTTTCAAGATCAATTCGGTTTCGGTTTTCATAAAAAAGGCACCGATTTCGAGCATCCACTTGGATGCGGGCAATCCGAATTTTGCATGCATAGCTCGTCGTAAGCTGCCCATCAACTCCCGGTTCGTAACCGGATTGGGGGAAGAACAATTGAATACGCCGCGAAGCTCTTCGTTATCCCGCAGAAAAACAATAATGCCGAACAAATCTTCGATATGAATCCAACTGAACTTTTGATTGCCGGACCCTTGGGAACCACCAAGTCCGAAGCGGATCAAGTTTTTGTAGGGAGTCATGACTCCCCCGTCCTCACCCAATACGATCGCTATTCTTAAAGCGACTTGCCTCGTATTCGGCAATTCAAACGAGAAGAAAGCCTGCTCCCACTGTTTTGCAACTTCAACGGAGAAGCCCGATCCGATCTCTCCGCCTTCCTCGGTCATGGGCCGGTCCTCCGCATGTCTGTATATCGTAGCCGTACTGGAGTTGAACCATAGCGAAGGGGGCGCTTTGCATTGTAACAGCGCATTTCCAAGTATTTTGGTAGTCTCGGTTCTCGAATTCATAATTTCTTGCTTATTGTATGGGTTGTAGCGGCAGTTTACAGACCTCCCGGCCAGATTGATCAGCATCTCGGCATTTTCCATCGCTTCCACGATTTCCGCACTGCTGCTCCAAGAAATATGACCGTCTTTTCTCGAGATCATTTTCACCTCGTACCCGAGATCGTTCAATTGCCGTTCCAAATAGGCTCCGATAAAGCCTGTCCCACCGGCTATAACGACTTTTTTCTTCATTCGCTCCACTCATTCCTGTTCGTTCATTTAATGGCAAAACCTGCTTCGATATACTTTTGCAAATACTGGTTCAAATAATCAGTTCTCATCGCTTCGTCCGCCTCTATTCTCGGATCTATCTTTGTTGAAATTTGGGTAACCATTATTTTATCTGAAAAGATGCTGTGATGATTATAGCAGCTAGACTCATACAGCACTTTTTCAAGACAACTGGGGACATTGGAGGCAACGCCCTGATTGTCGGGATGCATGATCCAGCTTATTTCTTTCCAGTCCAATATTCCTTCCTCCGTTTTTATCGGAGTCACATATTCATACTCATCCGGGATTTCAGCCGCATATAAATACAAACCGCCGAAACCCGCTCCTTCTACTGTTGTCCACGTAATAAGACCTTTAAAAGAGAGCTCCGGCGATTCGATTTGCGTTTCTTCTTGGATTTCACGGAGCATCGATGATCGGGGCTGCTCCTCTTTCTCTATTTTTCCGCCAATCCCGTTCCAACACCCCATCCATGCCGGATGTTCGCGATTGAGCAATAAGATCTTGCTTCCTTGTCGGATTAAACATAACGTATATTTCAGCATCTTGGACTCCTCGAGTTTATCGATTTTACATGGGGCTGGAGAGTTTGCCCTCCATGAGTCTTTCCAGTACAGTTACGGACAGTTCCACAGACCGCCCCATATATTCAATTATTTGCTCCATCGTAAATACATTCAGTACACTGTTTACATTCGCATCGGTATAGACAAAGTCCTTTAACAAGTCCGGAATGAATGGAAGCACATCCGAGAATGCAAGCTCTTCGATATCCGTCCCTCGAAGACTGCCCGCCAAATGGTCCTTGATGTGGGCATTGCCGTACCATTCCAACAATTTTCCATTTAAATTCCTGAAATCTTGATGATATTTCTCGTAAAAATTCGGATTCCGATTGATTTGGTCCATAATCCAAGGCAAGTAAAAATTTTTCAACCATAGATCATCGGCAATTAAATGACACAAATACCCCAGTATGTATTCATTCCCGGCGTCTATAAAATGACGATACTTATTCATAAATGGTTCGTATCCGATATGTCTCGTAATCCCCTCTTCGTCCTTTATATAAAAATGCGAGCTTTCTTTGGGTTGTTTTGCATCTGGTGCAACTCCGCCAAGCACAAATTCGGATCGATTTCGTAACGGAATCGCATTGGCAACCTTATCGGCAATGATCAAATGCATGATTCGGGACCCCATTTTTAGTCCTCCTCTGTGATCGTTCTTATCTCGCTACTCCAGAATAAAACCGTTTTTCGAACTATTCCTCACAAAAGAAATTTCTTTAAATCGAATAGGTTGGTTATGATCCCATACGGTTTCAGCCCTTCCGGAACCGCCTCGCCTTTCTTGTTCAACCAAATCGCTTTCATTCCTATATGGATCGGACCTTGAACATCATTTTTCCACGAGTCTCCGACAAACAGAGCTTCTTCCGGTGCAGTATGCGTACAAGCCAATGCCTTTCCATAAATCTCCGGAGCAGGCTTCTCATAACCAACGTCCTCGGAAATAATAATGGCCTCATCTGAAAAAAGCGATTTGATTCCTAGCGCTTCAATCTTATCGTGCTGCCAGCTTCCGGTACCGTTTGTTACGATTCCCAGTTGATACGATTTCTTTAGCTCGATGAGAAACGCCAGTAATCCGGGACTCGCTTTCATAAATTGCTTGCTTACGCTTTTGTGCAAAGCATTGAACTCATCTGCCGTCTCTTCATCGATTTCACGATCGAACTCTCTCATAGCCTGTATGAGCCGGAAATTCCGGAAATCTCGCAAAGTAATTTCCTGCGCATGATACAGCTTCTCGTATATTTGATTCTTATCCCATAGACGTTGGAACAGCAGGTGGGGTTCGATTCCCCTCGTTGTAGGGTGCTTGCCAAATGTTTCGATCAGGCTGTCTTTCCAATAGTCATCAAAGTCCAATAGGGTATCGTCCAAATCGAAAAAAATGGTTTTTATGTCCAACGCCTGTTCCCCCTTGCAATTAGTCTTTTCGCTTCCTGACTCTCCGACTCGCTAATACCCCTAATGCTAAAATGAAAATAACAACGCTGCTGATCAGAACATTGCGGCTATAGTTGCGGGCATCCGCTGCGCCATCATTTATGTAGATTTCCGTTCCGCTTCCTAGCTGCTTCAATTCCTCTTTGGCTTTAGATATAGGTATATTTCCGCTGCAAAAATTCGTCTCCCACTCATGATCTTTACCTGGGTAAGCGTACACTAAATATGTCTCATTTTCTGTGAACTTGAAGTAGCATGAGGAAGCTTCACCATAGGTAAAAATAGTTATACGTTCCTTTTCGATCCCTTTCCATGCTCTATTTATTTCAAAAGTATATTCTCTAAATAGCTGTTGCTGAAATTCTTTTAGTTCACCTCGATTTAGTACCTTCCCCTCAAAAACAACCATAAACAGCTCCAATCTCTCTTTTGCATCTTCCCCCCCACAACTGCATGCATAAACTTCACCTTCCGGAATGGATACGACCGCCGTAAAAACGAGTACACAGAGTAGGATAGCTGAAACATATCGATTCATTCTCGCCCTCCCGCTTCATATGCGCTGTATGACTGCAACTTATCATGTTATAAAAAATAGTTTTTCCATAGTGATATAGGAATATTTTCTGAACGGATAGCGAACTTCCCCCACTTCTACATATCCATTTTTTTTATATAACGCTATGGCCGCCTCGTTTATTCGATATACATCGATTCTTATACTTGTATGTCCTTTGTTTTGCGCAAAATTCTCTGCATAGTTCAATAAAAGCTTGCCCAATCCTTGCCCTTGTCTGCTCGGATGAACGGCAAGCCGATGCATGCAACCGGGTTTTCCACGGGAATCTCGCCATACTAAGGATTGGTAGCTCTTACTCTGTTTATCGTCGAGAGTGACTACCGCGACATACTCGTTTCCTTCTTTTATTCCGTACATGGTACCGCTCTGAATATCGGATTTATGAATAAAGCGGTTCGGATAAATCCATTTCCACTGGTCGTTTTTCTCTTTGCTTAATGCAGCCTTGACTCCACTGAAAACGGCCAACACCGATGAATAATCTCTCATTTGAACTTGCTGAACGTTCATAATCCGCTACTCCTTTGCACGAGTTCCTATTGAAATTGAAACCGTTCCTTGATCATTTTTGCGACATCTTCCGGACTTAACTTTGTGTTATTGATTTTGATATAGTTTTTCTTATTCATTTCTCCATCATAAGTGTTTAATCTATGCTTCTCCATCGTGTTTAACAGGTCCCGTTCAGAGCGTTCAATGTTTCTTTTTGTAGGTTTATGCATCAATCGGTGGGGGCTTTTGTTGCGTTCCAGTCTTTCATCCGTATCCGCTTCAAGCTCGACATAATAAACGTCTCCACCCTTCGACTCGAAAATATTACTGATGTGATCGACATATTCCCAGTCGGATTGCAGGTCCAAAGCCCATACATATGTAAAAATCAATCCTTCCAAGTTGCTCTTCGATACTTCCTCGAATATTTCTTGTCGAAATAAACCGACTAACCGTCGTCCTTCCGCACAGCCATAACTAAAAAAGGGGGAAACGAGTTCAATGGTCATATGATTGTGAAAAAGCTTCAAATCCGTTATTTTTTCCAGCTCATGTCCCACTGTCATTTTGCCGACGGCCTGAGGTCCGAATATGATGATCAATTTCATAAATTCTCCCCCTTTAAAGGAATGATCGCTTCCTCGCGTATTCGTTGCAGTTCTTTAAATGCCCTCGGTTCTGACCGATCCTTATAAATATATTTTATAATATGTTCCGCACACACCATGATACTGGATTCATAGGTGTTGACTTCAAGATCGTACTTCCCATGATGATGGATCGTATCATATTGGGAGCGTGCTTTTCCGATCGTTCGATCTCCTCTGCTCCTTTCCCTTCGTTCGAGTTCTTCGATCGGGCAATTGACTTTAATGAAATAGACGGGATGGTCGGCCAGTAGTTCAACGCATCTGTTCAGCCATAGCTTGTTAATTAGTACATCGTCGACAATCACATTCATCCCTAGTTCCGACATCACTTGTATTGCTTGATACATCAACTCCATGGAAGGCCTGCTCAGAAGCCTTTTCCCTTTGGCATAGTCAATATCCTTATTTTTCGGATCCAGCCCCAACAGTCCCGCGAACATGTTCCCGATTTGATGATTGTACTGATCCAGCGACAGATAGTAATATTTCTCCGGAAGTACATCCAGCAGCTGTTTCGAAAGAGTAGTTTTCCCCGCACTCGAAGTGCCGTTTAAATAAATAATCGTTCCACCCAATGAGGCACCTCCCTTCGAAGAAGGATCAGAAGACTTGCTCGTTTACTTTTTCTTAGTATCTTTATCGGCTGAGTCTGCATATTCCTCCAACTCCTTCTCAATTTGCTGATTGATCTCCCTCAGTTCGTCCGTCTCCATTTCTTTTTCCAGTTCTTGTTCGATCTCCTCATTGGACATATGGAAATCATTCGGGTCCTCGATCCCAAGCTTCTCTTTGATTCTCTGTAAATCGTTTTGAATCTCTTTGGTTCTCATGTGGGTGCTTAGTACCATTCCGAAAATGAGCGATAGGAGGACAATGATTCCGTAAGGGCCAAGGAGCATCATGAACAGAACCGATAAGATTACAGCTGCGATAGTGCCGAATATAGCCATTCAGGACTCCTTCCACAAACCATGATATTCTTCTAAAATATTTTTCATTTTATTCAATTTTTTGGTTCTTGATGCAAAATAAATCCCACAATACAGTGGGATAGTTCAGCCTGCACGACGCACGTTCACCTGGATAGGGAAGATCATTGCTCTCCCTTCTTGCTCAAATCGGCTCCGGGTATTTCACGCCTTCCGCATTTCTGTCCCAGATGACATTGTCCAATTCGTAGTAGGGGATCCCGCAGCGTACTGAAAGTTCCTTCGCCAATGTCGATTTTCCGCTGCCGCAGGAACCGATAATTCTGATCTTGATGATCGATCAACTCCAATGTAGGTTGCCAGCGCTATTTTTTTCGGCCTTGCGTCGGCTTTTCAAGCGCATATAACTCATCGTCGATCTGATTGAATTTTTCATTGACTAGTACCTTGACGTCAGCCAGCGCCTTATTATATACATAAGGTCCCAGCTCTTTGATCATCAAATCGACGAGTTGCTCCGCCGCCAAACTACCGATCGTTTCCGATCTTTCTTCTTCGAAATAAGCTTGGACCGTCTTAATGAGCTCGGTCTTTTCTTCTTTGGGCAATTTTATCGAAATGATCATATCGTCCCTCCGTTATGTTCCATTTGATTTTTCATACTGTCGATGATTTCTTTCTCTTCCTATCATATAAAATTTGTCGGAGCCTGCGTAGTCCCGATTTTTTAATCCTCCTATTGCTACTATACGATATCTTTTTTATAAAATATAAGCTCCATGTCCTGGAACGGTTTGCGATTCGTCTCATGATAACCATTTCTCAGAAACATGTTTTGTGCGGGCAATTGTTTACTCGTCGTATCCAAAATCAGCTATCCAAAACTCCGACCAGAAACTCTCCGTCATGATGTAAATACACGGCTTCAATATGATGAATGTCTTGATCGAGCATTGGGTCGCCTATGCTTGCTTGAAACTGGCTCAAGCCATCGACATGCAATTTCACGACAGCTTCCTGATCTGCCGGTCGATATTGTCTAATCGTTAGAGACATCCGCAGCACCTCCTATAGTCAGAACAATTCCGACTGCGCAAACCATTTATCCAAATCTACCGATCCTTGCACGCCCAGCAATCTGTAAAAATATCTATATGCTCTCCTGCACTCGGACAACTCGGGTATACCCAGAATCGTCGTATATCCATTTAGAAACGAAGCGGACGATGCTTCATCCAATACATATTCAAGTCCGATAAAGTCAAATTCCCTGGGAGCTATCACATAAGCCTCTGTATCCACGATCGCTGTAATCTTTCCGGCTTCGGCAAGAAACTGGGACGGGTCCATATCCACCAATATCGGGCAGAAATGTTGCGGGTGAGGCAAATCATGGAGCTGCTCCAAGATAGGATCCAGGCTTGTCCTTATATGGCTATCGCTCGGGTATTCCCGTTCGGCAATCCCCTTCATGGCTTGCGCTAGCTTGTTATGGAATTCCTCCCGTTTTCCGACCTTGGTCTTCGCAAGATTTCCATAGAAACTGGATGTATTCAAATGTACTTTAGCCAACCACACACCGAATTGATATAGGAGTTCATGTGACTGATTTTTGAAGGAACTCAGCGCGTGGCCTTTCATTTTTTCTACAACAAGATATTCCCTTCCATCCATCTCTGCCCATGACAAAATTTTCGGTAAGGCAATTTCCGAGACGGTTTGCAGCAATTTGGAATTTTCTTTCATGTAGATCATATGTCTCGGATCGATCCCGAACATAAACTTGCATCCCCACCAAAATTCACGGTCCGGCTCATTCCGCCATCTGGAAGAACGAACGACCACTTCTTGCGAAGCCGTTTTCACTAGCCATACATCACTAGCGTGGCCCGAATAGCCGGGATCGAGTATTTGTATCTTTTCAATGGGCTCATCGAATAATTGCTGGAGATTGGAGTATTTCATAAGCTCACCTATTCTGGTGTAAATTTTATCTACTTCTTATCACAGTGCTTGGTTTTTTTAAAGTATTTTTACTAGCTTTGAGCTCTTCTTACGGCATCTTGGGTAATTTGCCAAATCGCTTCATACTTGCGGCCATTCACAAACAGCTCGCACAAGATTGGATCACTGGCACTTGTACCGCCGTTCCTTCCTGTAGGGGGAGCACAAGGCTGCCCGAAATCGACAAGCCTTGTGCATCGTTCCTTTCTCAACCGCACCGAGCGGGAAAATCGCTGTCGCTTCTATACCGGCAAGCCGATATACCGGTTCGTATCCTGAGCCGTCGTCCCGGTTACCTCGGTTGAATCGGGCAGCACTACTGTGCAGGTACCAGCGATCGTCCGAACGAGTGCATCGGCGTTGTAGGGAGCGGTATATGCGTTTTTCAGGCAAGCCTCCTTCAGGCCGGTCATATCGGTTCGCCGCAGCATGAACGTATTGTTGTGCGCCTGGATGCTTGTGCGGGCGGAGGGCCGGAACAGCCGGACCCCGATTTTGTTGGCCGCATGACAAATAAACGTGTTACCCTCAATCAAAATATGGCGCAAATCGCCGACATCGTCGCAGTCGAGGTACACGGCATAGGCACTGCCGGTTCCATTGGCGGTGTAGTCCTTGACCGTATTGTTCCGGATCGTAATCCGGTCCATATCTCCTCTCATCTCGATCGCCCGGCCGAATCCCTTGATCATGTTGTCCTCGATGGCAATGTCGAAATTCGTGCTTAACCGGCCACTGATCACGATCGTTCGCAGCTGGATGCCGATGCCGCCCGCCCGGTTTTGCGCATTTTCCATCCAGTTGCCGCTAATAATGCCGCTGTTCGCCTGGTTGAAGATCGTCACCGCTTGCGTAAGCTGGTCCTTGATCACATTGCCCTCGATTACGAAATCCTGGCTGCGCTGCGTCACATTGACGCCGTTGCCGTAGCCCTGAATCGAGAAGCCGTCTCCGTTGTTTTCCAAATAATTGCCGAGGGCGGTCGTTTTCCGCGAGCCGCATAGCCGTACCGCATGTTGGGAGGATTGCCGGACGATATTGCCGAGCAGCAGGCAGTCCTCGCCGCGGATCACCTCGATTCCCGACCCTTCCGACGTATTGACTACGACATTATACAGCATGCGCGTTCCGGAAGAGTTGCCGCTGGTGCCGCCGCCTGCGCGAATGCCGCCGTCGTCGGCGTTGTCGACCCAGCAGTATTCGATTACTGTTCGCAAAGCGTGCTCCATAATAATGCCATGGCGTTCCGTATCGCCGCCGTACGCGCTGTCGGGGGCGCATATGTTTTTGAGCTTCAGGTGGCGAATCTGGACGTCATTCACCAAATTGCCTATCCGGATTCCATGCTGCGCCAGCGCCTGGTATTGCAAAATGGTTGCCGTATAACCATCGCCCTGCAAAATCGTACCCGAAGTCGGCGTCAATGTCCGGGCCAACCGATATGTACCGGCCGGCAAAATGACCAGTTTATTGGCGGCGCCGTTTAGCAACGTTTGTAGTGCGTTGGAATCGTCATGTCCGACGTAGACGCCCGATACGGAAGATACGGCATTGTGGGCCAGTGTGATCGCACTGCCGGTGATCGCGGTAATCGTAGATAGTAAATAATTTCCGTACTGCGCCACCTCGAGCCTCCCGTTAGCGCCGGTCGTACCCGGAGAATACGTTGCGTTCTCCCCGCCCTTTGCCCCAGTCGTATTCGCGATAAAAAACACGACATTGCTGTTGATATAGCCCGTCGCCGCCGTCCAGTTCGCAAAGGTCCGTCCCCGCAAAGTCGAGGCGATGCCCCTGGCGGTCGTCCTCACTCCCTTCGTCAGCGTCACATTGGCAGACACTCCGGTTCCCTGGCCGTACAAAAACGAATCGCTGCGAACACCGGGTAAAACGGACGTTAGCGTCACCGCGCTTCCCGAACCCCCCGCCGTCCAGCCCTCCAGAAACCAGCCGCGAATCCGGCCCGCGATATCTGCCGCCGTTTCCCCGCTTGTTACCGGAATTAAAAATTCCACCGTATCCAGCACAAGCGCAATATTTCCGGTTACGGAGCTGCCCGACGCAAAGTTTACCTCCACCACTTCCGGGCTCGCCGTTACATGGACCGTTTGCGCGGTTTCCCCGGGCAGTTGGACCGAGACCGTTCCCGACGCAGTCGGCTCCGCCTCGACTACCAACGTAAGCACCTCTTTGCTCGCAGCTCCCGCTCCTGCAATGAGGATGCCTTGCCCCGTTTGGAAATCAATCGGCGAAGCGACGGTGAGCACCGCGTTCCCCGAGGCGATGCTGCCGGTTGTGGTCTGTCCCGAGGCGGACACGTTGTAGTCCGTCGCCACCACCCGCAGCGCCTCTGGACGACGATCTTGCGACGGTGCGGCGAAACGTTTGTACCGTTTGCCGTCGGTCGTGACGATCACCTCGATTCCGTTATCCGCAGAGGTCGTATCGGAAGCATCGTATACAAAATGCCCCTCTTGCCCGCTGTCGGTCACAAAATAGACCGGCTTCGGATGAGACGACGACAACGCGCGCAGCTCGGCGATCGACACTGTTGCGACATAACCGATGCCCGACGCAGGAGCGTTCGGCCCATAGACGGATTCGGTCACGCTTCCGTAGGCAAGGGAAGCGCCCGCGAACTGGCCGGCTGCAATCGTCGCTCCCGCCGCGCCGAGGGAAGCGAGCAGCGCTCTGCGGCTGATCGCTTTGTCCGGATGGTTGGTAGTCACCAGTAAATTCCTCCTCTGTTTCGGTCTTGCCCCCAATCTTCGCTGCAAAGACACGGGCCAATACAGGGCGCACGCCGGCTATGAACCGGCTTTATGTTTATATCCGGCATTCCGTCAAAATAGTACTTCATATTGCCGATCGAAGTGCAAAAAAAGCGGCCCGTGGAATTCATGATTTCGACAGATCGCTTTTTGCTAATGACTTATGGTTTGATGCCTTTTCTGCAGCGGGCTTTGAGCTTTAGATCGTATATCTACCTTTTTCGCATTTGCCCGCTGAATGGAATGAATGTATCCGTTTGCTTCATTTCCGTATACCAAATTAAATACATAAACATCGTTATACATTGAGTAACAAAAAATCCAATTCCATACGGCCCCGAACCTATAATTTGTCTATAGAAAACCCATGATGTTAACGAAATAATAACGATGCCGAAGATCAGAACATTCTTCTTTACTTTTCTTGTTGTAGCTATGCGGCTTATCTTTAAAACAAAAAAATTTTTGGACAGCATGATAACAAAATAAATATGAAAAAGAACATGCAGGAACGAAAAGAAACCGCAGAGCAACATAGTCGCGATTATCAGTGCAAAGCCGAATCCTTCCTTTGAAGCATCCTCCCACTCGTATCGAATCATCATGTTATAAAAAAACGATACAGAACTCACGGAAAAGAATAGAGATAACATCCAGTATATAAATATTTTCATTTTAAGGGGTTCTCCCTACTTGCTTGAATACTTCCCAAACTCTATTAACTGACTATCATCTCTGCTATTATATTGTCTCAACCTGGGGTAAGGCTCATCGTTAATGATGGAACCGAATCTGTAATCAAATCCGCTCCAGCCTGAGGGTCCCTCTTCAGGATCGTATTTTCCGCTCGCATATCGCATTGCCATGTCTCGGTCTCTCCAGAAAGACACAATGTTTGCTTGGTCATCGAAAAAGGATAGTGCTGCTTTCAATAAATAAATGGTTTGGTCTTTGTTAAGTTCCGGTACGTTTTTAATATATACGACTTTGTCGTAAGGCTCTCTGCTAACTGACTGCGATACTACCTCGTAGTCGAAGTTCTTTATACTCATAACGTCTTTAATAGCGTTTTTGTACCAGTTCAAATCAATCTCTAGTTGTTGTTTTGCGCTTGCAGCACTCTTCAGCCGTTCCTCCTTATTTTGAAGATCTTCGTTTAACCGGACCAAGTCTTCTCTATTTTTTTCCAGCTTTGCAACTTGACGATTAGCTTCGTCCAACTGTGCGCTTAATTTAATATTTTCATCCTTCAGCTTATCCGTTTCACAGCCAGTAAGGATTGTTACAAACATGAAGGCTGCACATATGATTTTTATCATGAACTCCCTCTTTTCTCGGTGCAGACTTGTGGCCTGAATCGCACACCCTTCCCTCTCTCACTCATTCTCCAACGCCCGCCGCAGCCGAACGACCCCCTCTTGAATCGATTCCGCCGTCAATCCGCCATACCCCATCACAATCTGTTGCTCGTGCCGGCCTTTATGGATCGCATAATGCTCCACCGCGTATACGTGAACCCCCTCCAAATGGATACGCCGAAGCATATATTGCGTAAACCGCATCCCGGGGATCTCGACGACCAGATGCATGCCTGCGGACTGTCCAAGAATTTTCGCCTGCGGCAGCTCTTGCTGCAAGCTGCGTACGAGCGCTTCGCGCCGTTTGCGGTAAATTTTCTTCATACGCCGGATATGACGCTCGAAGTAACCCTCTTCCATAAAACGAGCCAGGATCATCTGCTCCAATGAGGAGGTGTGCCGATCGGCAAACCACTTCAGCCGGCGGTACTCCGGAATGAACCGCTCGGGCAGAACGGCGTAACCGATCCGCAAAGCGGGCGATAAGATTTTGCTGAACGTCCCGACATAGATGACGCGTTCCGGATCCAGACCCTGCATCGAGTGAACGGCGGCGCCTTCGTAAGTGAATTCGCTGTCGTAGTCGTCCTCGACGATGCAGCAATCCATACGCCGGGCATACTCAAGCAGTTGGATACGCCGCTGAATCGGCAGCGTACCGCCAAGCGGGAACTGATGGGAAGGAATGACAAAGATGAAGTCCGGCTTCTCTTCGGCGGGCAGCTCCTCGGGGATAATCCCTTTGTCGTCCACCGGAATCGGCAGCACGGTCGAGCCCGCATAAGTGAAAATAGTGCGCATTTCGTCCGTCACCGGATCCTCGACGGCGACGCACCCATCCTTTTTGCGAGAAAGCAGCTCAGTGATCAGATGCAGCGCTTGCGTAGCCCCCGACGTAATGACGATTTGGTCCGGATGGCAGCGGACGCCTCGAGCTTGCAGCAGGTAACGCGCCAGCACGCTGCGCAGCTCGGGCACGCCTTCGGCTCGGTTGTAGCCGAAGACGCGCTCCGGAGCGTCCAAGCAAACTTCCTTCGCCAAGCGTCCCCACACGGTGCGCGGAAAATAATCCGCGGCAGGATGCGCCGCCCGGAAGTCGATAGTCGCCGTACCCGCTTCCGTCCTGGTCACGGCTGCAGGGGGAGCGAGGCGCTTCTGCTCCGTCTCCCTGTGCCGCTCAAACGAAGACCCTGCAGCGACGTAGGTTCCCGTTTGGGGGCGTCCCTCCAGGTAACCCTCCGCGGTCAGGCGGTCGTACGCCTCCAGCACGACATTGCGCGATACGCCGATATTGGCCGCCAACTCTCGGCTCGAAGGCAGTCGTTCGCCTTCCGCCAGCTCCTGCCGCAGAATTCGCGAACGCACCTGCTCATAGACTTGCGTCGTTAGTGGAGCGGCAGCACTTCGATCCACGTCAAACCACAACATCGACGACTCCCCTTTATCCTGACAATCATTCAACTGGTACTATACAAATAGCTCGTTCCTGGCACTTATAGCAACCAGTATAGCATGGTATGCTTTGGATCAAAAGGGAGCGTGAACGAGAATGAAAACCATCGGCTTGATCGGCGGTTTAAGCTGGGAATCGACAGCCTGTTATTATCGGTACATTAACATAGGTATCAAAACGCGACTTGGAGGATTGCGCTCGGCGAAATGTTTGCTATACTCCTTCGATTTCTCGGAGGTCGTACAGCTTCAGGAAGCGGGAAAGTGGCAAGAGGCGGCTGCACTCCTGGCGGAAGCGGCCGTTAAGCTGGAGGCGAGCGGTTGTGACGTGGTCCTGATCTGCACGAACACGATGCACACCGTCGCTGAGGATGTCCAACGCGCGGTAAGCATCCCGCTGCTGCATATTATCGATGTAACGGCGAACGAAGTGAAGCGCCAATCGATCCACAAGGTAGGACTGCTCGGAACGCAGTATACGATGGAGCAGCCGTTCTACCGGGAGCGTCTGCAAGAGCTCGGTATCGAAGCGATCGTTCCGGAGAAGGCGGACCGGGACCGGGTTCATGAGATCATTTTTCATGAGTTGTGTCGGGGGGAGTTGAATCCGTCGTCCAAAGCGGAGTATCTGCAAATTATCGAGCGTCTGCGTGCCCAAGGGGCGGAAGGCATCATTTTGGGCTGCACGGAAATTCCGCTCCTCCTTCAGGAGGGAGACGGACCCTTGCCTCTTTTCGATACGACCTACCTTCACGCAAGGGCAGCTGTGGAATTTGCACTGAATGCACCGATAACTTAAGAACTGGCTCGCCAGCAAGTCCGTCACCCAATACCGAACGCCGGACCTTCGCTTGCTGTATCAGGCTGATCGAGGGGCGCGTTAGCGATCGGTAGCCTGAATGTATGGTTATGCGAGGTCCTCATCGAAAAATGTCATATGCGATTTACTGTTTCTATAATACTCCATTCTGTCCTGTAATTTTCCTGTATGCAATTCAAATTTATGTCCGTCCGGATCTGTAAAATAAATTGATCTTTTGTCCCTCTCATCCCGTTCTCTGCCAGGCAATAGGTTAACTTGCAATTCATTCAATTTACTTCTGCAAGTTTCATAGTCTTCCTCCCCTATTGTGAATGCAATATGGGTGTAAGATTCGTATATTTCATTCCTTTCGATCTCGGGTTGTTCATTTAACGCAAGCCATAATCCATTCAAATCAAAATAAGCAAGCTTCTTACCCTGTACTAAAAGCTTGGCTTCAAAAACTTGCTTATAGAAAAAGATGGATTGTTCCAAATTAGAAACAGATAAGCAAATGTGATTTACGCCTTGAATTTGCATAAATAATCTTCCTTTGATTATTTGTTCTTTCTTCAGAAGTTACGGATAACGTTCCATTCTGGAATCCCTTACATCCAACTTAATACTCTTCTCCATCATCTCCAACTACAATTGCATCTAACTTTTCAGCTATTTCTTTCATTTTCGTTATTTGGAATTCATCCAAATATGTAGTGTTTATCCTGCTACTTTTATAGATAAAGGAGATACTATATTTTCCTTATCTCCTAGTATCCCATATAGCTATTCCTTTCACGCACATGGATAACGTTGAACCGGTTGGCGTATTTATCACGAGTTTTTCGGCAGACTGGAGCTTTGCATCATGATTAATGTACTCTAACCATTCTTCAAGTGTTATTGGACTCAACCCTTGTTTTCTCTGGATATGAAGGTCCCATAGTCTTCTGCCTTTGCATTTTATTATATTTATTGTTGAATGCTATGAACAATTTAATTTATTTAGCAATAATTCCACGTCAGTTTTAAAAGTCTTATTCATTTTCGATAAAATCATTTACTTCACTTAAACTAGCAGGTCTAGAATGATAAGAAAATTCGTTTTTCCACCTTCCTCCATTGTCTTCAATCTGTTTGTTTTGGAGCTTTAAAGTCATGCCCCCTATCATTCATTGGTGTGCTGCATTGGGGGCATTGATACTTCATTCTTTTTATTTCATCTTTGCTTATTTCTTGTCTAGAGGTTTGCTTAAATACCCCTTCTTACAATGAAAACAAGCAAATATTTCTTTGTTCGGGCCCTCTTCGTTAAAATTTGGTAAATATGTTTTATCTTTTAAATCCAAATTTATCTACATTCAGTATGTACTCTCCTGTTGTTACAATAAAATCAGTTTCAACTGCTAACGATGGTCTACCTTCTGCATTAATTTTTAGCTCACCTTGTCCGTGTGGCCAATCTGTAACGCCACAAAATTCGTACTGAAAGAAATTCGTTTGGTCTGTGCTTCTCCATTCCTTATTGATTTTCACGATGTTGTTATTACTATCTTTGATAAATCCTTCACCTAAATTATCCTTATACAGTGCGATTGATATACTGCCTGACCTTATTTCCTTAAAACTCACTTCTGTAAAACCTGAAATATAAAAGTCCTTATTGTCCGGAAGATAAACCACTTGTCTAATTTGCTTTAGACAATTAGCTCCTTGGAGGACGGTAATCCCCCAAGCGTTAAATGATTTCATCGTTTCGAATGGAGCATTAAAAACAAGGTTGGATTCACTAAAGTCAATATAATTATCATAATCATCTTCACAAAGTTCAACACAAAGAATCATGTAAGTTTCCTCTTTATTTATGTTGCAACTTTTTCACATAAAGTTCTTCATTAAGATACTACAACCATTTTAATTGACCTGCTTTCCCTTCATTCCACACTGCAAAACCTTCAGAATGCTTCGTTTCGAAAAACATCGGTAATCTCTCTTCAAAACCTTCTGCAAATTGAAGCGTTGGCAATTCATCTTTATTCACCCAAAAAACTTTTCCTTCATCTGTTTCCTCCAATATTTCCCCGCTGAACACCTCTGTTTTAAAATTAAAAACAAAATATTTATCATTTGTCAGATCATTATGCCAGTGTACAATTCCACAGAGTTGTAGATCGGATACCGTCAAACCTGTTTCTTCCTTTATCTCTCGGATTGTAGAATCTACTAGACTTTCTCCATCTTCGACATGCCCACCAGGAAATGTAATCCCTTTCCATGATTTAATTCGTTCCTGAACTAAAACTTTATTATTGGTTTTATCATAAATCATGCACATATTTGTTAGTTCAACCTTCGGCATTGGATAATCCCCTTCTTTATGTGTCTCAATTTCTATCATTTTTCTAATTGCGAATACTAGGATTTACAATGACTTAAAGCTGTTTAAGAACCACCTCATTCAACTGGCGATTCCCTCCATATAACACATTGCCCTTTATAGATGTTTTATTAAGCTGATGCGAATTACCTCATCCCAAATTGGCCCTCGTCTAATTTCCTTGTACCCAAGCTTCTTATTGAGCTCAACGACATGTATGTTTTGCTCTTCCGTGTGCGTATATATTAAATTTACATCATGGATTTTTGCTACTTCTTCTAGTTTCCTCTTCAGTTTTGTAGCTATTCCAGACCTTCGAAAACCCGGGGCTACCCACAAATTAAATATTTCCACAAAGCGACCGTCTTCCTGAAATAGCTTTCGGTCAAGCTCATGGAATATGGTTTTCCAGGAGGGGGGATACTTTTCATCTCTATTCGCGATTGAATACATAATCATTCCAATTCTATTTCCAGCGTTATCCTCCTCATAAACGAATGCTCCCCTGTTTTCATCAATCAAAAATTTCATTATTTTCTCGCGGTGTAGTCTTAAATCTTCATTCATCATCTGAGATTCTTCAGTTAAAGTAAGCCCCTCCTTTTTCAAATCTATCTGAATCAAGAAATCCAAGTCAGCAAGAGTAGCTTTTCGAATCACCTTCTCACCACCATGTATGTTTGTAATTTTTTGCAGGATTTCTTATAACGATGCCGCATTCACGAATCCCTCTAAGGCCGAAGGCTACTTTACACTTCTAATCTATAATTGCAATAGCATCGATCTGCACCATAAATCCCATTTGATGGGCTGGCCCAATAGTTCTAGCTGGATAGGGTTTGGAAAAATAATCTTTGTAAATCAAATTAAATTCATCGAATCCTGCTCCGTCTCCGAGGAGAACAGTTACCTTAACAACATCCGTCAGCTTGGCACCAGCTTCTTCCAAAATTGCTTTAAGGTTTTCCAGTGTCCTTCTCGCTTGCTCTTCTAATGTATTTCCAACCAATTTACCTGTTGCGGGATCAAAAGGTCCTTGTCCTGCTACGTATACTGTATTTCCTACTTTTATTGCTTGCGAATATGGCATTCCTTCTGGTTTTTGTGCATTCTCCGTAAAAATAACTTCTTTCATGATATAACCTCCCGTTTCCATATCGAACATCGTAGATCAAGACCTTTCATTTACATCC
This sequence comes from Paenibacillus hemerocallicola, assembly GCF_006265175.1. Classification (GTDB taxonomy): domain Bacteria; phylum Bacillota; class Bacilli; order Paenibacillales; family NBRC-103111; genus Paenibacillus_AB; species Paenibacillus_AB hemerocallicola. The sequence goes on along the minus strand of NZ_VDCQ01000001.1, from coordinate 10,873 downwards.
TCATCCAAGTAAATGGCTGTTACGCCCGTAGCATGAATACGGTGTTATAAGATGTCGACGCCTCCTGTGGGAAACTCACACTTTATGTTTTATTCATGTTCCTTACATAGTCAGGCATTCTTCTCATCATTCGTTCCTTATCCGCCTCGAATCCATATTGTTCATATAAATGATGAGCATCTCGTGTTCCTAATATTCCCATTAAATCTTTTAATTCCTCTGATTTCGTTATGCTTTCTACTAATTTCTTTCCAATACTTTGCCCTCGATAATCCTCGTCGATATATACATCACACAACCAATACATCGTTGCACGATCAGTTACAACTCTTGCAAACCCAATTTGCTTTCCATCTTGGTAAACCCCGTAACAAATAGAGTTTTGAATCGATTTTTCTATCCTTTCATTCGTTCTCCGATTCGCCCAATAGCTGCGGGCCAAAAATCCTTTAATCGTTTCAAGGTCCAATAAATGTTTATCATCACTTATGAGATAGCCATTAGTCTCAATATTCATGCTATGTCACCCTGTTTTTTTTGGATTATATTGCGTCGATTTCTTATACCATTCGCGCGTTAAATGATTTGAATTTTCTATCAATTTCTCGTTTTTGAGTCTCTATAAAATCATAAACCTTGGTAATCTCTTCCTCATAATTTTTGTCAATTTCAAAGTAGTCAACATCATTGGCAAGACATTTCCTTCTAAAAGCATCGTGCTCATCAATATAATCGTCGATTATCCCCTCTTCCGGATAGCCCCGATCTTCTATAGCATTCCTATGTTTCACAATATTTGACGTGAAGTTTTTCTCAATATAATTTTGTGAAAAACCAATAAAAACCGATATGATTTTCTCCGAATAGGCTGCCTCAAAGTCCTTTATATAGTGTGGCAATATGTAGCAACCTTCAATTATAATATTTTGGCTATTTTCGATATTGGTCATAATAATGCCTTTAATAATGGGCCACAATTTCTCTCCGATATGTTCCGTGCTATCGAGCGGGGTAAACCCGCACCCGGCATCCGCTCTGTACATTCCCATCTTTATATGGTCGATCGACAAATAAGGAATGTGATATTTCTCGAGTAGTTTTTGAGACATAAGCGTCTTACCGGTACAGCTATTCCCACTAATTAGAATAATCATAAATAATCCCCCCTCGTAAACTATTTTGATTACGACGCGACCCGGCCTTAGATAGTTGCATCTAAGGCCGGGTCGCGTATTGCCGGTACCCTCTTCCATGATTATACATCTGACCGCCAAGAGACGGAAGCCCGCGCTACGTAAAATCGGGTTGATCCCGGCCGGATGATGTCCCCGTCCCGCCAAAGGGCAAGACGGGGACCGGGCGGCCGTACAGTTTCGCGCTCTTGTCTTACCAAGTGTCTCCGGTCCGTCTGATTTTTACGTTGTCATAATGAACCTGGGCATTGGCGATCGTGCTCAGGCTGTGGCCGAGATAAATGTTGACCATATCGCCCGCATTGGCCGGAGCTGTGAACGTAAAGCTCATGCTTTGCCACTCGGTGTTGTAGAACGGATAAGAGGCAATGATCGTGCCGGTCGTCCGGTTGTTGACCGTAATCTTGCCCCCGGCGCCAGAAGCGTCGGCCTTGGCGTCAAAGATCAGCGTGTAGCTGGCGTTGGGCGTGAAGTCGGTCCAGCGCTGGTACAACGTTTGCTGGGTGCTGCCTCCGGCTACGATAGTAGCTCCGTAGGAGCCCGATTTTTTATTCACGCTGTCCAGATACGCCTGGGCGGCGGTCGCATTGTGGCGTTCCCAGCGCGCCGGCAAAGTGCCGTCGAGCGCCGATTTCAGCTCGAAGCCGCGGTTGACCAGCTTCTCCGGGTCCCACTTCATGATTTCCGTCAGCGTGAGCATATGGCCGGGTGAGCTGATCGCGGATATGCCGCGATATTGCTCCGCCGCGATTTTCCACGGAAGCGGATCGAATTGGGACAAGTTGGTCCAGGCATTGAGGTTAAGCGTCTTCGTCGTGTTGGCGTTGTTCGATCCGTCCACGACGATGCCGACCTTCGGATTGGTCAGCGACTGGTTCCACATATTGTCTACGAGCGTGTTTTTAAAGCGGATCATGTCGTTGCCGTTGAAGATGCGTCCCGCATTGAACAGCTGCAGCGCGGAATAAATGTCCAGATTGCCATGTCCGACATCCTCCACCTGTCCTCCGTACACATACCTCCATTTGTAGCCTGTGCTTTGAACCTGCAGATTGTTTTTGAAGAACGTATTCATCCGGTCCACCTTGTCTTTGTAGGCGATATTACCCGTTACGTCATACAGATCGTTCAGCATCAGGCTGAACATGAAAAAGTGGTTGTAGGGCAATATGCCCTCCGCGTTGATCCAGGTGCTCTCGTTGGAAAACGTCAACAGATTGGTCGGCTTGATGTAATAGCCGGTCGTCGAGGTCGGCGTCATCCACGCATTGCCGATGTAGCTGCTGTACTGCCAACGGGGAACGATGTTGTTTTCCAGGAAGGCGAGATAGTTGTTCGCCTTGGTCAAGTAGGCGCTGTGGAGATCCGGGCTGCCGTATACCAACTTGATAAATTTGGAGAAGGCCAGGCCAAGGTTCCCGTCCAGCCCGATGTACGGATAACGTCCGCTTACTTTGACATCGTCGAAGTAAACTTCGCCGCCCGATACGGTATAATTGTTATGCGTCAAATAGATGCGGACGTCATGTCCGACGGGAGGCGTCACGAAGCTGACCTCGTACTCTTTCCATTGCGTGTCGTTGACAATGATGGTCGCAAGGAGCGCGGAAGTCGTATGGTCGTAAATGTTGGCTTTGCCTTGGGCGGCCGAACCGTTTGTCTTGGCGTTCAGGCGCATCGTATAGATGACGTTCGGTTCATAAGGGATAGACTGCCGCAACGACTGGAACACGGTGCCGTTCGAAGTGATCCGGACACCCCATGAACCGGTTTTGTAGCTGCCCGACGCATTGGTGCGAATCGCATTCGCGGCCGAAGTGTCCGGTGAGCGCGCCCAATTCCGGGGCAGCGTGCTGTCGGCCGGGTGGACCGTTTCGAAGTCCCCGTCGACGACTCTGGCGGGACTCGCCGCGTAATTTTCCCAGCCGAGATAACCGTCGCCGTCCAAATCGGACGCGTTGCCGATGATCGTGTCGACATGAAGCACGAATTTGTCCAGCCACTGCGTCTGCTCGCTTGATTCGTAGACGTTCAGATAGCTTTGCAGCAAATACGCTTCCGACCATCCCAAGGCGTTGGCGTTCGTCATGGTATACCAATTGTTTCCGTTCAGCGCCTCGTAGGCTTCGAACTTGTCATACCAAATGTTTCCGGAAGCGTTTGCGGAGGTAGCGGGCATCTGCATCAGGACAAGCCCCCAAACCAATACCACTTTAACGATTGTTGCCTGCATCGATTATTTTCCACGTATTCATGCTCCTCCATGGTGATGTAGTTAGACGGCCGGGCCATTCGATCCGGAACTGTCCTTCCCAATATACGGACAAGCTGTTGCTCCAAGCAATGCTCCTTTGCACCGTTGAATGCTCCAAAAGATACAGCCATGCAACAAAAGATCATTTTATAACGGATTATGAGCCGTTTGCGGCTAGGAATTCCATTTAAGGCGATCCTTTTATTGACACTCTATCCTCGCTCTTCGTCAGGGGCAGATTCGGTATGGTCCAGAGTATGTTCCGGCCGGGAACCCCCGTCAGACCTGCTCTCGGAAGTGTCATGCGGAGTGGATTCGTCTGGACGAGTCTCGCGGCTCTGTTCCGCCATCGCTTCATTTACATGCCCGACGATCTCGAGCAGCTTGCCATCCAGCGCCTCCGCCTTGTCCCTTAACTGCGCCGAACGTGCCGGATCGCTATGCTCCCAAAATTTGGCCTCCCTGTTCAGAGTCAATTGAGCCCTCGTCACACTGCTGCCCTGCTTAATATCCATACTTGCCGATATCAGACTCCTCATTCCGGGCACTCCAAACGATTCGGCTTGTTCTCCATCGAAGCGGGCGGCACTGCCGTTCCGGTCCTCCTCGTTCGATTTCTCGTCTTCCCCGCTCTCGTCATCCACTCCCAGCGCCTTCCTTTGCTCCTTAAGCTGCAGCTCGCGCAACTGACTATCGATTTTTGCAAGGTGGACATCCATCTCTTCCAATTCCATTTCCATCACATCCGGACTCGTGCCCTTCTCCATAGCCTGGGTTATGTAGCGCTGTCGTCTCTCCATGAGGTTTTGTTTTTGTTCCATCAATCTCCCCATCATCGAGGATTGGCTTCCATTTTGCTTCAACTCGGATTGAGCTTGTCGGCTGATGGACAAGCTGTCCTGCTTTATCGTTGTTTGCTTGTCTCCATTCTGATCCGCAAGTCTTGTCCATTTGGAGCTGGCGATACTTCCCGGAATCGATAGACCGACGAAAGGACTATATGTATAGTCTATCCTCACAAATGAAAACCTCCTCTGGACGAAATCGAGCTTGTCGCATAATACCGCTGAAGTGCTTTGGCTTCAATCATCTTTTGCAGCAGAGCCAGATACGTATTCGAATTCATATCCTGTGAAAACCAAGCATTACCGGGTACATCGCTTGTCATAAACGGCATTTGCGCGGTCATGCCCAACCATGCGCTGCTTCCACGCAGCTCTTCCAGTTGCCGCTCACCGGCCCTTCTCTTCAGCTTCTCCGCCTCTAGCTTTCTTCCCTTCTCCACTTCCTCGGGAGAAGTTACCGAGGCGCTCCAAATGGTCCATGTGCCGTCCTCATGAATAATTAGGCTGGACCCTACGGTTTTGATCCCGTACAGCTGATCCGTTCTGATGAAGTCCGGCCGTTCCACATGGATATAATGATAGATAGAACCCTCCACCTTAGCCCGAAGCGCCGGGTCGCTTTGCATTTTCTCCGCCACGCTTGGCGGGATCATGACATCCTTCAATTCTCCGTTCCTGCCTCTGTTCGAAATTTCCCGCTCATCCTTGGGAATTGACTCCACCCCAACGGACACACCGTATAATCCTGACAAGCCGCTTGTCACATTCCGTGAATATGCCTGAGCCAATACATGGCCAAAGCCGGTTGGACCTCTACCGGCCAATCCGGCCTTGTTCAATTGCATGAAACGGGTATACATGGCCGCAGAGCTCTCCACTCCGCCTGAAACAAACATGTTCATGTCGCTTCCCCTTTCAAAATAAGATCGAATCCAATCGAATTAAAGCTCGATTTCATCGTTCAGCCCGGAATCGGTCAAATCCACCAACGTACTTTTACCCAAACCAAAAGCGAACGCTTTTATATGGGTGTAATCGTATTTCAATGTCACCCAAAGTCTCCCCGTGTCGAGTCCTCTTCGATCAAGCTCTTCTTGAATGCGATCCGATCGGATGACCACAGGCCGATCCGGATTCAGTCCGGACAATACCTCCAGCCTATTCATCGCCTGACGAAATGCACTTTGCATGACGGCCTCTTTCAACAGCATGACGGCTTCCTCGTCCGGCCCGGACATGCCGGTCATTTGATTCGAGATGCTGTCGATGACCGCCATGCTGCGCGGATTGGCGTGATCGGCCAGCCAAAATACATAAAGCGTCGGATTGGTCGTCTTGCTGCCTTCTACCTCCGCATACAGATTACTCCCCGTCAAAAAGCCGCCGCACATAAGTACGAGCACAACTGCAGAAATGAAGGAGGACAGCTTGCCTCCTTTAATAGAAGCGTATCCGGCAATTTTCAAAATGCGCTCCTTCAATTGCGATCGTCCTGCGGCCCATTGGGCACCGGTGTAGTCAGGATGTACAAAACGGTGGTTCAGCTCGCCCTGCTTGATTAACAGCATCCCGTAACGGAGCTGCTCCTCCGCACTCATCCGGCGCAAAACACGGGCATCGCAGCTGATTTCAACATCATCCCTGATTTTTCCAACAGCAAGACGAATCAGCGGATTGAACCAATGCACCGCCTGCAAAAGCCGGGACAATCGGAGAACGGCAATGTCATACTGCCTCACATGATTCAACTCGTGAAGTAAAATGTGCCGAAGCTCACCGGCATCATAAAGGCTTGCGTAATCGTAAGGAAGCAGGAGACGCGGCTTGAACAAACCGTACAGTACCGGATAAATCGTCCCGGAAACCATCAAACGGACGTTTTTCTTCACCCCGGCTTCTTCCTTGCAATGCTGAAACAGACTCAATACCCGCGTATCTCCGCAGGGAAGCGCATGGGCAACCAGTCGTCGCGCCTTGCGGCTCCTGATCGTCCAAAGTGCAAGAGAGGCAATAAAGCCCCCAAGCCATATCATGCCCGCCCCCGTTAAAATGCTCTGCAACCCGTCGCTTTGTCTACTCAGCTTAACAACATCCGGATCGGGAGCCCAACCCGCCTTCTCCGCCGAAATACTGTCTTCGATCCGTCCGGAGGCGTAACCGCTGTCCGTAGTCCCCCAGAGATTTGTCCACGCTTCCTGCGCTCCATTCCACCCGGCCCCTGCGGCCTCCAATGCCCTGTTGACACTGTACGGATGATGATAAAACCAAATATCCGTCCAGTTCTCGACGCTGAAAGGACTCGGTACGTTGAATGGAACGGCCAATTTGACCAATAAAATAAACCACAGCCACCGCACGACGCGCGGGCTCGACCATCTCGCGCCGAACCGGCGCAAAGCAAGCGCGACCACGACAAGGACGGAAGCGGATAGGGTCAGATCCAGCACTTTCATGACAATCACATGCAGCAGTATCATTTCGTGGTTCCACCGTCATCCTGCTCGCCCATGCGACGGTTTAACAAGCTTCTCAGTTGCCCTGCTTCCTCCGGGGTCATGCTGCCGTCCTTAAGAAAACCTGTTAGCAAAGTGCTCAAACTCCCGTCATAATACAGCTTCAAAAACTGTTCGCGCTCCTGCTTGAGATAATCTTCTTCCTGGACTAATGCGTAATAATGATAGACTCGGCTATCATGCGCATCCACGCGGTAGCCGACGGCCTGCTTCGCGACCAGATTCCGCAGCAGCGTTTTGATGGTCCGGAAGTGCCAATCGGACCGCTTGGAGATGCGATCCACGATTTGGGATGCCGTACACGGCTGCTCCTTCCATATCACTTTCATCACAATCAGCTCGGATGGCGTAATCAGGCGATCTTTGCCCGACATACATGCTGCTCCTTTCATACCAGCTATAAGACTATACGGATAGTCTATTCACAACAATAATATTCCTCTATATTACTATCGGATCGCCATTAGACTATTGTTATAGTCAATTTACAATTATTCATCGGTCTCGTCCTCAAGATATGTCTTACTTCACCTTTCGAACAATACCGTCCATCGATCTCGCATTCATGACGCCCCCCCTTGGGTCGAAGGCATTGCCGCGACGCGGTTATGGATTGCAGGAGTGTATCCTGAATCGCTTCCTGAAACCACTGTCGACCAAGGGGCGGCGAGTCGGCCCGATGCATGAATCTTCTTGGATTACCCCCAGAAAACTCCAGTATTGTCCTTGTCTACTCTCATTAGTTGTTTTTCATAATCTTCTTCCGGTGTAATCTCTTCCACCAGATGCCACTTATCCTTACTATCCCTCCAATAGACCTTCCATTTGTTTTGATCCAGCCTGAATTGTGCAATGTCTAACTGTACCCATTGATCTCCCCTGAATGCAGGTCTTTCTTCCAGTAAGGTAACATTGTTTCCTCTAATTTTGAACGTCATTCTAATTTGGTTTTGCAGATGCTTTGGTATTTTATTTTCCGTGTACTTTTCCATGATTTTTGTTACTCGGGTTTTAGTGAAGTCGTCCATATACGTCCCTCCAATGTATTTATATGATAGGAATTACAAAGATTTTTCTCATAAAGTTCGTTCCAGAACGCTCACACTTAAAGCCATGGAGCGCTTGGGCGAAAGGTGCAAGATTGTTATATACGTGGTTGTCTACTTATTGAGATTTGCTATCCATCCGCAATTTCACAAATCAAAGCAAATTTTCATTCAAATGTATATTTTGTTTCAAAATGCTCCTTACTCTTGCGAATGTTTCTTTTCCTTTAGGCAAATCAGCAATTCTACTAAGCAATATCCATCTTAGACAAGCTATCGCCTCGAATAATTCCAGTTCATCTACGGTATATTGATTTTCCGATAAACATGCAGAATGATACATGGCTCCATATCTTTGGCCCACATATATTCTGATTAAAACAATTGACCAAGCAATATCATACCTCGGATCGCCAAGCTGTCCATTCGTCCAATCGATTACTGTATAGTTCCCCTCTGATTCCAGTATATTGCCCAGATTAAAATCGCCATGAATGAGTTGATCTTGCTTGATCTTGCTACGCTCTACAAGCTGATTAAGCAGAGTATGTATATCTTTATGTTCTTCTATTCTTGGATAAAAGTAGTTTATAAAATCATATTTATAAAGAATGGAACCGTCCAAACGATCCAAAGGAAACTTGTGTACATCGGATAATATCTTGGCAAGCGAAATAAGGATAGGCTGATTTACTTTCTTTATTGGCGATCCATCAAAGCTCGTTAATAATACAGGATTCCCATCTTTATCCATCCCCCAACCCATGGGCTCCGAAACGGATAAACCTCGGTTATATAACGCCTTTAACAGCTTAAACTGGCCTTCGACATTTGGCTTTGATGCCTTGTTCCATATTTTGATCACAAAACTGGTTCCATCCAAGCAAATTCTTGCCACTTCCGCCTCAAGTCCTGAATCCAAAGGAATTACGGTTAATGAACTGCTATATTCGGAAAGTGAATCAACGGCTTTGCTTTTGTCTCTCCAATTAACATCTCTGATCGGATTGTTCATAGTTTTCTGCCTTTCGCGGGGTCATATAACTTCTTGTCTCTCTTATGTAAGTTGTGGCGGTCGTGTAATGCTTGCCCTGATTCACCAATAGTTCAACCGTTGGCGATTGGGGGGCATCGGTTTGAAAGGTCGCCTGCTTTTGGCTAAAATCTTCCGGGAGGACAAACACAGCATAGAACGACTGCCGATTCATCTCCGTGGACGACCAACAAAATCCGCCATATAGTCAACCTTTTCTGGAATCCCGGCAATTACCGCATCATAATGGGTCACATCTGCAGCTACACTATGAATACGTGCGTCCTTCAGTTTATTAGTACCGGATCTATTATGATCATGTTATCGAATAAAACGGGTTACCCATAAAAAAAACTTGTTGTTCGGATCGTTAAATCCTCTTTTGTTTCTTTCTAGTGCAGATATTCGTGTCATTTCTTCCTCAGATAAGCGAAAATCGAATATATCCATATTTATCCTCAGTCTTTCGGGATTAATGGATTTTGGAATAACCGCGATGTCTCGCTGGATACTCCACCTGAGCATGACTTGCGCCGTAGTTTTACCGTGCCTGTCCGCAATTTCTGTCAGCGCAGGATGATTGAACAACTGCTTGTTTCCCTGTCCGAAAGGCCCCCATGCTACGTGTTGTATGTTGTGTTTTACCAGGTATTCATGGAGTTTATTTTGTTGCAAGAAAGGGTTAGTTTGTATTTGATTTACCGCAGGAATGATGGTTCCGTGTTCCAACACCTCTTCGAGATGATTGCGTTCAAAATTAGCCACACCAATTGCTCTTATTTTCCCCTCTTCATATAACCCCTCCATGATTCGCCAGCTTTCGACGTACTTGGCCACCGGCCAGTGGATTAAATAAAGATCGATATAATCGGTCTGCAGCTTTTTCAGACTCGTTTCAAAAGCTTGTTTCGTCTTTTTTCCAAGATCCGAACTCCAAACCTTTGTCGTTATAAAGATGTCGCTTCTTTTTACGCCCGACTTTTTGATCGCACTGGCAATAAGCTCCTCATTATGATAGAAAGCCGCGGTATCGAGATGTCGGTACCCATTTTTCAATGCCCATATTAATGCGTCTTCGTTTTTACTTTTAATTTTATATACACCGAGTCCAACCTTTGGCATTACAACGCCATTATTCAAAACGTAATTTTCCAATTGAGAATCCCTCCTTTTTTCGTTTTGCTGTATCACAACTCAATCGAGTTTATCCCCATCTTCAACAGTTGTTCATGGACTGCGTGACCTTCTGGAACCCTGATTGTATCGGACATCAATACCACCTCCGTTTATCAGGGAGAGGATTCGTCCTGATAATCGTGTATAAAGTGTCCAATGTTGTCAAAAAGCCTCTTCAGCTTGAAAATATCGCTTCTCACAATATCCAAATAATAATAATTCATCGTGCCTTCCCGGCTCATCCCGATTAAATTGGCATCTTTCAATACCTTCAGATGATGGGACACTGCCGGACGGGACAAATTTGTCCTCGCTGTAAGCTCCCCTACCCGAATCCCTTGTTTACATTCACTCTCGCCGTCGATTAAAGCCATAATAATGGATTGTCGCGTTTCATCTCCAATCGCAGTTAATGCTCGTTGACATGCATTGAATTCTGCGGCGAGCTCTTTCAGTCGTTCCTTACGATCCAAGATGGTTGTCACCTCTGTTGAATGGTTTAATCTTATGGACTATCGTATCACAAAATAGATTAAAATAGTCATTTAGTAAAATCCGGTATGCCTTAGAGATTAACAATGTATTGAATCAAAATCGATCATAACGATTAAGCTTGAATTTAATTGTCTGGTGAAGAAATACATTACTAAGAATCAATACCATTCACTAAGTTTTCGGATTTCAACCCCGGCATCGAGCAATCCGGCTCGTATTTGCCGAGCAAGCTGCACGGAACCAACCGTATCGCCGTGCAAACATAAGGTGTGACCGATTATAATGCTCCCATAGGTTGAGACACGGGAGGTTAAAAAA